>JASSUC010000007.1:0-85467 GCA_031963245.1 Mycoavidus cysteinexigens
CCTTAATCCACGAAGCCGTCTCCAACCTCCATGAACTCAGAATCAAGATCGTGCGATTGTTCGGACAGACCGCCTGCAAAATCTATCAGATTGAGACGGGGGGTAGCGGAATATAGGTAATCCGTATTATCAG
Source organism: Mycoavidus cysteinexigens (assembly GCA_031963245.1). Classification (GTDB taxonomy): domain Bacteria; phylum Pseudomonadota; class Gammaproteobacteria; order Burkholderiales; family Burkholderiaceae; genus Mycoavidus; species Mycoavidus cysteinexigens_A. Next base: position 134 of record JASSUC010000007.1, read on the forward strand.
ACTTGCATTTGCTTCGCTAAAAACGTTTTTTGAATTTGATCACCATCAAAATTTCGGTCATTTAAAAGTAGAAAAAATGACACAATTTTGATATTGATTAGAAGGTCGTGGGGTGAAAAATTGTATTAAAGTGATTCGTCCGTACCAGAACCACTTTCTTTTTGTTGCGCCCTTAACTCAGCTAACATATTACAAAACAACGCACCTTGTTCAATCGCATCATCAAGTGCAATATGGGTATGCGGATGTGCATCAAACCAATGGGCCGGAAAACGCGGTTTAATGCATTTCCGGTAAGGCAAGCCGGTCATAGCAAAGGCCAGCGTTTTAATATCAAGCGCTGACCAAGAAAAAGGGCAACGGCCAGCAAAACGCATCATGTACCAAAACATAAAGGTAAAATCAAAACCTGCAGGAAATGCGACAAACACCGGTTTACCTGGCAATGCCTCAACCCATGCAACATAGTCCGTGATGGCTTTTTCCGGTGGCTGCAAGCCCTGCCGGCTAGCAGCCCATGCCTCGGGCTGTGTTTTCCACCAAGCAGCCTGTACGGGGTGCGCAGTCGCTTCTGGCAGCGTTTCAAGATTGGCACTAAAAGTGGCCACTAGACGTTTATCTGAAGTGTAAGCCGCTGAAGCAAAACTTAGCATTGAATGCGGCCCAGGAATGGGGCCGTCCGCTTCAACATCCGTACTGACGTAAATTTCTTCTATTGCATTATTCATTTTGGCGCGAGCATTGTTTTGCGACACTTACGCGCGCCACAGCGGCATGCATAAGCCAATTTTAATGCTTTCGTGTGACGTGCATCACAGACTAGCCCATAATCATAAAATAACTCTTTGCCGGCTTCGATCGTGCGTGATGCATAGATGTAAATACGCCCATTGATTTCTTCAGCATAGCAATTTGGCGCACATGAATGATTGATCCAACGCGCGCTGTTGCCTCCAAAATTAGCATCGATGACATTGCCGTCGTCCAAAGCGAAATAAAAGGTGTGATTGGGTTCATCTGGATTCCAAGGGTGACGTCTTTCAGCTTCTTCCCATGAAATACGCTCGCCTTTGTATTCAAAAATACGTTCATTTGCAAGCAATCGCCGCGCAGCAAACACCCCTCGTCCATGCACGCCTGAACGGCGTACGGCAATTTTGCGCAAGCTCATTCAAGCGTTCCTCTTTGTTCTAATGAATTGTTTAGGTGATTCATCTTTTCAACATAATGCCACTTCTTTTCGTTCAGCAGAGGTTAATTACGCCAAAGCTGACATTGTTGGCGCACGGTTTCATGCAAAGAGCCTTGCTCGCGATATACATTGCGCAGCCAGGTCGCATCATTGGTCTGCGCTTGGACCTGCTTGCGCACCACTGCAAGTGCGTCTGTACACTCTAATTCTTGTGCGTGGGGTGTCAGCACATCAAGAGTCATCATGATATCTTGTGCAATCGTACGCCGCTCGCCGCTTTGCGGGTTAACATTCATCCCTGCAAGTCCAAAGCGGCACGCCTCAAAGCGGTTAAAGTTGTACACTAAATAGTCGTCTTCATGCAGGGTTAATGGCCTATCAAGCAATAAGTAGCGTGCCAGCGCCTGAATATAGCAAGCAATGGCGGCGGCTTTTTCTACTGATAATGGCGTATCCATCACGCGAACTTCAACGGTGCCAAAGTTAGGTTTGGGTCTGATATCCCAGTAAAAATCCTTCATGCTTTGAATCACGCCGGTGCTAATCATCTTTGCGTAATATTCTTCAAAATCAGACCAAGTCAGCGCAAAAGGTGCGCGGCCACTCATTGGAAAAGCAAATACTGAGTTGAGTCGAGCTGAATGAAACCCCGTATCGGCACCTTGCACGAAGGGCGATGAGGCAGATAGGGCAATAAAATGCGGGATATAGCGTGATAATGAATGAAGCAAAAAAAGCGAGCTGTCTGCATCTGGGCAACCAATGTGAACATGCTGGCCAAATATAGTAAATTGTTTTGCAAGATAGCCGTACAGTTCCGATATATAGTGAAAACGGGGTTCATCGCAAATCTGCCGGTCATGCCAGCGCTGAAATGCATGGGTGCCACCGCCACATAAGCCAATATTCAGTTTTTCAGCGGCCGTGACCAAGACATCACGGAGCACTCCCAAATCAGTCAATGCTTGATGGTAATTGGTGCAAATACCGGTTGCCATTTCGATCATGCTCTCTGTGATCTCAAGCTTGATATCACCCGGTACTTTTTGATCCTTAACCAGTCGCATCAGATCTGTGGCTGCTTTAGTTAGATCATAATCGTGTGTGTTAACGAGTTGAATTTCAAGCTCTATACCAAAAGTAAACGGCTTAGATGGGTTAAAAGGTTCAAGACTCATGGTCAAGCTAACTCCTATTTAGAACGACCCTCTAAAAGAGGCCGTCCCGGATAATTTTTATTGTCCTCGTTCGCCGATAGACGATAGGCTCGAATAGACCAGAAGTGGCGTGAATAATTGCAAGATGACAATTGCGCACAGCATAATTGCGCGTAATTGCGGATCAAAATCTGGGTAGAGATTATACGTATTTTCAACTAACAGATAAGCAAAGGCAGACATCGGCGCGAGTGCTAAACCAAGCGCCACACCCTGTTTTACATTAATGCCACTTGGCTTAGCAAAAGTTAAAACGCCAATCAGTTTTGCCAGCATCCGTGCAGCAATCATCGCCAACGCCGCAAATCCGCCAAGCGCTACGTAGTTCCATTGAAATGAAATCAGCGTAATCACAAAAAGGACGACCGTTAAAAGCCAGCCTGCGGTACCGAAGTGTGCTGGCCATAACTGTGGACGCGGATCGAAATTTTTAAGAATAATGCCAGCCGCGAGCAAAGCGAGAAGAGTCGAGAGCTCTAGCATGTGGGTAATTGCAATGGCTAGTAGTACGAGTCCAATTAAGATCACAAACGAATGCTCATCTTGCAAATTAACTCGCCGACAACTACGTGCAAGCACATAGGCTACCGCGAGTGAGCCTAAGATAAGATAGAAGGGCTCAGTTAGCGTAGCAAATAGATTGCCATAGTATTCTTGGTGCATCCAAGTTGATACAAGTTCTAGCAGGACCACTGCATACATACTATTTAGCGCAGTCAATGCGAGTAATCTTTCGGTAACTTGTCCCTCGCTTTTAAGTTCATGTTTTAACTGGATGACCATTGTAGGTGAAGTTGCAATTGCAATAGACGCGATCACTGTGGTTGTCATCAGTGGCACACCTATCAGGTGCAATACGATCATCACCGTAGCGAAGGTTAAGGCGGCTTCAGCAAGGCTGGTTGCAATCAGCCATGGATTCGTACGAATCCATCGTAAGCTAAGCCGGCTACCTAATTCAAAGAGTAGCATGCCAAGCGCCACGTCCATTAAAAATCGCGCATTATTGGCTAGCGCACTGTCAATCACGCCAAAGCCTGCCGAACCGGCAAGCAAGCCGATAATGCTATAGCCTGTAATGCGTGGTAGACGCCATGCTTTCCAGCACAATTCACCACATAAACCGGCGGTTAGTAGAGTCAGTCCTACCCAAAACACTGCATCTGGAACGAGTGGCCAATGAGGTAAGTATGAAAACGCCGATTTCATTAGTAACTTTCCTTAGTTAAACAATGTTGCAGAGGTTGGATCTACGTACTTGCATAGTGCTTGATACGGATACCTAGCCATGCACATTAGTTGTTCTACGAGCTAAGCGAATGCATCAAAAGGCAATAGCCCTCTTACTTTTTTTAGTGAGCCGAGTGGCTTGATACATTTGGAGAGCCCTTATTGTGCCACAGCTTTTGGGAAGATTTTCATCTGAAATACAGATAAGTCTTTAGCGTTGGAAGCTAAGTTGTCCAGGTTTACTGGTTTTTATAATAGTTTTATATATACAAATAGTAGTAACAATAAGCCTCCATGATTTCTGTGGAAAAGTAGATTTTTCGCTTTGGAATCAAGTGGATAGAAGATATATAAGCGCTTGTAAAAATCTCGTATGGGGAAGTGGATAAAGAGGATAACTTTTTTCTTAAGTTGAAAAAGTGGGAGTTATCCAGAATGGGCCCACATCATTTCCTCAGGATTAGAGTCTACTTATCCACAGCTTTGTGTGGATAAGTAAGACGAATTGTTTAGGTCAATGAGTAGAAATTGTTTCACGTGAAACAGTCATCTAAAAACAGTATTTATGTGAAGTCTTTAACCGTTATAATAAAAGACCAAAAATTTTTAAGGTTCACGCGACAACGTGTGAAATGCAATGCTTTATCCAACAGAGTTCGATGTCATTATTGTCGGCGGTGGCCACGCTGGTACAGAAGCGGCTTTAGCTAGCGCTCGTATGGGTTGTAATACACTGCTGTTAACCCATAATATTGAAACTTTAGGCCAAATGAGTTGTAATCCGTCAATTGGCGGAATTGGCAAGGGACATCTAGTTAAAGAAATTGATGCGTTAGGGGGGGCAATGGCCCTAGCAACAGATGAGGCGGGGATCCAGTTTCGTACACTTAACTCATCAAAAGGCCCAGCAGTGCGAGCGACTCGGGCTCAAGCCGATCGCGTGTTATATAAACAAGCGATCCGTCATCGTTTAGAAACTCAGCCTAATTTGCATTTATTTCAGCAAGCTGTGACTGATTTAATCGTTCAAGGTGATCGAGTAACCGGTGTTCAAACCCAGTTAGGTATCCATTTTAGCGCGCGTTCCGTGGTGCTGACCGCGGGTACGTTCTTAGATGGGAAAATTCACGTTGGATTAAATCACCATTCTGGTGGTCGCGCGGGCGATCCAGCCTCAGTTCAACTGTCTGCACGTCTTAAAGAATTGAAGCTGGCGCAAGGACGATTGAAAACAGGTACCCCACCGCGGCTTGATGGTCGTACTATTGATTTTTCAAAGCTGCAAAAGCAGCCAGGCGATAACCCGACGCCAATTTTTTCTTTTATCGGACACGCGCACCAACACCCTGCTCAATTACCCTGCTGGATGACCCACACAAATCAGCGCACGCATGACATCATTCGTGCCAGCTTAGATAGGTCCCCGATGTATACCGGCGTGATTGAAGGAACTGGGCCACGTTACTGTCCATCGATTGAAGATAAAATTCACCGTTTTGCAGATAAACCGTCGCATCAAATTTTTCTTGAGCCAGAAGGGTTGCTGACGCATGAAATTTATCCGAATGGCATTTCTACCAGTTTGCCTTTTGATGTTCAATTAGAATTGGTACGTTCGATGTCTGGACTGGAACATGCGCATATCTTGCGGCCAGGCTATGCGATTGAATATGATTATTTTGATCCACGTGGCTTAAAAGCATCATTAGAAACAAAGGCTATTCAAAATCTCTTCTTTGCTGGCCAAATTAATGGCACAACTGGCTATGAAGAAGCTGCTGCACAAGGGCTTTTGGCGGGGATCAATGCAGCGCTTAAAGTTCAAGAAAAAGCGGCCTGGGTGCCACGCCGCGATCAAGCTTATTTAGGTGTATTGGTTGATGATTTAGTGACAAGTGGTGTCTGTGAGCCTTATAGAATGTTTACTAGCCGGGCTGAATATCGGCTTAGTTTGAGGGAAGACAATGCTGATATGCGTTTAACTGAAATCGGCTGGAATTTAGGTGTGGTTGATAAAGATCGTTGGGAAATTTTTAGCCTCAAACGCGAAGCTGTTTCACGTGAAACAAAAAGACTCAAATCAATTCGTGTCACGCCAAAGACGCTTTCAGCAGACGAGGCTACGTCACTATTAGGTAAGCCTATTGAGCACGAATATAGTCTTGCCGATCTGCTACGACGCCCAGGTATTGGTTATACTGCTCTTATGGCTATGCAAAATAGTGTTTATGCCCCTGCGGAAGCGCTTGCGGCTGATGAATACCAAAGGCAACAAATCCAAGAGCAGGTAGAAATTAGTCTTAAATACGAAGGGTATATTGAGCGTCAGGCGAACGAGATTGAACGCAATGAAGCACATGAAAATACTAGCCTACCCGATAAATTTGATTACGCTATGGTGAATGGTTTGTCGGTTGAAGTGTGCCAAAAATTAAATCAATATCAACCGGAAACCATAGGACAAGCGTCACGAATTTCCGGCGTGACGCCTGCCGCAATTTCACTTTTGATGGTTTATTTGAAAAAGAAATTTAATCAAAATATCCAGCTAAATTCCACGCAAACAAATGATAAGCAACCATCAAAGGCTTGATACATTGAGCTATAGGGTTCAATGGATTTCGCTTTATTTAAAAACAATATGCAAATAAATTCACGGTTGCTTGCCGATACGCTTAATGAAGGCGCAATGGCCGCAGGTGTTGTACTGGATGACAACCAGCAAACGCGTTTGCTGGCGTATCTTGAATTACTGACGAAATGGAACCGGGTCTATAATCTCACCGCGATTCGGGAACCGTATCAGATGTTAGTCCAGCATTTACTGGATTCATTAGCGATTCTGCCCCACCTTAGCCGGTGTACCCCATCAACTGTGCTTGATGTTGGCTCTGGCGGTGGTTTGCCAGGGATTGTCTTGGCGCTTGCGCAACCTGCTTGGCAGGTGACGTTGAATGATATTGTTCACAAGAAAACGGCTTTCTTGCAGCAAGCCAAAGTAACGCTCTCCCTGCCAAATGTTGCCGTGGTAACCGGCCGGGTTGAGTCATTGCAGCCAGGCGTTGAGGTTGAGCAGCCGTTTGATATCATTCTTTCCCGGGCTTTTGCTAAATTAGCGGATTTTGTCTCACTGGCTCGGCATTTACTCGCTCCGGGCGGTTCAATCTGGGCCATGAAGGGCACTCAGCCGGCAACCGAAATAGAGGCCTTACCGGCTGATGCGAAGGTCGTCAATATGATTGAGCTGGCGGTTCCGTTCCTTGATGCGAAACGGCATCTTGTTCAAATCAAGCTTGGCGCTTGAAATAAAAGGCTAGATAATGGTTAAAATCTTTTGCGTTGCAAACCAGAAAGGTGGGGTTGGTAAAACCACCACCACGGTTAATCTTGCAGCGAGTCTTGCGGCGCATAAGCAGCGCGTCTTGTTAGTTGACCTTGATCCGCAGGGCAATGCAACGATGGGTAGTGGGATTGACAAGACGCAGTGCGAACATACGCTGTATGACGTTTTAGTGGATGGTGTAGCATTTGCCGAGGTACGCGTAAAATCAGCAGCAGGCTATGATGTACTACCTGCTAACCGTGAACTCGCGGGTGCTGAAATTGAGTTGGTTAACCGTCCTCAAAGAGAACGGCAACTTAAAAATGCGATTGCTACCGTTAGTGCGGAATATGATTTTATCTTAATCGATTGTCCGCCCGCCTTATCATTACTGACGCTCAATGGCTTATGTTGCGCTAATGGCGTGATTATCCCAATGCAATGTGAGTATTTTGCGCTTGAGGGTCTGACTGATTTACTCGACACGATTAAGCGGGTGCACGCCAATCTCAACCGTGAACTGCAAATTATTGGTTTATTACGGGTCATGTTCGATACACGGATTACCTTACAACAACAAGTATCTGATCAACTCCAGCAGCATTTTGGCGATAAAGTTTTTAATACGATTATTCCGCGTAATGTGCGGCTAGCAGAAGCGCCTAGCCATGGCATGCCTGGCGTGGTGTTTGATCGGAACTCCCGAGGCGCAAAAGCGTATCTGCAATTTGGTGTCGAGATGATTAAGCGCGTTCGAGTAAAATAGAGACGAAAGAGAGCAAAATGAATGCAGTAAGCAGAAAAAAGGGTTTGGGACGCGGGCTTGATAGCTTGTTAGGCGCGGGAACTCATGGACTTGAGGCCGCACCTCAAGAAGGCCGTCCAAGCACATTACGACTCGCGCAATTGCAGCCTGGTAAATATCAGCCGCGTACCAGAATGGACGAGAGCGCATTGCAAGAGCTGGCCGCCAGTATTCGTGCCCAGGGTTTAATCCAGCCGCTTTTAGTACGCCCGCTTACGAACAGCGATAACTATGAAATCATTGCGGGTGAGCGGCGCTTTCGGGCAGCAGGCTTGGCCGGGCTGAGTGAAGTGCCGGTCTTGGTCAGGGATGTCCCTGACCAAGCTGCAGCAGCGATGGCCTTGATTGAAAATATCCAGCGTGAAGATCTAAATCCGCTGGAAGAAGCACAAGGGATTCAACGCTTATTAAATGAATTTGATTTTACCCATGAACACGCGGCACAAGCAGTTGGCCGCTCGCGTAGCGCCGTGTCAAATTTATTGCGCTTACTTAATCTAGCGCAGCCAGTGCAAGTTATGTTGGTTGCTGGAGATCTAGATATGGGGCATGCACGAGCGCTGTTAGCCGTGGATGCTGCGGCGCAGATCACACTTGCTAACCAGGTCGTTAATCGACGGCTGTCTGTGCGTGAGGCTGAAAAACTGGTAACGGCCTCGCTTAAATCGACCCTAGCATCACCTAAACGTGCACATGACAAAGGGCAAGATCTTATGCGGCTTGAAGAAGAGCTCTCTGATGCGTTAGCGGCAACCGTCAAAATTAAATTAAAGCGCAAAGGCCAAGGTCAATTAACCATTGACTTCGGCGGCCTTGATGCGCTTGAAGGTATTATTGAGCGCCTACGTGTTCCTCTGGATCCACGTCTATAGGTGTTATCGCCAAAAGCTTTTGAGAGAGTCGCCTACTACAAAAACTTGAGCTCTGTCGCGGAATCGCTTACAATTGCCCGCGCTGTTTGTTTATAGTGCACGATCTCGCTTATGCCAGCCTTGTAAAAGTGGCAAACAGATGAGGATCCTCTGGTTCTGCCGCTTAGCGGTTTAAATGAAGCGCTCAATGCGGATCACTCCATTCAAAGTTGTGCAGGCGCAAATAGCGTTGTCTGTTACGATGGCCGTGCTATTTGGAGCGTTTGCTAGTAAACCAGGCAATGCCGTGCTATCTGCTTTAACCGGTGGCGCCATCGGCTGGATACCCGCTGCTTTGTTTGCATTGCGCTTAAGTACAAGAGTATCGGCGGCAAGCTGGGTGGTGGGCGAGGTAATGAAGATTGGCCTGACCATTGCGATGTTTGTCGCGGCAGGGGTTTGTCTTCCTGCGATAAATTGGCTGGCGTTACTGGTAACTTACATTGTCGTGCTCAAAGTATATTGGGGCGTGCTGATTTTGCGGTGAAGGTAGTGCACATGCGGATAATCGCACAGAGAATTTTGTTGAATTGAGTTAAAAACGTAAATTTGAGATATGACGGCCGATACAGCAACTCATACCCTAAACCCCTCTGGGTACATTGGGCACCATCTGCAGAATTTTTCGAATAAGCCACAAACTTCAATTGTGGATTTTTCAGTATGGCATATAGATACCCTATTTTGGTCGGTGCTAATGGGGTTGGTGACGATTGGCGTGCTTTATTTTGCCGCACGGCGTGCAACCAGTGGTGTGCCATCCCGCTTCCAGTGTGCGATTGAGCTCCTGGTTGAGATGGTCGAAAGCCAATCGAAATCAATGATTCATGGTAGCCGCCGCTTTATTGCGCCACTGGCCTTAACGGTATTTCTTTGGGTCGCGCTGATGAATGCGCTAGATTTGCTGCCCGTTGATTTGCCGGCGAAAGTAATTGGCTGGCTTGGCTTAGCCAGCGTGATTCCTAATCACCGTATTGTCCCAACCGCTGATCTAAATGCGACTTTAGGGATCGCCCTAGGGGTATTGCTATTAATGTTGTATTACAGCGTTAAAATAAAAGGTGTGGGTGGCTTTATACGTGAGTTGCTGTCGGCGCCTTTCGGTAAGCATCCTGCACTATGGCCTTTTAACTTATTGCTCAATGTTATCGAATACCTTGCTAAGACCATTTCGTTGGGTATGCGGCTCTTTGGCAATATGTATGCTGGAGAGTTGTTGTTCTTGTTGATTGCCCTGCTGGGTAGTTTGTGGAGTTTCAGTTTAGATGCCTCCATTTTTGGTTTTGCTGGTCATGTGCTAGCTGGCAGTTTGTGGGCAATATTTCATATCTTAGTTGTGTTGTTGCAGGCATTTATTTTTATGATGCTGACGCTGGTGTATCTGGGTCAAGCACACGATAGTCATTAATTTTTGTTTTAAATTTTAAATCAAGGAGTTGTCATGCAAGCTTTTATCTCCAATATCCAAGGACTAACTGCGATAGGGATCGGCATTATTATTGGTCTAGGCGCAATTGGCGCATGTATTGGTATTGCGTTGATGGGCGGTAAATATATCGAGGCTTGCGCACGTCAGCCAGAATTGATGAACCCACTGCAAACTAAAATGTTTTTGCTAGCGGGTTTGATCGATGCGGCCTTTCTGATTGGCGTTGGGGTTGCAATGTTGTTTGCTTTTGCTAATCCATTGCTTGCGCCATTGGCAAGCTAAAGAACCCAGTGTATTTTCAGAATAAGGGCACATCGTGAATATTAACGCAACCCTCGTTGCGCAAGCGGTGGTGTTTTTGATCCTCGCATGGGTTACGATGAAATTCGTGTGGCCTCCGTTGATCAATGCACTGGATGAGCGCACCCAGAAAATCGCCGACGGCTTGGCCGCGGCGGAAAAGGGCAAAGCTGAGTTGGCCGTGGTGAATAAGCAGGTTGAGCAGACCCTGGTGCAAGCGCGCGAGCAAGGTCAACAACGTGTTGCTGAAGCCGAAAAGCGGGCCCAGGTGGCCGCTGAGGAAATCAAGCGTAATGCGCAAAGCGAGGCAGCGCGCATTGTTACGCAAGCCCAGGCGCAAGCTGAGCAGCAATTTGTGGCTGCCCGGCAAGCATTGCGCAATGAGGTGGCTGAGCTCGCAGTTAAAGGCGCCGAACAAATTTTACGGCGCGAAATTGACAGTAAAGCACATGCTGCATTATTGCAGCAACTCAAAACCGAGCTTTAACTATGGCGGAACTTGCTACACTCGCTCGCCCTTATGCTGAAGCGCTTTTTCAGGTAGCGCAAGGCAGTGACCTTGCCGCTTGGTCTGGCTGGTTGCAGCAATTGGCGCATATCGCTAGTTTGCCTGAAGTGCATGCAGTGGTCACTAACCCTAAGATAGAGCGTGCGCAAATTTACGAATTGCTGCTGTCGGGGGTGACTTTGCCTGCTGCGGCTGAACAAGCCGAGCAGCTTAACAACCTTGTGCAAATACTCACTGATATGCACCGACTTCATGTTTTAAATGAAATCGCGGCACAGTTTGAGGCATTGAAAAACGCCAGCGAAGGGGCTGCAGACGCGCTGATTACCAGTGCTTTTGAGCTTGAGGGCGAAGCGTTGTCAACCTTGCTGGTCGCGCTAGAGCGCAAATTTGGCTGTAAGCTCAAGCCGCATGTGACAATAGACCCGACTCTGATTGGCGGGATTTGTGTCACGGTTGGCGATAAAGTGCATGATACGTCAGTGCGCACACGGTTAGCGCAGATGCGTTCAGCGCTCACAGCATAGCAGATGGCTTTCACAGAATTGAATGATTAGGAGCAAAATATGCAGCTTAACCCTGCGGAAGTGAGTGAACTTATTAAGACGCGGATTCAAGGTCTTACAGCTGGCACTGAGCTTCGCAATCAGGGAACCGTCTTATCCGTAACGGACGGGATCTGTCGCATTCATGGACTTTCTGATGTGATGCAAGGCGAAATGCTTGAATTTCCTGGGCAGACTTTTGGCCTTGCGTTAAATCTTGAGCGTGACTCAGTGGGCGCGGTTATCTTGGGCGAGTACACGCATATTTCTGAAGGCGATATCGTCAAGTGTACGGGCCGCGTTCTGGAAGTGCCTGTTGGGCCAGAGTTGATTGGCCGTGTAGTCGATGCGTTGGGTCAGCCAATTGACGGCAAGGGCCCAATTAATGCCAAAGAAACCGATGCCATTGAAAAGATTGCGCCAGGCGTGATTTGGCGTAAATCTGTTTCAGAGCCTGTGCAAACAGGGCTGAAATCAATTGATGCAATGGTGCCGATTGGCCGTGGCCAGCGTGAATTAATTATTGGTGATCGCCAAACAGGTAAAACTGCAGTCGCAATCGACACCATTATTAATCAGAAAGGTAAAAATCTGACCTGCATTTACGTTGCGATTGGTCAAAAAGCAGCGTCGGTGATGAATGTGGTGCGCAAGCTTGAAGAGCATGGTGCGCTTGAATATACCATCGTGGTCTGTGCGGCAGCTTCAGAGTCGGCTGCGATGCAATATATCGCGCCTTATGCCGGTTGCACGATGGGAGAGTATTTCCGTGACCGTGGCCAAGATGCATTGATTATTTACGATGATTTAACCAAGCAAGCTTGGGCGTATCGTCAAATTTCGCTGTTATTGCGCCGGCCACCAGGCCGTGAAGCTTACCCCGGTGATGTATTTTATTTACATTCGCGCTTGCTTGAGCGGGCGGCAAGGGTCAGCGAAGCCTACGTTGAGAAATTTACCGAAGGCAAAGTAACAGGTAAAAGCGGTTCATTGACGGCGCTGCCAGTGATTGAAACCCAGGCGGGTGACGTCACCGCCTTTGTGCCAACCAATGTGATCTCGATTACGGATGGTCAGATCTTTTTGGAGACCGATCTCTTTAATGCGGGCATTCGGCCGGCGATTAATGCGGGGGTTTCGGTTTCACGTGTGGGCGGTGCCGCACAAACTAAGATCATTAAAAAATTGTCAGGCGGGATTCGAACCGACCTCGCGCAATATCGCGAGTTGGCGGCGTTTGCACAATTTGCGTCTGATTTAGATGAGGCTACGCGCAAACAGCTTGAGCGTGGCCGTCGGGTGACGGAGTTGCTTAAACAGCCGCAATATCATCCATTGCAAGTATGGGAGTTGGCGGTTGCGCTCTTCGCTGCAAATCATGGCTATCTTGACGAGGTTGAAGTCGACGCCGTCGCCAGCTTTGAAAAAAGCTTGCGCGAACATCTCAAAATCAGCCATGCTGATTTGGTGCAGCGGATTGAGCAGAAAAAAGAACTCTCGGCAAGTGATGAAACGGCGCTACACGCAGTGCTTAAAGATTTTAAACGGTCAATCGCTTGAGGTCTCTGATGCGCACAATGCGGAGCATAGAAGGCTGGGCGCACGCAAGAGCTGGCTTTCAAAGCAAAATCAGGAGTGATGAATGGCAGGCATGAAAGAAATTCGCGGCCAGATCAAAAGTGTTCAAAACACGAGTAAGATCACTAAAGCGATGGAAATGGTGGCGGCCTCAAAGATGCGCCGAGCGCAAGAGCGTATGCGCGCGGCCCGTCCCTATGCTGAAAAAGTACGAGAGATTGCGGCTCATATGAGTCAGGCGAGTCTCGAATACAAGCACCCGTTCATCACGCAAAATCAAGCTGCCAAGCAAGCCGGCGTGATTCTGGTGACCACCGATAAAGGCTTGTGCGGCGGTATGAATACCAATATTTTGCGGGCCGCGATGGCCAAGTTTAAAACGCTTGAAGCGCAAGGTTTGCGGATCGAAGCCACTGCAATTGGTGGCAAGGGCTTTGGTTTTTTGAGCCGGATGGGCGTCAAAGTAACCTCGCATGTGGTGCAGTTGGGCGACACCCCGCACCTGGAAAAATTAATTGGCGCGGTTAAAGTACAGCTTGACGCGTATGCCCAAGGTAAGCTTAATGCTGTGTATCTAGCCTACACTCGTTTCGTTAATACCATGAAACAAGAGCCGGTGATTGAGCAGTTATTGCCGTTGGCCGGTGAGCGATTTAGCCAGCGTAGTGAGCATACTATGACGTCGCTTACGGCACCGCATGTTGCGCAGGCTAGTCAGTCTCATGCATGGGACTACCTGTACGAGCCAGACGCGCAAGCGGTGGTTGATGAATTGCTGCTACGTTATGTCGAGACGCTAGTTTATCAAGCGGTAGCGGAAAATATGGCGTCTGAACAGTCGGCCCGTATGGTTGCGATGAAAGCAGCCTCGGATAATGCCAAGACAGTGATCAACGATTTGCAGTTGGTCTACAACAAAAGCCGCCAAGCCGCCATTACCAAGGAATTGTCCGAAATTGTAAGTGGTGCGGCAGCGGTTTAACGGTCTTTTGTGATGGCCCAAAACATGATCTGATGGGCATAGCAACCCATTCTAAAATCTTTAAAGACAGCTAAAGGAAAATTGATGAGTACCACGATGGCAGAAGGCAAAATCGTACAGTGCATCGGTGCGGTGATTGATGTCGAATTTCCGCGCGCACAGATGCCTAAAATTTATGATGCACTGATGCTAGAAGGCTCCGAACTCATTCTTGAGGTGCAGCAACAGCTTGGTGACGGCGTCGTGCGCACGATCTGCCTAGGCTCATCTGAAGGTTTGCGTCGCGGTCTGGCAGTTAAAAATACCGGTAACTCGATTCAAGTACCGGTCGGTAAACCAACCTTGGGCCGCATTATGGACGTGTTGGGTCGGCCGATCGATGAGGCGGGTCCAATTGCTAGCGAGCATCAGCGTTCAATCCATCAAAAAGCCCCTAAGTTTGACGAACTCTCTCCGTCCACTGAATTGCTTGAAACCGGCATTAAAGTGATCGATTTAATCTGTCCATTTGCCAAGGGCGGTAAGGTCGGACTATTTGGTGGCGCTGGCGTTGGCAAGACGGTTAATATGATGGAGTTGATTAACAATATTGCGAAAGAGCATGGTGGTTATTCCGTCTTTGCCGGGGTTGGCGAGCGGACTCGTGAAGGTAATGACTTTTACCACGAGATGAAAGACTCCAACGTGCTTGATAAGGTTGCATTAGTCTACGGCCAGATGAACGAGCCACCAGGCAATCGCTTGCGTGTCGCCTTAACCGGTTTGACCATGGCCGAGCACTTCCGTGATGAGGGGCGTGATGTCTTGTTCTTCGTCGACAATATTTACCGCTTCACGTTAGCGGGTACTGAGGTCTCTGCTTTACTTGGCCGGATGCCATCCGCCGTGGGTTATCAGCCAACCCTGGCCGAAGAAATGGGCCGCCTCCAGGAGCGTATTACCTCAACCAAGAAAGGCTCGATTACCTCGGTGCAGGCAGTGTATGTGCCCGCCGATGACTTGACCGATCCTTCGCCGGCTACGACCTTCGGTCATCTGGATGCGACAGTTGTGTTATCCCGCGACATCGCTTCATTGGGTATTTACCCGGCAGTGGATCCACTCGATTCAACTTCACGTCAGATTGATCCGAACGTGATTGGTGAAGAGCACTATACGATCACCCGCCGCGTGCAAGCGATTTTGCAGCGCTATAAAGAACTGCGCGATATCATCGCGATCCTGGGCATGGATGAGCTGGCACCAGAAGATAAGTTAGCTGTTTCTCGCGCGCGTAAAATGCAGCGCTTCTTATCGCAACCGTTCCACGTGGCGGAAGTCTTTACCGGTGCGCCAGGTAAATATGTGCCACTCACCGAAACGATTCGTGGCTTCAAGATGATTGCCGATGGTGAATGTGACCACTTGCCTGAGCAAGCATTTTATATGGTTGGCACGATTGACGAAGCGTTTGAAAAAGCGAAGACAATCCAGTAAAGCGGGTTTCACGCAGGAATTTATATGGCAACCATCAAAGTAGACGTCGTCAGCGCCGAGGAGCAAATCTTCTCGGGGCAGGCGCAATTTGTTGCGCTTCCGGGCGAAGAAGGTGAGTTGGGTATTTTGCCTGGCCATGTACCCTTACTGACTCGAATTCGCCCTGGTGCTGTGCGGATTGAGTTGGAGGGCGGCGCTGAAGAGTTTATCTTTGTCGCTGGCGGCATACTTGAAGTTCAACCGGGCGTGGTGACGGTGTTAGCTGATACCGCCATTCGCGGCCAAGACCTTGATCAAGCAAAAGCTGAGCAAGCGCGCCGTGAGGCTGAAGAGGCTCTACAAAATACGGGTTCAAACGTTGAATATGCGACGGCCCAAGCAGAGTTGGCTTATGCCGCAGCTCAGTTGGCAGCTATTCAGCGATTACGGCGGAATCGAAGTTAGCTTGCGCACCTCTTAATGCTGCCGTCACGTTCAATAAACTCTTTTGAATAAGTTTGCAGCCTTTTGAGTCGGTATATAATGTTCGGCTTGTTCTTCTTAGCCGTCCAGACATCCGCACATGAAAGAAAAAACTCGCATTGAACGTGACACATTTGGTGACATTGCTGTACCTGATGCCCGCTTATGGGGCGCACAGACGCAACGCTCACGGCATAACTTCAAAATCTCAAATGAAAAACAAGCGCCTGAATTGATTCGAGCGCTCGCCCAGGTTAAACGCGCAGCCGCCACCGTGAATCATGCGCTTGAGCTATTACCTGCTGATAAAACGAATGCCATTGTTCAGGCTGCTGACGAAATCATCGCAGGCCTGCACCCTGATGAATTTCCGTTGGTGGTCTGGCAAACGGGGTCAGGTACTCAGACGAATATGAATCTGAATGAGGTGATTGCGAACCGTGCGAGTGAATTAACGGGCGGCGAACGCGGAGAGGCGCGTAAGATTCATCCGAATGATGATGTCAATCGAGGACAATCGTCCAATGATGTCTTCCCAACCGCAATGCATGTTGCGGCGGCCGATGGGATTGCGAATACATTATTGCCGGCCTTAAAAACGCTGCGCGATACCTTGGCGGCGAAGGCGCAGGCTTTTACGGATATCGTTAAAATCGGGCGCACCCACTTACAAGATGCGACACCGCTTACGCTTGGTCAAGAATTCTCTGGTTATGTGGCACAGCTTGAGCAGGGAATGCGTCATTTGGCGGCGGCTTTACCTCATTTGTATGAACTCGCTTTGGGCGGTACCGCCGTTGGCACGGGCCTCAATGCGCACCCCGCTTTTGCCGATAAGGTTGCCGCAGAAATTAGCTCGCTCACCGGCCTGCCCTTTGTCAGCGCACCCAATAAATTTGAAGTCATGGCGGCGGCTGATGCACTGGTGCATGCGCATGGCGCGCTGAAGACCGTGGCTGCCGGTTTGATGAAAATCACCAATGATATCCGTTGGTTAGCGAGTGGGCCGCGTTGTGGCTTGGGTGAATTGTTGATTCCAGAAAATGAGCCGGGCAGCTCAATCATGCCGGGCAAAGTTAACCCAACCCAGGCAGAAGCTGTGACCATGTTGTGTTGCCAAGTATTTGGCAATGACGTGGCAGTCAACTTCGGTGGCGCGAGCGGTAATTTTGAGTTGAATGTATTCAGACCCATGATTGCGCATAACGTGTTGCAATCGATTCGGTTACTCGCAGATGGCGCGCAAAGCTTTAACGACCACTGTGCCATTGGCATTGAACCAAACCGTGACCGTATTGATGCGTTGTTAAACGAATCCTTGATGTTGGTTACTGCGCTAAACCCACATATCGGCTATGACAAAGCCGCACAAATCGCGAAAAAAGCCCACCGTGAAGGCAGCACTTTAAAAGTTGCGGCGCTGGCTCTGGGCCATGTCAGCGAGGCTGAGTTCGATGCCTGGGTACAGCCACGAAAAATGGTTGGCAACCAGCATTAACTAGAATAAAAAAGCCGGCCTAAGAGGCTCGCTGAAGCCTCACGCTACGGGGTTAGCGTGAGGACCGACCGTTACTGCACCTCTGTGCTGAAACCGTTAGTGGCATTCTGGTGGATTTAAGCGGTTTTAGGAGTAATAAAATGTTGCAGTCTGTATCAAACGATACGTTTTTACGTGCGCTTAAACGCGAGCCCACCGACCATACACCGGTTTGGTTAATGCGCCAGGCAGGTCGCTATCTGCCTGAATACAACCGCATCCGCGCCCGTGCTGGCAGTTTTCTGGCACTGGCGAAAAATCCTGACTACGCTACTGAAGTGACCTTGCAGCCACTAGAGCGTTACCCGCTTGATGCGGCGATTCTTTTTTCGGACATTTTGACGATTCCCGATGCGATGGGGCTTGGTCTAAGCTTTGAAACCGGTGAAGGCCCGCGTTTTGCCCGTCCGCTGCGGACCGAAGCTGATATCGCGCGGCTGGCGGTACCCGCAATTGATTCGACCCTGTCTTATGTGACCGATGCCGTTACCCAGATCCGGCGCGCGCTGACCAATGCCAATGGCCAGCAGCGTGTACCGCTGATAGGTTTTTCTGGTAGCCCGTGGACGCTTGCTTGTTACATGGTCGAAGGCGGCGGCTCCGACAATTTTCGTTTGGTTAAAGCGATGCTCTATCAGCACCCGGCTTGGTTGCACCGCATACTTGAGATTAATGCGCAGGCTGTCGCGGCGTATCTCAATGCGCAAATCGATGCGGGTGCGCAAGCTGTGATGATTTTCGATACCTGGGGCGGAGCGTTGGCTGATGGTAAATTTCAGCAGTTTTCTCTGGCCTATACTAGAGCCGTTATCCAAAACCTAAAGCGTGAACATAATGGTGAGCAAGTACCGGTGATTGTGTTTACTAAAGGTGGTGGCCAATGGCTAGAGGAAATTGCGGCGATTGGTGCGCAGGCGGTTGGTCTTGATTGGACGGTGAATCTGGCCCACGCCCGTGAGCGTGTTGGCCACCGTGTGGCCTTACAGGGCAACCTCGATCCGACGGTGCTATTTGCCTCGCCGGCTGCCATTCGTGCCGAAGTGCGTTCAATCCTGGATAGTTATGGCGATCAGGCCGGCCATATTTTTAACCTTGGCCATGGTATCTTGCCTTTAACGCCTCCTGAGCATGTGGCTGAAATGGTCGATGAAGTTCATTCTTATAGCCGCTCATTGCGCGTGCAGTAGGCGCTTAGCCTAAGTTTGAATGAGTACTCCGTCGGTTCCTAGGTAAATTCTATCAGGGGATAGGCTGATTGGCTAAGTGAGCGACTTATACACAATTAGCCCGCCTATTGCAAGAGGTGGGTCAATTTTTTTATAAATGGCAAAAGAGTACCGTTGTATTTTTCTAAGTGGTTGATTAATAAGGATTTGTGAAAATTGCTTTGAAACTGGGCAAACTAAGGTAAAGCCTTTGTCTTGGCCTTTTCAGCGGCTAAAGAGCGAGTTTTCAACAAAGTTATCCACAGGATTTGTGGAAAGCTCAAAAAAAGCCTAGAAATCCGGTAGTTAGCTGTTTATTGTATGCATTACTTTAAATTTGATCTGTTGATTTCGTATATCAAACGCGTCGTTTTGGAGATTGCGTGCAAACGCCTGTAATGAGTCGCTTAATTGTTCGTGTCGCCTTAGACCAACCTATCCCAACGCTGTTTGATTACCTTTGCACTATTTTGCCGGCGCCTCAACCCGGGCAGTTGGTGTCTGTACCGTTTGGTAGGCGGTCCTTAGTCGGATTAGTGTGTGAGGTAGTCGAACATAGTGACATACCCATTGAACGCTTACGTACGCTCGAGGCTATTTGGGCTGATTGTCCGCCGCTGTCAACTCAATGGTTGGCCTTGTTGGCCTTTGCCGCTGATTATTACCAACGCTCACTCGGTGAAGTCGCCTTACCATCGCTGCCGCCAGCGCTACGCAATGCAAAACGTTGGCCGCGGCTGTTGATCCCGGCTTCTGTACCGTTAAGCGGCGAGCCTAAGGATGGCGCACTGGCCGCTCTGCCCATCATGGCGGATACCCAGGCACCGCTGATGGTGGCGCGGACTCTAAACCCTGAGCAAACGGTGGTCTTGCGCGGGCTAAATTCAGCGCGCGGTTTTTCTCCTTTTTTACTATATGGAATAACGGGTAGCGGTAAGACAGAGGTCTACTTGCAAATGGTGGCCGGTTTGTTGGCGCGCGACCCTTTGGCTCAGGTGCTGGTGTTGGTGCCTGAGATTAATCTAACGCCCCAATTTGAAAAGGCCTTCCGGGCGCGCTTTTCGGCCTGGCCTGCGCAAGCCATTGTCACTTTGCACAGTGGTTTAGCCGAAGGTGCGCGTGCGCGGCATTGGCTGGCCGCACATACAGGGCAGGCGCGTATCGTGTTGGGGACCCGGCTAGCTGTGTTAGCGTCGTTGCCAAGGCTGTCGTTGATTGTCGTGGATGAAGAGCATGAAGCAGCTTATAAACAGCAAGAAGGGTTGCGTTATTCTGCGCGTGATTTGGCCGTTTGGCGTGCGAAACAACTGAATATTCCAATTGTGCTGGGCTCGGCGACACCGTCGCTTGAAAGCTGGCAGCAAGTTGCACAGGGCCGCTATACCCGGCTAACCCTGACGCAGCGCGCGCATACCGAGGCAGTGCTGCCAACGGTGCGCTTGATCAATATGGGCGATAACAGGCACCCGGCTGAGGCCCCAAACTCGGGGCTGTCATCCGCTCTGGTTAAGGCGCTGCAGGAACGCTTAGTACGGGGCGAGCAAAGTCTGATTTTTTTAAACCGGCGTGGCTATGCGCCGGTACTTGCTTGCGATGCATGCGGCTGGGTCGCCGGTTGCGTGCGCTGCAGTGCTTATACTGTGCTGCATAAGCTTGAACGGAAATTGCGCTGTCACCATTGCGGTTGGCAAGCCCCCATCATGCGTGCTTGCCCGGACTGTGGCAATCTTGATTTAGCTCCGCTTGGACGAGGCACGCAAAAAATTGAAGAGACGCTCGCCGCGATTTTGCCGACCGCTCGGATTTTACGCATTGATGCGGATAGTACGCGCCGCAAAGGGAGTGCGCAGGCGTTATTCGCAGAAGTACATGCAGGCGAGGCAGATATTCTAGTTGGCACGCAAATGATCGCAAAAGGTCATGATTTCAAGCGGGTGACGCTGGTGGGCGTATTGAATACGGATGCTGCGCTGTTTTCGCATGATTTTCGCGCGAGCGAGCGGCTCTTTGCCCAGTTAATGCAAGTCAGCGGACGGTCAGGTCGCACCGGTCAAGGTGAGGTCCTGTTGCAAACGCGTTACCCGCAGCATCCTCTGTATGAAGCGCTGGCCCGGCATGACTATGCGGGTTTTGCTGAGACGACCCTGGCGGAGCGGCGGCAAGCGCGTTTGCCGCCCTTTGTCTACCAAGCGTTACTCCGTGCTGAGGCCCGTACCTTAGAAGCCGCACAGGCTTTTCTGATGCAGGCAATAGAATTGTTGCATGGTTTGTCTGGCGCTGAACGGGTAACCTGTTATGACCCCGTACCCATGGCCGTAGTTAAAGTCATGCATGTACATCGGGCCCAATTGCTGCTTGAGAGCCCATCGCGCATCGCGCTGCAAAGCGCACTCCATTTATGGCAGCCTCATTTGCGTACGCTCAAAGTCAAAGGGATTGTGCGCTGGTCGCTCGAAGTAGATCCGCTTGATATCTAAATGAGCTCAAAATTATTTCCCGAACAGGAAATTTTGTTGCATTGATTGAGATTTAGGCAGATAATTTCCCGAACAGGAAATTATTATGGCTATTATTCATACCTCGGCAGATTTGGGCGCGGCGCTACGTCATGCCCGCAAACAACTTAAAATAACGCAACCACAACTGGCGTTAGTCGCCAATGTCGGCGTGCGCTTTCTGGTCGAACTGGAGGCGGGCAAGCCGACTATTCAGCTTAAGGGAGTATTACGGGTCATCCAGGCTTTAGGTAGTGAGCTGACTTTGACGATGCATCCTAGCTTAGAGAGCGATAACCATGACTAAGCGGCTTGAGGTTTGGTTGTTTGATGATTATGTTGGCGCATTGACGCGACTGGATGGCAGGTTAAACTTTCGCTATGCGACGGCATGGCTGGAAAGAGCGGATGCGATTCCTTTATTATGTTCGCTACCATTGCAAGCAGAGCCCTTTGATGATCGCGCGAGTCGGCCTTTTTTTGCTGGTCTGTTGCCTGAAGGCGATAAACGTAAGCTTATTGCACGAACGCTGCAGGTTTCTCGCTGAGATGAGGCGGGTCAACTACGTCGGTTGCATCAAGAGGATTTTTGTCAGGGAAAGCAAGTTTTTCTTTACTAGGTCAGAGGGGTTAATTAAACTGGCCTAACTTTGCTTCTCATTCAAGAAACAAAAAAAGATGCTGACACCTCTCAAGCAACCTCAATCGTCACTACGCGCAGCCATTACAGCTGCCTACCGGCGCCCAGAAGCTGATGCCATTATCCCCCTTATTGATGTAGCCCATTTAACGGCTGAGCAAAGCGTTGCGGCGCGTACGCTTGCCAGTGACTTGGTTAAAGCGCTACGCACTAAATCCGTGGGCGGCGGCATTAAAGACCTGCTTCACGAATTCTCCTTGTCGAGTCAAGAGGGGGGGGCTTTGATGTGCTTGGCCGAAGCGTTGCTACGTATTCCTGATAGCGCCGTGCGTGAAGCATTGATTCGAGATAAGATTAGCCACGGTGACTGGAAATCGCATATCGCTCAAAAATCTTCATTATTTGTGAACGCGGCGGCTTGGAGCTTAATGCTGAGCGGCAAACTAGTCGCGAGTCATAGTGAGATAGGTTTGTTTGCTGCGCTTTCTCGACTGATTGGTAAAGGCTGCGAGCCATTGGTTCGCAAAGGGGTCGAGTTCGCCATACAACTGATGGGTGAGCAGTTTGTGTGTGGTGAGACAGTCGCTCAAGCACTGACCAACAGCCGCAAACTTGAAGCGCGCAATTTTCTTTATTCATATGACATGCTGGGCGAGGCGGCGCTCACAGCCGAAGATGCCCAAGCGTATTTTACGGCTTATAAACAAGCCATTCACGCTATTGGCAAAGTAGCTGGGGCGCATGATATTTATGATAAACCCGGTATTTCAATCAAATTGTCTGCACTGCATCCACGCTATGCGCGGGCGCAGAAAGATCGTGTTATGGCTGAACTTTTGCCACGCGTGCAGGCTCTCGCCACTCTTGCTCATCATTACAATATTGGGTTAAATATCGATGCCGAGGAAGCAGATCGATTGGAGTTGTCCCTTGATCTGTTAGAGGCGTTGTGTTTTGATCCGGCGCTCGCTGGCTGGAACGGTTTAGGTTTTGTGATTCAGGCCTATCAGAAACGTTGCCCGTTGGTGATTGATTACTTAATTGATTTAGCCGTGCGCAGCCAGCGCCGGTTGATGGTGCGTTTGGTTAAAGGGGCGTATTGGGACAGCGAGATCAAACACGCGCAAATTGAAGGGCTAGAGGGATATCCGGTCTATACGCGTAAAATCTATACGGATGTTTCTTACCTTGCCTGTGCCAAAAAAATGCTCGCCGCGCCAGCCGCGATCTACCCGCAATTTGCCACCCATAATGCTCATACACTGGCGGCCATTTACCATTTGGCTGGCCCGGATTATTACGTGGGCCAATATGAGTTTCAATGTTTACATGGCATGGGTGAGCCACTTTATGAAGCGCTCCATAACCGCTGTGGCATAAAACGTCCATGCCGGATTTATGCGCCGGTGGGCATGTATGAAAGCTTACTGGCCTATTTGGTTAGGCGTTTGCTAGAAAATGGGGCCAATACTTCATTTGTTAATCTCATCGCGGATGAAACGGTGAGCCTTGATGAACTTATTGCCGATCCGATTGAAGAGGCTTTAAAGGTCACCCCGCTGGGAGCTGCCCATCCGAAAATTGTGTTGCCGCGTGATCTCTATGAGAATGAACGCGTTAATTCAAGTGGACTGGATTTATCCGACGAAAATCAGCTCGCTCGGCTATCTTCTGTTTTGTACGCCAGCATGAATATGAAATGGCAGGCAGCGCCTATCCTGGGGGCGGACATAGAGATGGACGGGAATAGCCCGGTACGTAATAGTTTTAACCCCGCCAATAAAGGTGACATTGTCGGTACGGTGATTGACGCTAGCGTAGCTGAAGTGAAGGCTGCTCTGGCGATTGCAGGTGCTGCAGCGCCTGCTTGGCAAATGACGCTACCGGTAGCGCGGGCCGCGTGTCTGACGCGGGCAGCCGATCTACTTGAAGCACAAAAATATACGCTGATAAGTTTACTGGTGCGAGAAGCGGGTAAATCGCTGGCGAGCGCGGTGTCCGAAATACGCGAAGCGGTTGATTTCTTGCGCTATTATGCGGCGCAAATCGATCATGAATTTTCCAACCAAACGCATCGCCCGCTTGGGCCAATCGTTTGCATTAGTCCGTGGAATTTTCCGCTGGCAATTTTTATGGGACAAATTTCTGCGGCCTTGGCAGCAGGCAATCCGGTGCTAGCAAAGCCTGCGGAACAGACGCCGCTGATTGCGGCGCAGGCAGTTCGGATCTTGCACGAAGCGGGCGTGCCGATTGGCGTCGTGCAGTTGTTGCCAGGCGCTGGCGAGACAGTGGGAGCCGCGCTGGTTGCTGATGAGCGCGTTAGTGGCGTGATGTTTACCGGTTCAACAGAAGTGGCGAGGCTGATTGCGAGAACGCTGGCTACTCGGCTTGATGGTTACGGTAAACCGATGCCATTGATCGCAGAAACGGGTGGGCAAAATGCCATGATTGTGGATTCATCTGCGCTAGCCGAGCAAGTCGTCGCCGATGTTCTGGTGTCGGCGTTTGATTCTGCCGGTCAGCGTTGCTCCGCACTGCGGGTCTTATGCGTGCAAGAGGAGGTGGCTGAGCGCATCTTGACGATGCTCAAAGGGGCCATGCAAGAGTTGCGGATCGGCAACCCGGCTTATCTGGCCACGGATGTTGGCCCCGTAATCGATACGGCGGCTAAAGCAACGCTTGAAAACCATATCGAGACGATGCGGGCCAAAGGGCATAAAGTGTTTCAGCCACGGTTGCTTGACGCGTCGGCCACGCGTGGTTTTGCTAATGGCACCTTCGTCTTGCCAACGTTAATTGAAATTGAAGCGATCAATGAATTAAAGCATGAAGTATTTGGCCCGGTGTTGCATATTATCCGCTATCGTCGTCCGGCTCTTGAGTCCTTACTTAAGGCGATTAACCGCACAGGCTATGGCTTAACGCTTGGCCTACATACGCGAATTGATGAAACCATCACCTATGTCAGCGAAGGTGCGCGGGTTGGCAATCTCTACATTAACCGTAATATGATTGGTGCGGTGGTTGGCGTACAGCCATTTGGTGGTGAAGGTTTATCGGGGACTGGGCCAAAGGCGGGGGGGCCGCTTTATTTGCTACGTTTGCTGTCGCAACGGCCCTTGCAAACATCTGCTAGGTTGACGTGGCGGCAAGCTCCGCGCAACGGGAGCTTAGTCGAGACGGCAACGACTCGTGCTGCGGTGGCGAGATTGACTGCATACCGTGATTGGCTGACCACCCAAAATGATACGCTGACTGCGCTGCGTTGCGAGCGCTACTTAAAACACATCATCGTTGGCTCGACCTTTATCCTACCTGGCCCAACGGGCGAAGAAAACACCTATTCGCTGAAGTGCCGCGGGACCATAAGGTGCGAGGCAGCTACGCTAAGCGGAGCGCGCGCACAACTGGCTGCCGCGCTAGCTACGGGCAATCATGCGCTGTTTGCCTCAGGCAGCGCGCATCATCCTGCTGATCCTAGTCACAACCCTCCTGAGATGGCATGGGTTCAGACGCTTCCCGCCATCCTCGAGCACCATGTCAGTGTAGAACGCTCTCGTGAAGATCCGTTTGATGCAGTACTATTCGAGGGCGAGCGGGCGCTGTTACAACCGCTGGTTAAGCGCATTGCGGCGCGCCCGGGCCCGCTGATTGGCATACAGAGCGTGGCGACTGGAGCACTGGCTTCAAATGAAGACGATTACATCCTGGAGCAGCTTTTAAGCGAAAGCTCGGTTAGCCTCAACACAGCGGCTGCGGGGGGTAATGCAAGTTTGCTGATGATCACGTAATTGAGTTTAACGAAACTTAACCTGCACCTTTAAAACAGGCTCGGTGATAGACGAGCTAACATCGATTTGACCAATCAAAACACACGAGGGATCAATGGGAAGAATGATTAAGCAAGTAATCCGCATGATGCTAGCAGGGTGGTTTATGGGCACCGGCATGACGGCTTTTGCACAGTCCGCCGAGGAGGTAAAAATTGGGTGTGCGGCACCGCTGACGGGGGCGCAAGCACATTACGGCCAAGATTTCCAAAATGGCATCCTACTTGCGGTAGAAGATTTCAATGCAACTAAACCTATCATTGCGGGTAAGCCGATTCGGATCGTGCTGAATATGGCAGATGATCAGGCGGATCCCCGCACGGGTACTATCGTAGCGCAAAAGCTTGCCGATCAGGGCATTAAAGGGATGCTGGGTCATTTCAATTCGGGGACTACGATTCCGGCGTCTCGTATTTATGCCAATGCAGGCATTCCTCAAATCGCGATGGCAACTGCGGCCGAATATACCCAACAAGGTTTTAAAACAACCTTTCGGATGATGACTTCGGATACTCAGCAGGGGGCGGTGATAGGCGCTTTTGCAGTCAAACGTCTCGGCTTTAAAAGGATGGCTATCGTTGATGATCGCTCGGCTTATGGTCAAGGTTTAGCGGATCAATTCGAAAAAGCCGCTAAAGCTGCGGGTGCCAAAATCATTGGCCGTGAATATAGCAGCGATAAAGCGGTTGATTTTAAAGGGGTGCTAACCAAGCTCAAGCGCCTTAACCCGCAAGCCATTTTCTATGGCGGCGCTGATGCACAAGCTGCACCGATGGTTAAACAGATGCAAGCGCTTGATATAAAAGCCGCATTGATAGCCGGCGAGATGGTTAAATCAGATACTTTTTTAAGGCTTGCCGGGAAAGCTGCCGAAGGTACGGTAGCCTCATTGGTGGGCCAATCTCTTGACGAAATGCCAGGTGGTAAAGAATATGCTGATAAATATAAAAAGCGTTTTAACGAAAATGTGCAAACCTATTCGCCTTATGCCTACGATGGCGCGATGGCAATGTTCAATGCAATGAAAAAAGCTGATTCAACCGAGCCGGCAAAATATTTACCTTTGCTGGCTAAAACTGAAATGCCGTCAATCACCATGAAAATGCTCGCTTATGATGCACGTGGCGATTTGCAGCATGGCGACATTACGATTTATAAAGTGGTGAATGGACAGTGGCAGGCATTGTCTAGGATTAAATAGAGCTTTCACCCTGTAAATGCTCACTGAGCAACTTGCCCGTTTAGCATCGCTGGGTAAGTTGCCGAGAATAAAAAATGAATCGTGGTGGTTAAGCCACTGCGCACACTTTCTAAATCGCGCATTACAATTGCCCTATCCAGGCTAGCGCCAACTGACAGGAAGCGTGAGCCGCTTGAAGACGCGCAATGTGGATTTTTATTGTGTGAATGTTCCTGGATGGCGGATTAATCTCGGTTTGCCATCGGGGTCAGGTGGTCAGGTGTATAGCGCATGGCACGTGCACGGTAGCGCTGTGCCAGTAAGGAGCCTACCATTAACTGCATCGGATGAAACAACATTAAGGGTAGGATGGCGACACCTACTGTATAACCGGCAAAAACGATTTGTGCAATGGCGACCCCTGAGGCCAAGCTTCTTTGTGAGCCGCAAAATATAACGGCAATCTGGTCAGCTTGGCTAAAACCAGCAAGCTTGCTCAAAGATTTGGTGATGATCAGTGCTAGTGCTATCAGTACTCCATTCACAATCATCAAACCCACGAGAGAGCGTGGTGGCACCTGCAGCCACAAACCTTGTACCACCGCCTCGCTAAAGGCAGTATAAGCAACCAGCGGAATTGCGCATTGTTCAATCAATTTCAAAATCCGCGTATTACGTTCAAAACATGCACTGAGCCAGGGGCGGGTAATTTGGCCGATGAAAAAAGGCACCAGCAAAAGCAATGTGATTTGCTTCACGGCAGACAGCCATAAAGTATTGCTGAACCCCTGTTGGCTAAGTAGTAAACTGGCAAGTAACGGTGTGATAAGGATGCCGATCAGATTGGAGGCCGGGGCAGAACATATCGCAGCGGCTACATTACCCTTGGCGATCGAAGTGAAGGTAATCGATGCCTGTACGGTAGAGGGCAGCATACATAGAAACAAAACCCCCGTATATAAAGCTGGCGTAACAAGCGGTGAGAGAATGGGTTTGAGCGTTAAGCCAAGCAATGGAAAAATAATAAAGGTGCAACTGAAAATCAGCAGATGCACGCGCCAATGGGTGGCGCCTGCTAGTAATGTTGCGCGTGGCAATTTGGCGCCATGCATGAAAAACAGAATGCTAATCGCGATATTCGCAGCCCAACCAAAAGCCATGGCCGCTTCACCCTGGCATGGCAGTATATTAGCTAGGACCACTGCGCTGAGGATAGATACGGTGAGAAAATCTGGTAGAAACTTTGGGCGCATCATAGAGGGAAGTTAAATTGTCTTCGAGCTTGATTGTATTCGTCTTTTAAGCGTGTCACGAGTTCTGCTACAGAAGGGCTATTCTCTATCAAGCCGACGCCTTGACCGGCTCCCCAAATATCTCGCCACGCTTTGGCCTGGTTGTTGTCAAAAACCATTTTTGATTTGTCCGTAGTGGGCAATTGATCTGGGTTTAATCCCGCCTGAAGAATGCTTTGCCGAATATAGTTGCCGTGCACACCGGTAAAAATATTGGTGTAAATAATATCAGCTGCATTCGCCTCAATCAGCGCATTTTTATATTGATGGCTTGCATTGGCTTCCTGCGTAGCGATAAAGCGGGTGCCAATATAAGCAAAATCGGCGCCCATGGCTTGGGTCGCAAAAATAGCTTGGCCCGTGGTGATTGCGCCAGAAAGGACCAGTGGTCCCGCAAAAAAGCGCCGTACCTCGCCGACTAATGCAAAGGGTGACAAAGTGCCGGCATGGCCACCTGCACCTGCTGCCACCAAAATCAAACCATCCACCCCAGCTTCTAGTGCTTTGTGCGCATGCCGAATACTGATTACGTCATGTAATACAATTCCGCCGTAGGCATGGACTGCGTCTATGAGCTCTTTAATTGGCTCGCGCAAGCTGGTGATAAAAATGGGCACCCGATGTTCAACGCAAACCCGTACATCGTCTTCAAGTCGCTCATTTGTGCCGTGCACAATCTGATTGACCGCAAGTGGGCCAATACACGCGTTAGGGTGTAACGCCCGGTAACTATCAAGCGCTTGCTCAATGCTCGTAAGCCAAGTATCAAGCAAGCTAGCAGGTCGCGCATTTAATGCCGGAAAAGCCCCCACAATGCCAGCTTGGCATTGTGCCAGCACCAATTCTGGGTAGCTCACGGCAAACATTGGCGCTGCAATCACAGGCAGAGCGAGGTTTTGCAAAACTGAGGGTAGAGCCATTACATTTCCGCTTTTGAGGAATCACGGCGCAGCGTGATTGATGTATTTGCTGGAAAGAACGCGTACTTTACACACCCGGCACAGCCTTATTTTTTAGAGGCTACCTGCAAACGCCCCAACGGATGCTGACCTTACGCTGAAGATTAAATTTCCATCCTTGGCCGGCGCGCGGCTTAACCAGTGGCTAGCGAGAGCATCATCAAGCCGCACAGTCTGCATCAGCCCGCATCCCTAGCCGTGTGAGTAGAGCTCGGTCGGCTTCTGCTTGTGGGTTTGCCGTGGTTAACAGTTTTTCGCCGTAAAAAATTGAATTTGCACCAGCCAAAAAACATAACGCTTGTAACGCCGAATCCATCTGTTCGCGGCCAGCCGACAAACGCACCATCGCGCGTGGCATGGTGATACGCGCTACCGCAATCGTACGCACAAATTCAAATGGATCTAGCGGCTCAGTGCCGGCTAATGGCGTGCCTTCAACTTGCACGAGATTATTAATCGGTACTGATTCTGGATAAGGGTCTAAATTAGCGAGTTGGGCAATCAGCCCTGCCCGTTCGCGGCGTGACTCACCTAGGCCGACGATGCCGCCACAACACACATTTATCCCCGCTTCGCGCACATGCTCAAGCGTATTCAGTCGCTCTTGGTAGGTGCGAGTGCTGATGATCTGCCCATAAAACTCAGGGGAGGTATCTAAGTTGTGGTTGTAATAATCAAGGCCCGCATCTTTAAGCGCTTGCGCTTGCGTTTCTTCGAGCATGCCTAGAGTGACGCAAGTCTCAAGCCCTAACGCTTTAACCTCGCGAATCATCTCCATCACAGGTGCCAGATGTCGCTCTTTGGGGCTGCGCCAGGCCGCGCCCATGCAAAAGCGGGTGGCGCCATGTGCTTTAGCCGCCTGTGCTGCCGCTAGCACTTCATCAAGGGGCATTAATTTATCGGCGTCAACGCCAGTATCATAGTGTGAAGATTGCGGACAATACGCGCAATCCTCTGGGCAGCCACCGGTTTTGATGGAGAGCAAAGTGGACAATTGCACGACGTTTGCATCGAAATGAGCGCGATGGGTTTGTTGCGCGCGAAACACCAAATCATTGAACGGTAGCTCATATAACGCAAGGATGTCGGCGATTTTCCAAGGGGCTGCGTTAGCCTCATTAGTCGCGCAAGCTAAAGGCGTTAGGGCCGTGGATGGAGCAGTGTGCTCCGCACAAGTCGCTTGTGTCATTTTTCCCTCTATCAAAGGCGCTTAGCGCAGAGCGCGAGCAGTGGATCAATATTTAAATGAAGCGCGGCGGCCGCAGCCGACGGAGATTCCAAATACGGAATTTTACCTAATAGTGGCGCGCGGTATTGCTGCTCAAAACGCATGCGCAGTGTAGCAATGTTTTCATCAAAGTAACGCATAGTTGGATCAATTTGATTGGCGACCCAGCCAACGAATGTAAGCCCGCTCGCACAAATCGCCGCGGCACTCAATAATGCGTGATTTAAACAACCAAGACGTAAACCCACCACGAGCACTACCGGCAGTTTTAACGCGCAAGCAAGATCGGCGGTATCATAATGGTCATCAAGCGGTACTCGAAAGCCACCTACGCCCTCGACCACAACGCAATCGGCTGCTTGAGCTACTGTAGCATAACATTGTCTGATCTGCTCGATATCGAAGCGGATTCCTTCTTGCCTGGCGGCGAGATGCGGGGCACAGGCTTCTTTGCATAGGTAAGGTGTGGTCAAGGTACGTGGCAAGGTAACATTTGCTGCGTCCGCAAGCAAATCAGCATCTTCATTATGCCAAACGCCATTGCGGTATTCGGCGCCTGCTGCGATTGGTTTCATGGCGGCTGTGCGTAGACCGCGAGCGCCGAAGGCACTCAGTAATGCGGCCGATGTAAGCGTTTTGCCAATCTCAGTATCGGTGCCGGTAACAAAAAAAGAATAGGATGGATTCATCAAATTTCAGGGGCCAGTAATGCAGCGCTGAGTTGCTCAAGGTCGGCCGGCGAGTGATTCGCCGACAATGAAATGCGTAATCTTGACGCACCTGGTGCGACCGTGGGGGGGCGGATGGCAGGTACCCATAGTCCTTTTGCGTCAAGCTGCGCGGCGAGGGTAAGAGTCGGTGCATTTTCACCGATAATCAATGGTTGGATCGCGGTTATAGAATCGATGGATTGCCAATCGGTGTTCTGTAATAACGTGCGGGTTTGCGTGATCCGCTGTTGTAGCTGTTGGCGCCTGGTTTGCCCTTCGCTGCTGGCAATCAGAGTCAGGCTAGCAGACGCCGCGTGAGCGATAGCTGGCGGTGAGGCGGTGGTGAAAATATAGGGCCGTGCACGTTGTATCAGCCATTCAATTACAGTGTCGTGCGCAATCACAAAAGCGCCCGCTACGCCGGCCGCTTTACCGAGTGTGGCAACATAAACCAGGCGTGGTGAGCGTAGCCCAAATGCGGAGACCGTTCCGGCGCCATGGCTTCCCAGTACGCCAAAGCCATGGGCATCGTCTACCACCAGCCAAGCCTGATATTTTTCAGCCAAAGCAAGCAGCTGATCAAGCGGTGCAAGATCTCCATCCATACTGAAAAGAGCATCTGTCACAATCAGCTTCAACGGAGTTTTGCACGCGCTTAATAAAGTTTCAAGGGCGCTCGTATCTACGTGTGGATAGATTTGTACATTAGCCCGCGAGAGGCGTGCGCCATCGATTAATGAAGCGTGATTAAGGGCGTCCGAAAAAAGGGTGGCCGTCGCTCCAGGGGAATTTGGGGCTGGGCTTGCGAGCGCAGACAGCGTCGCAAGATTGGCCATATAACCGGTGCAAAAATAGAGTGCGCGCGGCCTATCAATAAAGCCACCAGCGAAGGCAGCAAGTTCATCTTCAAGCGCGGCATGGGCTTGTGAATGCCCTCCCAACAAATGTGAGCCGCCGCTGCCTACGCCATAACGCGTGGCGCCCTCGACCAAGGCCGCAATCAATTTAGGATGACTGGCCAGTCCTAAATAATCATTGCTGGCAAAGTTGACCATAGTCCGCCCATCAACCTGCATATGCGTGGCACAGCCTGTTTCAGTGCAGCGCCGTTGGCGGCGCAAGGCCTGTGCGTCAAGGTCCCGTAGATGGGTTAAAAGGGTCGTCAGGGCTTCCATTTTTAGGCCTGTTCGGCGAGCACTTGCTCTAGCGTGGCGCAGGTACGTGCGGCCAGCAAGGTGATTTCCTCGCTAGATAAGATATACGGTGGCATGAGATATACCGTGTTGCCGATTGGACGTAGCAGAAGCTCGTTGTGCAAGGCAAGCTCAAAGAAACGACGCGCGAAAGTCGCCGGTGGCGTAGAAGTTTCGTTTGAATGCTTAGCAAGAGCCTTATCCGCAGTGACGGTTTGGGGGATAACATCAAATGCAATAATGGTTCCGCAGCGGCGTAGATGGCGCACTTGCGGATTGGTGGCTAGCGGTTCTAAAAGGCCGGCAAGCGTCTCTGATTTTGCGCGATTACGCGTCAGCACATCCTCTGTCTCAAACAAATCAAGTGTCGCCAGGGCGGCTCGACAGGCGAGCGGATTGCCGGTGTACGAATGTGAATGCAAAAAGCCGCGGGCGGTGTCATCGTCATAAAATGCAGCATAAATTGCCTCACGTGTTAGCACCACGGATAGCGGCAAATAGCCGCCACTAATGCCTTTTGATAAGCACAAGAAATCAGGTTGGATGGAAGCTTGTTCATAAGCAAAGAAAGTGCCGGTGCGCCCGCATCCGACGGCAATTTCATCGGCAATCAAATGCACTTCATAGCGATCGCATAGCGTCCGTAATTCGGTGATAAAGCATGGATCATGCATGGCCATTCCTGCGGCGCATTGCACCAGCGGTTCAATGATGATTGCCGCGATATGCGTGTGCCGCGCTTCTAGTAATTCAGTTATGGCAGCAATGCTACGTCGAGCGACATCAGCGGCTGATTCACCCGCGCGAGCTTGGCGTGCGTCGGGTGAAGGGGCAACATGAGCGTGCCGCAAAAGTGGATCATATGCAGTCTTAAAGAGTGCCACGTCAGTGACGCCAAGTGCGCCGATGGTTTCACCATGATAGCCATTGGCGATGCAGACAAATTCCTGTTTGCTTGGGCGCATGGTATTACGCCAATAATGAAAACTCATCTTCAACGCAATTTCGACAGCGGATGCTCCATCAGAAGCAAAAAAGGCATGACCCAACACGCCTCTTGTCAGAGTCGATAAGCGCTCTGCCAATTCAATTGCGGGCGCGTGGGTGCAACCTGCTAGCATGGCATGCTCAAGGGTATCAAGTTGCGCTTTGATCGCATCATTGATGTGCGCATTGGTATGGCCAAACAGATTGACCCACCATGAGCTAATGGCATCAAGATAGCGCTGTCCATCAACGTCGTATAACCATGCCCCTGCGCCACGTGCTAGGGGTACCAGCGGTAGTTGCTCATGGTGCTTCATTTGCGTGCAGGGGTGCCAGACGGCGCGTTGACTGCGCGTAATCCATTCGTTTGAAAGTTTCATCTTGCCAGTATTCATCAGGTTTTTAATTATAGGTGTAGTGTATCGTGTTGAGCTCGAGGCTGATTTTATAACCCTAGCTTTGCTTGCGTAAAGAGCGTAGTAAAAAACGTGCTGGATCGAGCGCGTCGATCAGTGAGCGTTCAATCGGCATCGGCTCGCCATCAAGTTGCGAGGCAATCAACTCGGCCCCAAGCGTGGCCCACAGTAAGCCACGAGAGCCATAGGCAAATGCGCCAAATAAACCGGGTGCGCGTGGCATGTCTGGTAAATGAGCACTGATAAATTGAGCGGCATGTCTTTGCGTCGTAGCTTCATCGGCTAAAGCGCCGATGAATGGCATGCGGTCGCTGGCCACGCACCGGAAGGCAACATGTCCGGCCAGTTTATATGGATTAAAACAGCCAGCTAGCGATGGTGCAAGCCGCGCTAATTGGTTGAGGTTGTGTTGATGACTCTCGATGGAAGGCGTGGGATTTGGGTCATCGACATCATAACTAGCGCCGGTGAGCATACTGCTTGAGGTTAAAGGGGCTAAGTAGCCATTGCCAGTGACGGGCAGATGTAAATTCGTAGAGGGTGGGAAGATTGCCGTGGTAGCAGCCGCAACATCGGCGGTCTCGCTGGCGTTGCTCGCTGGTGTTGGCAGTACCGATAATTGACCGCGTATGCAATGGGTTGGCGCATAACGTAAACCGGCAAGGCGGGCGGCATCGTTTGCATTCGCCAAGATGGCGACGGGTGCGGCGACGATGCTGCGGCCAGTTTCGTCCAACGCGTGCCAGAGGTTTTCACGATAAACGAGTTGCTTGATTGGCTTGCCGAAATATCGCGTCACCGCCGTGTCCGCCGCTATCAGTTGCGCCTGGCATAGTGACGCGGGGTTGAGCCAGCCCCCTTTAGGGAAATACCAGCCACCTTGCGCCAACTCAAGCCCCGCTAGCGCGCTGGCTTCAGCGCGGGTGACCGAACTCACCATTTCTTTGGGATAGGCTAAATGCTCGAGGGTGGCTCGCATTGCATCGAAGGCGGCCTGGTCCGGTGCCATTTGTACCAGGCCAGTGGCGCGCCAGATAAACCGCTCTATATGGCTAAGTGCTTGCCAGCGCTGCAACGCATACAGAAAACCTGCGCGCGAGGCGCGGGCCGCGGTATTGTCATCGCGTGAAATAAAAGGATGAAACACGCTGACCGGATTGCCGGAGGCGCCGGTGGCGCAGGTTTTGCCTTGCTCAATTAATGAAATATGCCAGCCGCGTGCTGCTAGCCGCTCAGTCAGCGCGCAGCCGGCGAAACCGGCGCCAATCACCAGCGCATGCCGCTCAGGTACAGCATAGGCGGTGGGCGGCTCATGCCGTCGGACGCGCCAGCGAGGCGTGAAACGGCCAATTAACATTTTGCGTTTCATCCAAAAGCCTTGCGCCTTATGGACTTCAAAACCTGCTGCAGCAAGTCCTTGAAGTACAGCGCCTGCCGTCGTATAGGTGGCGAGTGTTGCATTTTGGGTTGCGAGGCGGGCAAGCGCTTTGAAAATAGATGTGTTCCACATCTCCGGGTTTTTTGCCGGGGTAAAACCATCCAGATAAAATGCATCGGCGCGCAACCATAGCTGTGGCAGTAAATCGCGAATATCTCCCAAAGCCAAGGTTAGGGTGACACGCCCGCCCTC
The DNA here is from genome assembly GCA_031963245.1 of Mycoavidus cysteinexigens. Taxonomy (GTDB): domain Bacteria; phylum Pseudomonadota; class Gammaproteobacteria; order Burkholderiales; family Burkholderiaceae; genus Mycoavidus; species Mycoavidus cysteinexigens_A. The sequence continues at coordinate 35,393 of JASSUC010000007.1, forward strand.
AAACTCTAAACGATGCAACCCTGCGGTCAAAATAGGCCATGCCTCACACAACTGCTTAGCAAGGGGTGCGAGCATAGAGCGCTGATACAGCGTATGTAAATCCTCGCGCGTAAACGGATGTTTTTCAATCGAGACAAAATGCAAGCGGGCGCAACGCGCAGGATCGTCGCGCCAGGCCGCCCAGGTTGCGAGAAAGTTGGCGCCAGTGCCAAAGCCTGTTTCAACAATTGAAAAAATCTGTTGCTCCGCCCAGCGGGCGGGAAGCGCATTGCCTGCGATAAATACATGCTGCGCTTGCGCCAGCCCACCTGCTGCGCTGTGATAAATATCGGAGAATGCAGTTGAATAGGGCGTGCCGTCTTCAAGTAATGTGAGTGGGGCCGGGATAATGGGCATTTCTAATAAAGTTAATTTATATCAAACAAAATAAGGTGAGATTTGAGTGTTAGGTGCTCGTTTAGCGTAGCTTTTGTGCCCAAATTCTCTGATTTTTGTGGTCTGAAAGGGGCTGGTTAAACAAAAAACCGCAAAAAACGTTGGCAAAAACCAACGTTTACCTTTTATTGGCAATGGTTTGCGGCAAGATTGAGATGCGGCTTGATACACTGTACCTGCTTTGTGGCGGCGCTTGTAAATTGTTTTAAAGCCGCCCCAGCATTAGGTTTATGGCGCTTTAGGCCGGAGCATGCTAGGTTACGTTGACGCTGTTGTCGCAAAAGAATGCGCTGCAGCGGCACTATCTTCAGTACTTCTGCGCTGGGCGATATGCTGTCTGTTTTAACTCAACTGTGAAAGGAATTTTATGAATAAGCAAGAATTGATCGATGCTATTGCCTCAAAAACGGAAGCTAGCAAAGTCTCCATCGGCGAAATCTTGAGCACCTATGTGGAATTAGTCAAAAAAACGGTAGCGAAAGGAGACTCGGTCGAATTAGTCGGTTTTGGTAAATTTTCTTCGGGCAAGCGCGCAGCGCGTGAAGGGCGTAATCCAAAAACCGGTGAGAAAATCAAAATCGCCGCAACCAAGACAGTTAAATTCACCGCCGGTAAAGCATTTAAAGAAGCGGTTAATGGCAAGGCAAAGAAGTAAAGTAGTTGGTTACGCTAGACCCGCTGCAAGCGGGTCTTTTAGTATTCGTTCGCGGTGTTGTATTAAAAGTTTTTTTTAGTTGGCATTCAATGCGGTGGGAGGGGCATGCCCCAGCGAGCCAGAATTTTTATAATTTGGCTCGAATATTTGTTGCGCAGCATTGGCGTTTCAGAGTGGTAGGCGCCAATGGCTTGCCAAGTATTACCGTGTTTATTCATCTTTTGGCGCAAATGCCACGCTGCAATATAAACGCTGGCGCAAGGTTCCATCAAAGTGTTAGATGAAATGCCATATCCCGATAGCGCTGAAAGATGGATTGAATTAATTTGCATCAAGCCGTAATCGGTTGAGCCATTATGGTTTTTGCGCACGGCGTTAGGACGATTGCGCGACTCTTGCCAGGCGATGGCGCGCAAAATGATTGGATTCACCTGTTGGTAACGCGCTGCGTCGTCAAAACAATCGGCGTGCGCTGGCAATGTAGTATACGTGCCAATAAGAATGAGTGAGTAAATCATCGACTTTAGCATTCCGTTACCCGGTTTTTGGCGCTGAACTGGAATTAATAGCATAATAATAGGCTGCTGTGCAGTGTGTCGCCTCGATGCGTACCGTAGCCTATATGAACGAAATTATCTGAGAAATTGTATTGTAATGCGTTATCTAATTTATGTTCTTTTTGCAGCATGGTTCGTGATTCAGCCTGCGCGGGCCCAAGTTACGCTGAATTTTGTGAACGCGGAAATTGATCAGATTGCTAAAGCGATCGGGGCGGCCACGAATCAAACCATCATTGTTGACCCGCGCATTAAGGGGCAACTTAACTTGGTGTCCGAGCGCTCTGTAAGTGCGGCGCAAGCCCTGAAAACGTTGCAATCGGCGCTGCGTATGCAGGGTTTTGCCTTGGTGCAGGATCATGGTGTGCTAAAAGTCGTGCCGGAAGCCGATGCGAAGCAGCAAGGCGTGCCTGTTTTTATCGGCAATACACCGCAGGCAAAAGGCGACCAGGTCATCACGCAAGTCTTTCAGCTACGCCACGAGGCAGCGAGTAGCTTGGTGCCTGTATTGCGTCCGCTGATTTCCGCCAATAATACAATTACTGCGTACCCAGCAAATAACACGCTAGTCGTGACCGACTATGCCGATAATGTACGACGTATTGCAAGGATCATCGCCGGAGTTGATACAGCGATTGGCCGCAATATCGAAGTGGTGCCGCTGAAAAATGCCAATGCCCTTGACCTGGCTACACAATTACAGAAAATATTAGATCCGGGTCCAGTTGGCAGCGCCGACGCCACGCTGAAAATGTCAGTGCTAGCAGATTCGCGCACCAATTCGTTGATTTTGCGCGCCTCTAGCCAAGCACGGATGAAAGCGGCAAAACAACTGATCGCAAAACTTGATTTACCTACGCAAGAGCTTGGCAATATTCATGTGGTGCCACTGCGCAATGCCGATGCAGTCGAGCTTGCGCAAACTTTGCGTGGCATCTTGGGTGAAAAAGGGGGCGCTGCCTCAACCGCCAATAGTGCGCTGAATTCATTTAATTCGAGTGGTGGCGGGTTGAGCGGTATGGCCAGCGGCGCCACCGGCATGCCTCCTTTGCCAACGGGCCGAGGTAGTAGTGCTGCGCGCAGTCGGTCTGGCGCCCAAGCAAGCTCATTGAGCAATCCATTCGGCAGTTCAGTCAGCGGTGGCGTGAGCAATAGCAGCGACACGGGTTCAGCCAGCGGCATGATTCAGGCCAATGCCGCGACTAATTCACTCGTTATCACCGCCTCAGAGCCGGTTTACCGGAATTTGCGTAGAGTGATTGATCAACTCGATACGCGCCGCGCTCAAGTGTATATAGAATCATTGATTGTCGAGGTTTCATCGGGCGATATGGCCCGCTTTGGGATTCAATGGCAGGCGTTGTTGAATATGAGTGGAACGAATGCCTTATTTGGCGGCGCTAATTACACCATGGACAAAGATCCAGGGACCAATATTGTCAAACTGGCAACCAGTCCTTACGTGGCGGCAAAAGATCCGCGTGCGTCGCTGGTTTATCCAGCAGAAGGGTTGAATATCGGTTATCTGCGCAACTATGGCAAATTTTTAGGGTTGGGTGGGTTGTTACAAGCGCTTAATTCGCTCGGCAATACGAATGTGCTCTCTACGCCTACGATGGTTACTCTGGATAATGAAGAAGCGAGAATTGTCGTCGGCCAGAATGTGCCTATTTTGACTGGCGCCTATTCGCAAGCCGCTGGGGCGAATCAAGCGATTGCGCCTTTTCAGACTTTTGAGCGGCAAGATGTGGGCGTGACGCTACACGTGAAGCCTAAAATCACTGAAGGGGGGGTGATTCAGTTGCAGATTTATCAGGAAGACTCTGGCGTGGCCGCTAATTCTCACGATAGTTCAGGTGGAGTGACGCTCAATAAGCGAGCAATCCAATCGACCGTCCTGGCCGATGATGGCCAGATCATCGTGTTGGGGGGGCTATTGCAAGATAAATATAGTGATGGCAATTCTAAAGTGCCTGTGCTTGGCGATATACCTTTGCTTGGATCTCTCTTTCGCTATGAAGGCAAAAGGCGCGAAAAGACAAACCTGATGGTATTTCTACGCCCGGTGATCATTCGCAATGCACAAGATGCGCAACGTGTCTCGCTTGATCGTTATGATTATATGCGCGCCCAGACGACAAATTTTGGCACGGATAATTGGCTGGTGCGGGATCAAAATACGCCCGTGATGCCAGGCGCGCCGTTGCCACTTAGCGAGGGCGGCGTCGCGGCTCCCGCGTTTGGCCCCCAACAACGAAGCGTTCCCCCATCGGCCCGCCAACCGGAGGCTTCTTCTGCCTTAGGCGCGCCGCCTAACGCTCGCTGGCTCAATGATTTACCCGGCATGGATGAGGCTGGGTCGCGGCCGTGACAGTCTCAGATACTCGGTCACACGACCCGGCTAAACCTGAACAAGTTTCTCAAATCCAGTGCGATAAACAAATTGGGATAGAAGTGTGGATCAGCAATTAGCTGCACAAGCCAATGTGCAACCAGGGTTTGCCCGCGAAGCTCCATCGTCTTTGGTGGCGCGGATGATACCCTATGGTTTCGCTCGGGCCGGTCAAATTTTGGCTGCGCATCAACATAGCGACAGCCTTGAAGTTTGGATTAGCGAGCGCACGCTAACGAGTTCATTGGCTGAGGTGGCACGTCAATTTGGCGCTTTGCGCCTTGTCCGTTTGGCGGCCGACGAGTTGGTGCAAGCCATTAACCGTGCTTATGCGCTGCAAGATGGAAGCGCAGCGCAAGTCGTGGGTGAGGTCGAAGGCGAAGTCGACTTATCTCGGCTGATGCAAGATATCCCTGAGGTTGAAGACCTGCTTGAATCGGAGGATGATGCGCCGATTATCCGCATGATCAATGCCCTATTTACGCAAGCCGCGCGAGAAGGGGCCTCGGATATTCATATTGAACCTTTCGAGAACGCCTGCGTGGTGCGGTTTCGCATCGATGGTACCCTGCGCGATATAGTGCGCCCGCAAAAAGCCTTGCATGGCGCGTTGATTTCTCGCATTAAGATTATGGCCCAGCTTGATATTGCCGAAAAACGGCTGCCGCAAGATGGCCGCATCACCTTACGGGTCGCCGGACGGCCCGTCGATGTGCGGGTTTCGACCCTGCCGACTGGGCATGGTGAGCGCGCTGTATTGCGTTTGCTTGAGAAAGATGCGCAACGGCTGAATCTCGATACGCTTGGCATGGCCGCCACGACGCAAGTGCAATTCGATAAATTAATCGCCCAGCCGCATGGCATTGTGTTGGTCACGGGTCCGACCGGCTCAGGCAAAACCACCACTTTATATGCGGCGCTATCGCGGCTTGAGACCGCTAGCACCAATATCATGACAGTTGAAGATCCGATTGAGTACGATCTGTCCGGGATTGGTCAAACGCAGGTTAATGAACGGATTGGCATGAATTTTGCGCGTGCCCTTCGCTCGATCTTACGGCAAGACCCTGACATTATTATGATTGGCGAAATTCGAGACCTTGAGACAGCGCAGATCGCGGTGCAAGCCTCGTTGACCGGACATTTAGTGCTGGCCACGCTACACACCAATAATGCCGCCTCAGCGGTCACCCGGCTAACGGATATGGGCGTTGAGCCCTATTTGCTCGCTTCCAGCTTGCTAGGCGTGCTGGCGCAACGGCTGGTGCGCTGCTTATGCCACACTTGCCGGCTCGAACGCGCTGATGGTTGGCATGCATCTGGCTGTGAACAATGTGGCCAATCGGGTTACCAAGGCCGGCGTGGCGTCTACGAATTGCTGGTACTCGATGATGCCATCCGCGCCCTGATTCACCAGCAAGCCGCCGACGTTGAATTGCTAGCAGCGGGGCGGGCGAATGGCATGCGTACCTTGCGTGAAGATGCGCAACGCTGGCTAGCAGCAGGCGCGACCTCGCTTGAAGAGGTGATCCGTGTTACCGGCGAATAGTGCAAAAGCATTAAAAATCGTTCAATCCATCAAGATATAAGGTAGTCTGCCAATGCCGGCGTTTCGCTTTGAAGCCATTGATTCATCTGGCAAAACACAGCGCGGTGTGCTGGAGGCGGATAGCGCGCGAGCTGCTCGCAACCAGTTGCGTTTGCAGGCGCTTACCCCGCTTTTGGTTGCGTCAGCCGGCAGCCGCACGCGCAGTGCGCGCCATGAGCGGCTTGCCTTCGGGCGCCGTTTATCGCAGCGCGAGCAAGCGATCTTCACTCGCCAGCTGGCCAGTCTATTGACCGCCGGTTTGCCGCTCGATGAAATTCTCGGCGTGCTGGCTGAGCAAGCAGAGCGTGATTATGTGCGTGAATTGGTCGCGGCGATTCGGGCTGAAGTGTTGAGTGGGCAGTCGCTAGCAGGTGCCTTGAGCATCCACCCGCATGATTTTCCGGATATTTATCGTGCCCTGGTTGCCGCCGGCGAGCAGACTGGCAAGCTCGATATCGTATTGGCGCGCCTTGCGGACTATATTGAACAACGCAATACGTTGCGGCAAAAAATTCAATTGGCCTTTACTTATCCAGCGATTGTAACGCTGGTCGCTGTTGGCATTGTCGCGTTTTTACTCAGTTATGTGGTGCCGCAGGTCGTGAGCGTGTTCTCCAGTACTAAACAACAACTACCGTTATTAACGGTGGCGATGCTGGCGTTGTCCAATTTCGTTAAGCAGGGCTGGTGGGGTATGCTGATAGCAGGGGGGCTGATAAGCTGGCTGCTAAGACGTATTTTACGCCAGCCAGGTCCTCGACTGAGCTTTCATCGTTGGCTGTTGGATGTGCCGCTGCTCGGCAAACTCGTGCGTGGTTATAACACCGTACGTTTTGCCAGTACGTTGGCCATCTTGACCGCAGCTGGAGTGCCTATTTTACGGTCGCTGCAAGCCGCTAGCGAGACACTTAACAATCTTGCCATGCGTCAAAATATTGATCAGGCAACGGTGCGGGTGCGTGAAGGCACTTCTCTCTCGCGCGCACTGGCTGGCACGCATACCTTTGCCCCGGTGCTGGTCCATTTAATCCGCGCTGGTGAAGCGACTGGCGATTTGACTGCGATGCTTGAGCGTGCCGCGAGCGGCGAAGCCACTGAGCTTGAGCGCCGGACGCTATTTTTAACGAGTTTGCTGGAGCCGCTGCTGATTCTGGCGATGGGCGGCGTGGTGTTAATGATTGTGTTGGCCGTGATGATGCCGATTATTGAATTAAATCAAATGGTGGGGTGATGACTAGCGCACATAAATAGTCGGCGACTCGGTTGCTGCGGGTAAAAATACTTCGCTTTTAATGCCGCTTTGCTCAATAATAACTGAGCGCGCGCGGACTTCGTTAAGGCGTGTGTTTTGATCAATTGGCTGGCCAACAGAAATCGCCCGTAGGGGCTTGCCCGCTTGCCCGATAATGGCGGCAGCGCCGCCCTCTTGAAGCGCGAGCACACCGGTCAATTGAAAATCGCTATGGACTGAATTAGCTTGTCCTCCAAATAACTGGTTGGCATAATCGACTTTTACCGGCGCCCGGCTCGCGCTGGCAGCCGGTAGAGGGGTGGTGTGGTGGGAGTTCAACGTAATGAACCAATACGTTGAGGTTGCACAGAAAAGCGCAAATAGCGTGAGTGAAGTAATCCGTACTAAAGCGGAGCTTTGAATAGATATCATGAAAAAAGGTAATAAAAAGCATTAATTAGGAACAGTATAGTGGGTTTACTACTGTATTGGGTTGAGTGTTTTATTTTTGAGGGTTGGAAATAGTTATGATGAATTGGAGAATGCGCGATTACCCAAATAGGGCAAGCGCTTTAAGCCGCGTTTTACCTTCTCAGCGTGGTTTTACTTTAATCGAACTCATGGTTGTCATCGCGATTCTGGGTATTCTTGCCGCCTTGGTCGTGCCGAAAATCATGAGCCGTCCAGATGAGGCGCGCCGGATTGCGGCAGTACAAGACATTCAAACGATCGCGCAGGCGCTTAAACTTTATCGTCTCGATAATATCCGTTATCCAACGCAAGAGCAGGGGTTGCGCGCCTTGATCGAGAAACCGTTAACCGACCCAGTACCCAATAATTGGAAAGATGGCGGTTATCTAGAACGTTTGCCAAACGACCCGTGGGGCCATCCGTACCAATATCTCAATCCTGGCGTGCATGATGAGATCGATATTTTTAGCTATGGAGCCAGTGGCTCGTCAGCTAATGATGGGAGCGAGATTGGCTCGTGGCAATAGTTTGGCTCATATGCGGCCCGTCTGCATAGCAAGGGGGTTCACCCTGCTCGAAATGCTGGTTGTGCTAGTGATTGCTGGCTTGCTGATTTCTTTGGCGGCTTTATCCATTAGCCGTAACCCGCGCACCGAGCTTGCCGAAGAGGCGCAACGTCTTGCCTTATTGCTTGAGTCGGCGGCGAATGAAGCGCAAGTTCGGGGGCAGTCAATTGCCTGGGAGCCCGTGTCAGGAGGATATCGTTTCCTGATACAGGTGGAAAAAGACTGGCGGGTGTTGCGCGATGATCTATTTTCCCCCCGTCAATGGCGCACCCAACTCAACGCTATAACGATTCGTTATTCGGGTGGACAAGAACTCGCCGAACGGGTCATCTTCGGCACGGAAAGTATTGATATAGCCGTCACCGTGACACTTTATTCAAATGCCGCACAGCTTAATGTGGTGAGCAATGGCAATGGCCGTTATGAAGTGCAAGAAAACAAAATATAGCGCTTACGTCGCTGGTTTTACGATGATTGAAGCACTCATTGCGCTTACTATTATCGCGATTGCACTGGCGGCATCATTGCGCGCAGCAGGGAGTTTGGCGTTGGGCGGGCGCGAGTTGCATGATCGATTATTGGCGGGTTTTAGTGCCGATAATGTACTTGGGCAGCTGCATCTAGAACGTGCTTGGCCGCAGTTGGGCGCGATAAATTTTGCTTGTCCCCAGGGGGATGCCGCTTTTATCTGCATCCGCACCGTGTCGGCGACTCCCAATCCGAGTTTTCGACGGGTCGATGTGGTGGTGAAGCGGCCGGGGCTTAACAGTGAACTGGTGCATTTGATGACGGTGGTGGCGAATGAAACGCAACGGCCGTTGTAAGTATCAAGCAGGTTTCACGCTGATCGAATTACTGGTCGCCATTACCATTCTTGCATTGGTTGCCGTGCTGTCCTGGCGTGGCCTTGATCAAATTGTGCGAACGCGCGATATGGTGACCGTATCGATGGCAGAAGAACGCGCGTTGGCGCAGTTTTTTGACCAGGTGGGGATTGATGTGCGGCAAGCCGTGCTGGAGCGGGAGATTGGTCAGTCGCCGGTGGTTTTTGGTGGCGGGCAGTTGCAAATTGTGCGCCAGCTTAATTTGTCTGGGCAGGCGCCGCGTTTACAAGTCGTGCGTTACCACGTGCCGCAAGGGCGAGTAGTGCGTACCGCCTCGCCTCCTTTGGCAACACTTGGGCAGTTGCGCGCAGCGCTGGCTGCGGGTGCCGAGATAGAAGGCTGGAGCGTGGTGGAGCTGATGAGTGGAGTGGTGGCGGTGAAGCTGCGCGCCTGGGTGCCACAATTAGGTTGGACGGCCAATATGCTCGATGTGCAAGCCGCTTTAAATAAAAATTTAAGGCAGTTGACTGGGTTGCGAGCGCTTAACGTGCCGCCTGCGCGGAGCATAACAGGCATTGAATTGAGTGTGCGCGTGGTGAACGCACCGCACGCGCTCACCCGAATTTTATTGGTCGGGGAGTAAAGTTTTGCGTACCGTTCTCCTCTATTCCTCGGCTTATGTTGGTCTAAATCGTGCCCGCGGCGCAGCCATGATTACGGCTCTTTTTGTCGTGACGTTGTCGGCGATGTTGGTGTCCGGGTTGCTATGGCGGCAGCAGATTCAAATTCGCCGCATCGAAAATCAACAGATGATACTGCAGGCCCAGTGGGTGCAGCGCGGCGCGCTTGATTGGACGCGCTTTATCTTGCGCGCGGCAGCAGATACTTCGCCGATTGATTATCTCGGCGGCATTTGGGCGGTGCCGATTGCACAGACAAGGCTATCCGATTTACTTGGGCGCGCAGGGGCCGCGGGTGAGGCAGATGGGCAAGACACTTATTTATCCGGTTCGATTGAAGATGCGCAGGCGAAATTCAATCTACGGAATTTGGTGCAAATGCCCCGGCCCGGACAGTTAATCTTAGATGTTGTGCAGATTGCCAGCTTTGAGCGCTTGTTAGCCATCCTCAATTTACAGCCAGAGTTGGCAAAGGTGGTCGCTGTGCAACTGCGCGCGTCGCTGATGCATTCAGGGCAACTTTTTTCAGAGCGAGCAAATCCTAAGCTAAACATCTCAGCGGCCAGCGATCACCTAGAGAGCCAAGCATGGCCAGTCAATTCGGTGGCGGGTTTGCTCGATATACCCGGTTTTACTGTAGAAATTGTCGAGCAGCTCAAACCATTTGTTACGGTCTTGCCGCAGCCAACCAGGGTCAATGTGAATACGGTGAGCGCTGAAGTACTGGCAGCCATGATTCCCGGTTTTGATGTGGTAAAGGCGCACATGTTGTTAGCCTTGCGCGAGCAGGTTTTTTTTGTCAACACAGGCGATTTTACCAACCGTTTGCGCACGCTTGCAGGGCCGCAGCTTCAGTTTGATCCGAGCCAATTTGACGTAAAAACAAATTTCTTTGTCATCCATGGGCATGTTCAGTATGATCGCGCGCTACTATTGCGCGATGTGTTAGTGTACCGCCACAGTTCAACGCATAGTACACGCATCATTAGTATGCGTGATGCGATATGATTATTTTGCGAAAGGGATCAACGTTTTGACGACACTCGTGGTTCAATTACCCGCCCGCGATCCAGCGCTCAGTCCTGCGCAATGGCAGTTGCCGGCTTTGCCATTTATGCTTTTTGACCGGCGCGACCGCGTGTTACGCGCGGGTAAATCATCCGTCGCGCTCCTGCCTAAAGCACGGGCAACGGTCTTACTGGTGGCCGCACGCGATTTACTCATGTTAACTGTGGCGCTTGCACCACTGAAGGGTGCACGTTTACGACAAGCCTTACCCAATGTGATCGAGGAGTATTTAATCCAAGATCCGCAAGCCTGTCATATTGCGCTTGACCCTACTATGGTAGTGGGCAGCAATCAGCGCGTGCTGGCAACGGTTGATCGTGCCTGGTTTAGTTTTGTCTATGAAGCTTTTATCGAAGCCGGACATCGCGGCTTACGCGCGGTGCCGATTACGCGTTGTTTGCCTGTAGAAGGTACGGTAGCGGTTGAGGCCACGGTTGAGAGTGCCGCAGATAAAAAAGCCGCATCTTTATTCGCCCTCATCATTGGGCACCCTGAATCGATTGCTTCAGCGGTGCCGTCGGATAGCGCAGCGCCCTGCGTTGAGCTTGCTTTGATCCGTGACGACGGACAGGGCGCAGGTCTGATGGTCCCGCTGGATGCGTTAAACGATACGCTAAGTACGCTGGCCGCGGACGCACCGCTTGCCTTATACCGGCTCACCGACGTGCCAGGTTCACCATCCCCTATGGCACTGCCATTACGGTATGCGGATAAGCCGTCGCTATCCTTTGAGACATTGGCGCGACAAGCGCTAACCTGTCCCTTTAATTTGTGCCAATTTGAATTTGCAGAGCAATCCTGGCGCCCCAGGCGCGGTACCTTAAAGCACTGGCGTTTGCCATTTGGCTTAGCCGTCGCAACTTTAATGGCGGCGGTGCTTGGCGCTAACCTACAGTGGCTGTTGTTGGCTCGGCAGCAAACCGCGCTGAGCGCGCAGCAGATTGAAGTATTGCTGAGTGCTTTTCCAAAAACCACGGTAGTCCTGAATCCCCCTCAACAAATGACGCGTCAACTCGATGCTTTGCGGATCGCCGCTGGCGAGCTTTCGCCCACTGATTTTTTAAGCCTAGCGGAGGGGCTTGCCCGCTCGCTCGGGACGATACCTGCTGAGGCTATTGTGCAGTTGGATTATCGTAACCGCCTGCTTGAAGTGGGCTTTAAGCCCACGGCAAAGATTGATGAAGCCTTTGCGCAACGGCTCGCTATTCAAGGGCTCGAAGGACATTTTACGCAAGGCAAATGGATCATTAGGGGGCGTGGATGAAAAGTATTCTGACAACGCTTTGGAGTGATTTTTGGAGTGAGCGTAACCCCCGCGAAAAAACCTTATTAACCGCATTAGGAACGGTATTGGGTATGGTTTTGCTTTATAGTCTGCTGTGGGCGCCTGCGCGCACAAGCAGCGTACGGCTTATGGCGACACTGCCGATCATGGCGCGCGAACTAGCGCAGATGCAAGAACAAGCGGGGCAAGCGCGTGAATTGGGGCGCATCTCAGCCAATCTGACGCCGATTAACGATAGTTTGCGCGACGCTCTGGTCGCTTCGCTAGCGCAACGCAGCATCGCCAATGCACAGATCTCGGTGCTGAATGGCGTCGTGCAAATTAAGTTGACGAACGTTCCCTTTGCAGATGGGCTCGGCTGGCTTGATGAAATACGCAAACGATACAAGTTGCAAGTCGCTGAAGCTCATGTGACCAGCCTTAACGAAGTAGGCCAAGTGAATTTTACGATGTTGTTGCAAACGCCGGTTGCGCGTTAATTTCATGCGTTCATTATTGCAAAAATTCAAAAAGGCGCTGCCATGGAGCCTGGCCGCGCTGGTTTCCATTATGCTCACGGTGCTGGTACTCTTGCCGGCGGCTTGGTTTTCACCGTTCGTGGCGCAAGCCACAGGGGGGCGCGTCAGTTTAGCGGCTCCGGCCGGCTCGCTATGGCATGGCTCTGCCGTGCTGATGTTAGCGGCCGGGCCGAAAGCCAGTGCGCCCACCGCGTTAGCCGGGCGTATTGAGTGGCAGACAGCATTCTGGCCGCTCTTCAGGGGCAAAGCGAAAATCTCACTGCACGCTAACGAGGCGATGTCCGAGGCGGTCCAACTCATCATGACACCGCGTGGTGCGACCCTTTCCTCTGGACGTTTAGACGTACCTGCAAGCTTATTGGCCGGCTTGGGCGCGCCATTTAATACCTTTAACTTGCAAGGTGAAGTGCGGCTGCAATGGAGCGATTGGCGACTTTTAGGGAATAAGCCATTTGGCCAGCTTATGTTGAGCTTAAACAACATGTCATCGCGGGTTTCACGCGTGAAGCCGTTGGGCTCATACCGGGTTGTGATGCAAGCACTAGGCCGCGACGCTACGCTTGAGCTAACGACAACCCAAGGCCCTCTGATACTTGACGGACGTGGCCAATGGACTAAGCAAAAGTTTTCCTTTCGTGGTACGGTTCAAGCAGAAGCGACCGAACGGGAAAATTTACGCACTTTGCTCAATTTGCTCGGTAATCGTATTGAGGGTGATGTATACGGATTGGTTTTAGACCTCTAATTAGAGCATTAAAAAAGTCTTGGGTAACAAAATGCAAGCATTTAAAAAATGGTGGCCTGTTGTTGGGCCTTCCTCTTTAATCAGATTGATCTCCCACCTTACGTTATGCACGGCGATTGGGCTAGTAACGAGTAGTCTAAGCAGTTGCGCCGTGGGCCCTAGCTATACCCGCGCCATGCTGGCTGTACCTGAAAAATTTAAGGAGGCGCCTGCTGGCTGGAAAATTGCGCAGCCGGCGGATCAATTTGAGCGCGGCGCATGGTGGCAAGTATTCAATGATCCACAGTTAAATACGCTCGCTGACAGAGTTGAGATCTCAAATCAAACCGTGGCGGGCTATGCGGCAGCCTATCAGCAAGCCCGCGCCTTGGCGGCTCAAGCGCGCGCAGCTTTTTTACCCACAGTGGGCATCGCAGCAGACACTACGCGTTGGCGCACACCGTCGCGCAACGCGAACGGTGTGAGTGCAGTGAACACGGCATACTCATTATCGCTTGATGCGTCTTGGGAGCCTGATTTGTGGGGTATGCTACAGCGTACAAAGAGTGCTGAAAATGCCCAAATGCAAAGCGCTGCGGCAGAATTTGCGAATGCGCGCCTATCTGCTCAAGCGACATTGGTGCAGAATTACTTCCAACTGCGCACGCTGGATGCGATTCAAAAATTACTCGACAATACGGTGCTGGCTTATCGTCAGGCCCTCAAGCTTACGCAAAATCGTTATACCCAGGGAGTTGTCGCGCGTGCTGATGTGCTACAAGCAAAAACCGCATTACAAGCGGCGCAAGCAGCCGCATTTAACAATCGCATTGCGCGTGCCCAATACGAGCATGCGATCGCCGTGCTGGTTGGTGAGCCAGCCTCAACTTTCTCGCTAGCCGTCTCACCCTTGAAGATGGCTGCGCCGCCGCACATACCATTCACGCTCCCCTCAGCATTGCTCGAGCGTCGGCCTGATATTGCTTCCGCTGAGCGCCGTGCGGCTGCGGCCAATGAAAAAATCGGCATTAGCATGGCGGCATTTTTTCCATCATTGACGCTTTCGGCCGCAGGCGGCTTTAAGAGCTCGGTGTTTTCGCAATGGCTTAGTGTACCTGCCCGCGTTTGGTCATTGGGCCCGCAATTGGCCGCGACCCTGTTTGATGGCGGCGCGCGGCAGGCGCAAACAGCCGCCGCGCGGGCGGCATTTGAACAGGATACGGCGCATTATCGACACATTGTGTTGCGTGCGTTTCAAGAGGTTGAAGACGCGTTAGCGGCGCTGCGTTTCCTTGAACAAGAGGCCGCGCTACAGCAACAGGCCGTACAGTCAGCACAACAATCACTTGAAATTGTTTTAAATCAATACAAAGCTGGCATGACGATGTACCTTAGCGTCATTTCTGCCCAGGCAACCGCGTTTGCTGCCAAGCAGAAAATGGTTAGCCTCAATGGCCAGCGGATGGTTTCTGCGGTGGGCCTGATTAAAGCGCTTGGCGGAGGATGGGATCTATCGCAGATGGCAGGGCAAAGTCAATAATTGGCCGGTTACACAGCACTCAGCAAATTTATTAGATGATTTTCATCCGCTACATGGATGAAAATCGTCCATTGCGTGGACGATTTTCATCCATTAGAATGATGATATGTACACCCGACATATTACCCCTTTGCTGTTAGAAGCGTTGACTGACACGCCCGTTGTATTAATTAATGGTGCACGCCAGACCGGTAAAAGCACCCTCGCTCAAGTACCGGAGATCCACAACTATCGCTATTTAACATTGGACAATCCAGTCGTGCTGGCGGCTGCAAAGAATGATCCAAGTGGTTTTATTAGTGCGCTTGATGGTCCGGTGGTCCTAGATGAGGTACAACGTGCCCCGGAGCTCTTCCTGTCGATTAAGGCTGCGGTTGATCGCGATCGTAGGCCCGGCCGTTTTTTGTTGACGGGATCGGCGCATGTTCTATTGCTACCAACGATTGCTGACTCCTTGGCTGGGCGTATGGAGATATTGTCGCTCTGGCCTTTATCGACTGCGGAGTTAGCGGCTATGCCAAGGTTTAATCGCGCGGATTGGCTATTTAATGGTGACCTCAATGCGTTGGCAATTCCCGCTTGCACACGTGAGCCATTGATTGATATTTTGCTAGCTGGCGGGTTTCCAGAGGCGGTTAGCCGGAGCCTAGAAAAGCGTCGTTCAGCATGGTTTGATAGTTATTTACACGCTATTTTGCAGCGAGATGTACGTGAATTGGCCAATCTCGAACAATTGTCCGAAGTGCCTAATTTACTCCAATTGCTTGCCGCACGCAGCGCCAACTTGCTAAATTTTGCAGAGTTGTCACGCTCAAGCGGCTTGTCGCAAACCACCTTAAAGCGCTATTTTAGTTTGTTGGAGATGCTGTTTTTAGTCTATCGGCTACCTGCTTGGCACCGTAATGCAAGCAAACGATTGGTAAAAGCCTCTAAAGTGTTTGTCCTAGATAGTGGTTTGCTGGCTCATCTAAGCAATGTATCTAAGAGCCATTTAATGGCAGGAGTTGGGCTACCGGGCGAGTTGGTTGAAACTTTTGTATTAAATGAGTTGCTTAAACATCTGGCTTTTGCAAAGCAAAAAATGACTTTGTGGCATTACCGCACCCAAACTAATTTTGAAGTGGATTTTGTGCTGGAAAACCGGCTTGGAAAACTCACTGGTATTGAGGTTAAAGCAAGCAGCACGGTGACTGGCCATGATTTTAGAGGATTGCGCCATTTGCAAGAGAATGAACCAGAGGCGTTTCAGCGTGGGATTGTGTTGTATAACGGGCAGGAGATCGTGCCTTTTAGCCCCTATTTATTTGCTGTTCCGTTATCGATGTGGTGGGCAGAGGTTAATTAACCCTTTGATATGTCGAATGTCATGCTCGCGATAGCGCGCTAGGATGGCGCGCCCATTTTCGCGGCGCGCCGATACACGATAATAAGATGGGGGCGGCTTTGAACTCGTTATGCGCTATGTCGAGTACCGTATCGAGTGTAAAGCCATAGCTCGATACGGCTTATTCCGCTGTTAACCTCAATAACGATAATGGTCTGGCTTATATGGACCGTTCTGATCAACGCTAATATATTTAGCTTGGGCAGCGGTTAGTTCGGTGAGGTGGGCGCCAATTCGCTTCAAATGTAGCCGCGCCACTTTTTCATCCAAATTTTTGGGTAACACATAGACTTTATTGCCATATTGCTCGCCCCGGGTGAATAGCTCAATTTGCGCCAAGGTTTGATTGGTGAACGAATTTGACATCACAAACGATGGGTGGCCGGTAGCACAGCCAAGATTAACCAGACGACCTTGCGCTAATAAGATGATCCGCTTGCCATCAGGAAATTCAATATGGTCAACCTGCGGCTTGATATTTTCCCACTTGTACTGACTGAGTGAGGCAACCTCGATTTCTGAATCGAAGTGACCGATATTGCAAACGATCGCCTGATGCCGCATCTTTTTCATATGCTCGTGGGTGATCACGCTTAAATTGCCGGTTGCCGTAACAAAAATATCCGCTTTATCAGCAGCCTCGTCCATCGTGACCACACGATACCCTTCCATCGCAGCTTGCAAGGCGCAAATCGGATCGATCTCGGTAATCCAGACGGTTGCGCCCAGTCCACGCAATGATTGGGCGCATCCTTTGCCAACGTCACCATAGCCGGCGATTAAGGCCACTTTGCCGGCAATCATGACATCGGTTGCACGCTTGATGCCATCAACCAGGGATTCGCGACAGCCGTATAAATTATCAAATTTTGATTTGGTGACGGAGTCATTCACA
Source organism: Mycoavidus cysteinexigens (assembly GCA_031963245.1). GTDB lineage: Bacteria > Pseudomonadota > Gammaproteobacteria > Burkholderiales > Burkholderiaceae > Mycoavidus > Mycoavidus cysteinexigens_A. The sequence goes on from JASSUC010000007.1 coordinate 52,206, forward strand.
TTAATCACTGGAAAATGCAGTTGTCCTTCTTTTTCCAGTTGATATAGACGGTGTACACCCGTGGTGGTTTCTTCTGTGACACCTTGGATATGAGCCAAGCGGCTTGAATACCAATGTGGGTCGTGTTCTAAATGCCGGGCAATGGCCGCAAATAACGCAACTTCTTCCTCATTGGTCGGTTGCGCCAGCACGGAACGATCCTGTTCCGCACGCGCGCCGAGCATGAGTAGCATCGTTGCATCGCCGCCATCATCAAGAATCATGTTGGCATGTTCGCCGTTTGGCCAAGAGAAAATGCGGTGGGTAAAAGCCCAATATTCGTCAAGGCTTTCACCTTTGAAGGCAAACACAGGAGTGCCACCTGCGGCGATAGCTGCTGCCGCATGATCTTGCGTGGAAAAGATGTTGCACGATGCCCAGCGAACTTCAGCGCCAAGCACTTGCAAGGTTTCAATCAGCACGGCAGTCTGAATCGTCATGTGGAGTGAACCAGCAATACGCGCGCCTTTAAGTGGCTGGCTAACACGATGTTCATCGCGTAATGCCATCAAGCCAGGCATTTCAGTTTCAGCAATGAGAATTTCTTTGCGGCCCCAATCAGCTAGATGTAAATCGGCGATGGTATAATCGGCAAAGGTACTTGATTGTTTATGCATAGGCTGTACGACGGTGTTCATGTCACGTTCCTTTCTTAAAAGTAGAAGATTGAAGACGTGAGCGCCGTTTGATACTATCCGCAATGCGTGGCATCAAGAGTGTTTTGAGCCTGGCGGAAATTCCGTCGCAACGCTCCTCAAAACAGGTTCCTATTGTAGCAAAAGTAATCCACAAGTGAATAAGTCGCTACGCATGGGTTATAGTGTGCGCCGATGCGTAATTTGATATTGAGTTTCGCTTCAGAGTGCAGTCTGTGCCCAGTGTGGCGACGTATTTATTTTTTATGGGCTGTTTTTTTTAACTTACAGGACTGTTGGCTTTGTTAGCGGCAGTCGCAAAAGAGATATCCGATGAGTCTTTTACGCACTAAGAACGTCGAACAGATGATCGCAGCAAGCGCTGCCAATACCGGGCTCCAGAAAACAATGGGGCCGCTCGATCTGACTTTCCTTGGCATTGGCGCAATCGTTGGCACAGGCATTTTTGTGTTAACGGGTACGGGTGCCGTCACGGCCGGTCCGGCGCTGACCCTATCATTTATTATTGCTGCTCTAGCCTGCGGGTTTGCCGCGCTGGCCTATGCTGAATTCGCTTCGACCATTCCTGTCGCAGGTTCGATATATACCTATGCTTATGCCACCTTGGGCGAACTGATTGCCTGGCTGATTGGCTGGGACTTATTGCTTGAATATGGGCTGGCGATTTCAGCTGTGGCGGTAGGTTGGTCAGGTTATTTTCAATCGCTGTTAGCCGGCTTTGGCATTGGGCTACCGGCTATTTTAAGTGCCGCTCCAGGTACTTTGCCAGGACAGCTTTCGGTGTTTAATTTACCCGCTTTTCTGGTGGTGATGGCAATCGCCGGCGTGCTCTCGCTTGGTGTGCGCGAATCGACGCGTATCAATAACATCATGGTGGTGGTTAAGATAAGCATTGTGTTGCTGGTGATTGTAGTTGGCGCCTTTCACGTGCAGCCGGCCAACTGGCAACCATTTATGCCAATGGGTTGGACCGGTACGCTTAGTGCGGCAGCAGTTATGTTCTTTGCTTTTATCGGCTTTGACTCCGTGAGTTCGGCGGCCGAAGAAGTTAAAAATCCAAAGCGTGATTTGCCAATTGGCATTATGGCATCGCTAGGCGCCTGTGCTTTGATGTATGTTGCCGTAGCGGCAGTCGTGACGGGTATTGTCCCTTACGCACAATTTATGGATGTTGCGCATCCAGTTTCGTTAGCCTTGCAAGTTGCTGGTGAAAAATGGGTCGCGGGTTTTGTCGATCTAGGTGCAGTCTTTGGAATGTTGACGGTGATTCTGGTGATGAGCTACGGTCAAACCCGGATTTTGTTCGCAATGTCCCGTGATGGCTTGCTTCCTCCTGCGCTGTCAAAGGTTCATCCGCGTTTTAAAACGCCATTTTTTGCAACCTGGTTAGTGGGCTTATGTTTTGGTTTAATTGCTGCCTTGGTGCCACTCAAAGCACTCGCAGAATTGACCAATATCGGCACGCTAGCGGCGTTCGCAATGGTCTCTGTTGCGGTACTTATTTTACGTCGTACGCATCCTGAACTGCCGCGCGCTTTCCGTTGCCCAGGGGTACCAGTAGTGCCAGTATTTTCGGTATTGTTCTGTCTATTCCTGATGCTCCAGTTGCAGTTTTCGACATGGGTCGCATTTATTGCTTGGTTGGTGGTGGGTCTGTTGATTTATTTCGGTTATTCCCGCCGTCATGCAAAACTAGCAACAGAGGCTTGATGAATGGGGGCGGTCAATTATTTCTCAACAGCCAATAATTGATCGTCTCATTTGAGCAGTGGTGTGTCGTTGAGAATAATGTCAGCCACTGTCTTCCGTTTATGTAGAGAAAATAATATGCAGATTGTCCGATATAAGTATCGGACAATCTGCATTATTTTTTTGATGTTTAAGTATTTAGGCTGACCAGTATATTTTAGTATGTTATTACTGGCAGAGGGCTTAAGCTATCGCTGCAACCTCAACCCCTGCTGCTTCAGCCAGCATATCAGCCTTGTCTGTAGCTTCCCACGTAAACTCTGAGTCTTCGCGTCCAAAGTGACCATAGGCGGCGGATTTTGTATAAATCGGGCGCAGCAAATCGAGCATTTGAATAATACCTTTGGGGCGTAGATCAAAGTATTGCTGTACCAAACGGGTGATGACTGCATCCGGTACCCGGCCAGTGCCGAAAGTATTCACCATCACAGAAGTCGGTAGTGCAACACCGATTGCATAAGAAATTTGGATTAGGCAACGTGTCGCTAAACCCGCGGCGACGATATTTTTTGCAACATAACGGCCTGCGTAAGCAGCTGAGCGATCAACTTTAGAGGGATCTTTGCCAGAAAACGCGCCCCCGCCATGAGGTGCTGCCCCGCCATAAGTATCGACAATGATTTTGCGGCCAGTCAAGCCACAATCACCTTGCGGGCCACCAATCACAAACCGGCCGGTTGGGTTGACTAGATAATGAATCTTATCTTTGATAAGTGCTGCCGGCAGGATCGGTTTGATCATTTCTTCGATGACGGCTTCGCGCAGTGCGCTTAAGCTTATTTCGGGCGCATGCTGGGTGGATAGTACAATTGTGTCAATGCTATGCGGTTTGTTATTGATATAGCGTAGGGTAACTTGCGCTTTAGCATCAGGACGTAGCCAGGGTAGATGTCCGCTACGGCGTAGGTCGGCTTGACGTTCAACTAAGCGGTGCGCCAGGTGAATTGGCAAAGGCATCAATTCTGGTGTTTCATCACAGGCGTAGCCAAACATCAGTCCTTGGTCACCTGCGCCTTGGTCAAGAGAGTTGTCATGAGCGTTATTGACGCCTTGTGCAATATCTGGCGATTGCTTATCGTAAGCCACCAGCACGGCGCAGCCACGGTAGTCAATGCCATAATCGGTATTATCATAACCAATGTGTTTGATTGTATTGCGGGCGATTTGAATATAATCGACGTTTGCGTTTGTAGTGATTTCGCCGGCGAGCACTACTAAGCCTGTATTACATAAGGTCTCGGCTGCAACGCGTGCATATTTGTCTTGTGCGAGAATCGCATCAAGGATAGCATCGGAGATTTGGTCAGCTACCTTATCAGGGTGGCCTTCCGAGACGGATTCAGAGGTGAATAGATAGTCATTTGCCACTTCAGTTCTCCTTACATGTCGTTGACGTTTGTATGAAATCCGGTTTGGCGAAGCCGGTTGGAGATGAAGTGGCGACGCTTTAGCAGATTTCTACACGGTAAACCGCGCTTTTCGCCCCGCAAGTTGTCTTTAACTCGGCGAAAATCGTATTATAGAGGTTTATTTTAAATTTCTTAAAATTAACCCATACCCATGAGAACTCTAAAATTTAAAGCCTTACGGGTGAATCCATAGTAGCAGGATAATAATGTTTAATCAATTCGGTATTTGGTGTGCGCTTGGCTTATTGAGATTATTTGCCATCTTGCCATATGGATTTGTCGCTCGTTTTGGCGATCTATTAGGCCGTTTATTGTATCGAATCCCTAGCCAGCGGCGGCGTATTGTGCGCACTAATTTGAAACTGTGCTTTCCTAACTGGAGCGCGGCTCGCCGTGAGGCCGTGGCGGCACACCATTTCAGGCATGCGATTCGTAGCTACGTTGAGCGGGGCGTGCAGTGGTTTGGTTCGGCGCAAAAACTTGAAAAACTGGTTCAAGTCGACAGTGAAATTGATTTAAGCGATCCGCATTTACCGCCAACCATTCTTTTGGGATTTCATTTTGTTGGTATTGAAGCGGGCTCGATTTTTATAAATCATGCGCTAAAGCGTGGTTGTGGCGCCCTCTATCAACCAATCTCAAACCCTACGATTGATCGGGTTGCAAAAAAAGCGCGCGGGCGTTTTAATGCGGAAATGGTCTCCCGCTCAGAGAGTGCCCGTACGGTCTTGCGGATGTTGCGTGCGCATATGCCCGTGATGCTGGGGGCGGATATGGATTATGGCGTGCGCAATTCGGCTTTTGTGCCATTTTTTGGGATCGAGGCCTGCACCTTGACCACCGTTTCTCGCTTTGCTAAAACCGGCCAAGCGCAAGTAGTGCCGTTTATCGGTGAGGTTTTGCCTAATTATCGCGGCTACCGATTGAAGGTCTTTCGCCCATGGGAAAATTATCCGAGCGATGATTCCGTGGCGGATGCGCGCCGGATGAATGCTTTTCTTGAAGAACAAGTTGAGTTCATGCCTGAACAGTATTATTGGTTACATAGGCGTTTTAAGACACGGCCGCCGGGTGAGCCGAGTTTTTATGACGCCGCTTGATACTCAATCATTTATCTACATATGGCAAAACTCCAATTTACAAAGATGCAAGGCGCCGGCAATGATTTCATTGTGCTCGATGGCATTCGCCAGTCATTTGCGCTAATGCCTAGTCAAATACGTTGGTTGGCGGACCGACATTTTGGCATTGGCGCTGATCAGGTGCTGCTGATTGAGCGCCCAAGCCGTGTCGATGCAGACTTTAAATACCGCATTTTTAACGCCGATGGTGGTGAGGTTGAACATTGCGGCAATGGCGCACGGTGTTTTGTTAAATTTGTGCACGCGGCTGAGCTAACTCAGCAGCGTGAAATCCGGGTTGAAGTGCAAAAAGGTTTAATTACCCTGGCACTGCAAGCAAACGGCGAGGTCTGTGTGAACATGGGTACGCCTGTATTTAATCCGCGTGATGTGCCCTTTGATTCCGATCAACTTGCTAGCCGTCCTGACGGCTGCGACACGATTTGGCCGCTTGAACTAAACGGCAAGCAAGCATGGCTTTCTGTCTTATCGATGGGCAATCCACATGCCGTGCAGTTGGTGGCGGATATTGACACGGCGCCGGTGTTGAGTGACGGTGCGCTGATTGAGGCACATGCCCGTTTTAGGCAGCGTGTGAATGTTGGCTTTATGCAAATCGTTAGGCGCGATCTGATTAAACTGCGGGTCTATGAACGCGGTGTTGGGGAGACTTTGGCGTGTGGTACAGGTGCTTGCGCGGCTGCGGTGACCGCGATTCGCCGCGGCTTGGTTGATTCGCCGGTCACCGTGTCGATGCGTGGCGGTCAACTGACAATTATATGGCAAGGCGCTGAAGTCCATATGATCGGTCCGGCTGTGACTGTATTTAAAGGTGAAGTTGACATTCCCGATGGCCCTTTGCCATCTAATATATCTATTTAATACTAATGAACGACCATCAAATTGCTGAGTATTTACTGGCTCACCCAGAATTTTTTGAGCACCATGCGGAGCTTCTTGCTGCGGTGCGGTTAGCCTGTCCGCATAACGGTCGTGTCGTGTCATTGCAAGAACGCCAAATGGACATCTTGCGGGCCAAAAATAAACAGCTCGAGCTTCGCTTAGCTCAACTGATGCATCATGGTCAAAAAAATGATGGGTTGATGTTCAAGCTTGGCATATTAGCTAAGCGAATCTTGGCCGAGGAAAAGCCCGATGCTGTACCGCAACTGATAGAACAAGTCTTGCGTGAGGTTTTTGGCGTGGTGGCGGCGGTGCGTATTTGGGGTGCTGCGGTGCCTTATGCGCAGGCCGACTTTGTTTTGAGTCCAGGGCACGAGGTTGGCCTTTTTGCAAATCAACTGACTGCGCCGTATTGTGGGAATAATCCTGAGCTTGACGTTACCCAGTGGTTAACGGCCGACGAAGAGTCTGATGTGGTTTTGAAATCTTTTGCGCTAGTGGCCTTACGCAAGCCACACTGTGATGAGACAAACGCTTTTGGCCTGTTGCTTATGGGTTCGCCTGATCCGCAGCATTTTCAGGCAGGAATGGCGACGGATTTTCTGTCATATATGGGCGTGCTAGTGAGTGCGGCGCTGAGCCGTTTACTTGTGCGTAGCGAGTAGCAGTGGCTACCATGACGGCCCCTGCTGATCCAATTGCTGGCTATCTTGATAGCTTGATCTATGAACGCAAGCTGTCTAAGCATACCTGGACGAGTTATGCCCATGAGTTGGCGCAATTGGTGGCGCTAGCAGATACACGGGCGCTCAATGAACTGACGCCGGCGAATATTCGCGAGGGCGTGATCCAGGCGCACGCTCAAGGTTTATCGGCGCGTTCGATTGCTCATCGGCTTTCCGTTTGGCGGAGCTTTTATCGCTGGTGGGCATTACATACTGCACTTGAGACTAATCCAGTGGCTACGGTGCGCGCGCCGAAACGTGCCAGGGCCTTGCCCAAAGCGCTCTCCGTCGATGATACAAAAACCATGATGGAGGCAAGCCAAAGCAAGCTGCCGCAGGCTTTACGGGATGGTGCTATGGTTGAGTTGTTTTATTCATCCGGCTTGCGCCTAGCTGAATTAATCAATTTAGACCTTAACTATAAGGAGCATGCCAATGGCGATCGCTCAGCCGGTTGGCTAGACTTGCCTGGCAAACAAGTCCATGTAACGGGCAAGGGCAATCGTCAGCGCACGGTGCCAATTGGCCGTAAAGCGATTGCCGCACTTAAGGCGTGGCTTGCTGTGCGGCCACAGTTTATACGCGCTGATGCGCAGCCGCTTTTTTTATCTTCACAGGGCCGTAGAATTTCTCCTAGCTCGGTCAAGCAACGCGTCAAGCGAGTCGCACTGGCTGCTGGGATTGCGGCCAATGTGCATCCACATGTGTTACGCCATTCGTTTGCTAGCCACGTATTGCAATCCAGTGGCGACTTGCGTGCAGTGCAGGAAATGCTCGGCCATGCGAGCATTGCGGCTACTCAGATTTATACTTCATTAGATTTTCAGCACCTGGCTAATGTGTATGATCAAGCGCACCCGCGCGCGCGTAAGCGGAGTTAATGCGCACCCGCGCGGGGGTCTTTTCGACATGCCGATTGAGTCCGTTAGCGGAACATCAGCACATACATCAAAACGATATTGACTGCGAGTAAAACAAGTGCGGTTGGGGCTTGCGCTTTAATAACCGCGTTTTTATCCGGTAATTCGAGCAAAGCGGCGGGTACCATATTAAAATTGGCGGCCATCGGTGTCAGTAAGGTGCCGCAATAACCAGAGAACATCCCAATCGCCGCCATAATGGCGGGGTCGCCATGGTGCATGCCAATCAGAATAGGGACGCCGATGCCAGCGGTCATCACCGGAAATGCAGCAAAAGCGTTACCCATGACCATCGTGAAGAGCGCCATGCCGATGCAATAGACCAGCACCGCGATCAACTTCAAATCCATATTGATATAGGAGGTACTGAGAAAGGCTACGGCTTTGCCGACGCCGGTTTCTGAAAACACCAAACCCAAGGTCCCCAATAATTGCGGTAAGACCACTGCCCAGCCAAGTGATTCGGTTAGACGGCGCGTCTCGCGTATGGATTGCCCAACGCTGTCACGCGTCAGCCAACAGCTAAAACCAGCGGCAACGATACAGCCTAAGCCAAATGAAAGTAGGGTGACATTTTTCGGGTCAAATAGGGGGCGCGCATGAAACACAAGATACGGTGCTAACAGTGTGCCAATCACGGTGAAGGTAGGGATGGTGAGGGCCGGGATGAAGAGCTTGTTACCCAGCCGTCGTGCGCTTTCATGGCGTGCGCTCTCAGATAAATTTGTGCGTGTCTGGCTGGCAACGACGCCACCCAACCCCGCAAGTAGTGCCATAGTGATTACCAAGAGGCCCACCAGTTCAGCTGGCAATCTGTCGCCGGCCAGAAAAATCAGCGCATAAAGCGCCCAAAAGCCGCCGGTTTGAAAACGTTTTGGATGAGTGCGATCACCTAAAATCATGATGGCGATGACCGCGATGATTGCTCCGACCAGCCAAAATAGATAATTAATCGATAAAATCATGATGGCTCTCCTTAGGCGTTGTGGTCGGCAGAGTCAGGGCGCTGGCTGAATTCGCGATCAAGCTTGCGATCAAGTCGATACAGTCGGAAGGCATGAATGATGAAGGCGCAAATCGCAGTGGGAATGCCCCATAGCGCAATACGTAGCGGCGCCACCTCAATCCCCGCTTCGCGTAAGAAGGTTGCCATCAGTACAATGGCGCCGAACGCGACAAAAATATCCTCGCCAAAAAAGAGACCCACATTATCCGTTGCAGCAGAAAATGCTCTTAACCGGTAGCGTAGCGCGTCACTAATTTTGCCGTAACGACTACGTGCTGCGCCTTCAACCATTGGTGCCAGCAAAGGACGCACCATTTGCGGATGGCCGCCCAGCCCAGTTAAACCGAGTGCCGCAGTGATTTCACGCACAAACAGATAAATGATTAATAAGCGGCCCACCGTTGCTGAGCGAATACGGGCGATCCAGGCTTGCGCATGCTCCCGTAAACCATGCCGCTCGAGTAGGCCAATCACGACGAGGGGTAACAAAATAATCAGCGGCAGATTGCGGGTTTTAACAAAACCCGTGCCGATGGTGGCGAGTATTTCTCGCACCGGTAAGCCGGCTGCAATACACGTCGTAACAGCCGCTGCGGCAACCACTAGCAGCGGATTAAAACGTAACAAAAAGCCAAGAATAATGACGGCTACACCCAGCAGCGGCCATAAATTGATAGTGGTTTGCATAAACGTCTCCAAAGTGCGGTCTTAAATCATCACGTACATCGGTTTGATTCACTTACAACATCAGTTTGATTCACCTACAGTCACAGCATATTAAGCGGCGCATAAAAATTTAACGCGCCAGCAAGAAATTCTTATGAAGCGGCTAGAGTTGAGCGTACTTGAATACCTTCGGCATCGAGTTGAGCGCGAATGCGCTGAGCAAAAGCCAGTGCGTGCGGATTATCGCCATGTAAGCAAATGGTTTGTACCTTAAGTGGCACCCAATGGCCATCGATGGCTTGCACCCGTTGCTCGCGAATCATTTTTAAGGTGCGGGCTAACACTTCGTCTTCATCCTCGAGAATCGCACCTGGGGTTCCGCGAGGCACTAGCGAGCCGTCTGCCCGATAAGCCCGATCTGCAAAAACTTCTGCAACCGCCCGTACGCCGGCTTGCTGGGCAGCAGTCATTAATGCGCTATTGGCCAACCCAAAAACGGCTAATGCCGGATCAAAGTCGCGGATGGCGGCGATGACCGCTTGTGCCAACCTAGGCTCACGTGCTGCCTGGTTATACAGTGCGCCATGCGGTTTGACATGAGTGACACAAGCGCCTTGCGCACGCACGATGGCGCTGAGTGCGCCTAGTTGATAGAGGATCGCGGCGTGAATTTCTGCTGCCGATAAATGATGCTCGGTACGGCCAAAATTTCCCCGGTCATTAAAGCTGGGGTGCGCGCCGATGGCAGTGCCTTTTTGCACCGCCCAGCGCGTGCAATTAAAGATTTCGTCGGCGCCGCCGGCATGCCAGCCACAAGCAATATTGGCTGAGCTAACGAGTTCAAGTAAGGCTTCGTCAGTGGCGCAACCTTCACCTAAATCGGCATTTAGATCAATCTGCATGGCGAATCCTTTATTTAAAAAAGTTAGGTAAGCGCTGGCGTTTGATGTGTATAGCCTCGGTATTGTTGCTCAATAGCGGATTCAATATGAGCTAAATAATGCTGCAAATCTGCATAGGCGGTACGTGCATCGGTAATCGTGCATTCTGTAAAGCGCAAAGTGCTAGCGAGTCGTGCTTGCGCTAAACGCCATAAATCTGCTTGGATAACAATGCCAATTTTTGCATAGCCGCCAGTCGTTTGTGCGTCATTCATGAGCACAATCGGTTGCCCATTGCCCGGCACTTGAATGGTGCCAGGCAGGACGGCATGCGATAGCAGTTCAATATTTTTTGTGCGCGTTAGTTCGGGGCCCGTAAGCCGATAACCCATTCGATTGCTATTGGGGGTGATGAGCCATGGCTCAGACCAGAAACTTTCGTGGGCGCTCGCCGTAAAGCAAGCATATTCAGGGCCGCGCAATACACGTACGGTGGTAGTGTACGGTGCGCCAGGTAGCGATGGTTTATTTTCTTCAACTATATTAGTACGGTCAAAGTGGCACCAGCCAGGAGCCTTGACGCCAAATGCCGGGATCTGTAGCACCTGAGCGGTCTGCGGGGCGCCAAGTGGTAGTTGGTCGCCATCTTTCAGGGCGCGTCCGTTCAGGCCGCCAAAGGCTGCTTTTAAGTCTGTGCTGCGTGAACCGAGTATTGGTGCCACGTCGATACCGCCACGAATCGCAATATACGCGCGCATGCCGACTTTAGGTGTCTGCAAGCGCAGTGTTTGTCCGGCTTCAACGGCAAAGCTCCACCACGCATGGACCGGTGTGTTATCCAGTGTGGCGTTAAAATCAGCGCCGCTTAGAGCGACACGTGTCGTTTGCGTAAAACGTAAACTGACCGGCCCGACAGTCACTTCAAGTCCCGCAGCCTTAGGCGTATTACCAACCAATCGGTTGGCTACATGTAATGCCAGTGTATCGAGTGCACCACCCGCACACACCCCTGACATACGATAGCCTACCCGGCCAAGATCCTGTACGGAAGTGAGTAAACCTGCACGCAAAACTTCAATCATCGTAACGCTGGCTCCGTGTTCGAACTTATCCGACAGAAGGTGGGCTAAATGAGTCCACAGGATGGCTCTAAATCATTGTTGTGGTTAAGCTCGCAATGGTAAAGCGCACTCGATCCCCTGGCTGTAGGAGGCTTGGGGGAGTGCGCATAGGATCAAACAGCTTTTCTCTAGTGTGTCCAATTAACTGCCAGCCTCCTGGCGAACTGGCCGGATAAATCCCTGTCTGTGCGCCGCCAATGCCCACTGAGCCAGCCGGAATCGCCACTCGCGGCTCAGCCCGGCGTGGCGTTTCAAGTTTGGGATCAAGGCCGCCCAAATAGGCAAAACCAGGCTGAAAGCCAAGGCAAAATACGGTGTATTCTGTACTTGCATGGAGTTTAATGACTGCTTCAGCACTCAGTGCAGTATGACGCGCTACGGCAGCGAGGTCAGGCCCGTATTCACCCCCATAGCAGACTGGAATTTCAACTAAGCGGCCTGGTTTTAGGTTTGCATCCGCTGCGCCCCAAGCTTTGGCAAGTTTTTGCGTTAGCACGTCTACATTGGCTGCGAGTGGGTCAAAAAGCACCGTCAAATTATTCATCCCTGGCACAACCTCAATCACATGTGGCCACTGACGCGCTGTCGCCGCCATTGCCCAAAAGCGCTTTTGACAGGCAAGCGTTGCAGGGGCAGGCGACTCGCACACGAGCGCGCTCTCGCCAAAAGGGAAAATGCGGGGAAACTCCATCAAACTTTGTCCTTAGATAAAGAGAGAAGTTAAAAGCCTTAGTTGAATATTACTATACAAGCATATAAGATGTTTTAGTTAACAATTAGCAAAAAATCGTTGTTATTCTATGCTGTTTAGGCTATGGTGGATTGCAAGCTAGGGCGTTCGGGGGTAGCTAGGTTGGTTGGTCAGTAGTGTTTAGTAGACATCATTCATAGCGCGCCCTTTCAGTGAGCACTAGATCAAGCGCAATGTCATGTGTTTCGTGTGGCAATAGATCAGCTACACGGCCGCATTCATAACTAATCCCGGCTGTAAACGGGCGTGGCTTAAGCCTAGCTAGAGTGCGATCATAATAACCGCCGCCATAGCCAAGCCGGTAACGTGCTGGATCGAAACCGACGCAGGGAACGAGTAATAGATCAGGGTGTACTGCAACCGCGTGAGCAGGTACAGGGATTTTGAAATAACCTTCTTTCATCGGCGTTTCTGGGGTCCAGCGATGAAAACGCAACGCGCCCCCTACTTCGGTCACGACTGGTAGGGCGGCACAGTGCGTGGGTGCCTCACGTAGCCAGTTAACCAGTGTTGCACGCGCATCGAACTCACCTGCAAATGGCCAATAGAATGCCACACAGTATGGAGTGCGCTCGGCCAGCAACGTGGCAATGCGCGCGGCAAGTGCGGCTTCGCTATGCACTTGAATTTGTCGAGTTTGCCTGGTGCTCAGTAAAGCACTGCGTAATGCAATTTTTGAGGAATTAGCTGCTGCCTGCGGGGATTTACATGCTATGCTTTCTACGCCCATTATTTGCCTCTAGGTCAAAAAAAATGCTGCCATGCGTTCTTCAACGGGTGACTCAAGTATATCGTGCGCTCTCGGTTGTTTGCGTGCTCACAACGCTCATTAGTTGTAGCACCGTAGAAGTTGCGCGCGCGCAGTCTGAGCATGTGCCGCGAGAGCCCGATGCGATTTTTATTGCATTACGTGAGGCGGCTCAAAAAAATAATGCGCCGCGCGCGCTTGAACTAGCGCGCCAAATTCCCGCATATCCAGTCCCCTCTTATGTAGAGTATTTTGCACTTAAACCGCAACTGTTCGATAGCTTAGGTCATGCGCGTTTGAACGCGCCTGATACACCCATCTTGGCTTTTCTGCAAAGATATGAGGGGCAAGCGATTGCTGATCGGATGCGCAATGATTATTTGCTGGTGCTCGGTGCGCGCCACGCCTGGCGTGATTTTGATGAGCAATATCGCCGCTTTGTATTAAAAGATGACCTGCAACTTAAATGTTACGCACTCCAGGCTCGGGCCGCACGTGGGAGCGAGGTGGCTGAGGCTGCGCGTGCTTTATTGGTCGCGCCAAACCGGTATGGCGATGGTTGCGTAGAACTGATCACGGTTTTGACGCAAAAGAAGCAGTTCGACCAGGCTGACGTCTGGCAGCAAATTCGGCTGGCTTATGAAATGAACGAAGTCGCAGTGGGCAACCGCATTGCGGATGCGCTAGGACCTCAACGCCCAAGCCCAAAACAATTTGAAATGGCAGCTAATCAGCCACGGGTCCTGTTGGAGCAGGGCGTACCCATCAATACGGCGGCCCATCAGCTGGCGTTACTGGCGATTACTCGCATCGCCCGTCAGGATCCACTATTAGCGGCGGCGATTTTTATCTCGGTGGCGCCGCGCTTGACGCAGCAAGAGCAGGCAACGGGTTGGGGGACGATTGGCTATCGGGCCGCGCTTGACAAAATACCGCTGGCGCTTGATTGGTATCGGTTATCTGTTGATGGTTGGCTGTCTAATGCAGCTCACGAGTGGCGTGTGCGAGCGGCGTTGCTAGCCAACGATTGGTCGCAGGTGCGGCAGGCGATTGCAATCATGCCAAGTGCGTTGCGCCGTCAGCCAGCCTGGATTTATTGGCAAGGCCGAGCGTTACAAGCAACCGGTGAAAACGCTTTAGCGGTACAAGCCTGGCAGCAAATTGCCTCCAACTTTGATTTTTATGGGCAACTAGCAACGGAAGAGCTTGGTGGCCGCATTAGCTTCCCTGCGGCGACTAAGGTTGCTGAGATTGAAACGGAAATGGTGCGCATGCAGGCTCTGCCAGGCTTTCAACTGGCCCAGCAGCTTTATCGTTTGCAGTTCTATTTCGAAGGAGCTCGAGAGTGGAACTGGACTCTGCGTGGCATGAGTGATCACCAGCTATTGGCGGCAGCCGAACTGGCTCGGCGCTTTAAATTGTACGATCGCGCGGTCAATACGGCTGAGCGTACCCGGCAAAAGCATGACTTTAGCCTGCGGTATGTTTTGCCATTGCGCGAGATTATGGAGCGTAATGCAAAATTGACTGGTCTGGATGTCGCTTGGGCTTATGGCTTAATCCGGCAAGAGTCGCGTTTTATTAGCGATGCCCGTTCTAGCGTTGGCGCGGCTGGCTTGATGCAGTTAATGCCAGGGACCGCACAACTCGTCGCAAGAAAGATCGGCTTGGGGAAAATATCTAGCGTAAGAGTCAATGAGGTTGAGACAAATATTTTACTTGGGATGAATTATTTGGCGATGATTTCTGCTGAACTTGATGATTCACCGGTCCTGGCGTCTGCTGCCTACAATGCCGGTCCGCGGCGGGCGCAGCAATGGCGTGCAGCATTAACCAGGCCAATTGAGGGGGCTGTGTTCGCGGAAACCATTCCATTCAGTGAAACCCGCGATTATGTGAAAAAAGTTTTGGCTAATGCGGTTTATTATGCCGCCTTGTTAGAAGGGACTCCGCAATCGCTCAAAGCGCGACTTGGCGTGATTGCACCTGTGAGCGTGACTGAAACGTCACAATAACGATATGAAAATTTATGTGGTGGGCGGGGCGCTTCGTGATGAACTACTTGGCCTGTCTGTGCGGGACCGTGATTATGTGGTGGTAGGGGCGACTCCTGAGCAAATGGCTAAGCAGGGGTATCGGCCGGTTGGACGTGATTTCCCAGTATTTTTGCATCCGCAAACGCAAGCCGAATACGCATTAGCGCGCACCGAACGTAAAACCGCGCGTGGCTATCACGGTTTCCAGTTTTATTATGCGCCGGATGTCACCCTTGAGCAGGATCTAGCGCGGCGTGATTTAACGCTTAATGCCATGGCGCGCGAACTCGATGCAAAGGGGCTACCGGTCGGCCCGGTGATTGACCCATTTAATGGTCGCGTTGATTTGGCTGCACGCGTCTTGCGTCATGTGGGGGATGCGTTTGCTGAAGATCCAGTGAGAATTTTGCGCTTGGCGCGCTTTGCCGCGCGCTTTGCTGACTTCACCATAGCCGATGAGACGCTGAATTTGATGCGTAAAATGGTGGTAAATGGAGAGGTCGATGCACTAGTGCCTGAGCGCATTTGGCAGGAAATTGCTCGTGGTTTAATGGAAGTCAAGCCCTCACGTATGTTCACTGTATTGCGTGAATGTGGGGCGTTGGCGCGAATTTTGCCTGAAGTCGATGCGCTATATGGTGTGCCGCAGCGCCCTGAGTTCCATCCAGAAATCGATGCGGGTGTGCATGTCATGATGGCGCTGGATTATGCGGCGACTCGTGGCTATGCTTTGACGGTGCGTTTTGCGGTGTTGGTGCATGATTTAGGCAAGGCCAATACGCCGCAGGAGATACTGCCGCGCCATCTGGGCCATGAGGCGCGTAGCGTCACACTGTTGCGCCCGTTGTGTAATCGTCTGAAAGTGCCAAATGCATGCCGTGATTTAGCGGTGCTAGTGGCACGTGAGCATGGCAATATCCATCGCTCGCTGGAGTTTGGCGCCAGTGCCTTAACCCGCTTGCTTGAACGTTGTGATGCCTGGCGCAAACCCGAACGTTTAGTTGAAGTCATGCAGGCATGCGAAGCTGACGCTCGCGGCCGGCTTGGTTTTGAAACTGCGGCTTATCCACAGGCGGCCCGGCTGGGCAATGCGTTGAGCGTAGCGTGCCGGGTTAATGCGGGGGCCATTGCGGCGCATTATCGTGCGGCGCCTGAGGCGATCAAGGCGGCATTGCACCGTGCACGCATCGCAGCCATTGCGGCGGCATTAAATCCGGTGCATGACCCAGTGCTCTAATTGGCTTTGGCAATAAAATTTTTATAGCGTCATTGAGCGGTCGCCATGACTGAACCCTGATAAACCGTTATCAATGCCGCGACTAAATCCAATCACTTTGAACAACTCGCCCATCTCTGCTTCGGAGAGCAATTTTTGTACCGCATTTGCAGCCGGCAGAAACTGTTGCGGATCATTTGCATCAAGCTGTGCAAGGAGTTCAGTGATTCCACAGTTGATTAAAAAGCGGGCTTGTGAGGTGTAGCCGAGCAAATCCACGCCGGTCTCAAGGGCTGCTTGCGCAATGCCTGAAAATTCAACATGGGCAGTGATATCTTGTAAGCCTGGATAAAAAAATGGGTCGGTGTGTGCATGATGCCGGTAGTGGCACATCAAAGTGCCGATGTTGCGTTGCGGGTGGTAATACTCATGGCTTGGAAAGCCGTAATCGATTAGCAATAGCGCGCCGCGCTGCAATATTTGACAAACCGTGCGCACAAACGCGCTAGCCGCTGCGTGTTGTTCAGTGAGGTAGTCCTCTGTGCCGTCGATTAAGGGGAGTTGTGCTGTATAGCTAGCGTGGGCGGCTATGGCGCCTGGCATGAGCGGTCGATCATGCCATTCTAATGGGTCGCCGGGTGCGCCACGGCGTGCCACGCCGCGCTCAAACCAAGCGCTTGATTTTCGTGTAAAAAGTCGTACCGGCATTGCATCCAGTACTTCATTGCCGAGAATGACGCCATTAAATGTAGCCGGTAAGCGATCCAACCACTGCACCCGGGTTGCGGCATCAGGGACATGAGTCGCAAGCGTTGCGGACTGTTGGGCGCGTAATTCGCCAGACAACTCGACAATGCTGTAACGTTCACAGCGTACGCCTAGGGCGTCGAGCGCGGGGAGTAACTGCGCCGCGAGGGTGCCGCTGCCCGCACCGAATTCCATCACCTGTCGGGTGGCAGAAGCAGTCAGTGCTTCTGCCACAGCGCGCGCAAGGGTTTGCGCGAAAAGGGGGGATAATTCAGGCGCCGTAACAAAATCACTGCCATCACCAGCATGCCAGCCAAACTTCGTTAGGGCATTGCTGTAATACCCTAAGCCTGGCGTGTAAAGGGCCAGCTCCATATAGCGGTCAAATGGCAGCCAGCCGCCGGCTTGATCAAGTTTTGCATCAATCTGCGCCCGCAGAGTCTGAGATTGCGCTCGTGCGGTGGGGTCTGGTACAGGTAAACTAGCGGCTTCGTGAAAATTTATCTTCATCATTCCATTTTAAATGACAGGGGTGCTTGACGGATATAGTCGATTAAGGTTTTAATCATTCTCATATAAAGATTATGCTCAATTCTCTTGCCTACTCGCAACTTGCTGATTGCCGGCGGCTTTTTCTGCGGGATTATGTCATCCACCTTTTTATTGGTGTCCATGACTTTGAGAAAGAAAGTCCGCAGCGCGTGGTCATGAATGTCGAATTGTATGTTCCGTTCGCGGTCTCTACTTCTGCCTCGGACGCACTCAATGAAGTTCTTGACTACAATTTGATGCGCGATACGATTGCCGCGTATGTCAAGGGCCAACATATCCATTTATTGGAAACGTTATGCGACGATGCTGCCAATAGAATGCTCGCGCACCCTGGCGTGCGTGCGGTACGGATTTGCGCGGAGAAGCCAGATATTTACCCTGATTGCGCCGCAGTGGGTGTAGAAGTGTTTCGTTGTAAGGAAATTTAAAATGAATGGGCATGAAAATTTACAGGATGCGGTGGCTTTGCCTGCTGAGGCAGAGACTCATGCGCGTGAACGCGCGATGAGCGCACTAAGCCGTCGCGCACAAAAAGATGCCTACGAGAATAATAAGCTTTACAAGCGGCTGGCGCGGCAGGTTGGCCAAGCGATTGCTGACTATCAGATGATTGAGGCTGGCGATAAGGTGATGGTGTGCCTATCGGGTGGTAAAGATAGCTATGCCTTGCTTGATATCTTGCTTAGATTGCGGGAGCGAGCACCCTTACATTTTGATATCGTTGCGGTTAACCTTGATCAAAAACAGCCAGGTTTCCCGGAACATATATTGCCTGAATATTTAACCCAAAAGGGTGTGCCGTTTCATATTGAAAATCAAGATACCTACAGTATCGTTAAGCGCCTCGTGCCAGAGGGAAAAACCACGTGCTCATTATGCTCACGCCTAAGGCGCGGAATTTTATATCGCGTGGCAAGTGAACTGGGCGCCACCAAAATTGCGCTTGGCCATCATCGTGACGATATCCTTGAGACCTTATTTTTGAATTTATTTTATGGTGGCAAGCTCAAAGGAATGCCGCCAAAGCTACAGTCAGATAATGGTAAGCATATCGTTATCCGTCCGCTCGCCTATGTAAAAGAGGCTGATTTAGAAGATTATTCTGCCTTGCGGCAATTCCCAATTATTCCGTGTAATCTGTGCGGTAGCCAAGCCAATCTAAAGCGTGCAGAAATGAAGGTTTTGATCCGTGATTGGGAAAAGCGTTATCCGGGCCGAGTGGAGAGTATCTTTAATGCCCTGACGAATGTGATTCCATCACATCTGATGGACCGTGAATTATTTGCGTTTGCTGATCTACGTGTGACAGGTGCTGTACCTGCTCATGGCGATATTGCCTTCGATGATGAGCCGTGTAGCGTAGGGCTGGCTGAAACAGGAGTAGAGAATACTTTGCCCCTCAGTTTGCAGCCGCTGCTACGTGCGGCGCCGTGATAAAATAATTTTATTAGATTCCTCACCCTAGTTTAACTCTCTGCGCGCATTGTGAATATTGTGATCCTGGCGGCCGGTGAAGGTAAGCGTATGCGCTCAGCCTTACCCAAAGTGCTCCATTTACTGGCGGGCCAGCCGCTTCTTTGTCATGTTCTTGATACCGCACGCGCATTGCAACCGGCAAAAATCGTTGTGGTGCTGGGGCATGGTGCGCAGGCAGTGCAGCAGGCCGTTACTCTGCCCGCGGTCGAGTTCGTGATACAAGCGCAACAATTAGGCACCGGCCATGCACTGCAACAGGCACTGCCATTGCTGGATCGTTCTATGCCAGTGCTGGTGCTATACGGTGATGTACCTCTGATTAGCGTGTCCACACTTGAGCGACTGATTAAACAGGCCAGTGCTGACCCTAATGCAGAGCGTTGTGCGATGTTGACGGCGACACTCGCTGAGCCTAGCGGTTATGGGCGTATTGTGCGTGAGCCGATGGGCCGCGTGGTGCGCATTGTGGAACAAAAAGATGCCAGCCCTGAAGAATGCAAAATCAATGAAGTGAACACCGGTATCATGCTGCTGCCCGGCGCCCGTATTGCCACTTGGCTTGCCAAACTAAACAATCATAATGCTCAGCATGAATACTATCTGACCGATGTGATTGAGCGTGCGATTGCGGAAAATGTAGACGTTGTCACGAGCCAACCTGACAATGTATCCGAAACCATGGGGGTTAACAACAAAGCACAGTTGGCGCTACTTGAGCGCACTTATCAGCGTCAACTGGCAGACGCATTACTTGATCATGGCGTTACGCTAGCTGATCCAGCACGGATTGATATACGTGGCGCACTCACCTGTGGCCGCGAAGTGTCAATTGATGTGAATTGTGTGTTCGAGGGCGCTGTGAAGTTAGCGGATGGCGTGAGTGTTGGCCCGCATTGTGTGCTGAAAAACACAGTGATTGGCGCTGGGGCAAAAATTAATGCATTGACGCATATCGAAGGGGCGCACATCGGTGAGCGCGCCGTGATTGGTCCATATGCACGGCTGCGGCCAGGCGCAATCCTTGCCGAGGATACCCATATTGGCAATTTTGTCGAGGTTAAAAATGCCATGCTGGGCGCTAGCTCAAAGGCGAGCCATCTCAGCTATATTGGTGACGCTGATGTTGGGGCGCATGTCAATATAGGGGCGGGTACGATTACCTGCAATTATGACGGTGCACAAAAGCATCGCACGGTAATTGAAGATAACGTGTTTGTGGGCTCTGCGACGCAACTGGTGGCGCCGCTTAAGATTGCACAGGGCGCAACGATTGCAGCGGGTACAACCGTTTGGCGAGATGTGCCCGCTAGCGCCCTCGTGCTTAACGAAAAAACGCAAATCGCTAAAGCGGATTATGTGCGGCCCACCAAAAGAAAAGATTGATAAGGGTTAAACTCCAACGCTCGCGATCTTTCATTATTCAACTTTTATCACTCTGAGTCTTATATGTGTGGCATTGTCGGCGCGGTTGCGCAGCGTAATATTGTTCCAGTTCTAATCGAAGGACTGCGGCGGCTTGAATACCGCGGTTATGATTCTTGCGGTGTGGCCGTGCTGGCAGAGAACGAGCTGCGCCGCGCACGTAGCGTGTCGCGTGTCGCCCATCTTGCAACTGAGGTGCAAACGACGCATTTAACGGGTGATATTGGGATTGCGCATACGCGTTGGGCCACCCATGGCGCGCCGGTGACAGATAATGCCCATCCGATTTTTTCACGCGATACGATTGCGCTGGTGCACAATGGCATTATCGAGAATTACGAAGTCCTGCGTGAAGCGCTGCAAGCACAAGGCTATGAATTTATCAGCCAAACGGATACTGAAGTCATTGCTCATTTGATTCATAGTGTGTATCGCGGCGACCTTTTTAGCGCAGTACGTGCAGCGGTCCGTCAGCTACAGGGCGCTTTTGCCATTGCCGTGTTTAGTCGCGATGAGCCGCACTCTATTGTCGGCGCGCGGCAAGGCTCACCACTGGTCGTCGGGGTGGGTGACAATGAGTATTTTCTGGCTTCCGATGCGCTCGCGCTTGCGGGAAGCACTGAGCGTTTTATTTTTCTTGAAGAGGGTGATGTCGTGCAACTTTCGCGTACGGCATCCTGTATTGCTGATCACACGGGCGCCATTGTGGAGCGCGAAATACGTACCGTCGCCGCCTATGGCAGTGCGGTTGAGCTCGGACCCTATCGCCATTTTATGCAAAAGGAAATTTTTGAGCAGCCGCGTGCGATTGCGGACACTCTTCCGGTGGCCGAGGCATTTATCCCCGCCCATTTTGGTGAACACGCTGAGCAGGTATTTGCAGGGATTGATAGCTTGTTGATATTGGCTTGCGGCACCAGCTATTACGCTGGTTTAACGGCTAAATATTGGTTTGAATCAATGGTTGCGCTGCCGACTCAGGTTGAAATTGCCAGTGAATATCGTTATCGGGATTCAGTACCCAATCCGAATAGTTTAGTGGTGGTTATTTCGCAGTCAGGTGAGACCGCTGATACATTAGCTGCGTTAAAGCATGCACAAGCATTAGGGCACACCCGTACACTCGCGATTTGTAATGTCGCCACCAGTGCGATGGTGCGGCAGACGGCGCTGGCATTTTTGACGCATGCCGGCACCGAGATCGGCGTGGCCTCAACCAAAGCTTTTACCACACAGTTGGTTGCCCTGTTTATGCTGGCGGTCACCTTGGGTAAGCTGCGCGGGCGAGTTGCGGCAAGTGCTGAAGAAACTTATCTCAAACAACTCCGTCATTTACCTGCTGCTTTAAACCATGTGCTTGCACTGGAGCCGCAAATCATTGCCTGGGCTGAGCAATTTGCCTCTAAAGAAAACGCGCTTTTTCTCGGACGTGGCCTGCACTATCCAATTGCGCTTGAGGGCGCGCTCAAGCTAAAAGAAATCTCATACATTCACGCTGAGGCTTATCCCGCTGGTGAACTCAAGCATGGCCCGCTCGCCCTGGTTACGCGCGCCATGCCAGTTGTCACGGTGGCGCCAAACGATGCCTTGCTTGAAAAGTTGAAGTCGAATATCCAAGAAGTTCGCGCCCGCGGTGGCGAGCTCTATGTCTTTGCCGATGCCGATACGCGCATCGTTAATGGTGAAGGTTTGCATGTGATCCGGCTGCCTGAACATTACGGCTGGTTGTCGCCGATTTTGCACGTGATACCGTTGCAATTGCTGGCATACCATACTGCGTGTGCGCGTGGGACAGATGTCGATAAACCTAGGAACCTGGCGAAGTCAGTGACGGTGGAATAACCGTGATATCTATTTGGACTGTTTGAAATGGATTATCAGACCCTGCTTATCCAACGTAATACTCACCCAGCATGGCGCTTACTAGCAGCAGTGAATGCCCCGTTGGTGGCTAGTTTTCTCTACCGCAGTTTTATCGAGCCCAATGTGCGCACGGTTTCTCGGCAAGCGTTAGCAATGCAGCTAGAAGGCTATCTATATCATTTGCATGAAACCGAGGGTGAGATTCTTTTTCCTAAGCTCGCGACAGAGTATTTGGATGATTGGGCCGCGGATAAGTGTGGGTGGTTGCGCAAATACTATACGGTCGACAGCGACGAACCCCATTACGATTTAACCTTTTCTGCTGAATTGGCGATTAATTGGCTTGCTGGCCTTAAACAGCGGCAATTTATCGGTACCGAGTCACGTTTAATCATGGTGTTTGAGTTATTGCGGCAAATTGCTGAAGGGACTGAGCTTGATCCTGCTGCGCGGATTGCCGAGCTAGAAAAGCGTAAAGGTGTGATTGAAAACGAGATTGCGCGGATTCAATCCGGGCAATTGGATTTGATGGGTGCCACTCAAGTTCGCGAGCGTTTTTTACAAATGGTCGCCACCGCCAGAGAGTTACTTGCTGATTTCCGGGCTGTTGAACAAAACTTTCGCTGCTTGGATCGTTCAGTGCGGGAGCGTATTGCCACCTGGGGCGGTAGTAAAGGCGAATTGCTCGGCGAGATTTTCGGTCAACGTGATGTCATTGCCGATTCGGATGAAGGCAAGAGCTTTCGCGCTTTCTGGGATCTACTAATGTCACCGGCCCGCCAAGAAGAACTTTCGGGATTACTCGAGACGGCACTTTCATTAGAGCCCGTGCGAGGGTTGATGCCGGATAACCGCTTGTTGCGGATTCATTATGACTGGTTAGAGGCTGGCGAGGTGACGCAGCGCACGGTGGCGCGTTTATCGGAGCAACTGCGGCGTTATCTAGATGATCAAACATGGTTAGAAAACCGACGCATTATGCAGTTGATCCGCAACATAGAACAAAAAGCGCTCGCTGCGCGGGATCAAATACCAGCGGACGTTTCGATCCCTTTTATGACGCTGGACAAGCTTACCCCTGCGATCCGTCTGACGATGGAGCGTACCCTGTACTCACCACCGTTTAAACCCGAGATCACTCAGCATATCCTCGCCGATGATGGCGTGGCGATTGTCACCGATGCGCTGTTTGAGCAGGTGTTTGTTGATAAAGTCCGCCTCTTAGCAAATCTCAGGCGTTCGTTGCAAACGTGTCGCCAGATCTCACTTGCTGAGCTAGTTAAGCAACATCCGCTGGAACAAGGTTTGGCTGAGCTGGTGGTTTACCTTAGCCTCGCGACTCATCCAGACTACCATGGGGTGCTGGATGATACCCAGACTGAAAGTGTCATGTGGACAGATGTGCTTGGCCAAGTGCGCAGAGCGACTCTACCTTTAGTGATTTTTGCCCAATGAATATGGATGATAACCGCCTACCTCCGTTATTGATTGCACTGCTGCAAAGCGTGCTGTACCGCGATAGTGACTTGGCTCGTTGGCAAGCACTACTTGATTTACAAGCCAGAGTCCGTGACTACTATGTCATCATTGGTTTAGAGTTAGTTCTAGATGAAGCAGAGGGGTATGCTTATCTGCGTCAGCGTCCAGTTGTGGAAGGCGCCGCAGAGTTGCCGCGACTGTTGCCACGCCGCCCTTTAAGTTATCCGGTGAGTCTTATTTTAGTGCTATTGCGCAAAAAAATGGCCGAATTCGACGTGACGAGTAGCGATAGCCGCCTGGTCATGAGCCGTGAAGAGATTATTGAGTCAATCCGTCTTTTCTTGCCAGATACCGTTAATGAAGTTAAGTTACTCAATCGGATCGATACCCATATCAATAAAATCATCGAGTTGGGGTTTTTACGCCGCTTGGTGGGACAAGATCAGCAATTTGAAGTTCATCGCATTCTCAAAGCTTTTGTCGATGCACAGTGGCTCAATGAGTTTGAGCAGCGGCTAACGGATTACGGTAACCATGCTCAAGCGACGCTGCTGTCGGAGGATGCATCATGAGTCATGCAGATCAGCTCGATTTCGCTCAAGCTGCCGAGCGAGCAGGTTTTCGTTTACATCGTTTTGAAGTATTTAACTGGGGTACGTTTAATCAGCGGGTCTGGAGCTTGCAGCCAGGGGGTGACAATATCTTGCTAACGGGGGATATCGGTTCTGGTAAATCGACGTTAGTTGATGCGATCACCACGCTACTCGTGCCGGCGCAAAAGATTGCCTATAACAAAGCGGCGGGAGCCGATGCACGTGAACGCAGCTTACGCACTTATGTGTTAGGACACTTTAAGTCGGAGCGTGGTGATGGCAACGCTACTGCGCGTGCGGTGACGTTGCGTGATCATAATAGTTATTCGGTACTGCTGAGTATTTTCCATAATGAGGGTTTTGACCAAACGGTAACGTTAGCGCAAGTATTTTGGTTTAAGGACCCGCGTGGGCAGCCTGAGCGCTTTTATATTGTGGCGGATCACGCCTTGTCGGTCGCTGAGCATTTTGCAGACTTTGGTTCGGATATAAGCAAATTGCGCAAACGCTTACGCAATACGCGTGGGATTACGCTACACGAGAGTTTTACGCAGTACGGCGCGGATTTTCGGCGCCGTTTTGGTATCGCCAATGAGCAGGCGATGGATTTATTCCATCAAACGGTATCGATGAAATCGGTCGGTAATCTGACTCAATTTGTGCGTGATCATATGTTGGAGGCTTTTCCAGTAGAGGCTCGTATTGCCGCCTTGATTGCGCATTTTGACGATCTTAACCGTGCCCACGAGTCGGTGCTTAAAGCCAAAGCACAGATTGGCCATTTAGCGCCATTGATAGAAAATTGTAACCAACATGCGCGGCAGGTCGCTGAAGTTGAGCAGTTACGTAATTGTTGGGATGCCCTGCGGCCGTGGTTTGCCCATCTGAAAAGTGGTTTGCTACAGAAGTGGATGAGTCAATTGCAAAACGAGTCAGAGCGCCTCTCTATAAACTCACTTGCGCTGGCAGATAAAAAACGGAGTGAACTTGCTAGCCGCGACGAAATCAAGCAAGCGATTGCCGCGAACGGCGGTGACCGGCTTGAGCGCATCAAGTCTGACATTTTTCTGACCCAGCAGACAAAGGATGAGCGCGCTAAGCGGGCCGAGCAATATGATGCCTTAGCCCAAGCCGTGGGCTTGTCAGGGGCGGTAAATGCCGAGGCGTTTACAAGCAATCGTCGGGCGATTGATGCCGGACAAGCAGCCTGTGTAGAAAAGCTAGATCTGCTGCAAAATGAGTTGACCGAAAAGGGTGTTGGGTTGCGGCAGCTTGAATTCCAGCATAATGAATTAGAGTTAGAACTTGATTCACTACGCAAACGGCGCTCAAATATTCCCGATCAAATGTTAAAGCTGCGCGATATATTATGTGACGCGCTAAGCCTATCCGCAGATGATTTACCGTTTGTCGGAGAATTAATCCAAGTGCGTGATGAAGAAAAAGCATGGGAGGGCGCGGCTGAGCGCTTATTGCATAGCTTTGGTATCTCTTTATTGGTCCCTGACATACATTATGCTCGATTGGCTACATGGGTTGATCAGACGCATTTGGGCGCTCGTCTAGTTTATTACCGAGTGCGTTTCGTCGCGCAAACCAATCAGCATGCTGTGCCCCCGGCTTCATTGGCGCGCAAATTGGCGGTTAAGCCTGAGTCGCCTTTTTATAATTGGCTGGATACTGAATTAGGGCGGCGTTTCGATTATGTGTGTTGTCCGACGCTTGATCAATTCTATCGAGAGAAGCGGGCGATCACGCGTAGCGGTCAGATCAAAGCCGGTGACGAGCGCCATGAAAAAGATGATCGGCGCCGACTTGATGACCGTTCGCGTTATGTTTTAGGTTGGTCCAACGAAGCCAAAATCGCGGTCCTAGAAAAACAAGCCAGTGATTTAAAGACACGGATGCAAGCAAGCCTAGCGCACATTGCGGTCGCCCAAGGTGAGCTTGCGACTCAGCAGAAAAAATTAGGAACTTGGCAGCAACTGGCTGTATTTAGCAATTTCCAAGAATTAGAGTGGCGCTCGCTACTGCTCAAAATTGAGCAGCTTGAGCGAGAAAAACAACAATTGGAAGCGGCTTCTGATGTGCTGAGCACGCTAGAGCAGCAATTGGCCAAAATCAGCGAGGCGTTGCAAGAAACTGATAGCAGTATTGAAAAGAACTCGCGTGCACAGGGCACAAATGAAGAAAAACTCAATCAAGCCGAGAGCACATTAAAGGAGTGTGAGTTCTTGCTTCAAGCCATGCCGCGACACGTTCAGACCGACTATTTCCCATTGCTCGAAGCGATGCGACCTGAAGTGCTTGGTAAACAATCGTTAACGGTCGAAACTTGCGATAATCGTGAGAAAGACATGGGCGCATGGTTGCGCCAAAAGATTGGGGATAAGAGCCGGAGAATTGATCAGGTCCGCGATAAGATCATTGACGCGATGCGTACCTATACGCTGGCTTACCCACTTGCCACGCGTGAGGTAGACGTGAGCGTCGAGGCGGCGCATGAATATCGCACCATGCTGAAAAATTTGCAAAGCGATGATCTGCCGCGTTTTGAAGCACGTTTTAAAGAGTTATTAAACGAAAACACGATTCGGGAAATCGCTGGTTTCCAATCGCAATTACATCGTGAGCGTCAAACGATTCGTGAGCGCATTGCTTTGATTAATCATTCATTGCGGGATATTGATTACAATCCAAATCGCTACATCGCACTTGAGGCTGAACCTAATATCGATGTTGAGTTGCGTGATTTCCAACAAAATTTGCGTACGTGTACTGAAGGTGCGCTCACCGGATCAGCGGATGAAGAATATTCAGAGGCTAAATTTTTACAGGTGAGAAGCATCATTGAACGTTTCCGTGGCCGCGAGGGTAGCGCTGAATTTGATCGGAATTGGACGCGCAAAGTGACGGATGTGCGCAACTGGTTTACATTTTCTGCGTCAGAGCGTTGGCGCAACGATGATCGTGAGCATGAGCACTATACTGATTCAGGCGGAAAATCGGGGGGACAGAAAGAAAAGCTTGCCTACACGGTGCTCGCGGCGAGCCTAGCGTATCAGTTTGGACTGGAAAAAGGTCCGACCCAGTCTCGGTCATTTCGCTTTGTTGTGATTGACGAGGCGTTTGGTCGCGGGTCCGATGAGTCCGCTCGCTATGGCTTGGAATTGTTTAAGCGGATGAATCTGCAACTTTTGATTGTCACCCCGCTACAAAAAATACATATTATCGAACCCTATGTGGTGAGCCTAGGTTTTGTCCATAATGACGAGGGACGCCAATCGATGTTACGTTCTCTGACGATTGAGGAATATCAGGTCGAGCGAGAAGCACGTCAAGCACAATGATGAGTAAGCAGGCGTCATCATGGACCACGCCAACGGAGATTGAAGCAAAATTATGGCGGCTTTGGAAGCAAGGCCGGTTGCTCTCAGCACAACTCAATGGCGCAGTTTTATTTCCGCTCACAATGAATCTGCGCCAGCCTGAGGCGCATGCTGTGATGCACCGCTTCGACGAGGTTCGCGACTGGATTCGACTGCTAGAAAAAGCTAGCAAAGCAGCCAGGGGATACGGCTATGAAATCGAATGGCAGGAATTTAATCACCGTCAACTGGGGCGCAACCGTATCCCCATAAAGGTGGTTCTGCCCACGGCAGCAGATGCGTTACGTTTGCTTGGGCGGCAACGTGATGCTGCGCGCTTTGCTCAATTGGCGGCGATTACCCTGGAGGTTTTTCCTGAGTTGAAAGAATGGCTAAGCCGGCGTGCCTTGACCGTTCTAGAGTCGGCAGAAGTATGGGAGCGGATTATGGCCATCTTGCAGTGGTTTCGCCAGCGTCCAAAGCCCGGCATATATTTACGCCAACTTGATATTGCCGGGATTGACACCAAGTTTATTGAAACTCGCAAAGGGCTTTTAACAGAACTGCTTGACCAGGTGTTGCCATCCTCGGTGATTGAGCCAAGTGCGACGGGTGCACGTCATTTCGAGCTGCGCTATGGCTTATTAAGTAAACCTTCATTAATTCGCTTTCGGATACTGGATCCATCCGATCGCATCAGAGGGTTGTCTGATATCAGTGTGCCGCTCTCCGAATTCGCCGCATTAAATCCAAGCGCCAGACGGATTTTTATTACCGAAAATGAAATAAATGGCTTGGCATTTCCTGAGTTACCGCACAGTATGATTATTTTTGGCGGCGGCTACAATATCGGCCGTTTGGCTAGTATCGGGTGGTTGGCGCAGAGGGATATCACTTATTGGGGTGATATCGATACCCATGGTTATGCGATCCTGGATCGTCTACGAGCTTCCTATCCGCATGTCAAATCGCTATTAATGGATCGCGCCACCTTACTGGCTCATCGTGCTTTATGGGGGGCTGAAGAGCAGGACAAGCGCTATTGTGGCCAGCTGCATAGACTAACTGAGCCTGAACACGCATTATTTGAAGATCTGCGCTTTGATAGATTAGGCGAAAGGCTCAGGATGGAACAAGAGAAGCTGAATTTCGGCTGGGTTGCTCAAGCCATCCGTAGTTTAGAAAATTAGAGTTCTCCTTACTGTCCGCTCGTTTACCGTACCAGCATCGTACGTACGGCTGAGATTTATAATTGCGCCCAACGCTTACATGAACTAGAAATCGAATATGGCGAGGATCTATTAATGCATTGTTGATTTAACTATCAATCAAGAGATGCGCAAGGAAGCCAGTGACTTACGCTATTTGCGCACCGCACGCGCGCAAATCAAAGAAGTCATAGAAGGGCCAGATTCTGAGATTGATCGTATCATTCGGTCGGTACGCAATAACCATGGAAAGTTATCTAATAAGTTAGGCAAAAGCTTTCCGCTACTCCAAAAACCGGAAATTGGTCCAAAAATCGTACATATCATTCAGACTATCTTCAAGTCTAGATAGAACAGAATAATCGCTAATTCAAAGCGCGTCGGGTCACCATCAACATATTCAGCTCCCAAACCAGGGTTATTTATGTGATAGCAGTCAACCCTGCCATTTCACTCGCACCCATGCGTAGGTTCATGCATTGAATCGCGGCGCCTGAGGCACCTTTGCCTAAGTTATCAAGCCGGGCTATCGTGACAATCCGATCTTGGTTACCAAATACAAAAATATCTACGCGATTTGTATGATTGCACTCTTGAATATTAAAAAACCCCTGATCAAGATTCTCTGCCGCATCAAATGGCGCAACCCGGATAAAAGGCTCATTTTCATAATATTCGGCTAGCACCGCCTGAACCTGTTGAGGGCCAACGCCGGGGGCAAGATAACGAGAATAAAAACAGGTCGTAACCGCCAAACCTTGATAAAAAGCAGCAACAATCGGCGTGAAGATGGGCGCGGCGGTAAGTTCCGCATGCATCGTCATTTCTGGCAGATGCTTGTGCTCAAGGCCAAGCGCGTAGTGTCTCGGACTTGTAAATGACGGGTCTTCACCGCGCTCATAAGCCGAAATCATGTGCTTGCCGCCACCGCTATAACCCGTAATTGAATAACTGCTCAGCGGGCAATCAGGCGGCATAATGCCTTTTGCTACCAACGGATGCGCGGCGAGTATAAACGCCGATGCGTGGCAACCTGGCACGGCAATTCGCTGGGACGTGCGGATGCGCGCGCGCTGTGCGCGGTTGAGTTCCGGTAACCCGTAGGCCCAATTATGATCGGTGCGAAAGGCGGTGCTGGCGTCAATGATGCAGGTATTGGGGTTGTCGACGAGTGCTACCGATTCACGCGCGGCAGTGTCGGGTAAACACAAGAAAGTCAGATCTGAAGCGTTGATCAGGGCGCGTCGCTGCTCCACGTTTTTTCGTTTATCTTCGTCAATACGTAGTATTTCAATATCACGTCGGAGCGCAAGATATTCAAAAATCTTCAGGCCGGTGGTGCCTTCTTGCCCGTCAACAAATACTTTAATCATTACACCGCCGTTTCAGTGCCACCGTGGGCCGCTGACCATGCGGCGGGAGCGTGTAAGAATTTCTCGACTTCATCGAGCGTCGCTGGATCGAAATAATTCAGTGACTTGGCCACCCGAAGAACATCCCACCAAGTGGCAAGGGCATGGAGCTCAACCCCGATCTCTTTTAAAACAGAGCGGCTTTCGGCAAAGATATCATAGTGAAAGAGCACAAAGACATGATTAACTTGAGCCCCCGCTGTGCGCAGTGCTTCACAAAAATTAATCTTGCTGCGGCTATCGGTAGTTAAATCCTCCACCAGTAAAACCCGCGCGCCTTCTGTGAGATGACCTTCAATCTGCGCATTGCGGCCAAAGCCCTTTGGTTTTTTGCGCACATATTGCATGGGCAACATCAGCCGGTCAGCGATCCAGGCGGCAAAAGGAATGCCAGCGGTTTCACCACCGGCTACCGCATCAATTTGCTCGAAGCCAATCTCATCTAAGATCGTCGATTCAGCCATTGACATCAGCGTGCGGCGTGCGCGCGGAAAGGAAATCAGTTTGCGGCAGTCGATATATACCGGGCTGGCCCGACCGGAGGTCAACATGAAAGGGTTGACGGTATTAAAGTGCACCGCTTGTAACTCAAGCAGAATTTTTGCTGTAGTGTCAGCAATGAAGGGGTGATTAGAGCCTGTCATGGCAAATCCTATTTTAGTAGAGCCCTTATTTTACCTAGAATTTTTGTGAAATTCTTTCATTTATGGCGAAAATGAATAACAAAAATTGTGTGCTTAAACCTATATTCATGGTCTTGAGGTGTAAACTAGGCTCCCCGCGGCGAGTGGCTAACTGATTCAGCCTGCTGTCGGGCAGCTTAATTCCTTTGGGCTTAAAATTAACAAAATCACAGGTTAGATGTAATGGACGAACAACTTAAGCAAAGCGCGCTTTATTATCATCAATTTCCCCGCCCTGGCAAGATCTCGGTGACTCCGACGAAGCCATTGTCCAATAGCCTAGACCTGGCTCTAGCCTACTCGCCGGGAGTGGCGGCCGCATGTGAGGCGATTCATCAAGATCCGCTGGCGGCACAAAAATACACCTCACGCGGCAATCTAGTGGGTGTGATCACGAATGGTACCGCAGTGTTAGGCCTTGGTAATATTGGGCCACTTGCCGCTAAACCTGTGATGGAAGGTAAAGGGTGCTTATTTAAGAAGTTCGCCGGCATTGACGTATTCGATATTGAGTTGGCAGAAAACGACCCAGACAAGCTGGTTGAGGCAATCGCTATGCTGGAGCCAACGCTGGGCGGTATTAATCTTGAAGATATTAAAGCGCCTGAGTGTTTTTATATCGAAAAAAAGCTGCGCGAGCGGATGAAAATCCCGGTTTTTCATGATGACCAACATGGCACGGCGATCATCGCATCTGCCGCCATCCTTAACGGCTTGAAGGTTGTTGGCAAAAAGTTAAGCGAAGTCAAACTGGTTTGTTCGGGTGCGGGCGCAGCAGCCATTGCGTGTTTGGATCTGCTCGTCGATCTTGGGCTAAATAAAGCCCATATTCTGGTCGTCGACTCAAAAGGCGTGATTCATGATGAGCGTTCCAACCTGGATCCTACTAAAGCACGTTACATGGCTAAAACTCAAGCACGCGCGCTAGCCGATGCGATGCAAGATGCAGACGTTTTTCTCGGGTGTTCGGCGGCAGGCGTGCTTAAGCCAGAAATGGTGAAAAGCATGGCCGCGCAGCCATTGATTCTCGCGCTAGCTAACCCAGAGCCGGAAATTCGCCCAGAGCTCGCTAAAGCGGTGCGCCCAGACGTTGTGATTGCAACGGGGCGCTCAGACTATCCGAATCAGGTCAACAATGTATTGTGTTTCCCCTTCATTTTTCGCGGGGCGTTGGATGTAGGGGCAACCAGTATCACTGAGCAGATGAAACTCGCTTGTGTAAAGGCCATTGCCGAATTAGCGCAAGAATGTGATCAAGGCGATGAGGTGGCGAAGGCTTATGAAGGTCATACGCTTGAGTTTGGACCTGATTATATAATCCCTAAGCCATTTGACCCGCGTTTAATCATCAAAATTGCCCCGGCCGTAGCACAGGCGGCGATGGATTCAGGCGTAGCAACGCAACCCATTACTGACATGGATGCCTACCGTGAGCAGCTCGCCGGGACCATTTACCGCACTGGGATGGTGATGCGTCCAGTCTTCACCGCAGCTAAAACAGCGCCAGCACGGATTGTATTTGCTGAAGGCGAGGACGAGCGCGTTTTGCGCGCGGCTCAATTTGCCTTGCTTGAAAAGATCGCGCAGCCTATTTTAGTAGGTCGACCGGCGGTGATTGCAATGCGTTTGGAAAAAATTGGCTCAAAGTTAAAACTGGGTCAAGATTTGATGGTGGTTAATCCAGAAGATGATGCGCGTTATCAAAAAAGCTGGCAAGAATATCATCGGCTAGGCGCTCGTGAAGGCATTACGCCAGAAGTGGCGAAGGCCGCGATGCGCAAGTCTAATACCTTGATTGGTGCGATTCTGGTGCACCTAGGTGAAGCCGAGGGCATGATCTGTGGTCTGATTGACACTTACCATAGTCACCTGAAATTTATTCAGCAAGTGCTGGGTTGCGCACCCGCTGTCAGTCATTATGCGGCGATGAATCTGCTGATGCTGCCAGGGCGCAATTTGTTCATCTGCGATACCTATGTCAATCAAGAACCGACTTCGGAGCAGTTGGCTGAGATGACGGTACTTGCTGCGCGTGAAATCGAGCGCTTTGGCATTGTGCCCAAGATTGCGCTGTTATCGAGTTCAAATTTTGGTAGTGCGCCAAACGCTTCCTCACAACGCATGGCTAAAGCGCGCGCCTTGATTATTGAGCGCGCACCCAAGCTCGAGGTGGAGGGTGAGATGCATGGTGATGCTGCCTTGTCCGAAGTCTTACGCAAAGCGGCCTTTCCTGGGTCAAAACTGACCGGTGAGGCGAATCTCTTGATTATGCCAAGCCTAGAGGCCGCAAATATTGCCTACAATTTATTAAAAATGACCAGCGGCGAGGGCCTAACCATAGGCCCATTCTTGCTTGGCGCAGCAAAACCGGTACATATTCTGACTCCAGGCGCCACCGTGCGGCGGATCATCAATATGACGGCGATTGCCTCAGCTAATGCGAATCTTAAATAATTTAAGGTTTTTTGCATAAAGGGGTTGACGAGATTAAGTAAAGGCAGCATAATCTCGT
>JASSUC010000034.1:0-14182 GCA_031963245.1 Mycoavidus cysteinexigens
CAAACAAGTCACCCAGCTTTCTGATGAAAAAATTGCAACATTAAAGTTGAAACAGTCAAGCCACTAAGACTTGTATTCGTTGTGCTTTTTCAATATGTTGGAGCAGGCAGTTGAATCGCGCCTGCATCTTTACAGATTAATTGCGATACAGTAAGCATCTGCTTGCACTGCAGTGCAAGCAGCTTTAATTCTTGTACGATTTCATTAGGCTCAGTATTCGCGTGTTCGGCCTCGATGACCATTGCATCCAGTCTGCGCGTTAGCTCTTTTTTGATCTGCGCAAAATCACTTTCTACCTGCGTGCCTGCTTCTGCTTGCATCAGATTTTCGCGTATTGCACTCAGCGCATGGGTGAGCGTAGGGTTGTCAGCTGTGCCGTCTGCGGCTAATAAGGGTGCCGCTGCTGCCATTTGTGAGGCGAGTGTATGGCTTTGGATTAATAAGTCGTTTAATTCAGCTACGAATTTTTGTTGTGCCTTAGGTTCTAACATCATGCGATCAAATGCATTGCCTAGATTGGCAAAGGCGATCTGTGTATTTTTACGCGCCAACCGACAGCGGAAGTCATTGCTGATGGCGGGTGAAGCAGGTAGAGCGTTAGTCGTGGCTGGTTTACCGGCGCCGATGCAGATGGCGTCGAAATATTGCCGCATTGAAGTAATCATTTCTTTGACCAGCGGTTTCATGACGCGATATTCCCAATATGGAAATAGGTGGCTAATGCCAAGCGCAATGGTGCCGCCAATAGCGGTATCGAGTGCGCGCTCAGCAATCAGTCTCATGCCTTCTGGTGCGAGTAGATGATATAAAAGTAAGACATAAGAAGACGTAAAAACCACGCTTGCAGTATAGTTAAAAAGCACCAAGCTATAGCTCATGACCATGCACGCGAACATCACGAGTAGTAGCGTGACAGGGGATTTCACTAGCAAAATCAAAGCAAGGCTCGCAGCACAGCCAATCACGGTGCCAATCAACCGTTGCGTATTGCGTTGTTTCGTGAGAGAAAACCCCGGTTTCATAATGATCACGATGGTTAAGCAGATCCAATACGCATTCGTCAGAGGCAGTAGTGTGCCGATCCACAGTCCGAGTGCCACGGCAATGCTCACGCGTAGCGCATGCCTAAAGCTAGGTGAGGCGATTTTCAAATTTGAAAAAATCTGCCGCAGTGGCACATGCTGGCGCTGTAAGAAATGCTGCAAGGCTTTATCAAGTTGTAATTCAGTGGTGGGCTGAGGATTATCGCTGCGCGTATTGTGATGCATTTTATTGAGCAGCCTTGAGACACTCCAGACGCGCCGGAAAGCGGCGACGAGCATTGCATAAGCTTCAGGTTCTTGTGCCGGGAAGGCTTTTTTGCGCATCACGTCAATTTCAAATTCAAGGGCGCGCAGTTCAGTTTTGAGGGTGACAAGTTGTTGCGAAGCGCTGTTTTGCGATATGGCAAGTCCAATATTTTCAAGATCGCGGGCGCATTTTCGTAGAAAATCGTGGAAAAAAATCAGCACATCTGAATCTGCAAATACAGTGCGCATTAAAGTGTAATCTACATGTGCGGCAACCACGGTTTCATGCAGATCAACAATATTGATAAACAGATTAAAAAGCATGGTGCGTCGTACATCGAGGTGTCCTGCGCGCAGCACAGGCAGATTGCGCAGGACAATGCCTCGCGCGACGTCGTGTTTATCGATGGCGGCAATTTGTTTAAGCACGAGTTGCCGGTGGCACTCGTCAAGATCGTTATTCAGTTTGTAAAAATCGGCGCGGGCGCGCAGATATTCGGCTGTCGCAAACATGCTTTCAGCAATCGATTGCTGTTCAATACGCTCGGCTTGCCAGCGGTTAACTAAAGTACTCCAATAGGTATACCAAAGTCCGCCAAGCAATAACCAAGCGGCGTTCATGAGTGCCTCTAAGACAGTGAAATGGTTGCCAAGGGTAGCAATCATCATAAAGAGCGTGGCAAAGCTAATTTGCAGCCACTTATCGCCATACACCACCAACATTGACAGCGCAAAGCTTAAAGGCGCAATCGTCACCCATAGCGGCAGCGAGGCGCCGGTGGCAATGCCGGTCGCAAATGCCGCCAAAAAACCAAGCAGCGAGCAGAGCAGCATATCGTTATGTTTATGCTTAAGCGGTCCTGGTTTATCCACCGCGCACACGCCAAGCGCGCCGGTGGCGATGGTAAAACCGAGCGCTCGGTCGTGAAATAGCGCAAGCATTAACACCGCCGGCAACGAAATGCCAAACGCGATGCGTAGCCCGCCATAAAAATATTGGCTATATAAGAACTTTTTAATTTGTGTTGAGTAGCGCATGGAGATGAAAATAGCAGGTACGCCTCCACCAGGCGGAGGGTAAGAGTCTAGCGTATTTTTGTGAAAGTGGTATTCTGTTATTCGGGTTGTTTTTTAGTGGTCAATGGATGCCGAAGCAAAAATCGAATGCTTAAGTTGTTTTATTCAAATCGCTATGAAGCGCTGACGGATGCTTTGCTGGATAACCTGGCCGATGATCAGTCCGATCCTTGGTGTACTACTTCTATTATTGTGCCTAGCGTTGCCCTGCGCCGCCGCCTCGAATTAGATATTGCCACGCGCTTTGGTATCTGCATGAACGTCGATTTTGCTTATTTAGCACAGTGGCTATGGGCACAAATCGGCCGCATCTATGAGATTCCTAAGCAGTCCCCCTTTGCGCCGGAGCGGTTGGTATGGCATTGCTACCATTGGTTGGATGCACGCACCTGGCCGCATCAGGATAAGGAGCGACTTAGTACTTATTTGCAGGCGGCCGACGATACCATGCGCTATGAGTTTGCCGAGCGTGTTGCCGTGCTCTTTGATCAATATCTCACCTACCGCCCAGACTGGCTTACCGCCTGGTGCGAAGGCCGCTCGCTGATGGCTCGGCGCTCGATGGCGCCAAGCCAGGCGCCAAATGATATTGGCCTAGGTGCTACCTGGCAAAGCGATGAGTGCTGGCAAGCACAATTATGGCGTTTAATCTTTGCTGAGTTGGCCGTACCAGGCGAGAGCGCACCCGGCGCCTATCGCTTTCTCAATGAGGCTTCTACGCTGAGTTCAGAGAGCGTTGCGCGTGCCGGTTGGCCTAAATCTGTGAGTATCTTCGCTTTACCCGCAATGCCGCCATTGCATATTGCTCTATTGCGTGAGCTGGCGCGCTGGATCGAGGTGCGCCTATATGTGCTGAACCCTTGCCGTGAATATTGGTATGACATCGTCGATGCGGCTCGGGTGACTGAACTGGCACTAGACAACCAGGCTGATTATCACGAAACCGGTAATCTGCTACTGGCTGAATGGGGCCGGCAAACACAGGCACAGTTGCATTTATTGCAAGAGCTAAGCGAAGGCACAGTCAGTAGCGAGACTGCGCACTATATTGAAAACGATGCCCCGACTTGGCTCGCAGCGTTACAAAATGCTGTACTCAATTTGCAGCAGTGGCCAGTGCCGCCAGCGGCAGGCGAGGAGGCTGCGACCGGCGTCGAAGTGCATGTTTGCCATAGTCTAGTGCGCCAGCTTGAAGTGTTGCATGACCGGCTACTCGCGCTATTGGATGAAGACCTTTCATGGACGCCGTCCGATGTGCTGGTGGTATTGCCTAATTTGGCCGCCGCCGCCCCGCTGATTGATGCGGTGTTCGGCGCGACTGATGGCAAGCGCCGTATTCCTTATAGCATTACAGGGTTGCCGCTGTTGCACACCAACCCGATGGCGCGGGTTTTGTACGAAATGCTCGACCTACCGGCACGCAACATTGGCGTGGCGAATTTAATCGAATGGCTACGCACTGACGCACTGGCCGCGCGTTATGAAATTCGCCAAGCGGACAAAACTCAGATCGATGCTGTCGCCTCTATGCACACCCAGGACGGGAGTGATGCCGCTGCCTTCGAAACGCTCCGGCTATGGCTTGCCACAGCGCTTGCCCGGCGCGGTCTGGCGCCAGCCAATGAGACCCTGAGCAGTCATGACAGCCTCAGTGCGCCAGAACGCCACACTTTTGCAGACGCCTTAATGCGGCTTTATCTTGGCTATGCTTTGCCCGCTGGGGCGCTGCCGATTGAAGGTTATTTGCCGATACTCTCTGTCAGCGGCGCTCAAGCTAGCCTGTTAGGGTCTTTGTCACGGTTCATTGATGATCTGGCTGCCCTGGCGGATGAATGCGCGTTGGCGCGCCCGGCCGCCGCCTGGCGCATTGTTTTGCTCAATGCCATTGAGCGTTTTTTCGTAACCGATACTGAATCAGCCCAACCCATCGCTGATCTACGCGCTACGATTATAGAGCTCACCGAGGCGATGGCAGCAGGGGGCGCAAAACAGCCTGTATCAGCAGCCGTACTGCGCTTGGCGCTTGGCCGAGTGCTGAATCAGCCAGTGCGGGGCGGTGTGCCAACCGGGGGCGTGACATTCTCTGCGCTGACGAGCTTGCGGGGCCTGCCCTATCGTGTCGTCTGTCTGCTTGATATGGGGGAGGGTGTATTGCCGGGTAAGGTGCGGACCGATGAATTTGACCTGATGGCTAGCCTCAGCCAGCCGGGAGATCGCCAACGGCGCGATGATGAACGTACTTTGTTCCTTGATTTGGTGCTGGCCGCGCGCGATTGTTTATTGCTGGCTTATACTGGCCGCAGTATTCGTGATAACACCCCACTGCCGAGTGCTGCTGTGGTGAGTGAATTATTGGATTATCTAAGCCAGGCGTTGGCTGGGCCAGAGGCTACGCAGACTGAAATGGTGGCGGCGCGCAAGCGCTTTGTGATTGAGCATCCGTTGCAATCTTTCTCCGCCGAATATCTAAGCAATGAAAGAAACGCTACTGATGGTCGGTGTAATGGCGCGCTTTTTACTTATGATTCAGATCGCGCGGAAATTGCCACCGCGCTTAACTCACTCAATGCGCCTGCCGTCGAGGGGAGTGCCGCGGCGTTTTTTAGCGCACCGCTGCCGCTAGAGGAAAGCCAGGAAATCCTCTTTGATGATTTCGAGCGCTTCTGGCAACATCCCGTGCGGGCATTATTGCGCGATAGACTGGGCCTCGCCCTGGCCCGTGCCCAGCACGAGCTATCCGATTTTGAGCCGTTCACCCTAGAGTATGCTGGGCGTGATGCATTGGCAAAACGTCTGTTGCCTCTGTTGCTGGCCACAGGAGAGCAAACCGAAGACATCGAGGCCAATCAAACTCAGGGGGTGCCGCCGGTTTTATTCGAGCGCGCGCGCCGTATTGCGCAAGCAAGTCCTGAGCTACCGAATGGCGCAACCGGCGCATTTGTGTGCACGCGCGAATTGGACGCACTGGCAGCACTGGCTGCGCGCATTCGTCTGGCCCGTACAACTGGCGTGGCGAGCTATCCGTTCACGCTTGAACTGGAGCCAAGATGGCCTGATGTCCCAGGCTTGTTAGGTGAGCGCAGTGCCGCGGCT
Organism: Mycoavidus cysteinexigens; assembly: GCA_031963245.1. Classification (GTDB taxonomy): domain Bacteria; phylum Pseudomonadota; class Gammaproteobacteria; order Burkholderiales; family Burkholderiaceae; genus Mycoavidus; species Mycoavidus cysteinexigens_A. The sequence goes on from JASSUC010000034.1 coordinate 5,460, forward strand.
GGCAGAGATAACCGGCTTCAGTTGCTGGGGGTATTGCATGATGTCAGTCAAGACGGGTTGATTCTGTATCGCCATGGGCGGCCTGGCGCACGTGATTATCTTGGCGCATGGCTGCGTCATCTAGTTTTATGTGTGCTGGCTCCGGCGGGAGTGAAGCTGCGCACAGTATGGCTAGGCAACTCGATGAGTTTTACTTTAAACACGGTGCATGAGGCCCAGACCTATTTGGCTGAATTAATTGCGCTTTATCGTGCAGGCCGCTGCGCGCCGCTGCATTTTTTCCCCAAAAGCGCATGGGCTTTTATCAATGATGGAGAGGAAGCCGCTCGTAGAATGTGGGCGGGCAATCAAACAGCGCGGCAAACCGTGGCTGAGATGGATGATACATGGCTGCAGCTTATGCTGCGCGGAGAACCGCCGGAAGGGGCCTTGGATGCGCGTTTTAAGGCGCTTGCGCGAGCCGTATTGATGCCGCTGAACGAGCATCTTGAGCGAACTGGGTGAATATTTTAGAACCATTTTGGAAAAAGCATATGGACGCAAGACGGCGGATTTGTGGACGGTATTTCGTTTGAGCGTGCGCGCATCGGAGCAAATGCGGTGAGCGCTACGGAGCAGCACAGCCATAGTGATGGCGGCGAGTTTGATGCGTTCAAGTGCCCGCTTGATGGCGTCAATTTGATCGAGGCATCCGCTGGCACGGGTAAGACCTGGAATATTTGCGCTCTATATGTGCGTCTTTTAGTTGAGAGAGCGCTCGATGTTGAGCACATTCTGGTCGTTACGTTTACTAAAGCGGCGACCGCTGAACTCCATGAGCGAATTCGTAGCCGCTTGACTGAACTCGTCCACGTACTGACAAAAGTGGCCGCGTGCGATGATCCTTTTATGGCTGGCTTACTGGCTGTGATAGAGCAGAGCAAGATGACACGCGCTCAAGCAAAGCTCAGGCTTGAATACGCACTACACCGTTTTGACCAAGCGGCAATTTATACGGTCCATGCGTTTTGCCAGCGCGCGCTGCAAGAAGCGCCTTTTGCGGCCGGCATGCCATTTGAATGCGAGCTGCAAACAGATGACGAAATAGTGCGTTTTGAGTTAGCGGTTGAATTTTGGCGCACGCGGATTGAGCCGGCCGCTGCTGCCCATGCCGAGTTTGCTGCGTGGCTGGTTGAGCATGGGGCAGGGCCCGCAACGCTGGCGGAAGAGTTTGTGCGGTGCGCCCAAAAACCATTAGCACGGCTGATGTTCGGCGCAAATCATCTGAACACGATAGATCAATCCTGTTGGCACAATGATGCTGTGTCATCGTCGCCGCTGATGACTTTGTTTGCTGCTGCCCGTAGCCTATGGCAAATGCAGCAAAGCGAGATTAAGCAGCAGTTAGATGATGCCTTGCCCGCTCTTAACGCAAATACTTATAAACCCACGACAGTCGCGCTGGCACTAAGCTCCTGGGCACGGTATTTCGATGAGGGCAATCCGTCGATTGCGCTGGGTGAAAAAGCCGAACTCCTCACCGCCTCAGTCCTCGAAAAGCGCACTAAAAAAGGCTGTACCGTACCAAACCATGCATTTTTCAAGCGAGCGGATGAACTCGTGAGCGCATTACACACCGCCGCTACGCTTAACCGCGCCCACTGGTTGTCCCTCTTAGCTGCCTGGTTAAGCTGGGCAGGAGACGCTTTACGTGAGAAAAAACGCACCCAGCGGGTGATGTCCTTCAATGACTTGCTCACTCATTTACACGCTGCGCTCAATCAGCATCCGGGACTCGTGCGCGCGCTTAGGCGGCGTTATGCCGCGGCCTTGATCGATGAATTCCAAGACACTGATCCAGTGCAGTTTGAGATCTTAAGCCAGATCTTTGCGCCGCATGGCCCGCTCTTTTTAGTTGGCGACCCCAAGCAAGCCATTTATAGTTTTCGAGCGGCCGATCTACATACCTATTTACTGGCGCGCAAAGAAGCGTATGCATGCTATACGCTGACCGTGAATCAACGCTCAAGTGCCGCGTTAATTGCTGCCTGCAATCGGATTTTTAGCGCGAATCCGGCGGCTTTTGTGTTGCCTGGCCTTGATTATCGGTCGGTACGTGCGCATACGCGTGCACGCGACCTTTTTATCGAACCGCCGCGCTTAAGGTTAGCTTCCGCGGCGCAGCTTGCACCAGAGGCAAAGGCGCAGACAGCGGATTGCCGCGTTTGGTTATTGCCGCATGGCGACGCCATCCTCACTAAGCCACAAGCGCTCAAAGCGGCGGCCAACGCCTGCGCGGCTGAGATTGCTCGCCTGCTTTCGATCGGTACTGCGGCGCCCATGTCAGAAGGGGCAACGACTATCGGAGCTGTCCCGCTGAGCGCAGGTCAAATCGCCGTATTGGTGCAAACCCACCGGCAAGGAAGCCTGATGAAGCAGGCGCTGGCCGAGTGGGGAGTGGCTAGCGTTGAACTGGCGCAAGTCTCGGTGTTTGAGACTCAAGACGCGGCTCATCTTGAACATATACTGCTGGCGATTGATGCGCCAGGTGACTTACGCCGCTTGCGTACCGCGCTGGCCACCGACTGGATTGGCCTAGATGCGCTGGCGCTCAATGCCATGGATGCCAATGAGCAAGCGCTGCTAGAGCCCAATCTTCACCTCTGGACGCAAGGGCAAATCGAGGGCTGGGCAGAGTGGATTGATCGCTTCGCGCATTACCGTATGCTCTGGCATGAACGGGGCTTTGCCTTTATGTGGCGCACGCTCCTGCGCGCTTTGCGGATCGCCCAACGGATCGCAGTTGGCCCCAATGGCGAGCGGCGCTTAACGGATTTAAGTCACTTGGCGGAACTGGTGCAAGCTCATGCGGCTCAGCAAGCGGGAATTGAGCCTGTGCTGCGCTGGCTTGCGACACAGCGCGCCGCGCGTAAGGGCGGCGATGAAGCTCAGTTGCGGCTTGAATCCGATCGCGATCTGGTGCAGATTGTGACGGTGCATAAGGCCAAAGGCTTGGAATATGCGGTGGTATTTTGTCCATTTTTAAATCATGGGGCAATCCGTACCGCGCCCTCAAACAAATTACCTAGTGCGCGCGAATATCATGATGAGCAGGGTCATGCGGTGATTCACTATGGCCCTGACCAAGCTGACGAAGACCGGGCCAAGGAAGCTGCTAGTGTTGAGCACTCAGCTGAGCGTGTGCGCTTAATCTATGTGGCGCTAACGCGCGCCGTTTACCGCTGCTATATAGTAGCTGGCTTATATATAAGCGGGCCACAAGGATCAACTAAGCAGGCCCGGCAAAGTATGCTGAACTGGCTGGTGGCAGGTGCGGGATATGATTTTTCAAGCTGGTTAGTTAAGCCGCCGGCAGAGGATGAAATCTCCGCCTGCTGGCAGGCCCTGGCTAATGACGATCCGGTTTTGGACCCAGCTGAACTGGATGCGATAAATCCTAAAAAACGTATTGAGGGGAAGTTCATTACGATTGAACCGTTGCCGGTGCCGACCCAACATGCGCTAAAACCTTTGTCTTTAGCGCCGCGGGCGGTTTTGCGCGCGCGCGTGATGCGGCGGCCATCCTTAGTAAGTTGGCGGCTCGCCAGTTTTAGCTCGCTCTTAAGTCATGCCCGTCTTGTTGAGCCGGCAGCAATCTCAGCCGCTGCCAGTCCGTCTGCTGGGGCAGACGATATTGTTCATTTTCCGCGTGGTGCAGCTGCCGGCGAGTATCTGCACCGGTTATTTGAGCTAACGGATTTCGCTACGTCAGCAAGCTGGCCTGCAGCGATTGAGCGCGTGTTGCAAGAGCGCAGGTTGCCAGCAGGGGCAGAGCCTACTGTGTCAGTTGCCATGATGACGCGTTTATTAAGCGATCTAGCCATGACCGAGTTAGTGCCGGGTCTAAGGCTCGCTACGGTGGCTGCAAACCGTATTTTCCGTGAATTGGAGTTTACGTTTACCGTTCATGCTCTAGATTTATCCGCCCTGCGCCTACTTTTGAAAACCCACGGCTATCTAGACATTGACTTTGAGGCAAGCGAGCTAACCGGCTATATGAAAGGCGTAATCGATCTCGTGTTTGAGCACGAAGGCCGTTTCTGGATTGCGGACTGGAAATCGAACCATCTTGGCAATACTGTCGAGCACTATAATCAAGCCGCATTGCATGCGGCTATGGCGGCCCATGGCTACGATTTACAGGCGCTTCTCTATACGCTTGCGCTACATCGTTATTTACGCATTAAACAACCCGATTACGACTACCTAAAGCATTGCGGCGGGTACTTATATTTATTTGTGCGAGGCGTGCGCCCAGACTGGCAGGTAGAAGGGCAGGCGGCGGGTGTTTATCATCATAAACCTACGGCGGCAATGATCGAGGCACTTGATCGCCTGATGGCTGGAGAGCGCTCATGAGGTCGGTGTGGCTACCGGATAGCTTGCTGCGTACACAAGCTAATACGAATGATGCAGCCGTACTTACGCAGTCATCACCAGATGCCTCTTTATTTTTAGCGGAGGGTTTTGCGCAGCGCATCAATACCCTGGCCCTGCAACTTGGCGCAAGCGCCCAGGCCGCACGCATCACTGCTCTGGCGGCGGCCGAAGTCAGCCGTGCGGGTTCGTCTGGACATGTTTGCATCGCGCTCGATGCTTTCGCTGAGCGCCTAGGCGAAACCTCACAGGCGGTACAGCGGTGGCTGCTCTCAAGTGGTTTGGTCAGTAACGGTCAGGCAGCAGATATCGAATTGCTGCCGCTGGTATTAGATGAGGGCGGGCGGCTTTACCTTGCACGTTATTATGCCTATGAGCGGCGGATTGCACAGGTGCTGGCCGCGCGCGCCGGCGCGGGTCGACTCACTGTAGTCAGTGGCGGCCCAGGCACAGGTAAGACTACGGCAATGGTCGGTCAACTGGTGCGGCTACTCGATGCCAACCCGGCACTGCGTATCGTACTTGCGGCACCTACCGGTAAAGCCGCTCAGCGCATGCTTAGCGCGCTTGCCGAACGGGCCAGTGCTCTACCGGCAGCGATTAAACAACGTTTACCTAAACACTCTTTCACCTTACACCGATTGCTTGGCACCGGTCTAAAGGCGCATGCTCAGTCTCCTGTGCCGCTGCCCTATGATGTTGTCGTGATTGACGAAGCGTCGATGATCGATGTTGCACTGGCAGCACAACTGGTCGCGGCCCTCGCACCGCATAGTTGGCTTATTTTGTTAGGGGATAAAGATCAGCTGGCGGCGGTTGAGGCCGGGGCAGTATTTGCTGAGCTCAGTATCAGTAAAGGATTGGCCAATTGTGTTAGTCGCCTCGAACATAATTATCGTTTTGGGCTTGAGTCCGCCATTGGACAGCTATCGTTAGCGATTCGTGCTGGCTCGCCAAAGGACGCATTAGCGGCATTAGTCTTACAGCCGCCAACATTGCCAGTGCAAGCAGACCTCCTATCTGATTCAACGGGGGCCGCAGTCTTAATCGACGATCATGGTGAGACACTTGCCGCGAGTTCGTTAAACTTGATGGCGGACGGTTTCGCTCCGTATGCAAAAGCGTTAAAAGATCTGTTATTTGCGCTGACTGAACTGCAGGCGAGTCCTGATCTAGGCCCTCTATTTGAGGCCTTAAACCACTATCGGGTATTAAGTGCCGTACGCGCAGGCCCGCGCGGGGTTGAGACCCTCAATGCGTTGTTAGCCACTCGTGTATGCGCTATGGCCGGCATGACGGTGGCGAGCGGGGCAGTATGGTTTGCTGGCCGGCCGGTGATGATTACACGCAACGATTATGCGTTGGGCCTTTTTAACGGCGATATGGGCATTGCATTACCCGTTGCCGGCAATAAATTTCGCATTGTTTTCCCAACCCCAGATGGCGGTTGGCGTGTGTTATCTTCTGCTGTATTACCACCTCATGAAACTGCGTTTGCTTTAACGGTGCATAAATCGCAAGGCTCGGAATTTAAGCAGTTGGCTTTTGTCTTGCCGGCAATAGCCCATGGCGGGCTCACGCGTGAACTGGTCTACACCGCCATTACGCGTGCTCGGCAAACTCTGACCATCTTGGGTAGTCCTAGTGTATTTGGGCAAGCAGTCGCAACCCTCACCATCCGTGCAGCAGGATTATCCGCTCGCCTGGAGGAGGCGATCATGGCGCTCTCATTAAAAAACCCTTGAAATAACGCAAAGCTTACAGCAGTGGGGCTCCTGCACTCATTTGTAAGCGTTGCTTAACTTGCTGACCAAGCTGATAGACGCTGAGCGCATAAAAAAAACTGCGGTTATAGTGTGTGATCACCGCAAAATTGCGTAGGCCCAGTTTATATTCGGTTGGCTGCTCAGGAGTAGGTAAATCGATAATATTAACCAAGGTGTTCGACTCAGCCTCTAGGTTGAGCGTTTCATTGAGTAATAGGCCTGCTTTATGAAGTTCGCCTAGTGTTCGGCGAGGTTCAATTTTCCCATCTGCGCCGGCTTGCGCAAGGCCTAGGCTAGCGCTATCAGAGGCAATTTCCCAAAGTACCGGCCGGCCAGCTTCCCAGCCGTGTTGACGCAGATAATTGGCAACACTGCCAATTGCATCGGCAACGCTGGTAGATAAATCGACCTTCTGATCACCATCATAATCAATGGCGTACTGGATAACGCTGCTTGGCATAAATTGCGCAATCCCCACGGCTCCGTTATAGGAGCCTAAAACGCGAGTTGGATCAAGACCTGCAGCACGGGTCCAGAGTAGAAAATCTTCTAAATTTTTGCGAAATAGCGCTGCACGCTTCAACTGATTTGGCCTCGTTGGATAGTCAAAAGCTAATGTCGTCAAGACATCCAGTACCGGGTGCCTGCCCATATTACGGCCATAAAAAGTCTCAACGCCAATGATCCCAACAATAATCTCAGGTGGCACACCAAATTCTTGCTGGGCGCGCTGTAAAGTTGCTTGATGAGTGCGCCAAAACTGTACGCCAGCATTAATGCGCTGCGTATTAAGAAACCGTGACTGGTAAGTACGCCAATCGCGAGGAGATGCTTCGAGGGACGGCTGTTCAAGTTTGACCACCGCGGCTGAGTATTTAGCTTGCGTGAAAAGCGCGCGTAGCGCGCTAGGCTCAAAGTGATGGCGTGTCACTAAATCACTGATGAAAGTCTCGATAGCTGGATTGTTTTGATAACGTTTTGAAACGTTTTCTTTTGCGGAATTTTGCCGTGCCGATGTTGTGGCTGTTTCAGATTGAGACTGTGCCGGTGTGCAACCTACTACGAGCGCACTCCCCACAACACATATTTCGATCCCGCTTAGAAACAGGCAGGAGAGAAATATACGGCGGGCCGCAGAAATAGCTAAAATGTGCGTCGCAGTCATCATGAATAAATAAAATAATATGAATTTGGATCAATAATATGAATTTGGATCAATATATAGCACGAATGTCCTGTTTTCGCTATAACTTGCCTGTTGTTAGGCTCGCTGAAAGCAAGCTCTCTGCATGGAGATACTTCCCAACCGTTTATATTTCCGTGTAGCCCAGCGCTTAAGTGCAAAGTCGAGTTGCTTGAAGATAGTCCTTGAAAAAATTGGATTCATAATCTATAACCCTAAAAATTGGTTGGGGATATGTTTTTGGGGTTAATCTCTGACCAATGCCGTAGTTCTATTCTTTATGAAAGGAGAAAAACGATGCAGCGCATTCTTGAACTTCAAGGCTTGTTGGATAATGCTACCGAGGAAAATATTCTAATTGGTGGCAGCGCACTTTTGGCGGCAGAGGAAGGAACCATTGGTGGGGAATCGAACCTAAGCATTTTACTCTGCTAAAGCCGTCTTTCCGCTGTTTTTTCTAAGTTGATTGCTGTCGGTTCGGTGGCTAAGGGCACCTCATTACACACAAATTCTGAAAGCCTTTTCTGGCAAGGCTTTAGACTGATCGTTAGTGAAAGCTAACCTCAGTTTCGCTTGCGCTAACCTTGTCTGAGAAGCCGATTTTCATGCTGCCAGAGACCATCCAGCGCGTGACACAGCGCAGAGAGTCAACTGAAAAGCCTTATCTGGCAAAGGTTCTCCCTAAAGACGCCAATTCTTTCCAAAGATGTGTGTAATGAGGTGGGCCTAGGGGGCGCACTCACTATTACCTCCGCAATTATCTTACTAGGGTTTATTTCGTAGAGACCAGGGAACGGCTTATTTAGCAGGTAGGAAGTAAAAGGCAAGAGTTGAGCAGCCAATTTTTAAGGCTATCTCACTATGAAGCCTAAAAACTCCTTGCTTTTACTGATTCTGTCGCCTAGCCTAAATTTATAGCCACCTTGGAAACATGAATAATTAATTCATATTAGTTATGGTTAATTTAAACCATATAAAAATAAACACTTTACAATTTTTATTTAAATAGCTATGCGCCTCATTTTATTCTCAATTATTTTTTTAATATCTACTTTTATGGGCTGTGGTGGTGATAATGTCGGTACGCCTGTAAAATCCTTCTCAGAGATAGCTGCTGACATGGAAAAAGTGAATATTGACTCTTGGGATGCTGTGGTAGGCGAGCAGGACTCTTTAGGAAAAATTGCAGTTGACTTGAAAAGATCACTTCCAGAACCTATAGGTGACTTTGCAAGTAGAGCTATACTTCTGCAAAAAGAATTGATAATCCTACTTCATCGTGACATGGATAGGGGAAATAGGGAAAATATTATAAATCAAACTTTAAGTGATGCAGATCAGTTAAAGAATGAAATAGA
>JASSUC010000008.1:0-83820 GCA_031963245.1 Mycoavidus cysteinexigens
TCGTTCACTTCGCTTTCCTGGTGCTTTTACTTAAGAGACTCTAAACAGGTTCTAAGAGATCTATAAACCACAGGCTTGTGTCTGAAGGGGACGTATTCATAGTTGCTCCGTGAGCGAGCGCCGCAGCCATACGTTGTCAGTCATCGAAAGGCTCGCCCGATGAACCTGCTGCGGTGCGTCGCTGCTCAATGAAGCTTCCGAGTGTGCGGATTTGATAGAAGGAAGGTCTCGGCGCGAAGTGCACAAAGTATAATCATCGCCTCACGCATTCACAATCAAACATCATGTCCCCAGTAGTTCCGCCCCGCATAAAAACCTCAACTCCGCCAAGGCACGTGCCCGGCGTCCTCGCGTCCTCTCGACGCGCGCTCGCTTGGCACATTCCGGCCGCCGCGCTGTGCGTCGTGCTGGCCGGGTGTGCGGCCTTTCTTCCTGTGCCGCCCGCGCCACCTGCGGCGGTCGATCCGATAAGCCTCTTTCCGATGGCCGACTACAGTCAGGATGTCGACCACTGGATCGACCCGCTCGGCCCCGATTACGACACGCCGTTCCTGAGCGCACGTGATCAGCACGCCCAGTTCGAAGTGCTCTACTCGCGCTATTTCGGCACCGATGCGAACAGCGCTTCGCCCTGGAACCACGCCTTCATCGACCCGCCCGCGCACGGCAAAAGCGATGGCGATATCGCCGGCTTGCTGCTTCGGCGGATCGCTAACTACGACAACACCGGCAAGCCCGGTAGAGATATCGGTTATGGTCAGAACCTCAGGCCTCAGTCGAAATCGTGGATCGATGCAATCGCTCAAAACATGGATGTCCGGCAGTTCGAGCGCGTGGCACCCTACACACCTGGGCGCCGGGCGATTGCAACCGGCAACCTGCTCGTGCGCGAACTGCCGACCATGGATCCTTTTTTCTATTCCCACCGTCTTGCGGGCCAAGGCTACCCGTTCGACAGCCTACAAATCTCGGCGATTCTGCCGGGCACGCCGCTTTACGTGCGCGGGAGCAGCTTGGACGGCGGCTGGTGCTACGTGCAGGCGCCTGAGGTGCACGGTTGGGTGCGCAGCGACAACCTTGGTTTCGTCGACGACATGTTCGTCGATACCTGGAAGAAGACCGCACGTCAGGCGTTGGGGGCAGTCATCACCGCTTCGGCGCCGGTTCGTGACAGCTACGGAGTATTTCGCTTCGACGCGCCGGCCGGCACGGTTCTGCCACTCCGGCCTGGCACGACACCCGGGATGCGCGAGGTCCTTGTTCCCGCCCGCAATATCTACGGCCGGGCGGTTATCAGCACCGCGCAATTGAGCGACACGCAGATCGTACCGGCGCCGTGGAGCGCAACGCCGCGCCATCTCGCCACGCTGCTCAAAGCGCTGATCGGGCGTCCGTATGGCTGGGGCAACACGGGGCTGTATAACGACTGTTCATCCGAACTGAAAAATATCTTCGCCGCCTTTGGCATATGGTTGCAACGCCATTCGTTCGGCCAGATGGCCGCTGGGCAAATAACCGATCTCTCCAGCGCCACGCCGGCTGAGCGGCTCGATTACCTCGCACGCAACGGGCAACCGATGCGCACGCTGGTTTATATCAACGGCCATGTAATGCTATATCTCGGCAACACCACGCACGGCGCTCAAACCGTGCCGGTGGTCTATCACGGTGTGTGGGGGCTGAGCCCGGCCGACAATAGCTGGCGGGCGATCATCGGTGGCACGTTGATCCAACCTTTGTTCGAAAGTATTCCTGAAGATCTGGCGTTGCAGTCGCTCGCTGCCAAACCGATTTTCCAGATCAGCATCCTCGGAGCACCCGCTGCGGATACTCCAGTTCAATCCGACGATGGTAGTCCAGTAGATTGGGCCAGCGGGGGCGTTTAAAAGGGTTTAAGCGCAAACCACTATACTTCTTGAGAGCCAATTGACTTCGGGCTACTCGACTATCTAGTCAGCTCAGCATCCACTGATTAAAGCGTTCGATGGCTGCATGTTGATGAGTCATCCAGTACAAGCCATTACTAGGCAGGCCTTTTTTGATATTGTCGGGATAGGTTGGAATAAGCTTGGCATGCTTCAGATCAATGTAGCCTGGCCTTAAGACTTCAGGCTGGGTAGGTCCAATGCCGTAAGGCACAAGCAGCGCTTGGCGCTTTGGGTCGCTAGCAAATTGGATAAATTGACGGCACACGTCAGCGTTAGGCGCGCCTTTCAAAATAGCCAGGCTATCGTATCCATAAATCTGTTGATCCCAAGAAAATGCTACCGGGGCATCGGCCGCGATAGCCGATAATGCACTGGCATGAAAAGTCGGTATTAAATCCACCTCACCGGACTTTAATAGGTGTTCAGCCTCTGGCGCACTTTGCCACCAAACAGAAATATGCGATTTGATTCTATCAAGGCTGCGAAACGCGCGGTTAAGGTCGCAAGGGTAAACTTCGCTTGGAAGAGCACCATCAGCCAGCAGCGCTTCTTCTATCGTATCGAAAGGAATCTTACGCAGGCCACGGCGGCCAGGAAAATTCTCCATATCCCAAAAATCCTTCCAGGTTTTTGGTACGGTGCGTCCTTTGAAAGCGTCTGTCCGATATGCCAGCACGGTGGTAAATACATCAATACCCACAGCGTAAGGTGTCATGAATTGCGGCAAAATGGTTGAAACGACAGGATCGTGCTCAAGTCTATGCGGCTCTAAATAAGCAGAACCTAAGAAATGGATCGCTCTATGGCTCAGGCATGCCATATCCCACGTGTATGTCTTCGTTTCGACCATGGTCTTAATCTCTGTGGTCGGTTCCGCTTTCGATGAAACGCCGACTACTTCAATACCTGTTTCTTTCCTAAAGGGCTCAAATAGTATTTCTGTATAGGCTTTATGCGCATTGCCACCAGAAGTGCGAATGACTATTCTTTGTGGTTTTTTTTCTTTGGAGGCTGCCCTGGAAGGAGAGGTAATGTGTGGCGCACAGAGTGCTGCTGCACCGCAAGCAGCTATTTTTTTGATCCAGTTTCTGCGGCTAGATGGGGGAGGCCGATTTTTATCATCATCCATACTAAAGCGTTCCATGCAGAGTTTGTTCTGACACTTAGCACATCAATCTCACTGATGATTCCTTATGGCGCAGTGCTAAGATCGGCGTGGGGAAATTCAGGTCGCTATGGCCTCTGCAAATGTAACGTACTTTGCAGTCAAAATTCTGAATCGGCCCCTACCTTTGGGAACATAAGATTTGTCCTTGTACACGGCAAAATAGCCAGAGATATCCACAAATACTGTGCATAACCCCGTTGAAAAGTGTCTCATATCTTTCTCAAAGTCAGGTGGGATAAGGCCATTCTTAGATTGACTCAATTTTAGCACCTGTGCTTAATTTGTATGAGTTCCGATTTGACCCGACAACTGCTCTCGCCAAATCGAGTAGCTGTCAGATCAAGTATTGGCTAGAACACACGCGGGAGTCAAGAGATCATGCGAGGGCATTAAGAGGATTGGCGGCTTAGACTAAATGTGCCTGCCCTTGAATGTCTGTACATAAGTGCGCAAGCTCGATGGCAGCAGGGGAGGCTAGCTTTCTCAAAAGTGAGGGCTCTGTAGGGTCCGAGCGATAGGCGGGGAGACTTGTCTGACTATTTAGGCGGGAACGGCGGCGTAGTGGTCCGTTGTTCTCCGACACCGCATTTATAAAAACAGCAGTTTGTTTAGCGCTTAGAGAAACAGAGTTCTTGAGCCCAGTCGTCGTGTAGAAGTAAAGTTTATTATTGTGAATATAAAGTGGCGCCAGGTGGGTGCTGCTCCATAGAAACAAAACTTTAGTATAAAGTGCTTGTATCTGCTCAGGCGCTAGACTTGGCAGTAAAGTGTAAAGCTGATCAATATGTAAATGCAAGATTTTGGTCAGAACAGACTGATGGTCGTTCTTATTCTGTAACATCGTGACCAACGCTCGAAGCACGGTGTCAGGCAGTATTTTTTGTTGATTTAATGCCTTAGCCGCTGCAAAGATGAGATATTTTTCCTCATCCTGATCTTTTAACACCGCCACTAAGGTTTGCAGAACGGTTGCTGGCAGCGTCTCGTGTTGTCCTAGTGCTTCCGCCGCTGTCATCCTGAAGGATTTTTTCTTTTCCTTATTTTTGAGCATCGAGTCCCAAGCTTGCATCACAGTGTCAGACAGTGCTTTATGTTGGTTTAATACTTTAGCCGCTGCACAGATGACAGATTCTTCTTCATTCTGATCTTCTAACACCGTCACCAAGGTTTGCATCACGGTGTGGGGTAGTGTCTCTTGTTGTCCTAGCGCTTGGACAACAGTGGACCTGATGGATGCGTCCTCTGCTTTATTTTTGAGGATTGAAGCCCAAGCCTGAAGCACGGCTTCAGGCAGTTCTTTCTGCGTGCTTAAGGCTTTTATAGCCTCAATTCTGACCGTGCTCTCTTGATCCAGTAAGGCGTCGGTTAGGGCTAATTTGGCGTGATCCGGCAGAGTTTGGTTTTGGCCTAACGTCTTAACGGCCTTAGACTGTATATCTTGATCTGTACTCGCTAGGGTTTTGATCCAGGCTTGCAGAACTTCGTTTGATAGAATTTCTTGTCGGCTTAATACCATGGCCGCCGCAGACCTGATCTTTTGATTCTCATCTGCGAGCGCTATGATCAAGGCCTGGCAGGTGTCGGCAGGCAATCTTGGCTGTCGATGCAAGGCTTGAGTGGCCGCCCACCGGATTCGCCATTCTTGATCCTGATTCTGTAATACCTCGGTTAAATCTTGAATGATCTCTGCAGACAGTATCGCTTCTTGGCCTAAGATATCGGCAGCCGTTATTCTGACCCTCCAACTATCGTTTCCAATCTCGCCTTTTAACATAGAGAGTAAGGTTTGAATCAGGCGGGGCGGTAGCGTGTCTTGATTGTTTAGCGCTTTGGCAACCGAAATTCTAATGTTTTCCTTCTCACTCTTATCTTGTACTACGGTGGCTAAGGCCTGAATGGCCGTTTCAGGGATTATTTGTCGTCGATTTAATACTTGCGCTGCAGTAGACCTGATATATTCTTTTTCATCTGGATCCTGTAGCAGTGAGACCAAGAGTTGACAGATACTCGGCTCAAGCGGTTCTCGCCAACTGAAGACCTCAGCAACCGAAGCCCTTAAATCTTCGTTTTCATTTTTATTGTGCAATACCATCAGCAAGGCGTGCATGGCTGCTTCAGGCAGAGTCTGTTGCTGGCCGAATGCGCTCGCAGCCATCGCTCTGACTTCCTTGTCTTCACCTGTATTTTGTAATACGGCGAGCAAAGCTTGAGTGATGCTTGCAGAGAGTGGCTGCTGTAAGCCTAAGGCCTCAACAGCCGTAGACCTGATATGCTTTTCTTTATTCTGTAAGGCGGTGATTAAGAGTTGAATCGCGGTGTCAGGCAGGGTTTTCTGTCGGCTCAATATTTTGCCAGCGGCATATCTGATATCCCATGTCTCATCCAGTAACGCCACAATCAAGGCCAGAATGACCGCTTCAGTTAATGTTTCCTGTCGGCCGCAGGCTCTAATCGCTGCAATTCTGACATCCTCATCTTCATCCTTATTTTGTAGCGCCGTGCTTAAGGCCTGAACGACGGCACTAGACAAGGTGTGCTGTTGACCTAATACTTCGGCCGCCGCCACTTTCGCCTCTTTGTTTTCATGCTGATTGAGCAGCACTGAAAGAATCGCTTGGGTCGCGTTGTTAGACAAAGCTGAACGTGCGTTTAGGGTGCGCATAATGCTGGCTTTCTTGCTGTCAGGCTGATGCAGATACGTGAGCAGCAGATGTTCCGGGAATCCTCTATGGCAACTTAATTCGCTCACGCTCTCTGGGCTTAGGCTCAGTTCAAAGCGTAGCCACTGCATTAACTCCGTTTCTAATCTATCGACCTTGGTTGCTTCCAAGTGGGCGCGTGCTTCATGCAGACACCCTATGATCACCTGTTGATGACGTATGCCAAGCACGTCACGTGGTTCCTCGTCTAAGAGCGTAAAGAAGCGTTCTAAGGCAGCGCCTTTAAGCAATCCGGCCAACATTTGCCAGACGACTTCAAAACCTGGGTCGTATTTATGTTCAGCAATAAAAGTGCGCAATTGCGCTTGGCTGAGGATTAAATTTGCATAGCTGGGCGCACTGTTGGTAAAAGTAGGTACGGGATCAGTTTTGGCATCCACTTGCAGATGCTGTGCCAGAAACTTAGCGGCAAAAAATTCCTGTAAGGATCGATGCAAGAAATGGTAATCACGCTCAAATTCAGGGCTTTCAATATCAGCTGTATGTAAAAAGGAGGTCTGTTTTAAATCAGTGATAAGCCCGAAAGGAGATCGTATGCCTAGCAGCGTTTTATTGTGAGTCAGCTGACTCAGATTCAATTCAGTTTTGCCGGCCTCTAATCCTGTCAATGCTAAATAGCCCAAAGCATAGAGTTCTGTCGCCATCAGCTCTTCTAATTTAGCTTGAGGCAAAGTTTGGATCACGGCGGGTTGTAAGCGTTTACCCTGGTCTCTTTTCTTTAAGCGAGCGCAATCTTTACGCCAGAGTTGATCGACGATGGCCTCATATAACGTGGCCATCGTTGGGGTTTGATCTGAGCGGGGATTTTCTCGACTAGCACACAGTGCGTCAAGCAGAATTGGCAGCTTGAGCGGTCCCTGAGTCAGTGGGGTGCTTTGGATCAATTGCTGGATCGCGGCTTGGCTTGCTTCAGGTACAAATTTCTGCACGTAAGTCTGTACATCATCCAGATTTAAGCCAGTGGCTTCTAGCTGCAAATCAAATTGACTTAATACCTGGGGACTCACCCCAACCGAGCGGGAGGTGATTAAAACGTGCGTCTGATCGAGTAGTTTCTGTAAAAGTTTATTTAAAGGACGGCCTTCATCCAACTCGCCAATAACTTCATCTAAGCCGTCTAAGATGAATAGTGTTTTGTCTCGATGTCGCTCAAAAGTTTGCGTTAACGCTTGCGCTTGGAGACTTTCTTGGTTTGCAAAAAGGTGCTCGCCCAGTAACTCTTCAAACTTGATGGTCTGATCCGTTTTGAGCTGTGCTAATGGTAGCCACAACACGCAATCAAAACGATCCTGCCACAGCGCGTTGTGCTGATAGTCATAGACCAATTTTTTGCATAAAGTTGTCTTGCCAATCCCCGCCTGCCCATGAATCAAAACCCGTTTAGGCAGACCGATCGAGCCATCACGTAACGTTTGTTGCTCAAACAGAGTAGCGAGCGAAATCGGCCTATGGTCATGGGCTGTAGCACGCGGCTCATGGTTAGCTAGGCATTCGAGAGTTGCCAGTGGCTCCTGCTCAGTTTGATTGGGTGGCGGTTGCAGGTCACGCTCAACCAGAGCGAGATGGGTAGGGCAGGTATCAAGCTGCACTTTTTGACCTGATAGCCGCTGCATCGAGAGGCCAGAGCATTCATACTGTTGGTAAAGGGCGCGGCGCAAAGCGCTTAGAGAGAGCGCTCGTGGCGTCATCTGCTGGTTGCTTGGGGCCAATTGATAGAGCACCGCGGCTTGCTTGGCGCGACGTTGCGTTTTGCTCTGGCTAGAGTTGCCTAACGGGTCGCTTGGAGGCGTTGTCCAAAGGCTAGGCCAAACAAGTGGCATCGAGACGCTTTGCTTTGTATGCGTATGGGGAGCCAGCCATATCTGCTTTAAACCATCTAGGCTTTGACTCATCGCCTGTTGAGTGGGCGCCCATTTTTTAAGTTTGCTTTGCTGAAACTGTTTGGCTACTTGCTTCGCATGGTTTCGCCAACTGTGTTTCTTTTTAGTCGGCTCATTATCGCGCAGTATAGTCTCATTCTCTTGCGAAATAGCATAAGCTAGCTGATACGTTTCTTGGGTAGCTGGGGGAAAGGTAGCAGCTGGGGAAGGTGGTAGTTCAATCCCTGAATCTTTACGAAAATGGGCTTGTCGTGCGGCTTGAGTGGTTTTTTCAGGGATTGGATCTGCTTGTACTCGGGCGTCGCAGTGACGCGGCAGTAAGGTGAACTTGATGGTTTTTAACAGGCTGCCTACTTTATTCATTACTTTTTACTTAACTCTCTTATATAACTTTGCTACCCGCAAGCAGAAGCTGAAAAGGCTTTTACTCATATCGGTACTGAGCTTTCATTGTATAGGATATTGTCTCAAAGCGCTTTTGGAAGATTCTGATGTGTCTTGGCTTAAGCCCAATGTAAATGATGCGCGCAGTAACCTTGAGCCCTAAAAGTTACGCTGAACGCCAAAAGGCGATCTAAATTCCAATCATTTAAGCGATCCATTACTGACGGATGTATAACGAATCCTCTTACGATGGTAGAATTCAGGGTGACGGGCCTCCTCGCATAGTGGTGCGGCCAATCTGGTCAGGTCGGGAACGAAGCAGCCACAACCGTTTCCCGCTAGTGCCGGGGTTTGGGCTCGTCACCCCTAATTTAAAATTTTTCGATGACCTATCAAGTTCTCGCGCGCAAATGGCGGCCCAAGGATTTTGCGTCGCTAGTTGGACAAGAGCATGTAGTGAGAGCGCTTACTCACGCGCTTGAACAGCAGCGGCTACATCATGCCTATCTATTTACCGGAACGCGTGGTGTGGGCAAAACCACGTTGTCACGTATTTTCGCCAAAGCACTCAATTGTGAGGTGGGCATTACAGCAACGCCTTGTGGTCAATGCCAAGCCTGTTGTGCAATTGATGAAGCGCGCTTTGTCGATTATGTAGAAATGGATGCAGCGTCCAATCGCGGCGTTGATGAAATGGCTAGTTTGCTTGAGCGCGCGGTCTATGCGCCAGTCAATGCGCGCTTCAAGGTCTATATGATCGATGAAGTGCACATGCTGACCAATCACGCCTTCAATGCGATGTTAAAAACGCTTGAAGAGCCGCCGTCCCATGTCAAATTTATTCTGGCTACTACTGATCCCCAGAAAATCCCGGTAACCGTGTTATCACGCTGCTTGCAGTTTAATCTTAAGCAGATGCCTGCGGTGCATATTGTTGCGCACTTGCAGAAAGTCCTCACGGAGGAGAAGCTGGGTTTTGAACTGCAAGCGTTACGCTTACTAGCACGCGCGGCAGATGGCAGTATGCGCGATGCACTGTCGCTCACAGATCAGGCGATTGCTTATGCCGCAGGCCAAATTAGTGAAGAGGCGGTGCGGGGCATGTTGGGGGCGCTTGACCAGCATTATTTGACTCGGCTCCTGGATGCCATTGCCACGTCCGATGGCGCTGAGGTGTTAGCGATTGCTGATGAACTTGCCGCCCGCAGCTTATCGTTTTTGCTGGCGTTGCAAGATTTATCGACGATGTTGCATCAGATTGCATGGGCTCAAGTGGCTCCCCAATCGGTCCTTGACGAGTTGCCTGAAGCAGAAGATATCCGGCGTTTTGCTAGCCTATTCTCGCCAGAGCAGGTGCAATTGTATTATCAGATTGCAACGATTGGCCGTTCTGAGCTTGGACTTGCGCCGGACGAATATGCCGGGTTTACGATGACGCTGTTAAGAATGTTGGCATTTTATCCAGCAAATACAGCAGGTGCCAGACCTACAATTGCTGCAAGCCAAGCAAGCCAAGCAAGCCAAGCAAGCCAAGCAAGCCAAGCAAGCCAAGCAAGCCGCCCAGTGGAGTCTGTGCCTGAATTGGCGCAGGCCGCTATGCCTAATCCTGTGGACGTCTCTACGCCAATAGATTCACTCATGGCGTTGGGGTTTACTGAGCATGATTGGCCGTCGCTGGTGGCGCGTTTGCCATTGCGTGGCCTGGTGAAAGAGTTGGCTTATCGTAGTGAGCTTGTGCGTATTGAGGGGGCAACGCTGACATTAAAAGTATCGGTAGCGCAACTTGCTGAGCGTTTGCAAGTCGAGAAGTTGCGCACAGCGCTCACCGAATATTTGGGCAAGCCACTCAAGCTGGTTACCGAGATTGGTGCGGTAACGCAAACTGCGGCGGTGCTAGATGCCGCTCAAAATGTTCAGCGCCAGCAAGCTGCGGAGCAGGCGCTGGCGCAAGACCCATTTGCCCAAGCGCTAATGCGCGATTTTGATGCAACTATCGTACCAGGCTCGATTAAGCCGGTGCAACCCACAAACATTTCCAATATTTAAAGAGGAGCTATTAATGTTGAAAAACCAACTCGCCGGGCTTATGAAGCAAGCTCAGCAAATGCAAGAAAACATGAGTAA
Source organism: Mycoavidus cysteinexigens (assembly GCA_031963245.1). Classification (GTDB taxonomy): domain Bacteria; phylum Pseudomonadota; class Gammaproteobacteria; order Burkholderiales; family Burkholderiaceae; genus Mycoavidus; species Mycoavidus cysteinexigens_A. The sequence continues at coordinate 10,205 of JASSUC010000008.1, forward strand.
AGTGCAAGAAGAACTTGCTTTGATCGAAGTTGAAGGTCAATCGGGTGCCGGCCTGGTCAAAGTCACCCTGACATGTAAGCACGAAGTACGTCGTGTCGTGATTGATCCAAGTCTTTTTGACGATGACAAGGATATGCTTGAAGATCTAATCGCCGCGGCGTTTAACGATGCGGTACATAAGGTCAGTGAAGCAACGCAAGAGAAAATGGGGAGTGTGACCAGCGACCTACCTTTGCCAGCAGGTTTTAAGCTGCCATTCTAAGTTGCAATCTGACGTTTGATGAATAGTTTGGCATGACATCCCCTTCAAGTCTAGGCGCGTTAATCGATGCCTTGCGCGTGTTGCCCGGGGTTGGCCCCAAATCCGCGCAGCGTATTGCTTATTATCTGATGCAGCGCAACCGCCCTGGCGCTGCCCGCTTGGGGGAGGCATTAGCGCAGGCGCTGGAGAATTTGCGTCATTGCGTGCGCTGCAATAATTTGACCGAGGCGCAAACCTGTGAGACGTGCGCAGACCCTGAGCGGGATCCGGCGCTGCTGTGTGTCGTTGAGACCCCAGCAGACCAGTTGATGCTCGAGCAGACTTTGACTTACCGCGGTTTATATTTTGTCTTGATGGGGCGTTTAAGCCCATTGGATGGGGTCGGTCCACGCGAAATTAATTTTGAGCGTCTGATTCAACGCGCTACCGATGGTCGAGTACAAGAAGTGATTTTAGCGACGAATTTTAATAATGAGGGGGAAGCCACCGCCCATTACCTGAGCCAGATGCTGAAAGGACGAGGCTTGCTGACCACCAGGCTCGCCCGCGGTGTGCCGGTAGGGGCGGAGCTTGAATACACGGATGCCGGGACAATTGCGCGCGCGGTGCTTGATCGACGCCCGCTTTAAAGAAAAAATCGGAGCGGCGGAGCTCGGCTAGCAGCAGAACTTTTTTGTACCATCATTCAGTAGAGATAAAACCCGGAGACAAGAGATGAAGTGGACTGATATCCAAGAAATCGCAATGGCGCTAACGGATAAGCACTCGGATATTGATCCGCAATATGTGCGTTTCACAGATCTGCACCGTTGGGTCACAGAACTTGCTGGCTTTGAGGATGATCCTCAGCGTTCGAGTGAGAAAATACTTGAAGCAATCCAAGCCGCTTGGATTGAAGACTCTGATTATTAAACGGCAGGAACGATTAATATAGTCTATGCTTTAATTGGGTAGTGAAAGTGTAGCTGTGCTACTAGGCATCAGCACAGAAAGGTACCTATAGAAGGAGAGGCTATGTTTAAGCATATTCTGATTCCAACTGACGGATCTGAGCTATCGAAAAAGGCCATGCACGGTGGCATTGAGCTTGCTAAAGCGTTAGGCGCTCATATCACGGCGTATGCTTGTTTGCCGCAATATCCTTATCCGCTATTTGCTGAAGCAACGATTGAAGCGCCGGTTGAATTCCGCCAGCGCCAAGAAAGCGAGGCGCATGAGCATCTGCGACAGATTAAGGAGGCGGCGAGGAATGAGCAAGTGCCATGCACAAGCCATATCAGTGCGCATTCATCGCCTTATTTAGGGATTATCGAAGCCGCACAAGTGTGCGGCTGCGATGTGATTTTAATGGCTTCCCATGGCCGCAGTGGGCTCAGTGCTCTGCTGATTGGTAGTGAAACGCAGCGAGTACTGACGCACACCAAGGTTCCGGTGATTGTTTATCGCTGACGTGCTCCAGGGCGCGCAGCGGAACTCCGGCGTGCGGTGGTGGTGTTGCTGTTACCGCGGTAGCCTTGTCCTGCATTTGAAGGGCGGCCGTGATTGCTTGGTTTTGCCCCGCGTGGAGCCGCAGTATTGCGCCCTTTACCTGGACGTGGCGCCGCTGATGGCGTGCGGCGGGGTTCAAAACCGGCGACCACATTGACTGGCAGCGTCTGCTTTGTAAAACGCTCGATCCGCCGTACCACCTGCATTTCATTATGATGCGCCAGGCTAACGGCAGTCCCGCTGCGCCCCGCACGGCCGGTGCGGCCGATACGATGCACGTAGTCTTCGGCAAATTTCGGCAAATCATAGTTAAATACATGCGTAATGCCGGGAATGTCGATTCCGCGCGCAGCCACATCAGTGGCTACGAGTACCCGTACACGCCGCTCGCGCAAGGAGCGGATGGTGCGATTCCGTGCATTTTGTGGCAAGTCGCCATGGAGTGCTGCTGACGAAAAGCCCGCATCGCTGAGCAGGTCGGACAGTTCGTCCGCGCCACTTTTAGTTGCTGTGAACACAACCGCTTGATCCAGAGTTTGATCAGCCAATAAATGCGTTAGCAGGCGATCTTTATGGGCGCGATCATCGACCCAATGAACTGATTGAGTAATATTTGCACGTTGCTCAGGGCGGTGCATGATTTCAATCCGCTCAGGCGTTTTCAATAAGCTCTTGGTTAGATGGCTAATCCGATTATCGATAGTCGCCGAGAACAGCAATGTTTGCCGGCTTGCGGGCGTCGCGGCAACGATGGTTTCAATATCGTCGATAAAGCCCATGTCCAACATCCGGTCAGCTTCATCAAGCACCAGCATAGTCAATTTGGACAAATTGATACGGCCGCGCTCAAGATGGTCGAGCAAACGACCCGGTGTTGCGACGATGATCTCGGGCTGCTTCGCGAGCAACATAAGCTGTTGAGGATAAGGCACGCCACCTAAAATACTGACTGTGCGCAAATTCTTTAAATGTTTGCCATAGGTGGTTGCCGCCGTTGTAACTTGTGTGGCGAGTTCGCGGGTAGGCGTTAGGACCAGCAGCGCAGGGTAAGCTGTTGGTTGCTGGCGGCTATTACGACCAGCGCCACCACGGCGCTCGCGAGAGCGTTCAGCGGGTGCTGCTACAGCAGCAGAAGCAACTGGAGCGTCTTCTTTTTGCAATTGTGCAAAGCGTTGAATCGCTGGCAACATAAAGGCGGCTGTTTTACCCGAGCCAGTCGGGCTTGATACCAGCAAATCACGGCCGGCCAGGGCGGCGGGAATGGCTTTTTGCTGTACTGGAGTAGGTTCTGTATAGCCAGCTGTGCTGAGGCTTGACAAAATTTCCGGGCATAGGCCAAGGGCTGCGAAAGCTGCGTTGCTTTTTGCGTGATCTGCGGCCGTTCTTGCGTTATCGACGGTCGTAGGTGCTGGTGTGTTAGTTGTTGGTGTAGGTGTGCTAGTGGAATAATCAGAATTCATTGAACGGATCCCTAAAAAAATAAACAATGCGCCGGCTGTTTATAAGCTAAAGTCATACCATGCCGAAATGCGCGATACACGCTAAAAACATAGGTTTATGCGAGCGAGCATTGTTTTTGGAAGCTGTATTAAAGAAGCAACAGCCTCTGAATGGGGAATCCGTGCAAAGCACGGCCTAGACGGAGGAACAGTTTCCAGGCTGGGTAGAAACAAAACGCGGAGGCGCTAACCAATTTATAATCGGTAAGCAACGCGCATTATACATAATTTAGAGAAATAGAGCTAGTAGGCGCGTTGCCTCATATTTGAGGCGTGATCCGAGGCATGTTCAAATGAGTATGGAAAATTTTCGCAAGATGGCGGCAAAAATGGAGCAGCACATGCGCCAGCTTGCCGGAATGCCCAATATGCAACGCACTGCATAATCTGCGGCTCCAGCTTACAGTCCCATTTTGCAAAGCCAATGCAAGTCCGCTAATAGGGATTTATCAAACTTGATGCCCTCTAATTTTTCATATTGTGAAATATTGGGGGTTCAAATAAAAAGGGCATAGGTCTCAGAAAGACTCAAACTTTTTTACCCAAATTAGACCTCTCCCACTACAATTTAGCCGATGTGTTCACGAGGATGACGGTTATGCCGTCGCCATTACACCGCGTGACGGCCTTCGAATAGAAAAGGAAAAGAAAATGTTTAATCGTCTCGCCGGAGTACGTTCATCATCGCCTGCCCCTTCGTCGCGGCATCTAGCCATAACTTCGCAGCATCTGCTAAGCCAAGCGCACGCGCATAAAGCCGTGGGAAATCTAGAAGAAGCCCAAAAGTCGTATAGAGAGGCGATAGAGAAGGCCAAAATTGAACATGAAAAAAATCCTAGTAATCCGCAAACAAAAGGAACCTTCGACGCGATGCGTAATGAGTTCCTCATTTTTTTAGCAGAGCTTCCTTCAAATGAGCAGCCGATTAGCTCGTCTGTCCAGGCAAAAAGTGAGCTGGTGGATTATCTGTTTGAAAAGGCGTTATCTACACTGAGCTCTTTAGAGTTGTCCAATAAACCCAGCCTGTTTCTGGTATACGCCCATGACAATCCAACTCATGGAAGGGCCGAGGCCGGTACGTCTAAATATTTCATCGATAAGTTATCTAAAATCCAAGGAGTCAAGCTGCATTCGGATCAAGCGCCGATGGGGCAAGCGTATTCGAACTCGCCAGAAGAACTGAAAGAGGATAGCAAGCTAGAAGATATTTTAACCAATCAACTTTGTTTGTTGCCTGATCAGTTGATAAAAGAGGTAAAGCCGGTCGATAAGGTTGTGGTGTGTTGTTCTGAAGTATTAGGAAGCTACCTAAAATGGTCGGACTATAAAAAATTTCATCAGGAACTTCGAGATGCCTATCACGAAGATCGAGAAACCTATTACAAAGACGCTGAACAACCCCGCACTTTAGCAATCCGTGAGGTGGTCAGAAAATTTTCACAAGAGCCAGAATATATGGCGGGATTCCATCATGTTTTGACGGAAATCGCTTTTTTACAAATTCGGGCAGAGCATAAAAATCAGCACGGCATTATCCCAGTTTCGTTAACTGAAAATAGCTATGCGCAATGCCTGGCGGATTTTATTCCAGCGACCACGGTTCGCATGGAGGATATTCCCCGATTTGAGCAGCAAGCCCAAGCGGGACGAAAAGTGTATCCAAATCAAAGTCGGCACGGGGTGCTGTTTAAGCTGATCGAGCGAGTTTTAGTGGAAAGCGATGAGGCCAAAACGTTTCTAAACAAGTTTTGGGAGGTGTACAGCAAATTTGTTTCTGAGCCTTCAACGCCGGGCGGGCTTGAGTTTACGAAGCTAGTAGACGATATCTTCGATGACATACGGACGACGCTGCACAGTCAGCTTGCCCGGGATCTTCCCCAGATGCGCAGGCTGCACACGGAGATAAAACAAAAACTGCTGACACCTGACCTCCCCTCAATAGAGGTACGCGAAGCGCTGTATAAACATTATCAACGCTCGAACCTCTCAATTCAGCGGGTATCAGGCGATGAATTGTCGCTGGCTGACTGTTACATCAATCTGGCGATTGTAGAAAGTCAGGCTCAAAGGGAAAAAGACAAAGAAGAACTGGAAAAGCAAGCGGCGACTTTTGAACGTCTGCCCAGCAGCGAGCGGCAACGACTTGAGGCGACCAACCCCAACAAATTGATTGCCCTAGAGAAACTTTTTGAGAAGCAAAAATTACGCAATGGCTCAGAAAGGGTGCCCAAACGGATTTTGATTCAGGGGCGAGCAGGGATAGGCAAGACGACGTTATGCAAAAAGCTGGTGTATGAATATCATCATAATGGTCTTTGGCAAGATCGGTTTGAGAGCCTATTGTGGGTGCCCTTACGGCAACTCAAGACGCATTCCCCTAAACGCTTAGAAGATCTGCTTTGCAATCAGTATTTTGTAGGTCATGAAGGCCGCCAAGCGCAAGCATTATCGAGAACTTTCCATGCACATCAGGACAAAACGCTGTTTATTCTAGATGGTTTAGATGAGGTGATGGGCGAATTAGACGAGCGCAGCCCTTTAAGAGAATTGGTCAAGAATTTTCTGACTCAAGTGCATGTGGTGATCACGTCGCGGCCGGCTGGGATCGAGACTTCGCTACTCGGTCAGTTAGACCTGGAATTAGAAACGGTGGGGTTTAGTCCGGATAATGTGCAAGCGTATATTGAAAAGTTTGTGCCTGAATCGAACCAAGCGGCGATTCAGCAGTTTATCAATCGGACTCCGTTGATTCAAGGTTTGGTGAATATCCCGATTCAGCTAGATGCGCTGTGTTACAGCTGGGATCGCTTGCCCAAAGACGCAGAAACCATCACGATGTCGATGCTGTACGAGGCAATGGTGGATAAACTGTGGCGTAAAGACGGCGTGCGGTTAGAGAAACAAGACAAAGGTAAACCATTAGTATCTAACGTCATTCAAACTTCCTCTAAGTCTAAATTAGAAAAATTGATGGAGGATGAAATCCATTATTTAGGGTATTTAGCCTTTAAGGGGCTAGAGGAAGGAAAAATAGAATTTAGTTCGGAAGAGCTGGATCATTACCAAGCAGAACTTGAAGATAAATTTTCAGGCAAAGAATTTTCTTTCAGTTTTACAAACGATTTGAAAAAGACTTCGTTTTTACATACGGCTGATGTACAGCGGCCCGAAGTCGAGCGTCACTATCATTTTCTACATTTAACGTTTCAAGAGTTCTTTGCGGCGAAATTCCTGGTACGACACCTACAACAAACTGATACAGAAACCAGTAGAGAATTGGCTTTTGCGAAAATTTCGGACAAAGATTTGAGTGTAACCCCTGGCCAGGAGAAGCTGCGAGTCTTTATTACTGAAAATAAATATAACCCACGTTACGAGATCGTCTGGTGGATGGTGTCGGGATTGCTAAAAAGCGCTGCGCTAGAGTATTTTTTTACGATATTAGAAGCTGCGCCACGTGACCTGATCGGCATTCGCCATCAGCAGGTGATGATCGGATGTTTGAATGAAGGCCGTAGCCAATTGAATAAAAAGAGGGTTCTTGGGCTAGAAAAAGAACTCATGCAATGGGTTCATTTTGAGATGAAATGGAACGAATATGGTCATAGTAAACTGGGCCGCCAGAGGGCTTTTTCAGAGCCTCTGCTGCTTACGTCGTTAGCTCAGTCTGAGAGCAAAAAAGCCCAGATTATTGGGATCTTTGGCCAGCGCTCCACTTTGTCCCTCGAGGCGATCTCTGCTTTGCTCTGTGCGATGCAGGATGAAGATCAGGAGGTCAGGACTGCGGCCGCCAGGGCATTAGGTGCGCAGCAAACGCTGCCGACCGAGGCGATCTCCGCCTTGATCTTTGCGATGCAGGATGACAATACGGAAGTCAGGTATGCGGCCATTAGGGCATTGGGCGCGCAGCAAACGCTATCTGCTGAGGCGATCTCGGCCTTGATCTCTTCTGCTAGTAAGGATGACGATATGGTGATTAGGGAGGCGGCCGGTAGGGCATTCTGCGCGCAGAAAACACTCTCCACCGAGGCGATCTCTGCTTTGCTCTGTGCGATGAAGGATGAAGACTTAAGAGGCCGGTCTGAGGCCGCCGATGCATTACGCGTACAGCAAACGCTATGTGCTGAGGCGGTTTCTGCCTTGATCTGTGCAAGTAAGGATGAAGATGACGGAGTCAGGTCTGTGGCAGCCAGAGCATTAGACGCGCAGCAAACACTGTCCGCCGAGGCGATTTCTGCTTTGCTCGGTGCGATGCAGGATGAAGACTTGAGAGCCCGGGTTGCGGCCGCCAGGGCATTCGGCGCACAGCAAACGCTGTCCACCGAGGCAATTTCCGCCTTGATCTCTGCAAGTAAGGATGAAGATCACGAGGTCAGGGTTGCGGCCGCCAGGGCATTCGGCGCGCAGCAGACGCTGTCCGTCGAAGCGATCTCTGCATTAATCGGTGCAACGAAGGATAAAGATAGCACGGTCAGGTGTGCGGCCATCAGTGCATTAGGCGAGCAGCAAACGCTGTCCACCGAGGTGATCGCCACCTTGGTCTCTGCGATGAAGGATGAAGATAATGAAGTCAAGTCTGCGGCTGCCAGGGCATTGGGCGCGCAGCAAACGTTGTCTGCCGAGGTGATCTCCGCGTTGAACTCTGCGATGAAGTATGGTGATGAGGAGGTCATGGATGCAGTCGCTTGGGCATTATGCGAGCAGGAAACGCCGTCCATCGAGTTAATTTCCGCGTTGATCTCTGCGATCAAAGATGACGATGGAAATGTCAGGAGTGCGGTCACTTCTGCATTAGCTGAGCAGCAAGCGCTGTGTGCCGAGGTGATCTCTGCGTTGCTCTCTGTGATGCAGGATGACAATGAAAATATCAGGTCTGCAGCCATCTATATATTAGCCGAGCAGCAAACGCTATGCACTGAGGCGATTTTTGCGTTGATCTCTGCGATGCAGGATGACAATGAAAATATCAGGCGTGCAGCCATCGATGTATTAGCTGAGCAGAAAGCGCTATGCGCCGAGGCGATCTCTGCATTGATCTCTGCGATACAAGATGACGATGAAGATGTCAGGCGTGCGGCCATCTCTGCACTAGGCGCGCAGCAAGCGCTATGCGCCGAGGCAATCTCTGCGTTGGTCTTTGCGATGCAAGATGAAGAGGAGGATGACGAGGTCAGGCAGGCGGCCATTTCTGCATTAGGCGCGCAGCAAGCGCTGCGCGTCGAGGTGATCTTTGAGTTGATCTGTGTGATGCAGGATGAGGATGAAGACGACGATGTCAGGCGTGCGGCCATCTCTGCATTAGGCGCGCAGCAAGCGCTATGCGCCGAGGCGATCTCTGCGTTGATTTCTGCAATGCAGGATGAAGATGACTATGTCAGGCGTGCGGCTGCCAGGGCATTAAGCGTGCAGCAAACGCTGTCTGCCGAGGTGATCTCCGTCTTGATCTCTGCGCTGCAGGATGAGGATAAGTGGCTCAGGTATACGATTGTAAGGGCATTAGGCGCGCAGCAAACGTTGTCTGCCGAGGCAATCTCCATCTTGATCTCTGCGCTGCAGGATGAAGATAAAGAGGTCAGATCTGAGGCCGCCCGTGCGTTAGGCGCACAGAAAGTGTTGTCCGGGGAGGCCATCTCCGCCTTAGTTTCGGCGATGAATGATAAAAATAACGACGTCAGGAATACTGTCGCCAGAAGATTAGATTTGCATATTGATCAACTTTACAATTTTCTTCCAAACTTAGCGTTGGAGCAAATACAATCCCTGTACACTCGCTTCTTGTTTCTGCGGAGTGGTGAGCATATTGCCCCGCTCTATATTCAAGAGCAGCACTTGCATTTTTATACGGCAGCCGGGCCGGGACATTCAAAGCGTCTCACCGATGCGCAAATCAATGTGGTTACCAAAGCCTTTGAGAAAGTTCAAGCAGAGGCTAAAATGGCTTTGCTAAATCCTACTCTCGCAACCCAATTTGTAGACTGATGAATAAAAGGGCTTGAAGAATTTCTTCAAGGAGAGTGTCATGCCGGGGGCTGAAGCTTCTCAAACGCGTGTGCAAGTGCTTAATGTGTATTAGTTAAGACTTAGTAACTGTGCGCTGGTCCCTTAAACGCGTCGTATAATTAGGGCTCTACTTTAAAAATTCCCTCATGCCCGACTTACTGACCCATTTAAATCCCGAGCAGCGCGCTGCAGTGACTTTACCGGATGAGCCGGCGTTAATTCTTGCCGGCGCCGGCAGCGGTAAAACACGGGTGCTGACTACTCGTATTGCTTGGTTGATTCAAGCTGGCCGTTTTAGTCCGGCAGAAGTGCTTGCCGTTACCTTTACCAATAAGGCGGCGCGCGAAATGATTACGCGCCTGACGGCGCTGTTGCCAATCAATCCGCGCGGCATGTGGATTGGCACCTTCCATGGCCTTTGCAACCGCTTGCTACGGGTTCATTGTCGCGAGGCTGGCTTGCCTGCGACCTTCCAAATTCTCGATATAGCTGATCAGCTGTCGGCGCTTAAGCGGTTGCTGAAAGGACTGAATATCGATGACGAAAAATATCCTCCAAAGCATCTACAGAACTTTATTAACCACGCCAAAGAAGAAGGCTTGCGGCCCGCTAAAGTCGACGTGCGCGATCACTTTAATCGTCAATTTGTCGAGCTGTACGAAGCCTATGAAGTCCAATGCCAACGCGAAGGCACGGTTGATTTTGCCGAATTGCTCTTACGCAGTTATGAGCTACTGGCCCGTGAGACCTCGCTACGGGCACATTATCAAGCGCGCTTTCAACATATTTTGGTGGACGAATTTCAAGATACCAACAGGTTGCAATATCAGTGGTTAAAGCTGTTAGCCGGTCCCAAAGGTGCGGTCTTTGCGGTGGGTGACGATGACCAAAGTATTTACGGCTTTCGGGGCGCTAATGTTGGCAATATGGTGGACTTTCAGCGTGAATTTGAAGTGCGTAATCTGATTAAGCTTGAGCAGAATTATCGCTCTCATGGCCATATCTTAGATGCCGCGAATAGTCTGATTGCAAATAACGCGCAGCGCCTGGGTAAAAATCTTTTTACTGAAGCGGGGGCTGGCGAGCCGGTAAGAGTCTATAGAGCTGAGACGGACACGCGCGAGGCCGCTTGGTTAGCCGAAGAAGTCCGTGCTCTGATTGATCAGGGGTCCGCGCTGGATGAAATCGCCTTGCTCTACCGGAGCAATGCGCAGTCTCGAGTGTTTGAGCATATGTTAGTTAGCCAAGGGATTCCGTACCGCGTATACGGCGGCTTGCGCTTTTTCGAGCGGCAGGAAACTAAACATGCGCTGGCTTATTTGCGCTTGCTCGGTAATCTGGATGACGACACTTCATTTGTGCGCGTGGTTAATTTTCCAACGCGTGGGATCGGTGCGCGTGCGCTTGAGCAATTAAGTGATATGGCGCGGCAGCACCAATGCTCGCTGGCGGCTGCGGTACCGTATGTTGCCGGTAAATCAGGCGCAAATCTAACCGCGTTTATCCAGCTTATTGAGCACATGCGCATTGCTACGCAGGCCATGGGCTTACCTGAAACAGTTGAATATATTACGCAGACAAGTGGTTTGCTTAACCATTATGAAACTGAGCGTGAAGGGCAAGATCGGATTGAGAACTTGCGTGAATTGGTGAATGCCGCGGTGGCTTTTATGACCGAGGGTGGTTATGAGCTTGCTACGCCAGCGCGTTCAATTCCTTTAGCGCCGGGTGCTACACCGGCGGCTCAATTGTTGGCGGACGAGTCCGCCCAACTGATATTGACGGCGGAAGTCACGGATATGATGACGCCGCTGGCCGCCTTCTTGTCTCATGCCTCGCTGGAGGCGGGCGATAACCAAGCGCAAGCGGGGCAGAACGCGGTTCAACTGATGACCGTGCATGCGGCCAAAGGGCTCGAATTTAATGCGGTTTTTATCACCGGTCTTGAAGAGGGGCTGTTTCCTCATCAAAATAGTACAGCAGATACGAATAGCTTAGAAGAAGAGCGGCGTTTACTGTATGTCGCGATTACGCGCGCGAAAGTGCGGTTGTATCTATCCTTTGCGCAAAGCCGTATGTTGCATGGGCAAACGCGTTATAACGTGTGCTCTCGGTTTATCGACGAATTGCCTGTCGAGGTGCTGAAGTGGTTGACGCCTAAGCGCGATTCATTCGCGCAAAATAGTCTCACGGGTAACCGTGGTGAAAGCGGCTGGGGGCGCAATTGGTTTGGCAAGAAGCCGGCGCCGGAGGAGCGGGTCGCGACGACAGCTTTTGAAGCGCGTCAGCGTACGGCCGCCACCGGTTTTTGGGTGGGGCAGGCGGTTTTTCATACGAAGTTCGGCGAAGGCAAGGTGGCGGCCCTCGAGGGCAGTGGCGACGATGCGCGGGCGCAGGTCACCTTTAATCGACACGGGGCGAAATGGCTGGCGCTAGCGGTAGCAAAATTGCAGCCCATTGATGAGTGAATCGCGCTACTAGCGCAGTCCAATTATCTAATGTTGAGTAACAACGAAGCATTGCTGCCTTGTTCTCTTCCAAGAGCCGTGGGTGCGGGAGCGCCCCGCACGCGGCTCAGGCAATTTCTCAGTCTCGAGATCTGGGACTGGACCCCATTCAAGGCTGAGTCTAAAAATCTTTAATAATTAATCACTTAAAATTTGTTTCTTGATGGCTAACTGATGGCGGATGCCTGGGTTCTTTGGCGAAGCAGCCGACATAGCTGGCATAATGTGCGCAAAAGGAAATGGGCATCACAATGATAGAGACGACAAACGCTAACATCTGTGGCGATTGCTCAATACCTCCTAGCTTAAATAAGAGGATCAACCCACCAAATAAGGCGACGCCAAAACCCGCCAAGACTAAGCCATTGAGCATAAAAGCGCTCAGGTTACGCCAACACACGACCATGCTAAAAAAAAGCGTTTTACGCAAAGGCACTTGATGCCACGCGCTGAGAGCTGGCGCAAACCAAAACAGCATGGAAACGGGTATGTAGATGGCTGCCATTACCAAGATGGACAGTGTCAAACGACCGCTTTCTAGCATCTCCGGCTTGAGACTACTGGGAGATAATGCCAGGCGCACTAATAAACCACTATCTACCAATGCTGAGGTGGCAAACATGAACAATAGCGCTAATGTATAGTACAACCCGAGTAAAAGCAGCCGCCACACCGTCGCCTTGCTAAAGGTGAGGCGTAAGCTGTTGAATAACGCGGCAGGTGTAGTGGGCTCTTGCTTGAGTGTATTGCGGCAGACTGTCATAAAGCAAATTGAGATCAGCGGAAATAGAAGCTGCGGCAATATATGACTCAGCAGCATCGGCATAGCCGAGAGCGGCATCATCAAAAGCGAATAGCATAAAGAGCCAAGCAAAAAAATGGCTACGTTTTTTCGAAAGAGTTGGAGCCCCTGTTCAAACCATTGATAGCCAGCTTTAGCGGGAACTTTATTAAAATGCATAGTATTGGTTATTCTCAAAGTTAAAGCCATGACAAAGCCGTGGCTGTGATGTGGGACAGGTCGATTTTAACTGATGCGAGCCGCCTAGCCATGCAAAATAATCGCGACTTAAGGGGCGAACACCTTAAACCACAAAGATCCAAGTTGGGTGGTGGCTGTCTGGATATGCATATATGGCCTTGCAGAGTGGCTAAAAAATTAAACCGATGGTAAAGCTGCTACCGTTATATGAGCGCGCAGTATCCGCTCAAAATGCGCAGGGTTATGAGGTTCAAGCATGGTGGCCTGACGCGGCAAGTAAATATCATAAAGCCGTGATAACCAAAAGCGCAATGCAGCGGCGCGCAGCAGTGCGTGCCAGCATAATGTTTCGGCTGTAGTAAACGGGCGCACTGCTTGATAGCTGAGTAAAAATGCCTGTACCCGCACGGCATCAAGCTCGCCGCTTAAAGCTTCAATACACCAATCATTCACACTCACGGCGATATCAAACAGCCATTTATCCACCCCCGCAAAATAAAAATCAAAAAATCCACTTAGATGTTCATTTTGATGAGTTGCCTGCGCCGGTACAAAAAGTACATTATCACGAAACAGATCGCAATGACACGGCCCCTCAGGTAACGCAAGATAGTCAGCACTGATCTGTAAATTGTGTTGGAACGCAAGTTCAGTCTGTAAGAGCTCGCGTTGTGATGCGGTCAAAAAAGCCTCGACCGCGCTTGCCGCCTGCTGCTGCCACCTTAGGCCACGTAAATTGGGTTGCGCTAATGAAAAAGTGCGTCCAGCCAGGTGCATCTGCGCCAGCATTTTCCCAACTTGAGCACAATGATGTGCGCTGGGTACGAGTTGGGCCGCGCCCTCTAGTTTGGTCACGATGGTAGCCGGTTTGCCGCACAGTTCGCCAAATAACGTACCGTCATTGCGCACCACTGGATCTGGCACCGGCACCTGATGTGCAGCCAAATGCTGCATAAGATTAAGATAAAACGGCAGTTCGCTAGCGCTTAGTTTTTCAAAAATCGTCAGCACATAACTGCCGCTGCGGGTAGTGAGAAAAAAATTGCTGTTCTCAATGCCCGCAGTAATGCCACTTAAGCTGAGAACGGGTCCAAGCGAATAGTGCTGCAGCCAATGCGCAAGTTGCGGTTCGGTGACAGGGGTGAAAACAGCCATGCGGATTTAAAGTACCAGCTTGAGGTGAAAGAAAGGAGGATTTTAGCAAACCTACCGAGCCCACCTGCCGCAAAACAAAAATTGGGCTGGGCTACGTATTTGCTGTGCAAGAATGCTACACTTTTTGGCTTACTGTAGGAAACTCTGTGTTTACCCTTGCGAAGGCTAAAAAAAGCATAGGCAGGGTAAGCGGGCGAGGGTGGTCAACAGCGCACACGTCTATTCAAAAATTGATTAACTATGATAACTACTGAGCAAATTGCAGATCCAATGTTAGCGGTTGATCGTGTCGCGGAACTCTATGCAATGAGCACGGCCACTTTGCGGGATGCCTTTGCCCGTTATCAGCGCGGTGAACAGTTTAAAACTCGGGTGCGCGCGTATTACCCATTTGTGAGGGTGCGCATCAAGCACAATACTCGGCATGATTCACGCTTAGCTTATGGCTTTGTGTCAGGTCCTGGGGTGTTTGATACGACCCTGACGCGCCCAGATTTGTTTGATTATTACTATCGGCAGCAATTTAGCTTGTTGGCTAGCAATCATTTAGTGCAGCTTGAAGTGGGTTTGTCTGGGCAACCGATCCCAATCCATTTTGCGTTTGCCGAGGGCATTCATCTAGAGGGGGCGCTGGATTATGATCAACTCAGTCAAATGCGCGATATTTTTGATATGCCTGATTTAGCCGCTTTCGATGATTGTATTGTAAACGGTACCTATCAGCCATCGCCTGGCGAGCCCTATCCACTGGCACTCTTTACTGCGCCACGGGTGGATTTCTCTTTACATCGGCTCAAGCATTACACGGCGACCTCGCCGGCGCATTTTCAGAACTATGTGCTGTATACGAATTATCAATTTTACATCGATGAATTTGTGCAACTCGGGCGTACTTTAATGGCGCTTGCCAGCGACCCGGTTGAGAGCGCATATCGCAGCCAGTATGTGGCTTTTATCGAACCCGGCGATGTCGTGACCCAGAATGCCAATCTCGCGGCGCATAGCGTTCAGAGGGGCGCTGCAGGGGTCGCGCCCGCCCGCTTGCCACAGATGCCCGCCTATCATCTAAAGCGTGCAGATGGCTCTGGTATCACGATGGTCAATATTGGCGTGGGGCCTTCTAACGCTAAAACAATCACCGACCATATCGCTGTTTTGCGTCCGCACGCGTGGATTATGCTGGGTCATTGCGCTGGCTTGCGTAATTCGCAGCGGCTAGGAGATTATGTGTTGGCGCATGGGTATGTCCGCAAAGACCATGTACTCGATGCGGATTTGCCACTTTGGGTACCGATTCCGGCATTGGCTGAGGTGCAGGTGGCGTTAGAACGGGCGGTGGCCGATGTCACGCAGCTTGAAGGCTTAGCGTTAAAGCGCGTGATGCGTACTGGCACGGTAGCGAGCGTGGATGATCGTAATTGGGAGTTACGCAGCCACCATGAGCCGATCCGCCGGCTATCGCAAAGCCGCGCGATTGCACTTGATATGGAAAGCGCTACGATCTCAGCCAATGGCTTTCGTTTCCGAGTGCCTTATGGCACGCTTTTATGCGTTTCTGATAAACCGCTACATGGCGAATTAAAACTGCCTGGAATGGCCAACACATTTTATCGCACACAAATCAGCCAGCATTTAAAGATTGGTGTGCGGGCGATGGAATTACTGCGCGAAAACGGACTAGATAAATTGCATAGCCGTAAACTGCGCAGTTTTGCTGAGGTAGCATTTCAATAAAATAGCTTGGAATTTTTAGTGAAATTTTTAGGCAATTCCCAGACACTATGCCGGTGCCTATATTGCGCAAATGAGCAGAATACGCTAACTTGCGCGCTACAGCCTCTATCAAAGAAGTTCTATTCATCATATTGAAGATCATTTGGCTGATCGTATGCGTTTATGCAGCTAACCTTGGAATTGGACTTGTAGCATCTCAACAAACGGATGTGTCTCATGCAAATGTATAAAACAGAAGATATTGCCTCTGCAGCACTTACCTCTGAGGCCCAGTCCCTGGGCAGTCGGGCCTTTCGCACACGCTATGGTCTAAAGTATGCCTACGTGGCTGGCGCTATGTATCGTGGCACTGCCTCCGCAGCTTTGGTGGTGCGGCTGGGTCAAGCTGGCTTGATTGGCTACCTAGGGACTGGCGGCTTGACCCTAGAAGCCATCGAAGCGGCGATTCAGACGATTCAATCACAACTGGGCAATAGTGCGCCATATGGCTTGAACCTACTGGCCGATTATGTCGAACCCGATCTCGAACGGGCTACGATTGATCTGTATCTGAAGTATGGCGTGCGCGATATTGAAGCGGCAGCTTTTATGCAAATGACGCCGGCCTTAGTTTTGTTCCGCGTCAAGGGTTTGAGCTGCAACGCAAGCGGCAACATCCAATGTGCCCATCGGGTATTGGGCAAGGTCTCGCGCTTAGAGGTGGCCCAAGCTTTCATGAGTCCGCCGCCCGCCCACCTGGTGGACGCGTTGCAAAAAGAAGGCGCCATCACCGCCGAGCAAGCTGCCTTAGCGCAACACGTTCCGATGAGTCACGATATTTGTGTCGAAGCTGACTCTGGTGGCCATACCGATGGCGGCATCCCGACTATTCTTTTGCCGGCGATGCAACAGCTACGACAGACTCTAGTGGCTCAATACAATTATCAAGAGCCGATCTGCGTGGGACTGGCTGGTGGCATTGGTACACCCACTTCCGCCGCTGCTGCGTTCGCCATGGGGGCGGATTTTATTTTAACCGGCTCGATCAACCAGTGCACGGTGGAGGCTGGCGCCACCAAAGAAGTTAAGACAATGCTGCAACAAGCCAGCATTCATGACATGGCCTATGCCCCGGCAGGGGATATGTTCGAAATGGGGGCGCGCGTTCAGGTGCTTAAAAAAAGCTTACTGTTCCCGATGCGGGCCAATAAACTTTTTGCCTTGTATAGTCACTACGAAAGCCTGGATGAGATTCCCGCCGTACTCAAAGGCCAACTCGAGCGAAGCTACTTCAAGCGCAGCTTAGCCGAGGTTTGGGCCGAGACCGAACGCCATCTGCAGTCGCGCGGCCGGACCCAGGATCTCGCGAAGGCGCAGACCAATCCAAAATACAAGATGGCACTGGTGTTCCGATGGTATTTCGCGTATTCCACTCGGCTCGCATTTAGCGGCTCACCGGAAGATCAGGTCAATTACCAAGTGCATACCGGACCAGCCTTAGGCGCGTTTAATCAATGGGTCAAAGGGACACCATTGGAATCTTGGGAGCAGCGCCATGTCGATGAGATCGGAATCAAGCTGATGGATGCTACGGCTCAGCAGATGCGCACTCATTACGAGAGGTTTTGCACGCCTCAAAAAGAGTACGCATGATAACCCTTGCCGATTTCATGCTTTCCTCAAATTCATCTCAAAGATGACCAAATCATGAGGATCTTTGCGCTGTCGGACTTGCATATCGACTACGATTTTAACAAGCAATGGATCGCGCAGCTGTCTACTTATGACTACCGTGACGATGTATTAATCCTGGCCGGCGATGTTTCTGATTCTTTGCTACTGCTTGAGTGGTGTCTGAAAACGTTGGCGAGCCGCTTTAAAAAAGTCCTCTATGTGCCTGGAAACCATGACTTATGGGTCATTCGGGATGGGCCTGAGCGTCAATCGCTAGACAAATTTCAACAGATTTGTACCTTAGTGGAAAATTGCGGCGCTTCAATGCAAGCATTTCATCGCGGAGCGTTGTCGATTATTCCTCTTTTGGGTTGGTACGATTATTCGTTTGGCCAGCCGAGCGCAGAAATTTTCGCCACGTGGGCGGACTATCATGCTTGTCGTTGGCCCGAGCATTTCAGTGCACACGAGATTACGGCACATTTTGTGCAATTGAATGAGCCGCTATTCAACAACCTCAAGCAAACGGTGATTTCCTTCTCCCATTTTTTGCCGCGGATTGATCTGATGCCAGCCTATATTCCGCTAGAGAAAAGAACGCTTTATCCGGTCTTGGGAACCAACATCCTTGAAAAGCAGATTAGACAGCTGGACTCAACCATCCATGTTTATGGCCATAGTCATGTGAATCGCAGCGTCACGATCGAAGGTATTTCGTATATTAATAATGCCTTCGGATACCCGCGCGAAACCCATATTGCAGCTAAACAATTACTCTGTATCTACGAAACTTAACATAGCGCAATCGTGCTTAAACAATTCTCCATACATCAGCCTTAATCATGTTAGAACTGGTTCCTGAGAAAATTGATTTGTGGTTTGTCTTCTTTGACGCCATCCAGGATGAGTCGCTACTCAATCAGTACCGGCGTTTATTGACACAAGAAGAAAGGCAGCAGGAAAAGCGGTTTTATTTTGTTAAAGATCAACGCCGCTATCTCATTACACGAGCATTGGTGCGTACCGTTCTATCACGCTATGCACCGATAGCACCGGAGCAATGGTTATTTGCAGCCAATCCCTACGGGCGGCCGGAAATTGCTAACGCGCATCTGTCGCAAAAAATCTCATTCAATCTGTCGCACACACAAAGCCTGGTCGTGCTCGGTGTGACGACTGGCAATGCCTTGGGCGTTGATACGGAAAATGTCCGTCTGCGTCAGGCGCCACTTGAAATCGCTCAGCACTATTTTTCACCGGATGAGGTGAGAGCATTGAGTGAATTACCTATAGAAACACAATACCAGCGATTTTTTCAATATTGGACACTTAAAGAGTCCTATATCAAAGCTCGCGGCATGGGATTGTCAATTCCGTTGGATCAATTTGGTTTTCATTTTGCAGCAGATCGTGAGATAGGCATCTTCATCCATCCGGCTTTAAATGATCAGCCGTCTCGCTGGCATTTTTGGCAGTTTAAGCCTACCGCAGATTATTGCGTGGCGGTATGTGCTGAACGTTTTGGCAGTGCAAAGCAGACGTTAATTATGAGAAATAGTGTGCCGTTGGTTAAAGAGGAGCCGATTTTTGGTCAAGCGTTCGCTCAGTAGCTGCAAGCGGGACTACCTAGCCTTGAGGTAGGGCGTATCGGGTTTTAAACGTGCCGAGCCATAAATACAAACGGCTGGCCGAATTTCCGACAGATCTTCGTTGGCTTCGATGAACTCTGCCATAATCGTAAACCTTTGCCATGCTGCCCGCGCTTTTTTGGCGGTGGCGCGCTCTTGATCTGCGAGTGCGCGCAAGCTTGGTATCATTTTTCTATTGTTATCGTATTCATATGTCTGTGCAATCCAATCTAAAAGGCCGGACCCTATTACTGGTCGATGGTTCAAGTTATTTGTATCGTGCCTATCATGCCTTGCCCAATTTGCGCAGCCCCAATGCGGAGCCGACTGGCGCGCTATACGGCATGATCAATATGCTGCGGCGCTTGCGCAAAGACAACCCGGCAGAGTATAGCGCGTGCGTGTTTGATGCTAAAGGTAAAACCTTTCGAGATGACTGGTATCCTGAATACAAAGCCCAGCGCTCCTCGATGCCTGAAGACTTGGTGCGGCAGATTGAACCTATTCACCGCGTCGTGCGTGCTTTAGGCTGGCCGTTACTGATGGTGGAGGGGGTCGAGGCCGATGATGTGATTGGTACCTTGGCCCGGCAAGCCGAGCTGGCTGGCATGAGAGTCGTGATCTCGACCGGCGACAAAGATCTCGCACAGTTGGTGACCAGCCAAATTACGCTGGTCAACACTATGAGCAATGAACTGCTGGATGAAGCTGGGGTCGCTGACAAATTTGGTGTGCCACCAGCATTAATTGTCGATTACTTGGCATTAATTGGCGACACCTCGGACAATGTGCCAGGGGTTGAAAAATGTGGCCCTAAAACGGCGCTAAAATGGCTGACGCAATACGGCTCATTGGCAGGGGTGGTTGAGCATGCTGACCAAATTACCGGGGCTGTGGGGGAAAACTTGCGCCGCGCGCTCGATTTTTTGCCGTTGGCAAGCAAACTGATCACCGTCTGTACGGATTGCTCGCTTGAGCCACATATTGAATCAATCGAAGCCTCGCTGGCAACGCGCGCCGAAGCTCAAGCGGAACTCCTTGATGTATTCACGCAGTACGGTTTCAAAAGCTGGTTAAACGAATTAGCCACCGCCGGCGTCCCCGCACCCGATAACGGCAGCCCTAGCAGTTTAGCCGCACCAGCATTAGAAATAACGCCTGATTACGAGAGCATACTCAGCTGGGCGCAATTTGATAGCTGGTTAGAAAAAATCAATGCCGCCGAATTAACCGCTTTTGATACCGAAACCACGTCACTTGATCCGCTGCGTGCGCAGTTGGTTGGCCTGTCGTTCTCAGTCGAAGCGGGTCATGCAGCTTATCTGCCGCTGGCCCATCGCGGACCCGATATCGATGCTCATGTCACCCAATTGCCACGTGATGAGGTCCTCGCGCGGTTAACCGAGTGGCTACAGGATCCAGCTAAAAAGAAAGTTGGACAGCACATGAAATATGATGAGCAGGTGCTATTTAATTATGGCCTTGTATTGGCTGGCATAGAACATGACACTTTGCTTGAATCATACGTACTCGAATCGCATCGTAGCCACGATATGGACAGCCTAGCGCTGCGCCACCTTGGCCTCCACACGATTAAATATATAGACGTTTGCGGCAAAGGTGCGGCCCAAATTGGCTTTGATCAAGTGCCGCTTGAGCAAGCAGTGCCCTATGCCGCAGAGGATGCAGATGTGACGCTGCGTTTGCATCATGCGCTTTATCCGCAAGTGTCGAAAGAGCCCGGTTTGCTGCATATCTATCGCGAGATCGAAATGCCTGTTGCGCGCGTCTTGCGAGTGATGGAGCGTAACGGTGTCTTAATCGATACTCAGTTACTCGCGCAACAAAGCCATGAGCTGGGCATACGTTTGATGCAACTGGAACAAGAAGCGCATACCTTAGCCGGCGGCCCATTTAACTTAAGTTCACCCAAGCAAATCAGCGAGATTTTTTTTGCACGCTTGCAGTTGCCGATTATCAAAAAGACGCCCGGCGGCGCGCCTTCAACGGATGAAGAAGTACTGCAAAAGCTCGCCGCGGATTATCCGTTACCTAAACTGCTGCTTGACCATCGTACGCTGTCGAAGCTCAAATCAACCTATACCGATAAACTGCCCAAAATGGTCAACCCCCAAACGGGGCGGGTGCATACGAATTATGCCCAGGCCGTCGCCGTGACCGGGCGGCTGGCTTCAAATGAACCCAATTTACAAAACATTCCGGTGCGTACTAGCGAAGGGCGGCGCATTCGCGCAGCCTTTATTGCCGCGCCTGGACATTACATTGTGTCGGCGGATTATTCGCAAATTGAACTGCGCATCATGGCCCATATCTCAGGCGATGAAAATTTACTCGGTGCTTTTGCGCGTGGCGAAGACGTTCACCGTGCCAGTGCGGCCGAGATTTTTGGCTGTGAGCCGCCGCAGGTCTCTGATGACCAGCGGCGCGTCGCCAAGACGATTAATTTTGGCCTGATTTATGGCATGAGCGTATTTGGGCTGGCGTCAAACCTGGGCCTGTCGCGTGATGCGGCCAAGGTCTATATCGACCGCTATTTCAATCGCTATCCGGGAGTTGCGCATTATATGGAAGAAACCCGGGTGCGTGCAAAGGAGCAAGGGTATGTTGAAACCGTCTTCGGCCGGCGCTTGTGGTTACCTGAGATTAATGGCGGCAGCGGGCCGCGCCGTCAGGCGGCTGAACGGGCGGCAATTAATGCGCCAATGCAAGGCACCGCAGCCGATTTAATCAAGCTCTCGATGGTTGCTGTGCAACAGTGGCTAGAGGCAACGGCACGGCAATCGAAGCTGATTATGCAAGTGCACGATGAACTGGTACTTGAAGTGCCGGCGGCTGAATTGACTGAAGTGCAGGAGTGTTTGCCGGCGCTAATGTGTAAAGTCGCGCAATTGCGTGTGCCATTGGTGGTTGATGTGGGGGTCGGGAACAATTGGGAAAAAGCGCATTAGAAAACGAATGTATACTTCATTCGTATCACCTGGATTTCGTCCTTGAGGGTTGAAAATATATGCATCGCATCGTGATCGTGGGGGGCGGTGCCGGCGGGCTTGAGCTTGCAACCCGCCTAGGTAACCGTCTTGGCGCCCGCCAAACCGCCCAAATTGTTTTGGTTGACCGCAACCCGACCCATCTTTGGAAGCCGCTCCTGCATGAAGTTGCTGCCGGTAGCATGGATCCATTTATGCATCAGCTTGAGTACGCGGCCCAAGCACATTGGCATCATTTTAACTTTCAACTCGGTGCCTTGAGTGGTCTTAATCGTGGGGCGAAGACGATTACGCTGGCCGCGGTGCATGACCTTGATGGCTCTGAATTATTGCCTGCTCGCGAGTTGGCGTATGACACCCTGGTGATAGCCATCGGCAGCACCACGCATTTTTTTGGGGTCGCAGGTGCTCAGCAATACGCGCAGGCATTGGATACTGCAGCGCAAGCACAAGCGTGTCATCGTCGTTTACTGGCTGCATGCATGCGCGCTTATGCAAACCCCGGTAGTTCTGAAGCACAGCCGCGGATCCAAATTGCGATTGTTGGCGGAGGCGCAACTGGCGTTGAACTATCGGCTCAATTGCGTCAAACCGCCCAAATATTAGCCACCTATGGTTTACACCCGTTGGACCCCAAGCATGATATCCGTATCGTGCTTATCGAAGCGGGGCCACGCATCTTGCCGGCTTTGTCTGAACATGTCTCAAAAGCAACCGCTGCTTTGCTCGTTAAACTCAATGTTGAAATCATGGTGAACGAGCAAGTGGCCAGTGTCTCGGATAAAACACTGTGCACGGCGAGCGGCAAAACTCTAGCCGTAGATCTCACCGTATGGGCCGCGGGCATTAAAGCACCCGCCATACTCAGTCAGTTGGATGGGTTGGCAACGAATCCACGGGGCCAGTTAAAGGTCCGTGCCACGCTGCAAACTGAAACCGATCCTGACATTTTTGCCTTTGGCGACTGTGCCAGTTGTCCGTGGCCGGAGCAGAACACAACCATCCCCCCGCGCGCGCAAGCTGCACATCAGCAGGCCAATTTTTTGCGACGCGCATTAACGCGCCGGCTTAAAGCGGCGCCGCTGCCTAATTTTAGTTATCGTGATTTTGGCTCACTGGTTTCGCTAGGTCATTTTAGTGCGGTAGGTCATTTAATGGGTGGAGTGATGGGCGGCAGTTTATTTATTGAGGGACTGTTTGCGCGTTTTATGTATATGTCATTGTATCGGCTGCATATTGCTGCGTTACATGGGTTTATACGTATGGCAACGGATACGGTGGCGCATTGGTTACGTCGTTCAATTTCGCCACGGGTGAAATTGCATTAAAAGGGCGTTTATTTCTATTGACGTACCATCTCAGTGTGCTAGAATAAAAATTGAAAGAAGAAGGTTTTGGTATTTTTAGGCAATACTGTTTAGTTAAATATCAATTTCATATTTTTTAATAAAATTATATGAGACCAACACAGGGGGATGAGATGAGTAATAAAGTACAAATTAAGAGAGTAAAGAACCTATCAGCCGAAGATTTTTCGGGACTCGCCAAACTTTATCAGCCGCTTATAATAGAAAATGCGATTAAGGATTGGAAAGCGCTGACTAGATGGTCGCCGGCTTATCTTCGTGATAGCTTGGGAAATTTTCAAGTCAAGTTTAAACAGTCTGATACTCATGTTCATCCAAATATGAGGTCGCATTATAACGTCAAAGAGCCTGCATCAATATGGAGCCATCTATTTAAAAGCAGGGGTCAAAATTCATCCAAAGAGATAGCACCCTTTAAAAGCACGAATTTGGGGGAGTATTTGGATTTGATTAGTGATCCCATTAAGGGGTCGCACTATTATTTAACCGGTGATGAGCTATTGGTTTTTGATGATGGACAATGGTCGCCTGGTCTTGAGGTTTTGCGAGATGATTATCGCTTGCCAAGCTATTTTGAAGAGAAGAGTATGAACTCAGCAGGGTTATGGTTCAGTGCGAAAGGGGTGCGCTCTCATCTTCACTTTGACGGTGGTGGAAGTCACAATTTAAATGCCCAGATCACTGGAAAAAAATACGTCCAAATGTATTCTCCATTTCAGATGAGTTGTTTGTATCCCTATTATTGTACTTATTCTGCAAAGAAGGGGCCTTATCATTTCTCTGAAATCGATGTGGAAAATTTTGATATAAATCAATTCCCTCGATTTCAGGACGCAAAATGCTACGAAGGGGAAATTAGTGAAGGGGACATGCTATTTATTCCCGCTTACTGGTATCACTCGTTCAAGCATCTCGGCAAGTTTAATAGTAATATTAACTTTTGGTGGGTTCCTGACTCCATTCCGCTATCTCCCGTTTCTGTTAGAGACACCCTTATGCGAGCCACACAACAACTGCTTCCAAAAAGTAAGGAGGCGCCATTTGGTTTATTAAAATGGGCTAATCGTCTTGAGGAAAAAATTATTCACGAGGCATTTGAAGGGAGCGATGGTAAATTATCGAGAACCGGGGTGCGGCTTTGATATTATTCAGCCGCTTATGAAAAGATTTAAATAGAAACTAAGCCGGGTAGAAAAAGAGGGGCAATTGGCATTGCCCCTCTTTCGATTCAAAGCCCAACGGCGTGGCGCATTAATGTGGTGTCGCCGTCAGTATGACGGCAAAATGGTTAAAGTATGCGGCGAAATGGTTAAAGCATGCCGAATATCAACTCTTGGATGGCAGAAGCATTCGGCTATTGAGCGTACTTGATGAGTTTAACCGTGCGGGACTGCTGACCCACACGAAGCGAGCAAATAGCACTCCGGCAGCCAAAGTCAGGCCGACTAGAAGGCCAATCCACATTCCCGTCGCGCCCCAGTGACGCGTAATCGACAACCACCAGCCAAGCGGCATGCCCACTACCCAATAAGCAAAAAATGTAATAACGATCGGCATGCGCATATCTCTCACGCCCCGCAAAGCGCCCCAGCATGCGGTTTGAAGACCGTCCGAGATCTGCAGTAGAGCCGCGAGTTGGATAAGTATTGCCACACTAGCGGTCATGGCGGGATCCTGCGTATAAAGCGAGACGATGGCACCGGGGATTAGCAGGATTAAGCCGGCCGACAATAGCTGGGTACCAAGGGTCATGGCAATCCCAGTAAAGCCGGCTCGCGATACTTCAGTTGCATTACCGCGCCCGTACGCTTGTGCTACGCGCACGGAAATCGCTATGGATAGGCCATAGGATACTGTGCAGGCGATCGCCTCGACACTCATCGCGATCTCGTGATTTGCTACGGCCACGGCACCAGCGCGTCCGATAACAAGCGCAGACGCAATAAAGAATCCCCCTTCCATTAGACGCGTTATGCCTACCGACACGCCGAATTTCAGGAGATCAAACATCACACGCAGATTGGGTATTTTGCTGCCTATGTGGCGTCTTAAGTCGCGGTAATAATCACTACGGCAGACATAAACCAGAAAAGCCAGCGCCTGAATCCAAGCTACGATGACCAGCGCTATGCCACTACCGACTGCACCAAGCGCTGGTACACCTAATGCGCCATACATGAAGACGTAACCAACTGGGCCAGTCAGCACGAGTCCGAGCAGAATGAAGGCAAGCGTCAGCCGCGCCCTTGACAATCCTTCAGACAGCCCTCGGCAGGCGCAGAAGATGCCAAGCGCTGGCCCGGCTAAACATATCGTATTTAGGAAAGCGCGGGTATCGCGGACCAACTCCGGCGTCACCACCATGGCCTGAATTAGCCGTGGGCCAAGAAAATATTCAGCTGCCATCAAAACCATGCTGAGCATCACGTTAAGCCACAGCGCTTGCAAAAAAAGCCGCCCCACTTCCGCGCGCCGGCCCGCGCCATCAAGTTGCGCGACCGAAGTTTGTAAGGCCATCATGACGCCGTAGAAAATAATCACAGCGAGCATCCAGATACTTGAGCCGAGTGCGATCGGTGCGAGAACATGGGGGCCCAGCCGACCTGCAAGCATGACATTGATTAAAGTGATGCCGAGAGCCGAGAGCTGTCCCCCAAACAGTGGCAAGGCAAGCCCGCAGGTTGCACGGATCTCTTTTTGGAGCTGAGGCCAAGTGGACAGGAGCCTAATGGCAAAGCCGACCGGCTTCATTTCACACTCATCAGTACCTTGCGCACGGTGTCAAAAATCTGCTCGATCTGTGCCTCTTCAATAATCAATGGAGGCGCGAAAGCGATGAAGTCACCTGCATGGCGGATCAGCACCCCAGCCTCGAAGCACCCATCGAAAATCTCTTGAGATCGCTCGCCTATCCCATTCGGCCGGGATTCGATTTCAATGCCGGCACATAAACCGAGATTACGAATATCTTTCACATGGGGGGCATCGCGTAGCGCATGCGCCGCACGTTCGAAAGCGGGTGCGAGCGAAGCGGCTCGCTCAAAGAGCCCTTCCTTTTGGTATAAATCAAGGGTTGCGATGGTCGCGGCGGCGGCAGTCGGGTGTGCGGAATACGTATAGCCATGGTATAGATCGGCTTCCCCGGGGGCGCTGTGATTAATAATGGTGTCATAGACCCGGCGATGCGCGGCCACAGCGCCCATCGGCACCGTCCCATTATTAATCGCTTTGGCCATGGTCAACAAATCTGGGGTAACACCAAAAAAAGCCGAAGCGGTGGCTTTGCCAAGGCGGCCGAAGGCCGTGATTACTTCGTCGAAGATCAACAAAATACCATGCTTAGCGGTAATTTCGCGTAATCTCTGTAAGTAGCCCTGCGGCGGTACGAAGACGTTACCGGCCATCGGATCAACAATCACTGCAGCGATAGTCGAAGGGTCATGTAAGGCCAGCAGTTTTTCAAGGTCATCGGCTAGATGTGCGCCCCAGGTGGGTTGGCCACGCGAGAAAGCGTTATGCTCGAGATTATGGATCGATGGCATATGGTAGACGTGTGGCAGCAGTGCGCCCGCAAAGGCTTTGCGATTGACCGAGACACCACCGACCGACGTGCCGCCAAAGCCTGAGCCATGATAGCTGCGCTCTCGACCGATAAAGCCAATCCGCTGACTTTCGCCGCGTGCCTGATGATAGGCGAGGGCAATTTTAAGTGCGGTGTCGACTGCTTCTGAGCCGGAATTCGTGAAAAAAATCCGATCAAGGCCCTCCGGCATGAGTTTGGCGACTTTCGCGGCAGCTTCAAAAGCAAGTGGATGGGCAAACTGAGTGGTTGGCGCATAATCAAGCTTGGCCATCGCAGCACTGACCGCCGAAGTGATTTCCTCACGGCAGTGTCCGGCGGCGACACACCACAGGCCCGCGCAACCGTCCAGTATCTGTTGACCATCACTCGAACGATAATACATGCCCTTAGCCGATTCAAGTAGGCGCGGCGCTGCCTTAAATTGGCGGCTGGCTGTGAAAGGCATCCAAAAATGTGACATATCATCAGTAAAAGCTTGAAAGGCCATGTGGATGGTCTCCATTAAAAGGGTTAGAGTTCAGATTATTAGTTGAGCGTATCAATGCATTAGCTATCTATGCTTTCAATCAGGCTCTTAGGGCGCATATCGGTCCAGTTTGCTTCGATATAATTCATACATGCCTGGTGCGCGTCGGGCCCATGAGCGCTGCGCCAGCCTGCCGGTACTTCTACCAAGTCAGGCCACAGTGAGTGTTGATTCTCGTCATTGACTAGCACAAGAAACCTGCCATTAGGGTCATCAAAAGGATTGCTCATTTTAAAATCCTATTTTCTAAGAGTTTATGACAAATCAATATTTTGCTAAAAATAAAAACTTTAAATACGATCCATGCCAATATAAACTTGGTTGATCAACACCTCTTGAAAATCAAATGGCTGCGGCGCCAGGTCTCAGAATTTTTGCTCCCCAGGATTCAGTCGCTTGCTCATTCTTGGGTTTGCATAATCCGGAAGACTCTTTTCTGTAAGTCATAGATAAAGGATTGCACATCAAGACCTTAATCATTCGTGAACCCAACCCCGGCATGCCGGCATGCGCGAGCTTTAAATTATCTATGATAATAAAATCACCTTTCTGCCAGAGGAAAGACGAGTAATATCTGCGCGTCAGCTTGGCTAGCAATTTGATGTCCTCTTTGGTAAATGCATGGCCGACACGAAGCCCATCTGTTTCAGAGTTTGGTATTATTTTATTAGGCGACTCGAATACCCTACCCATAAGACTGGGGCCATGCTTAAAATAAACTATCGGGTGCCTTAGCATAAAAAGGTTGCGCCTGATATAGGGCATACTCCAAACTGCTCTATGCAGGCACCATTTGAAAGAGGAATAATCAGGCGCAAAGGTTTTGATTAATTCCGGTGACAAGCCATGCCCATTGAGCTCGCCGCCGAAATGAAGGGCGATTGCCTTTTCATGAGTGGTAGGATGCTCGGTCACACTTGGCTTATACATAAAAGCATAGGCATCGCCACGATAATCGGTTATGGACATGCCCATTTTGGTACAAAAAGATTTGGCCTCGTCATACGATAAATTATATCTTTTGCCAATCTGGGAAATACTGAACATACCCGCCAAATAGGGTTGACGCTCTAACCTTAACTTTAAGTCTTCTGGCAGATGACTATATATCTGGCAGGTATTGAATAAACCTGTCTCACCGCCTAAGCGTGGCGGCTTTTGGCAAAAAAAGGAGATGAACCTCGGTACGTCAGGGACATAGTAACTTTCAGTATGGATTCCGCCAACTGGATCAAATGTGCCCCCAGTTTTAAATTTTGTGCTCGGATGGATCACATGGCGGGTGCCATTCACGAGCGTTCTGCCGGGTTCCGACATCATCATCTCACTCATGCCACTCATCCCTTGGATAGCAAGCACCTGCTCTTCAAAATCAGACGACGAGCGTACATCAAACCCACGAAATAGGATTGCCCCATGCTTTTCAAGAGCGGAAATGATTTCCGCTGAATTTTCTTTCATGAAGCCATGGAGGAAATCCAAGCTACGTGTACGTAAAGGCTCAATCACCAAAGGAGTTTGATTTTCGTCGGTATGAGCAGCCCTTTCACTAGATTTGAGCGTGCGAACAGAAATACCACTATATTTATTTTCCATTTTTTAACCAATTTCTATAAGTGAAAAGAATTTCAGATGATTTTTTCTCATCTCCCCTTTATAAATGACTACGCCACTTTTTTATTTTTTTCAACATCTCTATCTAAAAGAAAACTAACCACGGATTCTATGTAATGATCCCCTAAATGGGGATATTCAAAACCGATTTCATGCAGTCTATTCATTGTATTTTTTGCGCACATAACTATAGGAGGTTGACTATTTTTGAATGAATCACCTTTTTCTTCATCGGATTCATAATGCTCAGTAATGGATAATAACGCCATTAAATTTTCATTCTGCGTCTCACTTGCTGTGCGCCGCAATTCTTTGACCCACTTGCCAAAGCTAATATTTTCTATTGCCACGCTTTCTCTGTGGTTAATATATTTTACAAATTCATGTAACTCTAGTGACTGATGAGCAATGATGTGCGTGATTTGAAGATGCTTATTTTGGTGCCCTGCCAGTTTGACAATCGCTCGCGCGGCATAATCGACCGGAGTTTGAAGAAAGCGTTTTGTGGTATTAAAAGACAAGCCGAGCAGTGCAATGGCGCGAATAATGCGGTAGGTGCTGTCATGCGTATTGCAATATCCGTTGGTGGAGTCTGCTGTAATTCGGCCGAGCCTGTAAATACTGCATGGGATGCCGCGCGTTGCTGCTGCGCTGATCAATTGCTCGGCAACCCATTTGCTTTGGACGTAACCATTCGCCTTAGGGGCAGTCGATGTATCACTTTCTTCTGTAAATATGCCTGATGCTGCCTGCGCCGCAACCGATAAAGTGGAGACGTAATGTAAACTTTTATCACGGCCTGTTGCTGCCAGGCGAATTAGAGTCTCAGTGGCCAGCACATTAGCTTGGCGTAATTCATGATAAGAAAAGAAATGATTGACTGCGGCACCATTATGAACAATAGCGTCGAGCTTGTCTGAAAGGACGGTTAACTGATGTTTGGCAAGACCCAAGTTTTCTTTAGACAGATCACCACATAGCGTAGAAAATCTGTTTATATCTATATCTTGTCTGCCAATTTCTTTCAGTGCCGATACAATTCTTTTTTTCGCCGCTTGCTCATTTTCTGAGTTTACCAAGCAAATAATATGTGCATTGGTTTGTTGCAATAGTTCTATCAGTAAATAACGCCCAACGAAACCTGTCGCACCCGTAAGCAAAACATTTTCCCAAGCTCCGTTAAAATCATTAGAGGTCACTTTCTTAGTAACGTCCTCCGCTAAAATCGCATCGGCCATCATTAACTGTTCTGTCCCGTCCGAAGCTTCGGCTTGGTCAGCAATCAGTGTGTTTGATTCGATACGTTCAGCAAGTTTTGCAACGCTATCGGCTTCAAACAGCATCCGCACAGGTACTTTGACCTTAAATACTTCTTGTATCCGCAAAGTCAATTGGACTGCCGATAAAGAATGTCCCCCGAGATCGAAGAAGCTATCGTCGATGCCGACACGCGGTAGACCAAGAACTTTGGCGAATAAGGTCGCCAGCGCGTGCTCTTGGGAAGTGCTTGGAGCACGGAAACGTTCCAAGGTAAAATCAGGCGCCGGCAGCGCTTTGCGGTCGAGCTTCCCATTTGGCGTGAGGGGCAGAGCCTCTAGCACAATGATAGCGGCAGGCACCATATAATCAGGCAGTTGTTGTGCCAATTGTCGGCGCAACACGACTGGATCTATAGGCGTGCCGTCTGCATGGGCGACAACATAGCTAATCAGTTGTTTAGCGCCGGCATGATCCTCGCGCGCAATCACCGCGACTTGTTCCACTACTGGATTGCGCCGTAGCACAGCCTCAATTTCCCCCAGTTCGATGCGAAAACCCCGTATCTTGACTTGGTCGTCGGTACGTCCAAGAAAATCTAGCAAGCCATCGGCGCGCCATTTTATGAAATCACCACTGCGATACATCCGGCTGCCGGGCGGGCCAAAAGGATTGGCGACGAAACGTTCGGCGGTTAAGCCAGGACGGCCGAGATAGCCTCGGGCTAGCCCCGCACCGGCAATATATAACTCGCCTCCGACACTGATAGGCACAGGCTGTAAGCCATTATCCAGCACATAGACTTGGGTGTTCGAAATCGGCTGCCCCAATGGTAGAAAAGGGGTCGTCTCCAATGGGAACTCAGGTTGCAACTCGCCGATTAAAACCCCAATGGTCGTTTCTGTCGGGCCATAGTGATTCACGACTCGGCTGCCCCGCCAGTTCAGCTTAATCGCGGCAGCTATATTGCCATCAACCCGTTCACCTCCTAAAAAAAACATTTTTTTCGAATCATCACCTTTTTGAGGTAATGATTTCATTAGAGAGGCCAAATGGCTTGGTGTTATTTTTAGCGTGCATTCATCTTTTAAACTCTTTTTTGCAAAGAGTTCTGAGTTGAGTGTTTCGTCATCGTCGACGATAATTAACTTTCCCCCTGAGAAAATAGCACCATACAGCGACGTATTTCCTAAATCGGCGGCTACATTGGAAATCCATACCATATGATTATTTTTATTAATCCAAGGTGTGATGGCGTGGATATAGTTAATTAAAGAGGCGTGAGTGACGATAACTCCTTTAGGGGTGCCAGTAGAACCCGACGTGTAGATGACATAGGCCGGATGGCGCGGATCGAGCGGGCGTATGCGATCTTGATCGGTTGGCGCAGTTTCTGGGTAAGTTTCAAGGGTAGCCTGCAGTTCTGGATCGTCTAACTGCAACGCTAAAAAGGCGCTTGCTAAGGTATCTTGGCTGAGTCTAAGTAATACGGCAGGCTGCGCATCGCTTAAGGTGGTGAATAGCCGCTCGGCAGAAGAGTGGGGATCAAGGGGAAGATAGGCCGCGCCGGCTTTGAGGGCTGCGAGCAACGCAATCACCATATAGGGCGAGCGCGGTATCGCGATGGCCACAACATCTTCAGGGCCAATGCCCTGTGCTATCAAGTAGTGAGCGAGGCGGTTAGCTTGTGCATTGAGTTCGGCATAACTGATCGACTGCTCCTCAAAGGCTAAGGCGATAGCATCGGGGGCCTTAGCGACTTGAGCCTCGAATAGCGCCGGCAAGGTTATTTTGTGAACTGGACGGGCGGTGTCGTTCCACTCTACGAGTAGCTGTTGCCGTTCGGTGTCATCAAGTAACTCAAGGCAGCCAATTGGCTGATCTGAATTCTGGGCGATCGCCTCAAGCAGCCGGACAAAGCGCTGGGCCAGTTGCGCAATCGTCTGGCGATCGAACAAGTCAGTTGCGTATTGGATAATGCCACTCAGTCCACTACCATTCTCACTGGGCGCTTCGTTAAAATGAAAAGAGAGGTCAAATTTGGCGACTGGCAATTCAATGTCTTCAGCCTGCAAGTGCAGTCCAGGCAAATCGAATTGTGGCAGGGCATTGTTTTGCAACGCCAACAAGACTTGGAACAATGGATGATGCGCGGTCGAGCGTGGTGGGTTTAAAACTTCTACCAGCCGTTCGAATTGGAGATCTTGATGTGCATAGGCAGCCAAGCAAGTCTCCTTCACCTGCTGTAGCAGTTGACTGAAGCTGGGGTTTCCCGAAGTATTGGTACGCAACACTAGAGTATTCACAAAACAACCAATTAGATCATCCAGTGCTTCATCGGTTCGCCCGGCAATGGGGCTGCCTACTGGGATATCGGTGCCGGCTCCCAGGCGGGTCAGTAAACTGGCCAGCGCGGCTTGTAGCACCATAAACAAGCTTACCTGGTGCTCACGAGCCAAGACTAATAATTTGCCATATAGCGCGGGATCAGTATTGAAGAAGAAGCAAGCGCCCCTATGGCTAGCTATGGATGGATGCGGTCTATCGGTTGGCAACGTTAAGCGCTCGGGCAGGCCAGCTAGCGCTTGCTGCCAATACGTGAGTTGCTGTCCAATCAGGCTGTCGGGGTCATCTTCGTGGCTAAACAGGTTCCGCTGCCATAGCGTATAGTCCGCGTACTGCACGGGCAGTTGCGCCCAGGCTGGAGGCCCACCGTGAAGCCGAGCCGTATAGGCTTGGCTGAGGTCACGAGCGAATGGTGCTAATGACCAGCCGTCGCCAGCACTGTGATGCAAGAGCACGAGCAGCACGTGTTCTTGAGCGTCGAGCTGAAACAGTGCGGCGCGTAGCGGAATTTCATGACATAAGTTAAAAGGGTGGGCTGCTGCTTGGCTTAACGTGTGCGGCAAGCTTTCTTCAGTGACCTCAACGGCTTCTAAGGGAAAACATAACTCTTCGACTGAAAAAATACGCTGAGCGGGGATGTCATTGGTTTCGGTGAAACCGGTTCGCAGGCTTTCGTGGCGCGCGAGGAGATCTCGAAAAGCGGCTTGCAATGCATTCACATCCAACGCACCAGACAAGCGCAGGGTAAAAGGGATGTTGTAAGTTGCGCTGTGCCCATCAAGTTGCTGAATAAACCACTGTCTGCGCTGCGCGAAAGATAACGGCAGCGGCTCAGGCCGCTGTTGCCGGCGTAACGGTGGGCGAACCGCTGTATTTTGCCCAAAACGTTGCGCTAAACCCGTGACGGTGGGGGTTTCGAATAGCGTACGAATCGTGAGTTCAACCCCCAGATTCTTGCGAATGCGGCTCACTAAGCGCATGGCCAACAGCGAATGGCCGCCTAAGTCGAAAAAACTGTCATCGATGCCTACCCGTGGCACTCCCAGGATTTCGGCAAACAACTCAGTGAGTTTTCGCTCTCTCGGAGAACGCGGTGCACGATAATGATCCGAGACAAACTCCGGCTCAGGGAGGGCACGGCGGTCAAGCTTGCCGTTGGGTGTTAAAGGCAGTGCATCCAAGCGCACAAAGGCCGCCGGCATCATATACTCAGGCAACTTGGCGGCGAGGTGCTCGCGTAGCCTGCGAGCGAGTTGTTCGTCAGGCTCAGCCACGACATAAGCGATGAGCCGCTTGTCGCCGCCTTCACCTAGCGCGAGCACGGTTGCTTCCCGTACCTCTGAATGCTCGATGAGGCGCGCCTCAATCTCACCCAGTTCAATCCGAAAGCCGCGAATCTTGACCTGATCGTCGTTGCGGCCCAGGAACTCCAAATTGCCATCAGGTAAATAGCGGGCCAAATCGCCCGTCTTATACATACGAGCATCCTCACGCTCGCAGAACGGATCGGAGAGAAAGCGCTCAGCGGTCAATTCGGGCCGGTTCAAATAGCCGCGTGCGACACCCGCCCCGCCAATGTACAACTCGCCGATTACGCCCAGCGGCACAGGCTGACCATACGCATCCAGTAGGTAAATTTTAAGATCCGGAATCCGCACCCCAACCGGACTACCGCTTTGCTTGCTATCTTGCTGCCGCATCGGTCGGTAGGTGGCATGCACAGTGGTTTCTGTGGTGCCATACATATTCAACAATTGAGGAGAATCGTCTGAGCGGGTAGCGTACCATTCCTGTAAGACGGTGGGCTCAAGCGCCTCGCCCGCGAAGATGACGTAACGTAAACGGTCACGCAATTCACTTTGCGCCTGGCTGCTGATCAATGGCTTAAAAGCGCTGGGTGTCTGATTTAATACGGTGACGCCTTGTTCGCAAACCAAGCGATAAAACTCTTGCGGCGAACGCGTAATAAAATGTGGCACGAGGACCAGCTTGCCACCATGGCGCAAGGCTCCCCATAACTCCCAGACGGAGACATCAAAGGCAAAAGAGTGGAACAGACACCAGGTATCGTTCTGATCGAAGTGATACCAAGCTTCGGTGGCGTCGAACAGACGAGTAATCTGAGTGTGCTCTATCATCACTCCCTTAGGCTTGCCGGTGGAGCCGGAAGTGTAGATGATATACGCGAGATGATGGGGCGTAAGCGCAGAGATGTGTGGGTTGCTGGTGGCTGACTCCGACAGTCTATTTGGATCGAGCACAGTCAACGAGGCGAGGGCGGTCTCACCTAGGGCCGCGCGCCCAGCCGCATCGGCCAGCAGAATCGACGGCGCGGCATCGGCGAGGATGTGCATCAGGCGCTCGCCTGGATACACTGGATCAAGTGGCACATAGGCACCGCCCGCCTTCAAGATCGCCAGCAAGCCGATGACCATCGCGGGTGAGCGTTCTACGCAGATCGCCACCCGCGCATCCGGTTGCACACCCAGCTCAATCAGCTGATGGGCAAGGCGGTTGGCGTGCGCATTGAGTTCGGCATAACTTAATACTTGATCTTCATACACTAGCGCAGTGGCGTGCGGTGTACACTCGACTTGCTCCTCGAACAACTGATGGATGCAGTGCTGCGCCGGATACTCACGCTCCGTCGCGTTCCATTCGACCAGTAACTGCTGCCGCTCTGCGGCATCGAGCAATTCAATGCCGCCAATTGGCTGATCAGGATTCTGGGCGATCGCCTCAAGCAGGCTAACCAAGCGCTGCGCCAGTTGCGCAATCGTCTGGCGATCGAACAGATCCGTCGCGTATTCAATCGTGCCCTCAAGCCCTAACTCGTCGGGCGTCTGATTAAAATAGAAAGATAAATCGAACGGGGTGACCGTCGATGCAACGTCTTCTACCCTCAGATGTGCACCAGAAAAATCGAATGGTGGCTGGACATTGCTCTGTAGCGCTAACAAAACTTGGAACAATGGATGATGAGCAGTCGAACGCACTGGGTTCAAAACTTCCACTAGCCGTTCGAATTGGAGATCGTGATGTGCATAGGCCGCCAAGCAAGTTTTTCTCGCTTGCTGTAACAGCTTACTGAAACTAGGATTGCCCGAGGTGTCGGTACGTAACACCAGCGTATTGACAAAAAAGTTGGCAAGCTCATCCGCTGCTTCGTCGGTTGGCCCGGCAATGGGGCTACCTATCGGAATATCGGTGTCCGCTCCCAGGCGGGTGAGCAAACTGGCCAGTGCGGCATGTAGCACCATAAACAAGCTTGCCTGGTGTTCACCAGCCAAGGCTAATAGTTTGCCATGCAAAGTGGCATCAATATGCAAGAGGAAGCGCGCGCCTCTGTGGCTGGCCATGGGCGGATGCGGTCTATCGGTTGGCAATGCCAATCGCTCGGGCAGTCCGGCCAGCGTTTGCTGCCAATACGTGAGTTGTTGTGCCATGAGGCTGTCGGGGTCATCTTCACGCCCAGACAACGAATGAACTGAAAGTGGGCCTTCGTGAAGAGACCGCATAGGAGTTCCAG
Source organism: Mycoavidus cysteinexigens (assembly GCA_031963245.1). Classification (GTDB taxonomy): domain Bacteria; phylum Pseudomonadota; class Gammaproteobacteria; order Burkholderiales; family Burkholderiaceae; genus Mycoavidus; species Mycoavidus cysteinexigens_A. The sequence continues at coordinate 46,343 of JASSUC010000008.1, forward strand.
TGATATTGCTCATAAATTTCCTCCAATCTATGTAACTTCTCGGCTGCGGACTTATGCTTCTAAATAAATGTATTGAATCTTTTCTACGACGTTAGTTAAAGCCTCTCTAATGAGACTCATTGCCCAATTTGCGTACCCTAATACCCTAGCGCGGAATACAAAAAGATTAATGCGCCCAATGATTATGGGCATCTAGACCGGCTCATTTGCTAGCAGTACTACTGTAATAATTCTCGACTGCGGACTTATGCTTCTAAATAAATGTATTGAATCTTTTCTACGACGTTAGTTAAAGCCTCTCTAATGAGACTCATTGCCCAATTTGCGTACCCTAATACCCTAGCGCGGAATACAAAAAGATTAATGCGCCCAATGATTATGGGCATCTAGACCGGCTCATTTGCTAGCAGTACTACTGTAATAATTCTCGATGAACCTAAGGCGCGCGCTGCTTGCCTTGATGACCTCAAATCTTTCATCCATTCGGACTCAAACTGAGATTCCCCTTTGCCTTTTACGCTCCAAGGTTTCCCGTAGTAATCGCAGAAAAACCTTACACTTTCATACTTTGAATTTATCGTGATTCATTACGCGATACAGCCAATCCCTCTTTGACTCAAGTTATTATGCGGGGAAAGGTAATGCGTAAAAAGAAACAGGATTAATCCTATACCATAATCGGGCGATTTTCAACTCATTTTTTTACGCTCCTACTGTTTCAGATAATCACGCTCCGTTGCAGGCTACTCAACGAGTAACTGCCGCTGCTCTGCGGCATCAAGCAGATCAATGCTGCTAATGAGTTGTGTAGGTTGGGCGGCAACGGCATCCAGGAATTTTAAAAAGCGGTGTTGGAGCGCAATCAATTCATCCGTCGTGTAGAGCGTTGGGTTCGCGTTAAAGTCAATGCGTAGCGGACGGTCGTCGGATTGAGTATAGACCGCGATCATCAGATCTTCGACCGGTCCATTCAGGAGATTATGATTGGTCGACGCATACTCGCCAAAACAGAGGTCATAGTCAAACGGCATGATATTAATGGTGGGACCAAACAAGCGTTGGCTTGGCGCGAGCTTAAGGCCTCGCCGCAATTCTTCATAGTGGTAGCGTTGACGTCGAAACCCGTGTTGAATCTCTTGCGCCGCTTGTTCTATCAATGAAGATAGGCTCATGTCCGGCTGCACAGTGAGGCGGATAGGCAAAACATTAGCCGCGGTGCCTGGAATGCGCCGATCTTCGCCCAAACGAGCTGTAACCTGAAAGCCCAACACCACGTCTTGAGTGCCCGTCAAATGATGTAGATAGGCGGCTATAGCAGCAGTGACGAACTGCGCCAAACGACTTGCGTCAGCAGCGTAAGTGCGCACCGATTGAGAGGATAGGTAAGTGGTATGACGCAGGCGGTGCTGCAAAGCCGGCGCTTGCCGATCTGCAAACGTCACAGCTTTTGGCCAATCCGTACAGTGTTTAAGCCAATAGGCTTGGTCCTTGGTAAATTGCCCAGAGGCGCGGTAGTGGATATCGTTCTCGAGCAGCAGCGATACCGGCCCGAAGGGGCACTCGCTGGTCGCCACGCCCTTGACCCGCTCGCTATACACCTGCGCCATGCGTTGCGCGATGAGGGCGAAGCCAACTCCATCCATCACAATATGGTGAGTGCGCTGATACCAAAAAAATCGCTCGGGCGCGACTTTTAACAACGCATAACAAAACAATGGGCTGTGCAGAAGGTCAGCGGGCTGCTCATAGTCGGCTTTCATCCAGGCCTCGGCGGCAGCCTGAGGATCAAGGTCTGCGCTGACATCGATCAAAGGTAGTGACCAAGCCGGTGAACCGACATATTGTTTTGGGCCATCGTCACCGTCAATGAACTGCAGGCGTAGGCTTTCGGCTTCCGCAATCACTTGCCGCATGGCAGCCTCGAACAAGGTCGGGTCAACCGCGCCATGGATTTCCGTGAACTGGCCAATGTTGTAGACCGGGCAGTCGGGGGTGATTTGCTCAGCGAGCCAAATCTCCATTTGCGCGGCGGATAGAGGATAGAGTACCGGATTGATACAAGCAGACATAAATTACCTAGAGTAAAAAAAGTTAAAGGTCATCCCTAGACCGACGGGCCTTACGACAGAGCCTAAACAGATTTCAACGCAATAGGCGAAAGATGCGAACTAAGAAGATCCCGATCGTATTCACGGTTTCACTCAGACCGTTAACCACTCTAACTGAGTAATGACCAAGCATCTCCAACTTAGCAGCCAATATAGATACGGCCTCACTTAGCCGATTCAAAAATATGCTGATTTTTTGATCCATCGTGCAATTACCTTTCTTATTGTTTTGGGTGAACCCTCAACACTGCACGAACATTAATCTAGGCGACACTCAAGCTGCAACAGAAACTCATTCCCTGCGCTTGCCAAGCCCTTATTTCCACCTATCTCCACGCTCAATTTTATGACTGAGGGCACCCCCTAGTTACTAAAGAGGCCAGACAACAGTATTTTTTACTTTGAAGCTAAATTCTAAATGACTATAGCAAAGGCCTTAAAATTTCGCAAGATAAAACTCCCGTTAACACAGGGCGATTGCGCTTATCTGATAAGCCAATGAACAATGCAAATTTCTGATATGAATTCTAATCCTCAACTTTCTCTAAATCAGGTTTCTGTTTATGATTGACCTAGGATTGTTAATCTTATATGGGTATCGGCCATGCTGCATGACCCGATTACCCTGGATTTTCAGGGCTTGGGGCAAGCCTCAGCTTACCGAATTTTCGGAAAGACTGGATACCCAGTCGCCACGGGCCGCTTAGGATCAGCACACCACTCACTCCACGAACCAGCGTAAAGCGCAGCCCCATGCAAACCGGCAATTTCCATGGCTAACGCATTTAAGCATGCAGAAACACCTGATCCGCATTGTAAGATAACCCGTTGTGCTGGCTTTTTATCCAACAGCGCATTGAATTCGTCGCGTAAAACGTGCGCGGGTTTAAAGTGGCCATCTGCCGTCAGATTGTCTCTATAAAATCGATTGATGGCCCCTGGAATATGCCCGCCAACTGCATCAAGCGTTTCATTCTGACCGCGGTAACGATCGGCGGAACGCGCATCGATGAGGGTATATTCATGCGTACTCAGATTACGCATCACGGTGCTGACATCGGTAGTGACTGCAAGCGGTGCCGTAGGTTCAAAGTCACCTGATCGTGCTATGGGCCGGGTACTAGAAAGTGGCAGATTGGCTTTTTGCCATGCTTGCAAACCGCCATCAAGCACAGCCACGGCTTCATGACCTAGCCAACGTAATAGCCACCATAAGCGTGCGGCAAATATCCCACCCTGCGCATCGTAAGCAATCACTTGATGGTTATTGTGGAGGCCGCAAGCGGCTAGTTGTTGGGCAAGCGTTGTGCGTGCGGGCAGTGGGTGACGGCCATTTTGCCCTGTGCCAGGTCCAGATAGCACGTTGGTAAGATGCGCCGGGCAGGTGATTGTCCTCATAAGCAAGCTTGCCGGTATTTTCGTTGATCAGATCGAAACGACAATCAAAAATAGTCATGGTTTCGGATCCACTGGCTATTAATGCAGCAAGATTGGCGGCACTGATTAACGTTGTATAGCGATGAATAGACATAGAGAATACTCCCTCACGCAGCTAAACTTTCCTCTATATTACATAATTGCTGCCGTAAAAATTGATGAAAATGCCGCATGCCATCTTCTAATGGGCTCTGATACGGGCCAACCTGAGACATAGCGCGCTCCAGCAGGGCTGCACGCCCTGCATTCATGCGTCTGGCGATTTCATCATCTTCGGCGACGGTTTCCACTATACACTGCGCGTTCGGCCGCAATTAATTCGGACTCAAACAGGGCGATAATCGAATCATGCTCAGCCATGTGGAAATAATAATGCGCTCTTCGTCACCCGGTCCATTGACTAAAGATAAGCAGAGCGACGACCACCGTCAAGGCGCCACCAATGCGGGTCGCAAGCTGTGCAAAAGGCATGAGTTGCATACGGTGGGCCGAAGTCAAAATCGCCATATCTCCGACGCTACCCATGCCGCTATGACAGGCATTCACGATCGCGCTTTCAATTGGATGCAAACCCGCCCAGCGTCCAACGAAAAAGCCAACGCTGGTTAAGGTGACGACGGTAGCGAAGATGGTAATAAAATGCGCCGGTGTTAGGGCAGTTAAAAACACATCCCAAGGCGTGAGAATCAAACCAATCCCAAACAAAATTGGATAGGCTGAGGATACTGCAAAAAAACGATACATGGCATGCGCGCCCTGTTCAAATTCAGGCGAGACAATCCGCGCTAATTTAATAATGACCGTGAGTAATAGCATGCCTAGCGGGGCGGGCAAGCCGGTGAATTGATAGATCACAACGCCGGCCAAATACAAGCTGAGGGCAATCATCCCCGCCGCCGCGAGTTTTTCGATCGTAAAGGAAAACGGATTTTTCTCGTCAGATGATTCGGTAATCGGGAGCGTGAGTAAATGGCCATTTCCGCTAAACTGGGGATGGCGTTTGCCGAGTTGATGCAGGACTGACGCGCAGACAATTGCGGTTAGATTGCCGAGTACCACGGGCGGCACGATCTGCGCCAGCAACTCGGGTTGTGAGACCTGTAAGATCGCCGCATACCCCAGCGTCAGTGGAATGCCGCCTTCACCGAGGCCACCGGCCATGATGGGCATAACCAGATAAAAAAAGGCATGGTGGGCGTTCAGTCCAAGCGCCATACCCGTTAGGGTACCTACGATAGCGGCGGCAATTGAGCCGGCGGCAAGCGGGATAAAAAGCTTAGCAAAACCTTTAATCAACAGGCGCCGGTCCATGCTCAGAATACCGCCGACAATAACGGCCGCGGTAAATAAATAGAGGATATTGGTTGCATACCAGAAGTCGGTAATGGACTGCACTAATTTGCTGGGCAGGAGCGAGTAATGCACCAGGCATGACGGCAGCAAAGTGGTGACGATGACCGCCCCGCCAATTTTCCGCAAGCCGGGTATGCGCGCGCCTAATTCAGCACAGCTAAAACCCAGCACCGCCAGCACCGCAAAGATGAGCGAGATTTCGCTGGAGAATGCGTCGATGGCGAAGAGAATACCCAAGACAGCAAAAAGCACGCAGTAAATCGGTAACGGGATGATGCCGACGCCGGTATCCATTAATTGCCACCAGCGGTTTACGGGAGCCGATGTTGATGATGTTTGTCTGGGTGTATGTGATTCGGGGACTAAAAGTGTCGTATACAGTCCTAGAGCCTCGATAGCCCCGCTCAGTGACGGAGAGCCTAGATCGAGTAAATCACTATTGTTCATGCTATGATGCAATTTGCTTATCCTTTTTGCCTATCAATAGGAATTAAGTGTAGTCCTGGTCGATATAGCCGCCAAGCATCTGGCCAGGGTAAATTCAATGGCCATTAATGGTTTAATGACCTCCAGATTTTTTCAATTGCATCCAAACTTTATTGCGTAAAGCTAATGCTTTAGGCGAGCAAAGCTTGAATGGTTTAATTCGGCTTTGAAACTCTTCCGGGATACGAAATGCCGGATCATCGGTTAATTTAGGATCCATGTATTTCTCCGCGCCAATAATCGCATTATCGTATTTATATTTATTGGAAACTTCAGCAATGTTTTCTGGTAGTAGCATCCAATTAACAAATCGATAGGCTTCATTCACATTTTTAGCCTTAGCGGGTACTACAAAATTGTCCATGGATAGAGCCACCCCTTCTTTAGGGTAGGAGAATACTGCGCTGGCTAGCTTAGGCCTCACTCGTACGGCAGCGCCATTCCAAATTTGTTGAATAATCACTTCCTTGCTTAACATGCGCTCAATGGGTCCATCGTTACTGTACGTTAACACATAGGGCTTTTGTTTCTGCAAAACTTTAAGCACGCGTTTTGCATCCTCACTACTTTCGGAACACTCATCCTGTCCAATGTACCAAGAGGCAGCCTTATACAGATCATCTCGCTCATCCAAGTTGGCAATTTTGCCCTGTAGCATTTTATCTGGTCTGAAAAAAGATGCCCAACTCTCTTCTAGCTTGCCACCAGGAACGCGCGCTGAGTCATAAACAAAGCTGGTCAAAACCAGGGTATAAGGTAGTGCAAAATCGCGGTTTGGATCGAATGATGGTGAGCGGTATTCAGGTTTAACATTCTCGAGGTTGGATAGTCTGCTTTTATCTAACTTCATCAGCAAACCATCTCGCTTAAGAATGGAGACATAAATGTCCGCCACGATGACGACATCATACCATCCCCCCGATTTTAGCTTGGTGGTTAACGTAGCGTCACTGTCATAGCTATCTAGCACCGTTTTGATCCCGGTCTCCCGCTCAAATTTTTTGAGCAATTCAGGGGGGTAATAATCTGGCCAGCTAGCAATTTGCAGCGTGCCGGCCACGGCGACTTGATTGCCGACACCATGTAAGCCCAAAAGTAAGCTGGCCAGCAAGCAATGTTTAAGTATTTTCATAGTTTAGATGAATGCAAAGTCACGGATACTTGCCCCAATCAATGCGGGTCGAGCATTCAGAACAGATAGACGGATAAGATTATTCATATAGTGCCTTTGCTGATAAGCATCGTGATCGGGGCTGTTCTGATTGAGGTGACTGAAGTATCTGACCTAGGTGACCTTAGCTCTTCATCTTTAATTTAACCCAAACCTTGTTGCGCAAAGCCAATCCTTTAGGTGAACAAAGTTTAAATGGCCTAATGCGGTCACGAAATTTTGCTGGAGGTGTAAATGCCGGGTCATTGGCTAAGTCGGGGTCGATGAATTTATCGGCTCCGATGATGGCATTGCTATATCTATATTTATTAGAAACTTGAGCGATGTTTTCTGGCTGCAGCATCCAATTAATGAATTGATGCGCTGCATCCATATTTTTGGCTTTGTCTGGTATCGCAAAATTATCCCGCGAAAGAATCACGCCTTCTTTGGGATAAACAAATACAGTAGTCGGTAGTTTCGACCGCACTCGGACCGCAACGCCATTCCATATTTGCTGCATAATGACTTCTTGATTCGCCATCCGAGCCGTTGTCCCATCATTGCTATACGTCATCACGTAGGGTTTCTGTTCGCGTAGTAACGTAAGCACCTTCTCGGCATCTTTCGCGTTCTCGGTGCATTCATCTAGGCCAAGATACCAAGCGGCAGCAATATACAGATCATCTCGTTCATCTAAATTAGCAATTTTCCCCCACAAGGCTTTATCTGGATGAAAAAAAGCGCCCCAGCTATCTTCCAGCGTACCGCCAGGAACACGGCTAGAATCATAGGCGAAGCTAGTCAAAATCGCGGTATAGGGCATTGTATATTCCCGCTTCGGGTCAAACGATGGGGCGCGGTATTCGGCCTGGACATTTTTGAAGTTCGGCAGTTTTGTCTTGTCTAACTTCCCGATTGACCCGCTGTTAACTAGGGTAGGTACATACGCTTCATTGACGATGATGACATCGTATACTTTGCCCCCGGCATTCAGTTTAGCCGCTAAAGTCCCATCGCTATCATAGGTGCTGAAGGTGGTTTTTATGCCTGTTTCTTGCTCGAATTTTTGTAGGAGTTCGGGTGGATAATAATTCTGTGCGCTAGCAAAATGGAGTTTACGGGCTGAATTTTTAACCTTAGCTTCTGCCGCGTTCGTCACACTATATAAGCCGAGCATAAGGCTTACAATTGACCATCTTAGTATCTTCATGATTTCAAAATCCCCCGAAAAAAATTTCACTTTTGAGTTTGTCGCCCAATAAAATACGACAGGGTTACAAACAGTACCGAGATCCCTAAAATAAGGGTTGAAACCGCATTAATTTTAGGTGAGATGCCACGCCTGATCGCCCCGAAAATGTAAACGGGTAAGGTTGTCGCGCCGGGGCCCGCAACAAAATAAGTAATAATAAAGTCATCCATTGACGTAATGAAGGCGAGTAGGGCGCCTGCTGCCACGCCGGGCAACAATTGCGGCCAGGTAATCCGCCAAAAAGCCTGCCAGGGATTAGCGTACAGGTCTCCTGCCGCTTCGATCAAATTAGCATCAATTCTGGATAAACGTGCGTGAATCGGCAAATAAGCAAAGGGGATACAAAAAACGATATGGGCAATAAGAATGGTTGCCAGACTGAGCTCTAAGCCAGCAAAAGAAAAAAACATCAGGGTGGCGACGGCAATCACAATACCTGGCACCAGCAAAGGTAAACCAATCAAGGCCACGATCGCTGCTTTGCCGATAAAATTACGTCCCCGTAAGGCAAGGGCGGCAAGCGTGGCGGCTAAGGTTGAACACAACATCGCGATTAATGCCACCATAAATGAATTCTGGGCGGCGCGGATGAGGTAAGGGTCTCGCCAAATTTCGGCATATCCGTTGAAACCAAAACCTTGCCAAATGGTTGCCAAATCGCCTTGATTGAAACTTAATAGGACGATGACGATGATTGGGATATATAAAAATAAAAAGACAAAAACGGCGATTGTCTGAATGCCGGGGAAAGAATGCCATTTAGACGTACTCATGCGTTTGCCCTCGAGTTTTAGTTTTTATAAAGCGCACTTTACGCACCAGCATGCCTAATAGAACGAGTCCCAACAAAACGAAACTCAGGGCTGCACCCAACGGCCAATTGTGCGCATTAGTAAACTGCAAGTGAATCAAATTACCAATCATCAAAAATTTGCTCCCGCCTAACAGGTTAGGGATGATGTACATCCCTAAGGCAGGGACAAACACGAGTGTACAGCCCGAGATAATGCCCGGTAGGGCTAACGGTATAATGATGCGCCGCAACACGTGCCAACTGTTGGCGCCCAAATCGCGCGCCGCATCGACTAAACGCCAGTCTAGTCTTTCCAAGCTCGCATAGATGGGTAAAATCATGAAAGGTAAAAAGGCATAGAGTAAGCCAATCGCGGTTGCGGTGTCGGTGTACATTAAGCCAAGTGGGCCGGTGGTGAGATTCAGCCGATGTAATACCTGCTCAATATTACCGCCATCGCGCAGCAAGACAATCCAGGCGTAGATGCGGACCAGTAAATTTGTCCAAAATGGAATACTGACTAGAATCAACAGGGTATTGCGCCGCTGTATCGGTTGTAAGGCGATGAACAGGGCGGTGGGAAAACCTAAAATGAGGCAGCCTAATGTGGTCAGGGTAGCGAGTTCGAATGAACGTAAAAAAATCAGCAGGTACCCTGAGTTAAAAACTAATTGGTCATCAAAATTTCGTTCAAATAGGAATTGACCATAGGCTGCTGCGGAGAATTTTCCCCATGATACGCCGCCATAATCTGCCGCGCCTGATAATGAGGCAACGACCATAATCGTCATCGGCAGCACCATGCCACCAAATAGCAGCAGAAGTACAGGACTGAGTAACAATAGCCGCCGTCGATATTGATTTAAATTAGCCCAAAGATTCATGGCGTAAGTACCCGGAACGCATGCCGCGGAATTTGCACATAGACTTTTTCACCGATCACAAACGGTGAGTGTCCCTCTGCTATATTTTGCGACCTTACTCGAATGAACGGTTGCCCTTCACATTCTACGTAATAGACTGTACTGGTGCCAAAATAAAGAATTTCTTTGAGGCGACCCGAAAACAGACCGGATTGGTGATTTAGGGTGGCGTGCTCGGGACGAAAGGCGAGCGTAACAAATCCGTCTTGGTTGGCTTGCACTGGCAGCGAATGGCCACCTGCTAGGGTAACCTGACCTTGGCCGGCTACGCCATCCAGAAAATTGATATCGCCGATAAATTCGGCAACGCAGCGATTGGCGGGGTGGTTATAGATTTCTGCTGGCGTGCCGATTTGCTGGATTTTCCCATCTACCATCACTCCGATACGATCCGACATGGAGAGCGCTTCGTCCTGGTTATGGGTCACAAACAGAAAAGTAATGCCAGTTTCATGCTGTAGGCGCTTAAGTTCTCTTTGCATTTCTTTGCGCAGTTTTAAATCAAGCGCAGACAGAGGCTCATCAAGCAGTAATAACTCTGGCCGCGCGGCCAGGGCTCTGGCCAGAGCTGCGCGCTGTTGCTGGCCGCCGGACAACTCTCGAGGGTAGTGGTGCGCTTCACTTTTTAGCTTAACTAATGACAACATATCACTCACTGTTGTCTTAATTGCCGCGGCAGAGAAATTTTTCATTTCCAGACCGAAGGCTACGTTCTGGGCAACGGTCAAGTGTGGAAATAAGGCGTAATTTTGAAAAACCGTATTGACTGGGCGTTGAAACGGAGGTTTTTCAGTCAAAGACTGGCTGCCAAGCAAAATTTGGCCAGCCATTTGTTGTTGGAAACCTGCAATCAGACGCAACAGGGTCGTTTTGCCGCAACCAGACGGGCCCAGTAAAGTGAAAAACTCGTTCTTATATATTTTTAATGAAAGGTTATCGAGTAACGTGCTACCCATTTGTCCAGAATAAGAAAAACTTAAGTCATCAATGGTAAGACAAACGGGTTGGGTAGCCAGCAAGCTACCCTCTTCTTTCTTGATAGAAGCTATTTCGGATGTTTGTGTCAATTTAATCTGTGTGACCTGTCTCATATGGTTTAAAAAAGACTTCTATGAAATTTCGTAAAAATCAAGCACTTCCATTGGGTTACTCACTTTTAATACAGGTAAGTATAGCCCCTCTCAGATACAACGGAAATGCTATCAGTTGATCGCCAGGGAAGAGGAATCATAAATGGACATTCATGCGGTAATTTTAGACAAAATGAGTGAAAAAAGCATCCACAAAAAGGCTTAAATACTTATACTACCATGCAAAGTTAAGGTATCCTTTGCATATAGAGTAGCATACTCTGCACCAATGATAGCAGCGCGGCAGCCGGCAGGAGATTGGCCCGTCCAGCGTAAAAATGCGCGCCGGAAGCTGGAGGTCTCGGCATAGCCAAGCGCTTCAGCAATTTCACTGATGGGCAAAACAGTATGTGCCAGATAGTCTAATGCTAAATCGTGTCGAGCACGATCCAATAGGTGTTGAAATGCACTATTCGACTGCTCAAGCCGCCGGCTGAGCGTTTTGGGAGACATATGTAAGGTTTCGGCAACCAGATTTAAAGAACCATAGCGACTCGGACTAGAGCGCAATAGTAATAATACTTGCGTGGTAATGTCATGGACTTGTTTGGCGGCCCAATCCTTATGCAAATGTTCACAGTACTCCCTCATCATATGATATTGGATGGGGTTCGCTCGAGGGAGTGGCAGGGTAAGCAGCTTAGCCGGAAAGTACATGGCATTTTCCGGCGCCCCAAATTGGGCCTCGCAACCAAATAGTTTAGGATAAAGGGCTGCGTGCGGAGGGGCTTCTTTATAGGCAAAAGTGAGCCGCTCAATGGCGAGTGGCTGACCTAAAACATCGCTCATTTGCATATGCCATGACGCCAGGCACATGTCTGTATTGACGACCATTAAATCTGGCCGATAACGATAGTCGCTAGCAATTGCAATGGCCATTTCGCCTTCAATCCGTAAGCTTTGTTTGAAGTAGCACACGGGTAGTAATGGAAAATCGAATAAGCACTGCAACGCATCGCCTAGCGTCGGTGCCGCCATCATGGTTGCGCCGAGAATGCCATACGTATAGAGATCAAGCGCTTTGCCAATCAGTAAGCCGACGGATGAGTCTTGGCTAGCCGTTAATATATTGCCAAATACCGAGAGTTCTTGCTGATGGGTCACCATCTTCATTTTATCTGGATTTTGCAGATCATCTAGCGTCACCCCGCTATTGGCCAGGATGGTCTGCGCCGGAATGCCGATTTTCCCGCCGACTGTGACCGCAACGGCAATCGCCTGCAGTGGCGCGGGCGCATTAGCGGGCGACATGGCCTGATTGACCCCTTTTGCATGAAACCACGCCAGACAGTTAGACAATAAACGTTCGCCGATGCCTTTGCCTTCGTATTCAGGCCGGATAAAGAGCCCGAAAATATGGGGATAAGGGTTCAGCGTCCCGCAGCAAACGCCAACCTTTTTCGCTCCATCCAGGCAAATCCAGCTACCTTCCTCCTGAAAAATCTGCAGAATTCGGTCTCTATCGAGTAAATGAACTTGATGCGAACAAATTTTATTTTCCGATACAGAAAAACGGATATCGTAAAAATCCCCGATATTGTTTGCATCGATTTTTCTGAACTCAAACGACATTCTTTAAAACCCTTAAAGACATTATTTAAAGCCCTTAAAATTCGAATTTAAGCAGCTTGCCAGGCGGCAGGTAATGGAGGGGTGGCAGTGTTATAGCGCAGCGCTGCGAGGTAGATTTTGGCTTGACGCTAGGAGTTTACTCGACCAAATCAAGGTTTCGCACAAAAGCGTGTTGCAAAGTCGCCAGCGCTTTTGGCAAGTCACTTGCTTCAGTGATCGCCCGCACGACGGCTGCGCTGCCTACGCCGGTGGCTAATACGTCAGCGAGTACAGCCTGATCAATCCCGCCAATGGCCACCAAGGGCACTTGTTTTTTAAGTAACTGCACATAGTGCGCCAGCCGAGTTAACCCTTGCGGCGCGGTTGGCATGGATTTGGTGGTGGTCGCAAAGACGGCGCCTAAGGCAATATAGCTGGGACGGAGGTGGCACGCCACTAGCATTTCATAATAGCCATGGGTCGATAGCCCAAGCCGCAAGCCTGCGTTGGCAATCGTCTGCAACTGCGCGGTCTGTAGATCCTCTTGGCCCAGATGAACCCCATAAGCGCCCGCTTCAATCGCCAACTGCCAGTGGTCGTTAATAAACAGTTGCGCATGATGCTGGCGGGCTGCCTGTACGGCCCGTTTGATTTCTGCTTGGAGCGCTGCATGCTCGAGGGTTTTGGCGCGCAATTGAAGCGTCTTGACGCCTAACTCAAGCAAGCGTTCGACCCAAGCAGCACTGGCCACAACGGGATAGAGTCCGAGTTGCCAAGGGCCGGCGGCAAAGGGTACGCTGGGGCGCACTGCATCGAGCCCCAGCACGCGCGGAAAGTCAGCATAGTCAATCGGCCAGGCATTGTTCTCCAGCCGCTGAGGTTCGCGCCAGGCATGGGCCAGAACCAGCGCATCAGGCGGCATAAAACCACAATCAAGAAATGCAGCAAACGCTGCGAGCCAATCGTCTGACCGTTCACCGGCTAATGGATAGACTGTGCCGCCCAGTCGCAGCGTGATGGTTTCAGCGGTTACGGTGAGTACGCCAGCGGCTGCAGCAAAATGGCTGGGCTCATGCTGATCGGCGTCCCCCGTAAGCGTGTTGCTATGTAGAATGATTAAATCATTCGCGTCAATAGACTGGGGCAGAGCGCTGCATAAACGCCACCGTACAGTAGGCGATGGCCACTGGCCTAAACGAGCGCGAATACGCAGGGTTGCGGCTAGCAGCGGGGTTGCAGGCGGCCAAAATATTATGTCGCTCGATAACGCGTGTGCAGAGGTTTGCCGGTTCATATTTTAGGGTGTTCTTATGGCGTTGGCGCTTGATGCCAAAACGGCATGCCGACTACCGGGGTGCTCGCCTGCGCGCTATCGCGTACCGGCATCGGTCCAGCTAAATAAGCGCGACGACCGGCCTGGACTGCTTCAGTAAACGCGCGTGCCATTTGTACCGGGTAAGTGGCTTGCGAGACGGCAGTATTTAATAGCACGGCATCAAAGCCCCATTCCATCACTTGACACGCATGAGAGGGGAGGCCAAGGCCCGCATCGACAATTAACGGCACGTCAGGCAGTCGTTCGCGTAATACACGTAAACCATAAGGATTAACGATGCCTTTGCCGGTGCCAATTGGTGCGCCCCATGGCATCAGTACCTCGCAACCTGCATCCAGCAAGCGTTGGCCAACCACCAGATCCTCGGTGCAATAGGGCAGCACTTTAAAGCCTGCTTGCACGAGCTTGGCTGCGGCTTCGACTAAGCCGATGGTATCGGGTTGTAAGGTGTAGTCGTCACCAATCAGTTCGAGCTTGATCCAGTCCGTGCCAAACACTTCACGCGCCATCTCAGCCGTGGCGAGTACTTCTGGCACGGTATGGCAGCCCGCGGTGTTAGGTAAAAAAGGGATCGCATGGTTTTTAAGTGTGGAGAAAAAACCGGTGTCCGATGCTGCTGCACTCATCTGGCGGCGTAAGGCAACTGTCAATAACGCCGGCTGCGCGGCGGCAATCGAATCACTGAGAATTTGTAGCGATGGATAACGGGCGGTGCCGAGCAATACGCGGCTACAAAAGGTTTGACCGTAGAGCGTTAAGGGGTCGGCAGGAGGCGTGATCAAGTTCATTGAATACTCAAGATATATGTTGTAAATAAATGATTACTATCAATTTTTTTAAGTTCTTATCCGCCCATAACCGGCTGCACAACATCGATGCAATCGCCATCTTTAAGCAGATGCTGAAAATAATCTGCCTGGGCCACAAAGACCCCATTCACCGCTGCTGCAAATGGCGGATGCGCACCGAATGCCGCCAGGGCATCGGCCAAGCTGGCGCTGGGGAGTAGCTCGAAAGAGCGTTGATTAAGTAAAACTTGCATAAATTAACCTATAGTGGGCAGATGAGTTGTTTGAAATAAGCTGGGCCAGCGTGTTTGCTGGCGCCATACGTTAAATGTATTGGCATTGGCGATGGTGCCGTCAAGCAGCCGCTCAATCATAGCGAGCGCTTGCTGGCAGATGGCCGGCGCAATTAAATAGCCATGCCGAGATAAGCCGTTAATGCGTAGTATACGTGTTCCATCCCAGGTAATGGCGGGCAGGTGATCCGGCAAAGTTGGGCGGCATTGTGTATTGAGTTCAAGAATCCGTGCTTCACCAAATGCTGGGTGTACCGAAAAAGCGGCGCTTAATAATTCAAGCGCACTGCGCACACTGACAGCTGATTGATCTTCGCTTTCAATTTCAGTGGCGCCAATCACGTATACATCGTTTTCTTTAGGGGCAATATACAGCGGGTAACGTGGATGCAAAAGCCGTATCGGTCGGCTCAGGCCAATGCCTGGAGCATGCAGTCGGATGACTTCGCCGCGCACGCCACGTAAGGCGGGCCAGCTTGGTTGGGCGCCCAATCCGCGGCAATCTATCACCAGGCCAGCACTAGGTAACGCGCGATCGTCAATCGTCGTCCCCCAGTGCAACTCGGCCTGATGCTGGGCCAGTCCTGCAGCTAAAGCGGTGAGCACTTGTCGGTTATCGAGTTGACCCTCGTGCGGCAGCAGCAGGGCTTGCGCAAAGCGCGCGCCCAGCGCCGGCTCAGTGGCTTGCATCGCGGCACCTTGCAACTTAATAATACCGTGTTGTTGCAGGTCAGAGGACAGATGCGCGCGCATGCCCTGTTCAAAGAGCTGGGCTTGGGTACGATCTGCCGTATGCCAGATGACCAAGGTGCCATGGCGCTGAAAAAATACCGGCTCTGGCAATTGAGCCAAGATCGTCGGCCAGAGTTCAAGCGACTCCATGCCGAGTTCGGCAATCAAGGCTTCAGAGAGCGCAGCTTCCGCCAGCGGCGCTAACATACCGGCTGCGACCCAGGCGGCGGCCTGGCTGCCAGCCGCATCTCCTCGTTCATAAAGCGCCACTCGGCGCCCGCTACGAGCCAACTGCCAGCCGATTAAGCGACCCACCAGCCCACCGCCGATAATGGCAATCTCAGGCGAGGCGGCAACTGCGCGCAGAGCGGCACGAGCCCGATCTGTTTGAGGAATAGTTTTCAAAATTTAAGCATTAAACCGAAAAGAAAGCATACCGAAAACGAATAGGCCATTAATTTAACCTAAACATCAGCATATAATATGGAATTTGGTCCAATTTGAAAACCCATGGTTAAAGCTCAGTCTGCTCAACTCGAACTTAAAGACGGTGTGGGGGAACTCACTGCCGACTCGCTGCCGAGCAGTTATGAAGCGGCTCTGGTCGAGCTTGAGACCCTCATTAAACAGATGGAAGAGGGCGGTTTGAGCCTTGAGACATCGCTCAATGCTTATCGGCGCGGGGTCAGCTTAATGATATATTGCCGGCTGCAACTTGAAAAAGTAGAACAGCAAGTCCGCGTGCTCGATGGTGAAATGCTCAAACCGCTTGAAACTGGCAACTCGCCGCTCGGTACGTAAATTTGTATGAATTTTGAGACATGGCGGCAGGCTATTGTGGCCCGCACTGAACAAGCGCTGGATACTTATTTACCTACCATTGCCCAGCAACCGAGCCGGTTGCATCAGGCGATGCGCTATGCGCTGTTAGGTCATGGCAAGCGCATCCGGCCGTTGCTCTGTCATGCGGCGGGCAGTCTCACCGGAGCGCCCTCTGCGACGCTTGATGTCGCGGCAACTGCGCTGGAGATGATACATGCGTATTCGCTGGTCCATGATGATCTCCCAGCGATGGATAACGATGATGTGCGGCATGGCAAACCCGCTGTCCATATCGCGTATGGTGAAGCGACTGCGTTATTGGTCGGCGATGCGTTGCAGGCACAGGCATTTATTACTTTGACCCAAAATTCGCTGGCGGGCTCGCTGCAGGCCGTGCTGGTGCGTGAGTTAGCCACGGCGAGTGGTTCGCTCGGCATGGCCGGGGGGCAAATGATTGATTTGCAAAGCGTCGGTGGCCCGCTTTCGCTAACCGCGCTGGAAACCATGCACCGGATGAAAACCGGGGCTTTATTGGCCGCCGCAGTGCGCATGGGTGCTGCCTGTGGTCAAGAGACGGGCGCCGTTAAGCAGGCGCTGGATCACTATGCTGCTGCGGTTGGACTTGCCTTTCAGGTGGTGGATGATATCCTTGATGTGAGTGCAAATTCGGCAACGCTTGGCAAAACAGCGGGCAAAGATAGCCAAAACGGCAAGCCAACCTATGTCTCGGTACTTGGACTCGACGCTTCGCAGCGTTTGGTTGGTCAATTGCATCAGCAAGCGCAAGTAGCGCTGGCGCCACTTGGAGAGCAAGCGGGTTGGCTCGCCCATTTAGCTGATTTAATGGTTAGACGTGTATCTTAGCCTGCCTTTAATGGTTGTATGCTATGTTCAGCTTATCTTAATGGTTGAGCGGGTAGTTTAAACCTCTCTATGGTGTATCTTCGCGGCGCTTTTTTAGTGCTCACCAGAGTTGCCCTAGCTAAAAAAGGTTAAAACTCCCCTATTAGAGTGGAGTCACAATGAGAATGGAGTTACATGTATCAGTTGTTAAATACGATTAATGAGCCAAGTGAGCTACGTCGACTTAAGCCTAGCCAGTTAGAGCGCTTAGCCGATGAATTGCGGGCTTTTATACTCGATAGCGTATCGCGTACGGGGGGGCACTTGTCTTCTAATCTGGGCACGGTTGAACTCACGATTGCGCTGCACTATGTTTTCAATACACCTGATGACCGAATTGTGTGGGATGTGGGACACCAAGCCTATCCTCATAAAATTCTGACTGGCCGGCGCGAAGCCATGTCAACGCTGCGTCAGTTAGGTGGACTTTCGGGCTTTCCATGCCGCAGCGAATCTGCATATGATACGTTCGGCACAGCGCATTCAAGCACCTCGATTTCAGCCGCTCTTGGGATGGCGCGCGCCAGTCAATTAAAAGGCGAGGAGCGTTTTGCGATTGCCGTGATTGGCGATGGGGCGATGACTGCTGGCATGGCTTTTGAAGCAATGAATAATGCCGGTATTTATGACGATGTGCCATTGATCGTGATCTTAAACGATAACGAGATGTCGATTTCTCCGCCTGTGGGCGCGTTAAATCGCTACCTCGCGCGGCTGATCTCTGGTCGCTTTTATGCGACGGCTAAAAAAGGCATCGAACAGCTCTTAAGCGGTGCGCCGCCAGTGCTCGAATTTTTGCGCCGGATGGAAGGACACGCGAAAGGCATGGTAGCGCCTGCTACGCTCTTTGAGGAATTTGGTTTCAACTACATTGGCCCAATTGATGGTCACGATTTGGACTCCCTGATTCCAACGCTGCGCAACCTTAAAGAGCTGAAAGGGCCGCAATTTCTGCATGTCATCACAAAAAAAGGGCAGGGTTACAGCCTAGCTGAAGCCGATCCAGTGCTCTATCATGGCCCCGGAAAATTTAACCCCGCCGAGGGCATTAAGAGTGCTGCGGCGGCTCGCAAAACCTATACGCAGGTGTTTGGTGAGTGGCTGTGCGATATCGCTGAGCAAGATCAGCGAGTGGTTGGCATTACACCTGCCATGCGCGAAGGTTCGGGCCTGATTGAATTTGAGCAACGTTTCCCTGAGCGTTATTACGATGTTGGTATTGCTGAGCAACATGCTGTGACTTTTGCTGGCGGCTTGGCGGTTGAAGGGTTAAAACCCGTAGTGGCGATTTACTCTACTTTTTTGCAGCGTGCTTATGATCAATTGATTCATGATATCGCGCTACAAAATCTGCCGGTATTGTTTGCCATTGATCGTGCTGGCCTCGTTGGCGCAGATGGCGCAACCCATGCCGGCACTTATGATATTGCGTTTTTGCGCTGTCTGCCAAATATGACGGTGATGGCGGCATCGGATGAAAACGAGTGCCGGCAAATGCTTTACACGGCACTGCAACAGCCAGGCCCGAGCGCAGTGCGGTATCCACGTGGCGTAGGCCCTGGCGTCACCATAGAGAAACAGATGAGCGCATTACCGCTTGGCAAAGGTGAGATGCGGCGCACCTCTAGTCAACCCGCCGGCCAGCGCATTGCGATTCTGGCCTTTGGCGCGATGGTTACGCCAAGCTTGGCAGCAGCCAATATACTCGATGCCAGCGTAGCGAATATGCGCTTTATTAAGCCGCTGGATGACGCCCTCGTACAGCAACTCGCCCAGTCGCATGACGCGCTGGTCACCGTTGAAGAAGGCTGCGTGATGGGTGGGGCGGGTTCCGCCTGTATTGAAAGCCTATTAGCCGCAGGCATTCAGCGGCCTGTTTTACAATTGGGCTTGCCTGATGATTTCATTGCTCAAGGTGACCCAGCGCGGCTGCTGGCAAACTGTGGCTTGGATAGCGCCGGTATTGTACAGGCCATTCGTCAGCGTTTTGCCACCCATACAACCCAGAATTTAGGCGCTAGCACGCCAGAATTAGTTATATAAGAAGCTCAGGAATGTGTTGCTATGAGTAATGTATTGAACCCCGTTGTTGTTATGTCCGATGTGCAGGGCAGTATTGATACCCGCCAAATCCCGATTCAGCGGGTGGGTATCAAAGCCGTGCGTCATCCGCTTACGGTGCGTAGCGCCACCGGCGCTAGTCAGCCAACCATTGGCCTTTTTGACCTGGATGTGTATTTGCCAAGTGATCAAAAAGGCACGCATATGTCGCGTTTTATCGAGTTACTCCAAGCCAGCACTCTAGATGCGGTGACGGGAGCGGCAATCCCGCTTGACCTAGCTGGATTTCAGGCAATGCTGATGAAGATGCTGGCTAAATTAGAGACCACAGCCGGTCGAATTGAGGCTACTTTTCCCTACTTTATCAATAAAACCGCACCGATATCCGGCGCCAAAAGCTTGCTTGATTATGAAGTCAGCTTTATTGGCGAAGCGCGTGATGATAGCAGCCGGATTTTTTTGAAAGTGCTGGTGCCAGTGATGAGCTTATGCCCATGCTCAAAAGAAATTTCTTTATACGGCGCGCATAATCAGCGTTCGCACCTGATCATCAAAGCTGAGTTAAATGATCCTCAGCTCCCGGTTGAGGAACTCATACAAATTGCCGAAGAGTCCGCCTCTTGTGAGTTATGGGGGCTATTAAAGCGGCCAGATGAAAAATTTGTGACCGAACGCGCGTATGACAATCCAAAATTTGTCGAAGATTTGGTACGCGATGTGGCGAGCCGGCTCAATCAAGATGACCGGGTTGTCGCCTATGTGCTTGAAGCTGAAAACTTTGAGTCTATACACAATCACAGCGCTTACGCGCTGATTGAGTGCGACAAGCGGCAATGAGTGTGCGACAAGCCGCAAAGTACCTCAAAGCATTTTTAAATTGAGGCGCTGAGGCAGAGCAACATTTAAATCGCAGCCAAATCCCAGCGTGGCCGCACCGTAAAAGCGTAATGCTTATTGGCTTGTTCCGGCCAGCGCTGCAACCTGAGCGCACCCGCCAGCGCAATCATTGCGCCATTATCGGTACATAATTCTGGGTCTGGATAATGCACCTCAAAGGCATACTTTTGTGCCGCGACTTTAAGCGCGGCGCGCAACTGCTGATTAGCGCCCACGCCGCCGGCCACGACCAGCCTGCTTAGGCCCGTTTGTTTAAGGGCCTGCACGGATTTTGCAGTGAGTACATCAACTGCGGCATCGACAAAACCGCGGGCAAGATTGGCCTTGGCTTGTTCGTCAAGTGGCTGGCCGTATTGCTTTACCTGCGTGAGCACGGCTGTTTTAAGCCCGCTAAAACTGAAGTCGAGATCTTTTGAGTGGAGCATTGGCCGTGGCAGGACCACCGCTCCTGGCGTACCGGTGGTCGCTAACTGTGACACGGCCGGGCCACCCGGATAATCTAGCCCAAGCAATTTCGCGGTCTTATCAAATGCCTCACCTGCTGCATCGTCGAGCGTTTCCCCCAACATTTCGTAATCGCCGATATCGGTCACGCGCATTAACTGCGTATGGCCGCCCGAGACCAATAAGGCAACAAACGGAAATGAGGGCGGATCGTTGGCCAGTAATGGCGAGAGCAAATGTCCTTCCAAATGATGGATGCCAATCACCGGCTTATCCCACGCTAAGCCAAGGCCATTGGCAATGCTGGCACCTACTAGTAACGCGCCGGCGAGTCCGGGGCCTTGCGTAAACGCAATCGCGTCAATCGCCGCAGGCGTAATGGCCGCTTGCTCCAGGATCTGTTGCAGGAGGGGCAGCGCGCGCCGAATATGATCGCGCGAAGCCAGTTCAGGCACGACACCGCCATAGGCGCGATGCATGTCAATTTGTGAATGCAAGGCATGCGCCAATAGACCGCGTTCTGTTTCATAAAACGCGAGGCCGGTTTCGTCGCAAGAACTTTCGATACCGAAAACGAGCATAAAAATAATAAGTTAACGAGAGTTTTGTTTTAAGGTTTAGCTGCTACCGAAGTCTATTTTCGTCAAGCAATTATACAGACGGAACAAGCGAGCATATTCGCTATTTGTACCAATCATCCTTTCAGGCAAAATGACAGAATAAGCGCCGCTCGCCCGTCGAGGGTATTGACCGACTGCTGTCCATGCCGCTTCGCATAGCTACTTAACGAGCCGCCATCAAAATTTCTTAAATCCCAACCTGCTCCGTCTAGTCCCCCCCGTCACGCCATGCATAGGGTTGCCATGTTACTTCCAATCCATTTTTGTCTTGTCCTCTCTTGTCCTCTCTTGTCCATCGCTGTGCCTCATCGACCGCACAAGCAACGATGTTAACAGAAATGGCCTTTTGTTAATAAGGATAAAACGCTTAAAATTGAGGGTAATTTCCGGCTTAATCGAATGAATTTATGATTTGACATATGGAAAATAGTTACTATAATCACTCCTAGTGACTAACAGTTAGATTCTAGCTAATTTTAAGAATAAAATTATAGGGCGTTCTATGGCAATTAGTCTAAAAAAAGATGTGCCTACACCTTCGGAAGAAACTAGCTGCAGAGTTCTCCCCAAAAAATACAGGGCAAAAATTGATTCTGTATATCCTATAAAAAACAGAGATATTTTTGAGTCATTTGACAAATGTTTTTTAGGTATCAGCCTGGAAAATAGTAATTTTCGAACAACAAAACTAGAAGCAATGGTTGAGTGGACAGCACGAAGATTTTCGAATTGTGTAGTACTAATAGGGGATAGCATACATCGACTGACATTGCAATCAACAAAGCAGCTTGACCCAAATAACTCATTGCGTCAGGCGCTTGAAATGGGAGAAGAATTTGTCGTTAAAAATAAATATATTTTTGATCGTTATAGTTCTATAACCAATTTTATCTTTCTAACTTGTCACACAATTCAACAAACCACCCGATACGAATATTTCCATAGAAAAATTGTCGAATTGGCAGAAACAGATTTTAATTTTTATCGTTCAGTAGTAAGGTTTTCAGAAAACTATCATTACAAAAATTCTAAAGAAATAGATACTCTTGAACTTAATGTAAGAATTAAAACATCAATAAAATACTTTTTAGAAGAATTTTCTATCTTCGCATGTTTATACCAAGACGGACATCAAGTTATGGTGTATCCAGGCGAGTTTAGCACTCTTTCTGAAATTACTAACGGCTTGCATCAAGGCGCTCCAGATGAGCTTAAGCAGCTGACCGTTGTTTCTCTCTGCCTGAAAGGGAGGTGATGAGGTCAATTAACAGCACTGGATGTCATAAATAAAGGAGCGAGGCCTATCTTTAAAGCCGTATTCATCAATACCCTATTCGTCTAGCGTAGGAATTATGGATATCGGACCCGTGACATAAAATAATCTCGAGGGGTTCATTATGACTTTAGCTTCAAAAACCTACAGAAATCCAGTAAGCCTTCCGGAGATGCTTATGGAGAGTGAAGCAATGGGGAATTCTGCCCCATTT
This sequence comes from Mycoavidus cysteinexigens, assembly GCA_031963245.1. Lineage (GTDB taxonomy): Bacteria > Pseudomonadota > Gammaproteobacteria > Burkholderiales > Burkholderiaceae > Mycoavidus > Mycoavidus cysteinexigens_A. Next base: position 68,912 of record JASSUC010000008.1, read on the forward strand.
GAACTTGAAGTGGCAAAAATTGTTGATGGAAAACTTGCCTTTGATAAGCAAAGTGGATTTAGTAGGGCGCTTGAGCAAGGTTTTTTCTTTGTAGAGATTCCTGCTGAAATAGATACGACCGCCGGCGATTTATTCGTCTCTCACTTTCATGAACCTAAGAGTGGTGATGCTTTAGATAAATTTCGAGGGTATCGTGAAGTGACTGTCCCAGGAGAACATCAGGGATATTTCGATCGAGAACATGACCAATGGGAAAATTTTTATCTTGAAAAGAAAAATTGGAGCTTGCTGCCTTTATCTGTCCAAGAGCTTGGCGGGAAAATGGCGCATCTTGGCCTGACTATTTTGCGAAATGTACTCCAATATATAGAGATTAAAAAAGACGAATGGCCTGCTGTTTCTGGAGGTTTATCAGCCGGACTCGGCCATCAAATGCTCGGCTTTAATCACTTTCGGGCTAACAAAAATGTCCGTGGATGTAAATTTCATCGAGACTCCGGTTGGGTGACTATCCTTCGTTCAACTGAACCTGGTTTACTTGCGTTAATCGATGGCAAGCTTGGTGCAGTCAATCCGCGGCCCAATCATTTCATTGTAAATTTTGGCAGTTCAATAGAGGTCCTCACTGAAAAACTTGCGCAGCCTGTACGTGCAAATATCCATGGTGTTGTTCGTACTGAACAAAGGTTAAGGCAGAAAAATCGAACTTCATATACGGTTTTTTTGGACTCAGCTTTAGATGGACATATTTATCGTTACGAACATGGAACGCCGAAGATTATTCAGTCTGTTGCAGAGTTTGCACGCCAAGAAGTTGCAAGGGCATATGACGATAATAGCATTGAGCTTTAATAGACAACCGTCTTGGCTGTATTGGCCGGTAGCTCAATCTGGTAGAGCACATTCTTGATAAGAATGAGATGGAGGTTCGAGTCCTTCCCGGCCAACCCCTCAGGATGAGCCACACATTCGGCAGAAGAAGGCCTATATCGCAGCACGCTAAAAAATCATATAGATGGCGTAAGTTAATTTCTTTCCCTATGCTATAATGTCGACCTTTGAATTGCCCTGAATTTTATAAACCCACTCTGAACACATGACCACTATTCGCGTTAAAGAGAACGAACCGTTCGAAGTAGCAATGCGGCGCTTTAAGCGCACAATTGAAAAAAATGCACTTTTAACTGAGTTGCGCGCACGCGAGTTTCGCGAAAAGCCAACGGCTAAGCGTAAGCGTAAAAAAGCAGCCGCAGTCAAGCGCCATTTCAAGCGTTTGCGTGGTCAGATGCTGCCTAAAAAACTCTATTAATTTTTTAACTGTTGCTGGCCTGCTGCTTTTCTGAGTAAGCAAACATTGGATGGAAAGCACATCATGACTCTCAAAAATCGCATTACCGAGGACATGAAGGCCGCCATGCGCGCCCGCGAGGCGGATCGACTAGGGACGATCCGCTTATTGTTGGCCGCGATTAAGCAACGGGAAATTGATGAGCGCATCGAGCTTGATGATACGGCCATTTTCGGTGTTATTGACAAGCTGATTAAGCAAAGAAAAGATTCAATCGTTCAATTCCAAAATGCCAGCCGGCTTGATTTGGCGGCCAAGGAAGAGGCCGAACTTGTGATGTTGCAAGTGTATCTGCCGCAGCCCTTGACTGAGCAAGAAATTGCCGCCGCAATCCAAGCTGCAATAGCGCAGGTTAGTGCGGTTGGCCCTCAAGATATGGGAAAAGTGATGGCATTGCTTAAAAGCAGCCTGCTTGGCCGCGCCGATATGACAGCGGTTTCAATGCAGGTTAAAGCAGCATTGTCAGCCGCACGTTAATGAGCTTTGTGGCACGTTAATGAGTTTATACTTGCTCTAAACGAGCACCTTACGGGTGTGTCTATCAAAGTGCATGCTCAGCACTTAATCAATAACCCACCGATAACCCGCTGCTCTGGGAAGAAGGGCGGTTTCAAATCGGAGTCAGTTCTATCATGATTCCCCACACTTTTTTGCAGGATTTACTGAACCGCATTGATATTGTTGAGGTGGTGGGTAAATACGTGCAGTTAAAGAAGGGGGGGGCGAATTTTATGGGCTTATGCCCATTTCATACGGAAAAAAGCCCATCGTTTACGGTGAGTCCGAGCAAGCAGTTCTATCATTGTTTTGGTTGCGGTGCACATGGCAGTGCCATTGGTTTTTTGATGGAGCATACCGGCCTGGCATTTGTCGAGGCGGTGACTGACTTGGCTCAAGCCGCTGGCCTGACGGTTCCGCGTGAACCTCAATTTAACTCTGCAGGTAATAATGTTGCGACTAGCCCACGCAATCTAGCCAGCAGCTTGGTCGACACCCTGCGGCAGGCGTGCGATTACTACCGTAAACAATTGCCGGGCGCGGCGAACGCCGTGACCTATCTTAAAAAGCGCGGCTTAAGCGGAGAAATCGCCCGTCGTTTTGGGCTCGGTTATGCTCCTGATAACTGGCAAAATTTAAGCGCAGTATTTTCTGCCTATCGGGCGCCTGAGTTGAGCGAGGCAGGCCTTGTCATTGACAGCCAGAAAACGGATGCGCAGGGTCAGCCGCGCCGCTATGACCGCTTTCGTGACCGCATTATGTTTCCGATCCGGAATATGCGCGGGCATGTGATTGGCTTTGGCGGGCGGGTACTTGAACAAGGTGAGCCAAAGTATTTGAATTCCCCGGAAACGCCCCTATTTAATAAGGGCAACGAATTATACGGGTTGTTTGAGGCTCGCGCGGCAATCCGTGAAAAAGGGTATGTGTTGGTAGTAGAGGGTTATATGGATGTCGTCGCCCTAGCGCAGCTTGGTTTTCCGAACGTCGTGGCCACGCTTGGCACGGCGTGTACGGCGAATCACGTGCATAAGCTCTTTCGGCAAACCGATCAAGTGGTCTTTAGTTTTGATGGGGACTCGGCTGGCCAGCGCGCGGCGCGGCGTGCGCTTGAAGCATCTTTGCCGCATGCGGCGGATAACCGCACCATCCGTTTTTTATTTTTACCGACAGAACATGATCCAGACAGCTATTTACGCGAATATGGCGCGGCCGCATTAGCGCGCGAGATTGAAGGCGCACTGCCGTTGTCGCAATTTTTGTTAAACGAAATACTGGCTAACAAGCCCTTGGAGCAGCCGGAAGGACGCGCGCAAGCTTTATTTGACGCTAAGCCGTTAGTGCAAAGTTTGCCGGCCAATGCGCTGCGCGCACAAATTTTGCACCGCTTAGCGACTCAGTTTGAGTTGCCGCTGGCCGAAGTGACCCGCTTATGCGAGGTCAAGCAAGCACCGGCTCAGGCCATTCGCCAAGCGCCGGTGCGTAGTGAGCGCAGGCGGGTGACGGACAATGAGCAACGCGCGTTACGTAACCTCATTTCTTGGCCACGGATTGCAGATACTTTAGATCAGGACGAGCGACACGCACTACTTCATATTACGCGTAATACAGCATTTTTTGAGGAGGTGCTCACGCACGCCCAGGCACTCGGTAACACAGCAAATTTTAGCTTACTTTCCGATTTATTGAGAAATTCTCGCTATGCGCCAGCATATGAGGAGATTTTTCGTGAAATTCTTGTCTATGATGAAAATGTACGTGACTTGATGCAAAGCACGCTGGAGATGTCGAGTGTCGATACGGATCGATACCAAGAGCAAGAGCGCTTAGCCGGTGCGGAGTTGAAAGCGGCTATTATTAAGTTACGTTATAGCGAGTTGTGTGAGCGTCGTGAGCATTTAGCCAGGCAATTGAAATTATCCGCCGAGGAAACGGCAGAATTTGCCACATTGTTACGCCAAACGGCAGAACTCAAGCAGCGTTTAGCGAGTTAGAGAGTATTTAGATATAAAGTATTAGAATATTTAGATTTAAAGTTTTAATTAGATATAACTTCACATGTTAAAATAGCGGGTTTTAGCCGGCTATTTTTAAGCAAAGGTAGATTGTAATGGCAAAGACAGTAAGCGGAAAAACGGCGGGCAGTAAAGTAACCGAAGAGCGGAAAAAATCTGCTACCGGTAAAGCTAAATCTAGCAAAATTGCGGTTGAAAGCACGCTAGCCCCGCCGGTTACTGACGCCGACACTGATGCGCAGCAGCCAGAAGAAGGTGCCGGCAAAGGTGAAAAAGTAAAAGCACGCGATCGTCGCGCCAAAGAAAAAGCGCTATTAAAAGATGCGTTTGCGTCACATCAACCGGGCACGAATGAAGAACTCGAAGAGCGACGGGGAAAATTACGCACGCTGATTAAGTTAGGTAAAGAACGAGGCTTTCTCACTTACGCTGAAATCAACGATCATTTACCTGACGATTTAGTTGAAACCGAAGCGCTAGATAATATTATCAGCACTTTTGGCGATATGGGCATTGCTGTTTACGAGCAAGCGCCTGATGCGGAGACGCTGTTGCTCAGCGATAATGCCCCCGCTGTGACCAGTGATGATGAAGCTGACGAAGAGGCTGAAGTTGCCTTATCAAGCGTTGACTCTGAATTTGGCCGTACAACTGATCCAGTGCGCATGTATATGCGTGAAATGGGAACCATCGAGCTGCTCACGCGCGAAGGTGAAATTGAAATCGCCAAGCGCATTGAACAAGGCCTGAAGAATATGGTCCAGGCTATCTCTGCGTGTCCCACCACGATTGCGGATATCTTAGCCATGGCCGAGCGCGTGGCTAACGATGAAATCCGCATTGATGAGTTGGTCGATGGCTTAATCGAAGAGAGTTCCCAAGGGGATGAACAGGCTGGCACTGAAGCTGAGCAAGCCGAGGCGGAAGACGATGAAGCGCACGACGCAGATGTCGAAGAAGATGAGGATGACGAGGGCGCAGCCGCCGAGCGGGCAAATGCTGCACAGTTAGCGGAATTGAAACAGAAGTCGCTGGAGAAATTTGCCTCCATCGGCGACTGGTTCGACAAAATGCGCCGTGCTTTTGAGAAAGAAGGATATCAATCAAAAGCGTATCTAAAAGCGCAAAAAACGATTCAAACTGAGCTCGTCTCGATTCGCTTTACGGCCCGCACAGTTGAGCGCTTATGCAGCACATTGCGCGCGCAAGTAGAAGAAGTGCGCATTGTAGAGCGTCAACTTTTGCAGATTGTGGTAGATCGCTGCGGCATGCCACGTACTGAATTTATCTCGACTTTTCCGGGCCATGAAACGGATCTTGAATGGGCGAAAAAAATCATTGCTGAAGGGCGCTCGTATAGTGCGGTGCTTGAACGCAGCCTGCCTGCGATTCATGAGTTGCAGCAAAAGCTGATCGACTTGCAAGCGCGTGTCGTCTTGCCTCTGAAAGAGCTAAAAGAAACCAATCGGCAGATGGCCAGGGGCGAGTTAGGCGCTCGTCAGGCTAAACGCGAGATGACCGAAGCCAATTTACGGCTGGTGATTTCGATTGCTAAGAAATACACCAATCGCGGTCTACAGTTTCTTGATTTAATTCAAGAAGGCAATATTGGCTTGATGAAGGCGGTGGATAAATTTGAATACCGCCGCGGTTATAAGTTTTCGACTTATGCGACGTGGTGGATTCGCCAGGCGATTACCCGTTCAATTGCAGATCAAGCCCGGACCATCCGGATTCCGGTGCATATGATTGAAACCATCAACAAATTGAACCGGATTGTGCGGCAAATTTTGCAAAAAACCGGGCGTGAACCTGACCCTGCCATGCTAGCCAAAGAAATGGCAATGCCGGAAGACAAAATCAGGAAGATCTTAAAAATTGCGAAAGAGCCGATCTCGATGGAAACCCGCATTGGTGAAGATGATGACTCTCATCTAGGTGATTTCATTGAAGATAACAACACCGTTACCCCGGAAAATGCAGCGTTGTATTCAGGCCTGCGCGATTCCGTTAAGGATCTACTCGATACTCTGACTCCGCGTGAGGCTAAAGTACTACGGATGCGTTTCGGGATTGATATGAGTTCGGATTACACTCTGGAAGAAGTCGGTAAGCAATTTGATGTCACGCGTGAGCGGATTCGTCAAATCGAAGCCAAAGGCATGCGTAAAGCGCGTCACCCAAGCCGTTCCGAGAAATTAAGGCCGTATTTGGTGAGCAATTAAAGCACCGATGAAATCACCGGCCGAATCTCCTAGCAGCCCATTTATTGATCTGCTGCGGATCCAGCAAATCCGGGCTGAAAACGGCGAGAGTGAGTTGCTGTTGTCACTCGAGCCGTTTCATCTGAATGCCTGGAATATTGCCCACGGCGGCGTCACCATGACGCTCTTGGATAGTGCTCTAGCTTTAGCTGCGCGCAGCGTCGCGGCGGCCAACACAGGGGTTGTTACGGTAGAAATGAAGACTAATTTCATGCAACCTGGGTTAGGATGTTTGCGCGCCTTCGGGCGCGTTCTTCATCGATCCAGCACGATGGTGTATTGTGAAGGCGAAGTGCGCGACAATCGCGATACTTTTGTCGCTAAAGCATTGGGTACTTTTAAATATTTGAGGGAACGTCCGTTGAATCGTTAATTTAACCTTGCTTAAAACGGCTAGGCAATAGCAGGTAACGCATAGGGCTGGGTCAGTAAGGTGAGGATCGACCCAGCAGGTGTTTCCATATGGAGGGTGCTAGCCGCCTCCTGATCAAGTGCGGCAAGTTTGAGCTCAACCAAGCAGTCCACCCCGCCACCAGGGGCTGACGCCGCATTCACCACTATCCCACAAGGTTGCCGCGGATCGGTAGAGTGAAAGACTTCCGTGCCGGGCTGGGCCTTATCTGTATGCGCTAACATCATACGGCGCTTAATCGTGCCACGATACTGGCTGCGCGCGACGATTTCTTGGCCAGGGTAGCACCCTTTATGAAAATCAACCCCACCAATCACCTCAAAATTAACCATCTGTGGGACGAATTTATCTTGCGTGGCCTCAGTAATGCGCGGCTCGCCGGCGCGTATCTCCAGCCAATCCCAAAGTGCCGGCGTGATCGCTGTCAAGCTGCTGCTTAGAGTCGTGAGTTGTGCATTGAAGACGGCATGGGGCGCAATCCACAGATAGCGCGCGCAGTGGGCAGTGGCAGCCGTCTCAGTGGCGACAGGCGACACGGCCATTGGCGCATCTGACAGGCGTATGAGTGTGCCTGCTTCACTCTCAACTTTGCTGTGCGCTAGCTCTGGCAAGTTTGGAAAAAGTGACGCTAACTGCCGCACCGCATTGCCGGTTAAACCAATCAGCACAGTATCAGCGCCCACCTCATTGAGCTTGACCTTGCTGCGCAAAATAAACATCGACAAGCGCTTTTGTATTGCCGCTTGCAGATCGCGCGACAACATCAGGTAAATGGTCTCAGCATTCGACTCATGATGGTGTTTGGCTGCACGCCAAACCAGGAAGGTCGCCAGTAAACGGCCCTTGATGGAGCATAAACCAGCAAATTGTGCTTTTTCTGCTGCCAGCTTTGCAATATTATTGGTCAATTGGCTATGCAAAAAAACCGCCGCATCCGGGCCGCTCGCTGCCAAAATAGAAAATTGATCCAACACCGTAAAGGCGCCAGTTGTCAGGTCCTGAACGCTACTTGGTAGAACCGAAGACATCTCACCCCAGCCGGTAGAAGTTGCTATTTGCTTCATTTTTTGCCTTAAGATGACGCTTGAGACTTCGCTCAATCTAAACAAGCAAGTATTATATGGGCTTTTCAACACGATGCACGAGATGCTTGTGATTAAACAGCAGATGAAAAGACGGTTACGGCTCTGTGCCATAAAATTTTTGCGCGCCATAACGATCTTTGCCTTGCTGATAGCGGGCGGTGTTTATCTCTGGGCCAACACACCGCTACGGCTTGCGCATGACACGCTCGATGTCACCATCAAGCCAGGCAGTGGTTTTAGAGGGGTAGTCGCGCAGTTGCAAAGCGAAGGGGTACCGGTCCAGGCGATGCCATTTGAACTGTTGGCGCGTCTGCTTAAAATGACGACCCAATTAAAAGCCGGTAACTATGAGTTTCATCGCGGCATTACTTCCTACCAAGTCTTGCAAAAGATTGCCCAAGGCGATGTGAGTCAATATGCCGCGACGATTGTTGAAGGCTCAACCTTCGCGCAAATGCGTGCCGAGTTGGCGCTCCATCCTGCTTTAACACACGATACAGCCGAGCTGAGCGATGCTCAATTAATGAAAGCCATTGGCGCCCAAGAAACTCAGCCCGAAGGCCTGTTTTTTCCAGACACTTATTTCTTTGAAAAAGGGGCGAGCGAACTCGGTATTTATCGGCGTGCCTATGAACTCGCGCAAGCACGTTTAAGCCTCGCTTGGGCTACGCGGGTCCCGAATTTGCCCTATAAAACACCTTATCAAGTATTGATTGTGGCTTCTCTCATCGAAAAAGAAACCGGCCGGCAAGCAGATCGGCCGTTTATTGCGGCTGTTTTTGCCAACCGGCTGCGCATCGGCATGGCGTTGCAGACCGATCCAAGCATTATTTATGGCTTAGCAACTGGCTATACAGGCCGTTTGCGCAAACAGGATTTAAAGGCAGATGGCCCTTATAATACGTATACTCGTGCGGGTTTACCGCCGACTCCCATTGCCTTGCCAGGCCAAGCCGCACTGGATGCCGCGACGCGGCCAGGGTTGAGCGCTGCGCTGTATTTTGTGTCGCGGGGCGATGGCACGAGTGAATTCTCGAATAACTTGGCCGATCATAATCGTGCTGTCGATAAATTTATCCGAGGTATGCAATGACCGCACGTGGCAAATTGATTACCTTTGAAGGCATCGATGGCGCAGGCAAATCGACTCATCTACAGTGGTTTCGCGAGCGGCTTGAACGCAAATTAAAGCCTGCTGGGGCCGCTGTTATGGTCACGCGAGAGCCAGGCGGCACAGCGCTTGGCGAAGCCCTGCGCGAGTTGTTATTGCATCAACCGATGCAACTCGAGACCGAAGCGCTCTTAATGTTTGCTGCGCGCTACGAGCATTTAGCAACCGTCATCGAGCCGGCGCTGAAGCGAGGCGATTGGGTCTTGTCCGACCGTTTCACCGATGCTAGCTTTGCCTATCAAGGTGGCGGGCGCGGGCTGGCGTTGACTCGGCTAGCCGCGTTAGAAACCTGGGTACAAGGCGATTTTCAAGCGGATCTCACCGTACTGTTTGATATTCCCACTGAAATTGCTAATCAACGGCGCGGCCTGGCGCGCACGCCGGATAAATTCGAGCGCGAATCTGACGCCTTCTTTACTCGCGTGCGAGCTGAGTATCTGCGCCGGGCAGATGAAACCCCGGATCGTTTTGTGCTGGTGGATGCGGCGCGCAGCATTGCAGAGATTCAACAAGAACTAGAGAAAGTTATTGTATCCTTATGAATTTTAAGGTTTTTATACTTAATAAATCGCTTTATTTGTGATTTTTATTAACTGCTTAAGCAATTGCTTTAATTGCAGTCTCTAAGTTTGCTATGTGCGGCCTCTTGCCCACCTGCTTAAAAGGTAGAAGCTAAAGTGATGAGGCCTCTTTGTTGTATCGTTCTTAAAGTTATAAATGACTTTAACTAATTTGTTTAATGGCTTATTGAAGCGTGAAAAATAGTATTTATCCTTGGCAACTTGAAGACTGGCAGCGCCTCTATGCATTACGTGCACAGTGGCCGTCCGCACTCCTATTACATGGTCAAGCAGGCATCGGTAAAGTTGACTTTGCGCGCTATCTTGCGCAAGGGCTGCTATGTGAAACCCCCACCACCGATGGGCAGCCCTGTCATGAGTGTTCTGCTTGCCATTGGTTTGTGCAGGGCAATCATCCTGACTACCGTGTGCTGTGCCCGGAAAATATCGCCGCTTTAAGCCACGATGCAGTGGCCGTGCAAGCCAATAGCGAAGCCCAAGAATCCGAGAAAAAAACGCGTGCTCCCAGTAAAGAAATTAAAATCGAACAGGTGAGGGCGCTGTTGGATTTTTGTGCGTTGGGTTCGCACCGAAACGGCTGCCGTGTCGTTTTACTCTACCCCGTTGAGGCGCTTAACACCGCTGCCGCCAATGCCTTACTAAAAACCTTAGAAGAACCACCGGCCAATGTGATTTTTCTATTGGTGTGTACCCAGCTTGCTCAAGTATTGCCGACCATCGTAAGCCGTTGTCGGCGCTGGCCAATGCATGTGCCAGCAGCAGCCCAGGCGTTGCCTTGGTTAACTCAGCAAGGCTTAGAGGATGCAGCTGGCGCCTTGGCGCAAGCTGCCGGCTCGCCGTTAGCGGCGCTGGCTTATGCGCACGATGAACATGCCACTTTAAGGCGTTTTACGCTAGATCAACTTGCCGCCGGCGCGGCATGTGATCCCTTCGCCTGTGGCGCAAACTTGCATAAACTACCGATTCCGCTCGTACTGGGCTGGTTGCAATGTTGGTTATCTGACCTCACCTTATTGCGTCTAGCTAACCAGACCCGTTACTACCCAGCGCATAAGCCGGCATTAGCCCACTGCGCCCAACACCTTAATCCGCTACGGCTAGTCCGCTATGCCCGTAGCGTGAGCCTGCGGCGCGTAGTTGAAAACCACCCCTTGAATGCCCGCTTGGTATTTGAGGAATTATTTGCAGACTATCGGTCTATTTTTACCCCTCATTGACGCCGGTATGCGCGCTGTCTATGCCAATCAATATCCAAATTAGAGATGCCACGCTCGATGATTTGCCGGCCATTGTGGCCATCTATAATTCAACCGTACCATCGTATCAGGTATCGGCAGATGCCGAGCCGATCACGGTCGAAAGCCTCGAGATATGGCTGAAGGGGCGCGAAACCAAGACCAGGCCAGTTTGGGTGATTGAAAACGAAACCGTACCTGAGTGTATTGGCTGGCTAAGTTTCTCCGATTTTTACGGCCGGCCAGCCTATAGTGCGACCGCGGAGCTCAGCATTTATATTGATGAACGTTGGCGCCAACAGGGGTGTGGCAAATTCATGTTGGCCTGCGCTCTTGACTATGCGCCGTCACTTGGGATTAGTACTGTGCTCGGTTTTGTCTTTGCGCAGAATCTAGCAAGCCTTAAGCTTTTTCGTAGTTTTGGCTTCTCCGATTGGGGCGTGCTGCCGCGTGTTGCTAAACTAAACGAGACCGAGCATGATCTGATTATTGTAGGCCGCAGAGTTTAATTATTATTGTTAACAGGATATCCATGTTTGTTGATTCACATTGCCACCTCAACTTTAAGGGGTTGATCGAGCGGCTGCCGCAATTGCTTGAAAACATGCGCGCTCATTCCGTCAGCCATGCACTCTGTGTGAGCGTTAACCTTGAAACTGTTTCAGAGGTACTCGGCGTAGCGCATGCCCATGACAATCTATTTGCTTCAGTGGGCGTGCATCCAGACTACGAAAACGTGCAAGAGCCGAGCGTTGAGCAGCTCATCGAGCTTGCTGCGCACCCCAAAGTGGTGGCGATTGGCGAAACCGGGCTCGACTATTACCGGCTAGAAGGCCGGACACCGGCTGAGATGGAATGGCAGCGTGCACGGTTTCGCACGCATATTCGGGCCGCGCGTGCCGTCGGCAAACCGTTAATTATTCATACCCGCGCAGCCGCAGAGGACACCCTGCGGTTGATGCGCGAAGAGGGCGCAGATCAAGTAGGGGGGGTGATGCATTGCTTCACCGAGAGTTGGCAAGTCGCTGAGGCAGCGATAGCGCTGAATTTTTATATCTCCATATCTGGGATTGTCACCTTTAAAAATGCGCGCGATCTGCAAGACCTTGCTCGGCGCGTGCCATTGGAGCGCCTGCTGATTGAGACCGATTCTCCTTATTTAGCACCAGTGCCACACCGTGGCCAGACAAATGAACCGGCTTTTGTAAGTCATGTGGGCCGTTTTGTGGCGCAATTGCGTGGCGAAACTGAGACTTTAGTCGCCCGCGCGACGAGTGATAATTTCTTTAAACTTTTTAAGATTGAAGCTGCTAACGTATTGGACTAGATCAGCGAAATTTGAGTGATTCAGATTCAGAGATTGGAGTCAAAAATATGCAAAATAATACTCTGCATACAGTCGCCGCTGTTGATCGCGGCCATGCAGAAAAGGTGGCAGCAGCACCTCTCAAGATAGCCGGCACGAACTGTAAGATTTTCATGTATGGCGGGCAGGGAACTCAGTACTTCCAAATGGGACGGCAACTGTACGAGGAGAACCCTGTCTTTCGTCGGCAACTGGACGCATGCAGCGCAATCGTCGAGCCGGAGCTTGGCCAATCGCTCGCGCAGATCCTATACGACGATCGCCGCCAGAGCCACGAGCCATTCAATGCGATTCTTCACACGCACCCGGCGTTGTTCAGTATCGGATATAGTCTGACGGCGGTGATGCGCGCCGCAGGCATTGAACCGGGGGCGGTGCTAGGCTACAGCCTTGGCGAGTACATCGGACTGACGGTGGCTGGCTGCCTGTCATGGGAGGACGGATTACGTCTAGTCATGCGGCAGGCGCAAATCTTCGCCAACGATTGCCCGCTAGGCGGCATGATGAGTGTCCTGGCGCCGCTGGCTCACTTCGACCAGTATCCGCACGTCTATCAGGGCGTTGAACTGGCGGGGGTCAACTTCGCCAAGAATTTCTGCGTGGCCGGTCCTAGGGTTGCGCTAGCGCGCGTGAAAACCCATTTGACTGAGATGGGTATCCTGTCACAGGACCTGCCGGTCCAGTACCCATTTCATTCGAGCTATATCGAGTCCACGAGGGAGCAGATCATGGCCACCGCCGATGACGTGGCAGTGCGTCCTCCTCGCATGCCGTGTTACTCGCCCGCCTATGGCCGCATGATCGAAGCGAGCGATCTGGTCAAGCCAGGTGAATATATCTGGAACATCGTCCGGCAGAAGGTGGATTTTCATGCGCTGATGCGGACGCTGGCGTCGGCTGCATCAGCCAACTTCTTCGTGGACCTGAGCGCGACGGGTTCCCTGGCCAATTTCATCAAGTACATGTCGCTCGATGCCAAGCGCTATCGACACGCGATCAATCAGTTTGGCAAGGACGTGGCTAGTCTCTCCACGTTGTTGCAGGAACTAGCGGTACCGTAAGGACACGCAACCCTCGCGCTAAATTCAAAGGGCTGCGCCTCCGCAGTCAATTTTTCAAAGCTCATGCTTTTTTAGCTTGCTTAGACAGGCTGGACACTATTCAACTCGAAATATCCGTTATAGCCTTCCAGATAGATCGCAGCCCGATGGCCAAACAGCATCATGGCCTTGGTTTTTGTTGCCACCGGACCTTCATGGGAAGCGACCTTGACTTTGCTGCCAATTGGATAGCTGTTGTTCCATTCATTGATTTTTTGTTGCAGCGCGATAAGTTCTTGCTCACGGTCACCGCGCACTGCCGCTTGCTGTTGCATAGTGGAAGCGGGAGTCGGAGTCGCCTGCTGTTGCACAGCCGGAGCTGAAGTCGGAGTTGCCTGCTGTTGCACAGCCGGAGCTGAAGTCGGAATCACCTGCTGTTGCACAGCCGGAGCCGGTGAGGCCGGCGCAGTATGGGTACTGGGTAGAGGATGCTTTTTGATGTCAGCAAGTAGCTTGGTCAAGACCTGCCCTACGCCGAGTTCTTCGAAGTCGGCCTCTCCCTGGGCCAGCAGGTATTGAATACTGTTTACCCATTGGACCGGTTGTGTAATCTGGGCCGCTAAGTTAGCCGCAATGCGCTCCGCTTGGTAAGGGCTGGCATCGACGTTTGCAATGACGGGGATTGAAAGCGCCGAGAAAGTAAATTCCTGCAGGTAAGCTTCAAATTCCGTCTTGGCTGCTTCCATATAGCGGGAGTGAAAGGCGCCGCTAGTGTTCAGTGGTGCGTAACGAACGCCGTCAGTTTCAAAGAATGCGGCCGCGCGGATGATATCTTCTTTCAAGCCAGAGAGGATGGTCTGCGTGGGTGAATTCAGATTGGCGATATCAATCGCCGTGAGGCCATTGGTTTGCAGAATTTCTTGAATCGCCGTTTGGGTTAATCCAATCACGGCCGCCATGGCGCCTTTGGGGGCCGCACTCATCAATTCTCCGCGTTTTTTGACCAGCTTTAGGCCGTCTTCAAAACTGATCGCGCCGGCAGCTTCTAGCGCATTGTATTCACCGAGACTGTGACCAACCAGATAGTTGGCAGGAGTACCTGTCTCTTTGCTGCGTTGTCGATAAGAAAGGGCATTCACGACATACAAAGCAGGCTGTGTATAACGAGTGTCGTTAAGCTGCTTATTTGAATCTTTGACGCATAAATCCCAAATTGAGTAACCTAGAATCTTGCTGGCGGTGGCGGTGAGTTCTGGGAACAGACTAAATAGCTTGTCGCCCATTCCCTTTGTTTGGGAACCCTGGCCTGGAAACATATAGACGCTCATGACAATCCTCCAAATAAAATTTCTTACAGACTGTTAAAAAACCACTATAAAAACAAGACGTAATGCGGGACCGGGCGGTGCTCGGAACTTCGCCATATTACCTTGTATTCATTCTTTCTGTGATGGTAGCTAACCATCGCAAAAGCAATGATACAAGCGTAGTAATCGGCCTGTCGGCCGAAAGGCAGTAGAAGAAACAGAAGAAAAGCCCCAAAAGGAGTAAAGTGAAATGCCGCACAGAAGAAGACCGGTCGACCAATGGTGCGAAGTTGCCCGAATACAAGCGTGGTCCTGGGTCACGTTGGCAAGATTGGTGAATCTGAGTAATCAGATATCCCGTTTGAAAGAGTGAGTAACGACAACGTACCCGAATTTGTGCAGCATTTTGTGAATTATCATGGAGTAAATCATGCCAGTACGCAAGAGGGAAGTGATAGAAATAGCCCATCCGAATGCAGCAGGGATAGATATCGGTTCGTCAAGCCACTACGTAGCGGTCTCCTCAGATTGAAGTTGACTTCTTTTCGCGGACACTTTTAAACTACCTAAAAGGAGTCCGTAATGAA
>JASSUC010000035.1:0-13331 GCA_031963245.1 Mycoavidus cysteinexigens
GCCTCTGCTTGAGCAGTTGGCCGACGTTCGCCCCGGGTTATTGAGAAGATACAAAGCGCGGTTCCATATTAAAGTACAGCCCTAGCTTTGGCTGATTGGTATAATGAAAGAAGAAGCAGAATACGGCCTAAAAAAATGGGGGTATATGTTGATGCGAGACAAGCAAGGGAAAACGGTTAATAGTGAGCGCCGGCACTGGCTGATTGCGACTTCTGTCGCGGGTGGCATAGGTGGGATCGCGACTCTGTTGCCTTTTGCGGGGTCATTGGCCCCGTCAGAGCGGGCTAAGGCGGCTGGAGCGCCGGTCGAGGCGGATATTAGTCACCTGCACACGGGTGAAGTGATGACGGTTGCCTGGCGCGGCAAACCCGTATGGATTATCAATCGTAGCGATGAGATGTTGGCTGATGTGGACAAAGCTGACCCCATGATTGCTGATCCTGATAGCAAAAACCCTTTCTCGATGCCACTGCCCGATTACTGTAAAAACAAATATAGAGCGCGGGTTGAACATCCTAATATACTCGTTTTAATTGGCATCTGTACGCACTTGGGATGTTCGCCGGTGCCACGTTTTCAAACCGGACCACAGCACAGCCTACCCAACGATTGGCCAGGCGGTTGGCTATGCCCTTGCCATGGTTCCACTTTTGATCTTGCTGGTCGGGTTTTTAAAAACAAGCCAGCTCCTCAAAACCTGGATGTGCCTCCTTATATGTTTCTTTCATCGACACGAATAGTAATCGGAAAAGACGAAAAAGGAGAAGCTTAAATGACCAGTCAGCCTTCTAAACAACCTGCTGAATCTACCCTTGAGGCTTCAGTCGAAACCAACGGTGTATTAGCTTGGATCGATCGTCGCTTTCCATTATCGGTGTTTTGGAAGAATCATCTATCAGAATACTACGCCCCCAAGAATTTTAACTTTTGGTATTTTTTCGGCTCGCTCGCCTTGCTGGTGTTGGTGATCCAGATTGTAACTGGCATCTTTCTAACGATGAATTACAAACCGGAGGCTAATCTTGCGTTCTCTTCGGTTGAGTACATCATGCGCGAAGTGCCATGGGGTTGGTTGATTCGCTATATGCACTCGACCGGCGCATCGATGTTTTTTGTGGTGCTTTATTTGCACATGTTTCGCGGGCTTTTATATGGCTCATATCGTAAGCCGCGCGAACTGGTTTGGATTTTGGGCTGTTTGATTTTTTTATGCTTGATGGCGGAAGCATTTTTTGGCTACCTATTGCCGTGGGGTCAAATGTCGTATTGGGGGGCTCAAGTTATCGTCAACCTTTTTTCGGCTATTCCATTGATCGGCCCTGATCTGGCGCTGTGGATTCGAGGCGATTATGTGGTGAGCGATGCCACGCTAAATCGCTTCTTTGCTTTTCATGTGATTGCGATTCCATTGGTGATATTGTTGTTAGTTGCTCTGCATCTAATTGCGTTGCACCAAGTTGGCTCGAATAACCCGGACGGCATTGAGATTAAAGATAAAACAAATGAGCATGGTGTGCCGCTTGATGGTGTGCCGTTTCATCCATACTACACGGTGCACGATTTAATGAGTGTGTCGATCTTCTTGCTGATTTTTAGCGCGATTGTTTTCTTTGCGCCAGAGATGGGGGGGTATTTTCTTGAGGCCAATAATTTTATTCCGGCTGATTCATTAAAAACGCCAACTGAAATTGCTCCGGTTTGGTATTTCACCGCATTTTATTCAATGCTGCGCGCCACCACGGACGACTTCAAGCTGGTTTTAATGATCGTGCTTGGCCTACTGGGTTTATTTGCCGTAGTGCGCGCGCGTACCCTTAAATCTAGAGCCGTATCGGCGATTGGTATGGCGCTTGTGATTGCGGCAATGCGGGTCACAGAAGCAAAATTTTGGGGCGTGGTCATCATGGGAGGAGCGGTGATGACTCTTTTCTTTTTACCCTGGCTGGACCGTAGTCCGGCAAGATCGATCCGATATCGGCCTTTTTTTCATAAAATCTTATATACGATATTTGTCTTAGTGTTTTTAACCCTGGCAGTGCTTGGCACTAAACCACCGTCCCCAGTGGCTAACGTGATTTCGCAAATCTGCACACTGTTGTATTTTGCCTTTTTCTTTGGCATGCCCTATTGGAGCCAGCGTGGTGTTTTTAAGCCAGTGCCGGACCGTGTCACTTTTTCACGTAAATCGTGAGTTGACAGTCAAGAAAGGTGGATTTAAATGAAAACACTGCTCTCAATATTGATCTTGGCTGCTGTGATAGTGACTCCAGCGCTGGCAGATGAGCCAACGATCGCCCTGGATCGGGCTCCTGATCGGACGCGGGACCTGGCCGCGCTACAGCGCGGTGCTCGGCTCTTTGTGAACTATTGTTTAAATTGTCATAGTGCGAACCAAATGCGCTATAGTCGGCTGCGCGACATTGGTATTTCTGCGCCAGAGGTTGAAAGCAATCTGTTGTTTACCGCTGACAAAGTTGGCAAGATGATGCATATCGCCTTGCGCGTGGACGATGCTAAAGCATGGTTCGGCACAGATGCGCCGGACCTATCCTTGGAAGCCCGAGCGCGCGGACGCGACTGGTTATATACCTACTTAAGAAGTTTTTACCGCGATGATACTCGGCCTACTGGCTGGAACAATCAGGTCTTTGAGAATGTTGCGATGCCTCATGTATTATGGCAGTTACAGGGACAACGTACGCTGCAAAGCGAAGGGGAGAGTAGTGCGAGACACGATATCGGTCAAAAAAATATAGGCTACCGGCAACTTACACCGGGTACCTTGTCGCCAATGGATTATGATTCGGCAGTGGCTGATTTAGTCTCTTATTTGGTCTGGATGGCTGAACCGGTACAACAGCAGCGCAAACGGCTTGGGGTGTGGGTGATCGTGTTTTTGAGTATGCTCAGTCTTTTCGCATGGCGGTTGAATGTAAACTATTGGAAAGAAATTAAATAGACATTGTCTAAGCGGATTGCTATAAGGCTAAAGTGAATTGATAGCCTCTGCAAGCAGTCATAAGCGAGTTACGTGGTTTTGACTTTTCGCAGGGGCGAAGAGTGAAGTGAATGGGCAGCAAGCAGTGCAGCCCTTTGGTTTTTTAAGGAAAGTAAAAAATGATGATTTTATATTCCGGCGCGACGTGCCCGTTTTCTCAGCGTTGCCGGGTGGTCCTATTTGAAAAAGGGATGGACTTTGAAATCCGAGATGTTGATCTTTTCAATAAACCGGAAGATATTGCAGTCATGAATCCATATGGTCAAGTGCCAATTTTAGTGGAGCGTGACTTGATTCTATACGAGTCAAATATCATTAACGAATATATTGATGAGCGGTTTCCTCATCCGCAGTTGATGCCCGCAGATCCAGCACAACGCGCGCGCGCTCGTCTTTTTCTGTTTAACTTTGAAAAAGAATTGTTTGTGCACGTCGCTACGCTTGAATCGGCTAAAGGCCGCTCAACTGACAAGATCCATGAAAAAGCGCGTCATGCGATTCGCGATCGTTTAACTCAATTGGCGCCGATTTTTATTAAAAACAAATATATGCTGGGCGAAGAGTTTTCGATGTTGGACGTAGCTATTGCGCCATTGCTATGGCGCCTTG
Source organism: Mycoavidus cysteinexigens (assembly GCA_031963245.1). Lineage (GTDB taxonomy): Bacteria > Pseudomonadota > Gammaproteobacteria > Burkholderiales > Burkholderiaceae > Mycoavidus > Mycoavidus cysteinexigens_A. The sequence continues at coordinate 3,608 of JASSUC010000035.1, forward strand.
ATTATTTTGGCATTGAACTTTCAAAGAATGCGGCGTCACTCATGAAATACGCGGAGCGGATTTTTAGCCGTCCTGCCTTCATTGAAGCATTGACCCCTTCAGAAAAGGTCATGCGTCGTTAATCTGGTTTAAGGCGTATGCGATAGCTGTATCTGCATATATAGCCCAGTGCGCTTTGCTTGTGGCAGGCGCACTGACTTTCATTTCAAGGATGTCGAATGCAGCAAGCGATTTCAACCAAACCTTATCTATTGCGCGCACTTTATGAATGGTGCACTGATAATAGCTATACCCCGCATATTGTGGTGCGAGTGGATAACCAAGTTCGAGTTCCGCGTGAATTCGTCCGTGACGGTGAGATTGTGCTGAATATCAGTTTCAGCGCCACGAGCGGCTTGCAAATGCGCAATGACTGGATTGAATTCAACGCTCGATTTTCTGGTCGAGCGCATAAAATAGAAGTGCCAGTTGAGAATGTGCTGGCTATTTATGCACTAGAAAATGGTCAAGGTATGGCCTTTCCAGTAGAGGCGTCGTCTAACAGTGCAGCGGATGAGTCTAGCGCGGAAAATACTGATCTACTCTCTGGATTGAACGAGCCATCAACGGAAACCTTACTCGCTAAGGAGAAGCAAGATGATAATAATGGTAAGAAAAAAAGTGGGCGCTCGCATTTAAGGATTGTTAAGTAAGAAAAAATATTGGCGATTAAATTGGCGGTGTAGGTTGCTGTGCAAGTTTAATCTCCATTGAGGAACGGGACAGCTGATTGAAATTGCTTGGTAGTGCATTTTCAGCGCAAATTAAGCTAGCAATTTTCTCGCAATGCGTTATAATTCGGGCCTTGCCGGCTTAGCTCATCTGGTAGAGCAGTTGATTTGTAATCATCAGGTAGCGGGTTCGAGTCCTGCAGCCGGCACCATAAAATTCTTATACCAAAGATCTCAATAGCTTTTTCTCCTGCATTTTCATCTGCTGAAGGCACTCAGCGACCATAGCGGCGCGCAATCATCATCCGATGTTGATGTATAAGCTCTCTAGTAAATTTCCAACGAAAACTTTTTTTAAATTCTCTTAATATCAGAATTTAGCCTGATTATTACTCTAATGCGGCTGCTTTAACTTAATCGCTTTGTCAAAGCTTTCAAAGCAGCCGCACACCTTCACAACTTAGATCCGCGCGCTTGCCTAAACATTAAACAAAAAATTCATCACATCTCCATCGCGTACCTTGTATTCCTTCCCCTCAGCGCGCATTTTGCCAGCCTCTTTAGCGCCTTGCTCGCCCTTATAAGCAATGAAATCCTCAAATGCGATGGTCTGCGCACGAATAAAGCCACGCTCAAAATCCGTGTGAATCACCCCAGCGGCTTGTGGTGCAGTATCCCCTATGCGGATGGTCCAGGCGCGTACTTCTTTAACGCCTGCCGTGAAATAAGTTTGTAATCCAAGCAATTTAAAGCCGGCACGAATCACGCGGTTCAGCCCTGCTTCATCCATCCCCATATCGGCCAAGAAGATGGTTTTATCTTCGTCAGGCAGCTCAGAAATTTCTGCTTCAATTGCCGCACATACTGCAACGACTGGCGCGTTTTCCGATTCTGCATGGTGTTTGACCATGTCAAATAAGGGATTGTTATCAAAGCCATCCTCTTTCACATTGGCGATATACATCGTTGGCTTGGCGGTGATTAGGCATAAGGTTTTGAGTAAGACATGCTCATCGTCTGACAAATCAAGTGCGCGCACAGGCTTTACGGCATCTAGCTGTTTTTGTATTTTCTCGAGCAAAATGACATACTTTGCGGCTTCCTTATCACCACCTGATTTTGCTGCTTTTGAATAGCGTGACAAGGCTTTTTCAACCGTGCCTAAGTCCGCTAGCGCAAGCTCAGTATTAATCACTTCAATATCCGCGAGGGGATTAATTTGGCCTGCGACATGCACTACATTCGGGTCATCAAAGCAGCGTACAACATGGGCGATAGCGTCCGTTTCACGGATATTGGCTAGAAATTTATTGCCGAGTCCTTCACCTTTCGAGGCGCCTGCAACTAAGCCTGCAATATCAACAAATTCAACAATCGCAGGCACGGTGCGCTCCGGTTTGACGATATCGGCGAGGGCCGTTAGTCGTTCATCGGGTACTTCGACTATGCCCACGTTTGCTTCGATCGTGCAAAATGGGTAGTTTTCGGCGGCAATGCCGGCTTTGGTTAGGGCGTTAAAAAGAGTCGACTTGCCGACGTTAGGCAGACCGACGATGCCGCATTTGAGACTCATGACATCCTTTCAGAAATAAGGCCTGTTTTACAGGCGAGCAATAAGAATAAGTAAAATGGATGGCTATAATAGCAGGATGATCGAATCTCAGAGTTTTCAGATAGTTGTAGTGGGCGGAGGGCTGGTTGGTAAGGCAGCCGCTCTGGCATTTGCGCAATTGGGGTTGCGGGTGGCTTTGCTCGCTCCAATAGCGAGTGCATCGGCGGTTTTTAATTCCCGTGTTTATGCGCTTTCGGCAAGCGCTCAAACTTTATTTGAGCAATTACGGATCTGGCAGGCCCTCGATCCTGCGCGCTTGGCTCCTGTCTATGATATGCGTATCTATGGCGATGCGTTGGCTGAGTTGCACTTTTCCGCTTTTCAGGCGCATGTGCCGCAGTTGGCGTGGATCACTGAAGCCTCATTAATTGAGTCGGCATTGGATACGGCGCTGCGGTTTCAGCCGAGCTTGGTTTGGCTAGATCGCCGTGCGCATCATTTTTCAGTTTTGCCTGAGCGAGCTTTACTTGAGTTGGATGATGGCCAAGTGCTCAACACTCAGCTTGTGGTTGGCGCGGATGGCGCCCAATCGTGGGTCCGTGCTCAAATGGGGGCAAAGCTGGTGCGGCGCGATTATCAGCAAATCGGCATTGTCGCTAACTTTAAAACTGAACAGCCACATCGTGAAACCGCTTATCAATGGTTCCATAAGGGCGAACTGATTGCCTTATTACCCTTGCCGGAGAATCATGTGTCGCTTGTCTGGTCAGCGTATGAGCAGCATGCTCAAGACTTGCTGGCGCTAGATGAAATGGCTTTTTCAGCTGAGCTTACAGCGGTCGTAGGCAATCGATTTGGCGCCCTTCAGTGTGTGTCTCAGAGACACGGTTTTCCGCTCAGTTTGCAAAAGGTTGAGCGCCTGATTGCACCACGGGTCGCGCTGGTCGGGGACGCTGCGCATTTGATTCATCCTCTGGCGGGCCAAGGGATGAATCTTGGTTTACGCGATGTGGCGGAATTAACTCAGGTTCTCGCCAGCAAAGAGCCATTTCGGGATTTGGGCGACATGACGCTACTACGCCGTTATGAACGTTCTCGGCGCGAGGATATTCAGAAATTGTCGCTGGTAACAGATGGTTTGCATCGGCTTTTTTCATGGCCTGGTGGGTTTGTGCGTGGCATACGCAACGCCGGCCTGACGTTACTCAACCAGCAATCTTTTATCAAGCGCCAATTGGTTGCCTCCGCACTGGGTTTATGAAGCCAATACACTATACGATTATTCCTAAAGATCCCGCAGCCCATCTTTTTGAAGTGACGCTCACGGTGCTTGAGCCTGACCCGCTAGGGCAGCGTTTTATGCTGCCCGTGTGGATTCCAGGCAGCTATAAGGTGCGTGAATTCGCGCGCCATATCGTGACCATAAAGGCGCACTCGCTAGCCACCGGGCGCCAGGTGCCGCTGCAGAAAATGGATAAGCATCATTGGCAAGCAGCGCCGGTCAAAGGGACGTTGATACTGACTTATGAGGTGTACGCGTGGGAGTTGTCGGTGCGTGCTGCCCATCTTGATGACACCATTGGTTTTTTTAATGGCACGAGTGTTTTTTTAGCTGTGCTTGGTCAGCAGGCGGCACCGTGTTGGGTTGAGATAAAAGCGCCGCTTGGAGCGGCCTATCACGACTGGCGGGTGGCGACTACATTGGCTGAAGCCGAAGCGACACCCCGCCATGGTTTTGGTGAATATCGCGCAGCTAACTACGATGAATTGATTGATCATCCCGTTATGTTGGGTGAGTTTGCGCTAGCGGGTTTTAACGCTTGTCAGGTAGCGCATGAAGTCGTCATTGCGGGCAAGGTTCCAGCGCTTGATTTGGCGCGTCTAACGCAGGATTTACAGCGGATCTGTGAAACCCAGATCGTATTTTTTGAGCCACAGACAAAATCTGCGCCGTTTAAGCGTTATATGTTTATGACCATGGCGCTCACCGACGGTTTCGGTGGTCTTGAGCATCGCGCTTCGTCAGCTTTGATTTGTAAGCGTAGTGATTTACCGGCTATCGGATGTGCGCCAGACAAGCTGACAGAGGGGTATCGTACTTACCTTAGCTTGTGTAGTCATGAATATTTTCATAGTTGGAATGTTAAACGGATCAAGCCGGCTACATTTGCGCCCTATGACCTTGCCCACGAAAATTACACGACGCTACTCTGGTTATTTGAAGGGTTCACTTCTTATTATGATGATCTGATGCTGGTGCGCAGTGGGCTGATGACCATGCAGGATTATTTCGCTCTGCTTGGTAAGACCCTGGCAAGGGTGTTGCGCGGTAGTGGCCGGTTTAAGCAAAGTGTTGCTGAGAGCTCATTCGATGCTTGGACTAAATATTATATGCAAGATGAGAATGCAGCCAATGCGATTGTAAGTTACTACCAAAAAGGGGCGTTGATCGCGTTGGCTTTTGATCTTGCCATCCGAGCCCAGACAGAATCTATTCGATCTCTGGATGATGTGATGCGGTTGCTATGGCAGCGCTATGGCCGTGATTTTTATCAGCACCAACCGGTGGGCATTACTGACGATGACATTGAGGCTCTATTCCATGAAGCCACGGGTGTTGACCTCTCAGAGTTGTATCAGGATGCCGTGTATGGCACACATGATTTGCCGCTAGCAGAGCTATTGGCGCCATTCGAGGTGACGCTTGAGGCTGATCGGGCCAATCATTTGCCGTCACTTGGCATGCGCGTGCGCGAAGGTGTCTGGATTGATGTTGTATATGAAGGCGGCGCGGCGCACCGAGCTGGCTTGTCAGCAGGAGATAGATTAGTTGCGCTTGATGGCCTGCGCGTGAGTGGCAGTAATCTCGAAGCGTTGCTTGCTCGCTACCAAACAGCAGATCAGTTTGACGTGCATATTTTCCGGCGTGATGAATTGCGTTGCGTGCAACTCACACTTGATCCTCCAGAGGTTACGAGTTATCGCTTACATCCTTCGGAGTCGCGCAGTGAGGCGTGCAAATGGCGCGCTGCATGGTTATCTGGATGAGTTTAATTAAATTGCTTGCATATTTCACTATTTTGGTTAACAATTAAACCACGAAGATTATTCTGTGTGGGAAAAAATAGCGTATGCGCTCAATTTGAAAGAACTAAGGAGTTTGATGATGGCAAGGGCAAGATTTGATACTTTAAAAGCTTATCAACGCTTAAAAGAAGCGGGCGTTCCAAGCGCTCACGCTGAAGCTATAGTAGAGGCTTGGGCGACGGTATTTTCTGTCAATTGGCAAAAATTGATAGTTGAAGAAGATTCGCCTGCAGTTCAAGAAGGGCTGCAGCGCGAGCTTAGTGATTTACGTAAAGATATGGGCCTCAAGTTTGAGCAGATAATATCTACTCTTCGAGGCGAAATATCTAATAGTAAGGTTGAACTTATAAAATGGTTTGTGGGAATCTCTATTACGCAGATTGGTTTGATTATCGCTATATTGAAATTTTTGCCAGGTACTATTTAGTCTGACGTCGCGGTTTGCGGCAACTCAGACTAATTACGACAAATCTGCAGTTGCGGGCAGCCGCCAATTAATTGCGGGCCGTTGAGTATTGATTAAGTATTCGTTGGCCAGTTTAATATGCTGGCAGCCGAGAAAACCTCGATACGCAGAGAGGGGTGATGGATGAGGGGCTTCGAGTATTTTATGCTTGCTTGGATCTAGCAGTGCACGTTTGGATTGTGCGTGTGAGCCCCAAAGTAGAAAAATCAAACCCTCATGTTGGGCGGCAAGCTGCTGAATTAGCGTATCAGTACACGATTCCCACCCCCGTTTTGCATGGCTAGCCGCGCGGCCGCGCTCTACGGTTAAAACGGTATTTAATAAGAGTACGCCCTGGCGCGCCCAACTCTCTAGGCAACCATGCGCTGGTATTGGGTGGCCAAAGTTAGCGTTAAGTTCTTTGAAGATATTGCGTAATGATGGGGGCGGGCGGACGCCAGGGGGTACTGAAAATGCCAGCCCATGCGCCTGAGGGATGCCGTGTTCTTCGCCATGGTAGGGATCTTGGCCGATGATCACTACTTTTACCTCGGCTGGTGATGTCAAATTTAATGCATGAAACACATCGTTTGGATAAACCGTCTTGCCTTGTGCACGTTCGCCATCCACAAAACGGCACAGTGCCGGATAAGTTGGACTGGCGATAAATGGCGCCATGCAATCGCGCCATGCAAGCGGCAGCGCGGTAAATTGAGTGGCTAAGCCGGTTTCAAGTTGGGTGCTCATGGAGAATCAATTAATGAGTTGCCGTGCGATCCAGAAAATTCTTCAATAAAGCGTGGCCATGTTCCGTCAGAATCGATTCAGGATGAAACTGTACACCTTCAAGCGCCAGTGTTTTATGCCTGATGCCCATAATTTCTCCATCAACGGTGGTGGCCGTGATGTCTAGGCAAGCGGGTAAAGTCGCCCGTTCTAGCGCGAGAGAGTGGTAGCGGGTGACCTTAAAGCGCTTTGGTAAATGCGTAAAAACGCCCTTGCCATCGGTTTCAATCTCGCTGGTTTTGCCATGCATAATGGTTTGTGCGCGGACCACTCGGCCCCCGCAGGCAGCACCAATCGCCTGATGTCCAAGGCAGACGCCAAGAATCGGCAGTTTGCCAGTAAATTCACGCAGTACCTCAAGTGTGATCCCGGCATGATGCGGATCGCTTGGGCCGGGCGATAAGCAGAGATACGTAGGATTTAAAACAGCGATTTCAGCCAGCGTAATTTCATCATTGCGTACCGTCAGAACTTCTTCGCCTAACTCGCTAAAATATTGCACGAGATTGTATGTAAAGGAATCGTAATTATCAATCATCAGCAACATCTTAACCCCCCACGTCTAAGCCACCAACTGCTGACGCATAGCCGCGATGACGGTTCGATAATCGGGTTGTCCAAAAATCGCCGAGCCAGCGACAAAGGTATCTGCCCCCGCTGCTGCAATGGCGGCAATGTTGTCAAGCTTGACGCCGCCATCTATTTGAAGGCGGATCTCGCGTCCGGTTTTAGCCGTATGCGCGTCAATGCGAGACCGCACTGCCCGCAATTTATTGAGCGCTTCAGGAATAAATGATTGACCGCCAAAACCAGGGTTCACCGACATAATCAAAATCAGATCAAGTCGATCCATCAGATGATCAAGGTAATGCAGCGGAGTCGCTGGATTAAAAGCTAGACCTGCTTGGCAGCCATGATCTCGAATGAGCGAGAGAGTGCGGTCAATATGGTCAGAAGCTTCTGGGTGAAAACTAATAATATTAGCGCCTGCTTTAGCAAAATCAGAGGCTATGCGATCCGTCGGCTGCACCATCAAATGCACATCAATGGGTACTGTCGCGTGTGGCCGGATGGCCTCGCAGACCATCGGGCCGACCGTTAAATTCGGTACATAGTGATTATCCATCACATCAAAATGAATCCAGTCGGCGCCAGCGTCAATGACTTGACGCACTTCTTCGCCAAGACGGGCAAAATCGGCAGATAAAATGCTTGGGGCGATTCGATAGTGCTTCATAAAATGAGTGTGAGTAAAGAATATGTCAGCAGGGAAAAACAATACTCGGTATTCTACCTGCCTTAGTCGACAACAGTTTTAAAGAACATGGATAGTGTTGATATTTCAGGATTTATCGGTTCAATCAAGGGACCGAGCGCATCGTTTATCCTGCTATGCCATGATAAGCTTGAGGCCGTGAAATGAAGGGTTGCGGCTAGGCGCTGCTTCAAGCACAATTGAAATTTTTCCTTGGTCCACAATCCACACAAAACAAATGAGCCAATACGAATTCAGCGTTTCAGCGCAAGCCAATTATTTACCAGAACAATCAGAACCCGATCAGCATCAGTTCGCTTTTGCTTACACGATGACCATTCGCAATTCTGGGCAAGTCGCCGCGCAATTGATTGCGCGCCAGTGGCTAATTGTTGATAGCGAAAACCATGCGCAAGAAATTAAGGGCCTAGGTGTTGTTGGTCATCAGCCGCTTTTGCAACCAGGCGAGCAATTTCAGTACACCAGTTGGGCCGTGATCGCTACCCCAGTCGGTACGATGCGCGGTGAGTATTTTTGCGTTGCCGAAGATGGCGCTCGTTTTGATGCGCCTATTCCAGAATTTATTTTGCATATGCCGCGCACGTTACATTGAACATTGGGTGTTTTGCCTTTTTTTATCCTCCTTGTATATGGGTTGTATGGGTTCATTAAAGTTTGCCAGATTAGCAATGCTGATCCTGGTTGCAGGGGTTGCTGCTTGCGCGTCACCCCCCCGGATGAGTTCGCCAGATAAACCGCTGCCAGCAGCGCTTCTACCTGCGCCTCGCGTTCCCCTACCTAAACGGCTGATGCAAGTGGCGTGGGCAGAGGTGGAAGGCTGGCAAGAGGATGCGCTCATGGGCGCAACCACTGCGTTGCGAGAAAACTGCCTGCGCGTCAAACAGCTCTCAGATTGGAAGGTCGTGTGTACGGCAGCTGAACAACTTGATGAACTTGACCCTGAAAAAGCCCGCGCGTTTTATGAGCGTTATTTCACGCCATTTCAACTATCAAATGAAGACGGTAGTGTAGACGGGCTCGTCACAGGCTACTACGAGCCCTTATTACGTGGCTCGCGGGTCCGGCGTGCCCCCTATATCTATCCACTCTACCGCTGGCCCAAGGGCATGCCGAAAAAAGCTATCTTAGCCGAGCGCGCGCAGTTGCTGAAAAGTGGCGTCCTAAAAGGCGCGGAACTGGTCTATGTGGATGACCCCATTGAAGCGTTTTTTCTGCAAGTGCAGGGTTCGGGCCGGATTGTGCTGGAGGATGGCCAGATCATGCGGGTAGGCTATAGCGGTAGCAATGGCAAGCCCTATCAATCGATTGGACGCTGGTTAATTGACCACGGTGAACTCACTCCCGCGCAGGCAACCATGCCGGGCATCAAAGCTTGGGCGCGGGCGAATCGGGCGCGCGTGCAGGCGGTGCTTGAGGTTAATCCGCGGTTTGTTTTTTTCAAAGAAATGCCGGCACGGATGGATGTGGGGGCGGCAAGTAACCGTGCGGATGGGCCGATTGGCGCTTTAGGCGTGCGTTTAACTGCTGGCCGTTCAATCGCGGTAGATCCGAGTTGGGTTGCGTTGGGTATGCCCGTTTTCTTATCGACTCGCTGGCCGACTGGCGGGCCGCTCAAGCGTCTAGTCTTTGCACAAGATGTCGGGTCGGCCATCAAAGGGGCAGTTAGAGCAGATTATTTCTGGGGTTCAGGGGACAAGGCCGGGATGCTGGCCGGAACCATGAAAGCGCCCGGGAGGATGTGGCTTTTGTTGCCAAATAAAGCGCAAGACTAAAGACGAATGAACTGGGCCTAGCGGCCCTTTAATTTAATTTAAAGGTTTTTTGCATAAAGGGGTTGACGAGATTAAGTAAAGGCAGCATAATCTCGT
>JASSUC010000036.1:0-12907 GCA_031963245.1 Mycoavidus cysteinexigens
ATGAACAGCGATGGGCAGCCACTGGCTATGAGTAGCACGCCGTCTTATTTGGGCAGCCTACTCAAATTGGATAGCACTGATGCCTATTCAGTCACCGGCACCGATGCCGTCACGCTTGAAGCGCAATCCCTTACCGCTGCGCTGTCACAGTTGGAAGCCCGCTTTAATCACTGGTACGCGCTCTATGTGGTTCACCCTATAACGGATACTCAGATTAAAGAGGCGGCCAATTGGATACTCGCCGCGGATAAGAAAATTTTAGGACTCACCACCTCCACTCCTCAACATTTAGAGACCGGTCCTTTTAATATTGTTAAGCAACTGGCCGATCAAAAGAATGAACGGGTCGTGGCGCTCTATGACAAGAACAATCCCTATGCAGTCTTGAGCTGGCTCGCTCGTGCTTTATCCGTTAATTTCGCCGGTAATAATACGACGATCACGATGAAGTTTAAACAACTTCCTGGCGTCACCCCGCATCCGTTAACGCTCACCGAAGCCAATCAATGCAAAGCGTTAGGCATCAACTATTACACCTACTTTGATGAAACGGCGATGGTTGCCGAAGGCACAGTACTCGGTGGGCGTTTCTTTGATGAGGTGCACAGCCTCGATTGGTTTGTCGATGCTGTGCAAAAAGAAGTTGCGGCGACGTTACAACGAAGCCCCACCAAGATTCCGCTCACCGACGCAGGCACCCATCGCTTGCTTGCTGCTGTAGAAAGCGTTTGCCGAGAAGGTGTGCGCAATGGCGCGTTTGCCGCAGGGGTGTGGCGGGGTGACCCTTTTGGGCATTTACACACCGGCGAGCGCCTTGAAGAGGGTTTTTACGTGTGGGCCGATACCGTGGATCGCCTCTCCAGCAGTGACCGTGAAGCCCGCAAGGCACCTCCGATTCAAGTCGCGTTAAAGCTGGCTGGCGCGATTCATTCCGCTGACATCCTTGTTAACTTTGATCGTTAATTCCTATGAGCACTACTTTTAACCCCCGCGACGTCTCTGTTTTAATCAATGGCGTGCGGCTCTCCGATTGGAGCGACGGCAATGATGTCATTCAGGCTAAATTGAATGCCGATGCCGGTAGCTACACGATGGGCGCCAATGGCACAGGCGTTTTTATTGCTAACCCCGATCAATCTGGCACGCTGACCCTTAAAGTTAAACAGCATAGTCCCGATAACCACTATCTGGATCGCTTATTTAAACAGCAGCGCTCGACCATTAAAACCTTCACGCCGATGACGCTCTCCATTGTCGATTTACTCAATGATGACAAAGTCAGCGGCTTAAACGGCTATTTCACGACCGCCCCTGACTATACGCGAGGCATGGCGCATAACACCACCACTTGGACCCTCGTCTTTGAGACGCTCACGATTACTCTAGAAAAAGGATTGGCTCACCCATGAACGCGCATCAATTTGAACTGGACGGCATCACGTATCGCATGACACCCGCTAATGCTATGGCCGGCTGGGCCGCTTTAAAACAAGCGGGTAAATTACTCGAAGGCATTAAAGTCTCACCCAATCAGGATGGCAATCTTGAGATCGGCACGCTTTTAGCCCATTTGGGTAGCCCTCAAGTCACTGAGATCGAGCGCCTGATTTATGAACACACGACCGTTCAGACGAATCAAGATAAACCCTTTCGGCTAACCCATCAGCTTGAGACGCACTTTAATCAATACCGTTCACACCTTATTCGTGTTTTGCTGGACGGCTGTAAGGTGCAGTTTGCTGATTTTTTCAAAGGGGGCGCTTGGAACAGTCTAAGCGCCCTCATGCCAACGCCCATTCAGACCTAATCGACTGGTTTATTTGGCTGCCCATTATGCGCAAGTACTGCACGCTCAATGAGCTTCGCACCCTGTATACGTTATCCGATTTGGTGGAGTTTCATCAAACCATAGCGCAGTGGGATGCGATTCAAACTGAATTGGCTAAAGGCACCCATGGTCGTTGATGAGTTTCTCTTTAAGCTCGGCGTTGTTGCTGATCTCAAGCAAGCCAAGCAATTCCGCCAGACATTATCGGATGTCGCCCGTACCGCATCGATTGCCGTTACTGCCGTAGGTGCACTGACTGGCGGCATCACAGCTTTCTTTGCTAAGGCGCTCAATGGCCTCGATACCCTCAATCAAGCAGCCAGGGCGACAGGAGCGAGTGCTGAATACCTGCAACAATTTGGCTTTGCTGCAGCGCAAAATGGCGCATCGATGGAATCCGCTCTATCTTCGGTGCGCGGGCTCTCCAAAGTCATTGGTGAAGCAGCGGATGGTATGGGACGAGGCGCACGCGCCTTTGAACATTACGGCTTAAGCGCAAAAAACGCCGATGGCTCTATTAAATCGGTCACGCACATGATCGGCGAATTGCAAAATAAAATGCAGCGCCTATCCGATCCTCAGCGCAGCGCCTTTTTGCAAAAGATGGGCATTGATGCCTCTATGCTACAAACGTTGAGGCTATCGCGCACGGAACTGCATGAGTTAATGCAAGAAGCTCAAGAACTCGGTGTTGCCACTCAAGAGCAAGCGGATATCGCCAGTGCCTGGGGGGATGCCATGACGCGCATTACGTGGATATTTAAATCATTGCGTACGCAGATTGCATTGAGTCTGGCACCTCAGCTACTTAAACTGGCTGATCGCTTTAAAGAGTTTTTATTACGCAATAAAGAGCTCATTCGTGATGGACTGCGCCGATTTATTGAACTCCTGTTTGCAACAGTACGAGCGCTTGTCCATACCGGAATTGCTATCGATCAAATGATCCGCCGTACCATGGGCTGGAAAACAGCGCTATGGGCTTTAGTGGGCGTCTTGGCATGGGTAAAGCGAGCGACCATCGCCGCTTTTATCGTGAATCCCGTGTTGTGGCTCAGTGCGGCGATTGCCGGGCTCATCGTCTTAATCGATGACTTCGTCACCTATACGCAAGGAGGTGAGTCTGCTTTAGGGGGGTTTTGGGCTTCCTTTGCAGAGGGACTCAAACACGTCAAGTATTGGCTAGCTCAATGCCAAGCAGCGTGGAAAAGCTATAGTGAAACGATAAAAACTTTTGCAGACAGCGTAATGCGTGTGCTGGGCCCAGTATTGGCGTATAGCAGCCTTATCATGAAAGCTATCTTCGCTTTACTTACAGGCGATTTAGCCCAGTTTCAAAAGATAACCCGTCAACTGGCTGAAAACATTAAAGCGTTACTTCACTTACTCTTTGCGCAGCTGGGCAAGTTTACCAGCAAGACTTGGGAGAGCATCCTGAAAAGGCTCTCAACAGGTGTTGCACGCATTAAAGCACTATTTTTATCTCTATTTGAATCTTACCGTCACTTATTTGCGCAAGTAGCTGACTTCATCGCGGACTGCTTTGAGAATGCATTCAATCGAGTATTTCATGCCTGGGATAAGCTAATCGGTTGGCTAACGCGAGGTTGGGCGAAGCTTCAATCTAGCTTTGGGTTGGTGGGCGAAAAACTCAATCTGGGCCAGGCTGACGGTATTTCACAGGCCGTCAACGTCGCTTTAGCCTCTGCCCATCCCGCTGCAAGCCAGGTGATCCAGCATCACTCCAATCAGGCCAACCAGACCCATCAACAGACGGTCAATCAAGATATCAAAATCAGTATTGCCGCATCCGATCCAATAGCAGCAGGCCGAGCGACCGCCGATGCACTCCGTCAACAGCGGATTGCCGCACACAATAGCCAAAGTGCCGCCAAGCTATGAGCATTTCGGTTACACACCGCCGGATCGGGACTGTAACGCTGGATGCGACGCTAGCTGAGCAACATCAATCGATTTTACGGATATCAGAAAACCCGATTGAATCCGGCGCATTGATTGCGGATCATGCAGCACTTGAGCCTAAACAAGTGACCATCACAGGCATCATCACGGACTATCAGCCGCCCATCGCGCATCAAGCAGGATTCACGGGCGCATTTTTGCGCAAAAGTCCCGATTTTTTAAATCAGCTGCCTTTACCAACCGAAGTGAAGTCCGTCACGCTACAAGCGGCCACACGGATACAAAGGGAACTAGGCTCAACGCAGAGCTATACGCACACGATGGCAACGGCCCTTCAACAGGCACGACCCTTGGCGCCATGGCTGCCGACTTGGTCTGGGATTGATTCAACTGCAAGCAATGAGCGAGTGCAGCAGGTGTATGAAGCCTTGCTGGGCTTGCAGAAGTCAGCCGAACTCATCGAAATTATGACGGGCGCCAGGCTCTACGACAACATGCTGCTACAGTCGATTAGCCTAAATCAGATGCAAGATGGCGTGGCTGAGTTTACCTTGACCTGCCGAGAAATAGTGATCGTAACGACGCACTCCATCGCGGGTGTCAAACAGGCTTCTGGAAGAGCTCGTCAACAAGCTGCAACTAAAACCCAAAAAGGCAAAGTTCAGTTGCAACCAGCGGAGAATAATAAATCGCTCCTCAAACATCTACTGGGTGAGCGCTCTCAATGAATCGTATTCCAGTCGATTCCGCCCCGTATCAAGAAATGACGATTGCATTTAAAGGGCATTCCTTGCGCTTAACGCTGCGCTACAACAGCATCGCGGATTATTGGGCAATGGATGTCTTCGATTTAAAGCGTGACCGATATAGCGCCCAAGGGCAACCACTGGTCGTTGGCGTACCTATTCTATGGCGCAGGCCCATTGACTATTGCTTCGTCCTCACCGATGAGAGTGGCATGGGCTTCGATCCTACGGGCGGAGAGGATTTAGGTCAGCGCTGTCTTCTCTATATTGCGGATAAGGCAGATATCGAGCTATGAAACAATTTGGCCGCCGTTACCAACTTGCGCTAGGCAATCAGCGCGATGGCTTACTGATCGACGCCTTGCGCGTCTCGTTCGATATTTGTAAAACGATTGACGCTAAACCCAATCCGGCTCAGATATCTATATGGAACCTCAATCGCACACATTTGAATCAACTTTTGAGCGGCTCATTTAAACGGATCGCTTTATCTGTCGGCTACGCTGAACTGCGCTTGCTCTATACAGGCGATATCCTCAAGGCCTACGTGCAACGCGATGGGCTCGACTCCATTCTCGTATTGGAATGCGCTGATGGCGATATCGATTATCGTACTGCGCGCGTCTCGCTTACCCTTAAAGCTGGCACGCCTGATAGCCAGACAGTCAAACAGTTGGCGCAATCGTTTAGCCATACACAATTAGGGGCTGTAGCCCAAGGACGGCCCAATGGACTGCCACGGGGTCGGGTCTTTTGCGGCAATACGCGGGACGCTTTTAATCAACTGGCCCAAGCCAATCAATCCGACTGGTCCATTCAAGATGGCGAAGTGCTGATGCTGCCTGTAAGCCAAGTGTTAGCTGATGAAGCTGTGTGGGTCTCACAAGACACCGGCATGATCGGTGCGCCTGAGGTCTGTGATGATGGACTCATTATTACCACATTGCTTAATCCTGCGATTCGCATAGGTAGCTTAGTGCGAGTGCAATCGATTACTGAATCTTTCAATGGCGACTATAAAACCGTCAGCATCTCGCATTGCGGGGATACCTATGGAGATGAGTGGCTGACGACGATTACAGGCATAGGGGGAAACTTTACTCCTCTTCACCGACAGGATAGACAAGAATGAACTGGCATACCCCATCGCTCGATACGGCAATTGAATCCAGTATCGCCACAGCGCTTAAAAAGCTCCATGTGGCGCTGCCTGGCCGTATTGTAAGTTTTGATCCCAGTACGCAAACTGCCTCCGTTCTGCCATTGATCGAGCACATTTTGCAGAACGATCAAGCTGCACCTTTACCCATGCTCACCGATGTTCCTGTGCAATTTCCGCGAGGCGGCGCATTTGTGATGACGTTTCCAGTGGCACCAGGCGATGAATGCTTAATTATCTTTGCTGAACGCTGCATCGACGGTTGGTTCGCTAGTGGTCAATCCAGCATACCACTCGATTATCGCTTGCATGATTTATCCGATGGTTTTGCTTTAGTGGGGTTTTCTTCTTTACCCCATGTCATTCCTAATTTAGCCAGCGATGCAGTAATGCTACGCACGCTCGATGGCAGCGCTTATTTCAAGTTGGATCAAGCTGGGCACATGACAATCAAAGGCACCCAATTAACCCTTCAATGTCCGGTAGTCGTTGAACAACTGCTGACTTACCAAGCAGGCTTAAGCGGCATCGGCAGCGCAGCAGGCACCACTATCAGCGGCACTATCTCGCATAGCGGTGGGGATCTCAGTTCCAATGGCGTGACACTGCACGCTCACCAGCATAGTGGCGTCAAAGCAGGCGGCGATTGCTCGGGCGGGCCGCAATGAAAGTCAGAAGACTCGATGCGAACCACGATTGGACCTTTGGACAGGGGCGAGCTAATTATGCCAACCATGCTGAATCAGTCAAGCAGCGTGTCAAATCTCGCTTATTGTCATTTCAAGGGGATTGGTTTCTTGATCTAGAGCATGGTTTGCCGTGGCTACCAAACTTTGAGCGGCCTGCGGATTTGCGGCAGATTGAATCAATGGTCAAACGCACCATTTTGCAAACGCACGGTGTACGCGAGCTGCTGAATTTAGAGTTGGAATGGGATGCCAGTACACGTCATTTAACGATCACTGCCCAACTTAAAGATCATCACGATCAATTGATCAACATCACGAATTAGATTCACCCCAAAAAAGCAAAAACCCCGAATTGTTAGCCGCAGTCGGGGCTTTTTTATTTCTACCCTTCGCACTTTTTATAGGATATGCATGGCAACGGTAACATTCACACTGCCTGAGTTCCACAAAACCATATGGCATATCGCCGCAACGGTATGGATTGGCATGATTATCTGGCGTTTGCCTGAGCTTATTACGGTGGTGTGCTCCGCCGCATGTCAATACATTCACGCAACACGCTAGATGGCCCAACTCACTGAACAAGGCTTCATCATTGAGCGACTGGATGCCAATCTCGCTCATCTCGATACAGGCTTTCGCACGATTTATGGCGCGGACATCAATACCGATACTGATAGCCCCGATGGGCAATTGATCGGCCTCATTGCACAAATTAAAACCGATCTGGAAGAGCTCGCTGAATCCATTTACAAAGCACTCGATCCCGAAGCCGCTAGTGGCATTTGGCTTGAGCAGCGCGTCGCCTATGCTGGTTTGACTCGTCGGCAAGCTCGCTACAGCTACTTACGCAATACAATCTTAACCGGCACACCCCACACTTTAATTCCGGCAAGCGCAGTACTCACCGATCCGCATCATCGACGTTGGATTGTAGTGACCGATACGACGCTGAATGAAAACGGTTCAGCTCAGGCCGACTTAAGAAGTGAAACGCTAGGCGCATTTCCTCTGCCCGCAGAGAATAGGTTGACAATCGAAACGCTCTTTTTAGGCTGGCGCTCAGCTCGAAGCAGCCAAGCAGCGGAAGTGGGTGAAGAGGAAGAAACCGATGCCGAGTTGCGACGCCGTTTCTTTATTAGCCGAGCAAAAGCCGCACAAAACTCCGTCGATGGGATGATCGTCAAGTTGCTTCAACTCGCCGATGTCCGGCAAGCGGTGTGTTTAGAAAATGACGGCGATACTCCTAATGCCGATGACGTACCTGCCCATAGCCTCAATATCATTGTCGAAGGTGGCTCAGATGCAGACATTGCACGGGTGATCTTTGACAATAAAACTGCTGGCACAGGGTTACGCGGTGGAGTTCAATGCCAAATTCGTGACAACAAGAACATGGCTCGCATGATCCGCTTTGATCGACCTGCTGTCGTCGCTTGCGCCGCTTATCTCGAAGTACGCCGCAATGCCCATTTTACTGCGGTCAATATCGATGCAATCAAAGCCGCCATTGCACAAACCCCTTTTAGCATTGGTGAAGCGGTGTTGCTTTCTCGCTTATATAGCCCGATTAATACCGTGCAAGGGTTTTGGGTTGAAACGCTTAGAATTGGCCGACACGGCGAAACGCTGACCGCCAGCAATATTGAGATCGTGGTGCGCGAAATGGCGCGCTTTGCGGCTGACAATATTGAAGTCGTGGTGTTGTAGACATCAACTCGGATCACACACAGCATGTCTTATCCATCACTGCTCATCTGGCAATACACAGGCAAGCCCAAGGCATGTGCCACCGCACAACTGATCAATCGATATTTTAGTGACACATGGCAGGGCCTCGCCGATCTGCCTAATGCACTCAATATTGAGACCGCTTCGGGCAAAAATCTCGATTTAGTCGGTCAGCATGTCGGGCAATCCCGAGTTTTAACAGGCCTTGCACCACGCAGCCTATTCGGCTTTGAACGCGCCCCTGGCGCTCAAGGGTTGAGCCGATCAAGTGCAGGCGGAGGTAAATGGTACCGCATAGGCGATGTTATCACTGACTCCGTGATGCTTGATGACGATGATTTTAGGTTTCTCATCAAATGCCGGATCGCCAAAAATCATATGCTCGGCACGGTTCCAGATATTACGCAAGCGCTCGATTTTATCTTTGGTGGGCAAGCCAGCGTCTATGACCAATTCGACATGAGTTTTACCGTCACCATTCGCAGTGATCAAGCCACCGCTTTTAAGCGTTACGCCATTCAAACTTTGGATATTTTGCCGCGACCCGCGGGGGTTAATGTCAAATATGTCGTCTTAGCCAATATCAACGCTTTCGGATTTGCCGGTTCCCCCGGCGCTCAAGGTTTTAACCAAGGAAAATTAGCAAGGTATTTATGACACTTTATTCACGTCCTGATGAACAGGTCTTTGCTGAGGGCGCACGCCCTGGCGAAGTTCAACTCTTTCCTGATCTCTCACGAGGCTGGGGCGTCGCTTTTGAGCAAACCGGCGGCATTCCGCCGATGGAATGGTTCAATTTTATCGGCAAGCGCGCTGATGAAGCCATTCGCTATCTAATGCAGCGTGGCTTGCCCGAATGGTCCAGTACAGGAAACTATCCGCAAGGCGCTTATATTCAACATGCAGGCCAATCTTACCGAGCCAAAGTAGACAATAAAGGCAAAGCCCCTTCAAATAGTTTCACCGAATGGGAAGAATGGGGGCTGACTCGCGCCATGCTTGAGCAGCACTTCGTTCCCTCCTCTCAAGAGCAGGCTTTAGCAGGGACCGATCATTCAACGCTCATGACGCCGCTACGCGTCTCACAGGCTATCGCCGCCTTTTCTAACACAGTAGGCCAAATTGTGTTCGTACCCTCCATCCAGGTGCCAACAGGATACCTCAAATGCAATGGTTCTCTCTTAAGCCGCTCAGACTATCCCGCACTATGGGATTATGCCCAGGCGAGCGGCGCTCTCATCAGCGAAACAGATTGGCATCAACACTACCAGGGCTGCTTTTCCTGCGGTGATGACGCCACAACCTTTCGCATTCCAGATGTCCGCGGAGAGTTTATTCGTTGCTGGGATGATGGCCGCGATGTCGATCATGGACGGGCAATAGGTTCAGCACAAGAGATGCAAAACGCATGGCATACCCATAGCGCATCGGCAAACTCTGTAGAAGATCATACGCACTCCGCTCACACAGACACGCAAGGTTTACATGGACACACGGTACACGACCCAGGACATAAACATGGTTTTAGTCAGGCTTTAACTGACAACTTAGTGAGTAATTTCTCAAACAGAATGTCAGATGACCTATTAATACGAGGAGGAGGGCATTACCAAGAAACAAGCACCAGTAGCACTGGAATTCGGCTCAACCAGGCTGGAAGTCACTCACACAATGTCAGCATCGGCAAGGCAGGTAGCCACTCACATACCATCACTGTAAATGGCGAGGGCGGAAATGAATCTCGCCCGCGAAATATCGCTTGGCTCGCTGTAATTCGTTATTAATTCATTTAAAAAACAAACGCTATGTTTATTTATCACTACCATCCTAAAACAGGCCAATATCTCAATAGCACTCTTGCTGATGAGGACCCACAACATCAGGGACGCTGGTTAATTCCTGCATTCGCAACAACGACTTCTTTGCCTGAGTACTCGCCGCTAACTTGGCCTTTTTGGCAAAACGAGCAATGGCGGCTCTTGCCAGATTATCGTGGATATCAACTATACCGCATTGATAATGGAGAGCCGAGCGAGATTTTAAAAGCGGGGTTCACGCCTCAAGAATGTGGATTGACCGATAAACTTCGCCCATCCTCTGAATACGTATGGCGTGATGGGGACTGGGTGATCGACACCGCACTCGTCATAGAACAAAAGCGCACTGCCGCAATGACTGAGTTTGAAGCGCGGATGGACAAAGCACGGTCTGCCAATCTAGGCAAAGCTGATGCGCTGGTAGCAGGTCTACTCGATGAGCTTGGCGTCAGACTTTTTAAAGCGTGGGCAGCATATCAAATAGCCCTGGTTAGCGTCATTGAAGCTCCTGATTTTCCGTCAAAGCTCAACTGGCCCAACGAACCTGACCAGCAGGCAATTGCAAAAGAAATAGCCACAGCAAGATAGTGTGCAAATCATGATGCCCGCCTTCGGATCATGTCTCATCAACCCGGCCCGATGCCGGTTTTTTTATTTGCAGAAATTTAAATCCTAAATCTGTTCATGAACGTAGAGCACTATATCGACCGCCTGCTTGAACGCGAAAGCGGTTACTCAAACCACCCAAAGGATAGCGGCGGTGAGACACAATGGGGCATTACAACAGCCATTGCTCGTGCCTCAGGCTACACCGGTCAGATGAAAGCGATGCCACGCGAAATGGCAAAGGCTATCTATCGTCAGCGATATTGGTTGAAGCCTCGCCTAGATCAAATCGACACGATTCACCCAAAGCTCGCTGAGAAACTATTCGATATCGGCGTCAATTGTGGATCCTCTATCGGCATTCGCTTTTTACAGCGGGCGCTGAATATTTTAAATGGCGCAAATAAACTTTCCGTAGACGGCTGTATCGGACCAGAAACACTTTCTACACTAAAGCAATTTAAGGCAGCACGAGAAACAAACGGCCTCAAAGTTCTACTGGCCATGGTCAATGCTCAGCTCTCCGTTCACTACATTGAGCTAGCAGAACGTTATCCGAAGAATCAAACCTTTATCTACGGCTGGCAGCTCAATCGCGTCATCGGCGTATAAAACCATTTTTCAAAAATAAATATGAACCTTCACGAACATGACCGAACCATTGCTACGTTGGCTGCAATGGGGGCAGCCATTGCTATTGGCAAGCTGCTTACTGGCGGCGAGAAAATCACCGCTCGGCTCATTATCGGGCGCATGATCGTCGGCGCGGGCTTAAGCGTCGCCGCTAGCGCAATTCTCACGCTCTTGCCTGAATTGCCTGGGATTGCCATTACGGGCCTGGGTGCAGCATTCGGCATTCTCGGCCAGTCTTATCTTGAGCTGGCTGTACAGCGCTGGTTGGGTAAGCGCTCAAATAATGCTGAATAGCTGGGTGGCCACTCCGGTGCGCTTATTGTGCATCGCAGCAACCGCGTTCAGCTTTGGCGTAGGGTGCGCAGGTTCTTTGTATTACAAACCGCGTATTCAGAAAGAACGCTCAGCACTAGTGCACTATAAAGCTCAGCTCGCCATGGCCCATGCCCAATTGATCGAAGCGCAAGCCAAAGTTGTCATACAAACTGAGGTTCAATACCGTGAACGCATCAAAATCGTTAAGGAAAAAGGCGAAACGATTATCAAGGAAGTGCCTATCTATGTTACTCAGACTGATACTGATCGTTTCGACGTTAACATTGGCTTCGTGCGCCACTACAACGCAGCATTTACCGGTGAACTTGCCGGACCTCCCGCCGAGCTTGACCGAAGACCCACCGGCATTTCGCTTGCTGAACTGGCCGAAGTTAACGCCTTCAATGCCAATATTTGCTGGCAGTGGCGCGAGCAAGCGCTTGGATTAAAGGCGTTTTATAAGCAGCTACAGCACATTCACCGATAAGATTCGGCTGGCTTTTAAATTAAAAAACAGCCGCCCCTTCCAATTAAATTTTTGCATCGCCCAAATATCTCAATGTCTAAAACCCCAGAAAGATACTTTTAATTGTTTAGCGATAATGGCTCTCCCACTGCCTTACGCTGTTTCAAGAGCGCCGCATTCGCCTCGCTTAACCCTTTCACACCATCGATCATGCTATCTGTCACACTCAGCTTTCTAGGCGGTGACATCCAGCTTAGGCCTACATGATATACAGTGCCCTCTGCTATCACCTGCCACTGACGAACCAATTTATCGGAACTGCCTGTCAACAGATAGCTACCCTGGGGCGTCGCTTTCCAGGCTAAACTAAAGATACTCCCGGTAAAATTTTGAATTTCTCTTAGGCATTCACCCGAAGCAACATCCCACAGCCGCACCGTATTGTCATCACTGCCCGAGGCCATTTGTGTCCCTCTCAGCAAATACACCACGCTATTAACGTCGTCTGTATGTCCTTCTAAAGTGTGAACCGCCGCTCCGCTGTATGCGTCCCACAGACGTACCGTATTGTCAGAACTCCCCGAGGCGATCTGCGATCCGCTCGGCGAATACACCACATTATTAACCCAGTGGGTATGTCCTTCTAGGATGTGACCCGCCACCCCACTGCGCGCGTCCCACAGACGTACCGTATTGTCCCAACCGCCCGAGGCGAGCTGCGTGCCGCTCGGCGAATACACCACACTATTAACTCTGTCAGTATGGCCGCGTAAGGTGTGAACCGACGCTCCGCTCTGAACGTCCCACAGACGCACCGTCTTGTCAGAACTCCCCGAGGCAATCTGCGATCCGCTCGGCGAATACACCACGCTCCTGACAGAGTCGGTATGGCCTTCTAAGGTGTGAGCCGACGCTCCGCTCTGCGCATCCCACAGACGAACCGTCTCGTCATAACTGCCCGAGGCGAGCTGCGTGCCGCTCGGCGAATACACCA
>JASSUC010000037.1:0-12808 GCA_031963245.1 Mycoavidus cysteinexigens
TTTGGATCAAGCTTTTATTATCCCTTTTTTAAGAGACTCCAAACAGGCTCTTAGACATAATCTTGTACGCGCGCTGGCGCACGTCACCAAATGGTGTGGTGTCAGCTACCGTGTCGTCGACGTAAAGCAAAAGCAAGCGTCCGACCTGCGATGTTTCCTGCTGTCGGCGTATCTGCTCGGCAACAAAATGCTTATTGGTACACGCTTTGTTCTCATCTTCGAGCTTTTTCATGTGATAACCAAGGGCATCGACAAGGTTGTCAGTAAGCTGCCGATAGCGTTGCCAGGCGTAGCACAGCAAGTACAGATGGGTTTGCTCGGGCTTGAAGTGGCGCAGGTCGTGGACGGTGTAAAAATTCGCTAGGCTCGCGTAGTAGAGCAAATTTTGCTGTGAAATTGCGAGCTTGGGCAGCAGTATCTTCGCAATCCGGTACAGCGGTTCCAGCTTGGCGCGCTTCTCGCGCTCGCGCACCATTTGCCGCCAGCCGAAATCCTTAGCATCCTGCTTGAGCGCTGCCAACTCGGACAGTGTATTGTCACGCACCAGGAGTTGAGCCAACGCAGCTTTGGTCCTGTCGTCCAGCGTATCGGCAAGGAGGTCGGCCAAGCGCCGACGCTCGACCGACAATACCTCGCTGATGAGTTCTTGCAAGGTTGTGTAGCCGGGACGGACGATCTTGTGCTCGTTAAGCCAAACGATCAACTCGGCGACGATGAAGCCCGGCGTGACGTCGCGCCGCACGATCTGTGCGGCCTGTTGCGCAAGCTGTGTCAGGAATTCCGCCGACCATAGGCGGAAACCGAACAGGTTCGCGATCAAGGCGCGCTGCGTGTAATGTTCGTGCTTGGTGATGGTTTTCGGCTCGAATGCTTGACCATTGAAGTAGCGGCTCAGAATGAATACGCAATCTTCTTCGATCTCGTCCCAGGTAAAGCGGAAGAAAGCGCGCTTGGCCTTGAAGTAGCCAATCTGCAGGACGCAATAGATCTGCGCGTGCAAGCCGGGACGGCAGCTGGCGAGCACTAGTTCCGCTTCGGAGAGCGATAGGTATTTTAGCTGCTGGCTGTTGTCGAAGTCGGGTAGGCCATATAGAGCATAGTGCTCGGCGTCCGACAGGACAGCCAATCGCTCGCTCTTGCCAGTCATTGTTGCGGCGTCCCCAGTGCAGCGGGCCAGCCCATCCGAGCGAGCGTTTCGATCAGCGTGGTGCGTTTGACGCTGAAATTGCGGCATACGGCCGCCTTGGACATGCCGCGATTCAGCGCAGCGATGATGGCATCCAACTTTTCGCCGACGATAGCAGGTGGACGCCCGCCGATCCGACCACGTCGCTTAGCGGCGGCCAGACCGGCAACGACGCGCTCCTGGATCAAGGCCCGCTCGTACTGAGCGAGCGCTCCGAACACATGAAACAGCAACTCGCCCGATGCCGTGGTGGTATCCATGCCCTCAGTGAGTGAACGGAATGCCACCTGCCGATCTTTCAGCGTAGTTACGATGGCGAGCAGGTGTGATAACGAACGGCCGAGCCGATCCAGCTTCCAGACAACAAGTATATCGCCGGGGCACACGAATTTAAGTGCTTGCGCTAAACCGGTTCGATCATCCTTGGCCCCAGAAGCGTGATCCTCGAACAGATGGCGGGCATCAACACCCGCTGCCAACAGCGCATCGCGTTGCAAGTCCGTGCTCTGCCGGTCGGAGTCCGACGAAACACGCATGTAACCCACTAACATAGACGGATAACCCTCAAAAATAGATTTCCGTATAGTAACGCATTACGACACTGTTTTCCGCCTATTTTTAGAGGCTGTCATTTTCAGAAGACGATTGCACCACCTATCAGAAGTTATCTGCACCAATCTTGTCTATGCTAATACTCGCGTGCACTAAATAGACCTTGCCTCAATCCAACATGCCGGGTTGTTACTCCTTGCTCGTTAACCCTCAGTGCATCTGGTTTCATGCAACGGACTTCAATTTGGTGCACGCGAGTATTGAGCATAATTGAGTATCAACGAGATTGGTGCAGATAACTTCTGATATTAGGTTGTCAGAAGCCGACTTCACAACAGGCATTACGCCGAGTAAGTTGGTGCAGTCGTCTTCTGAAAATGACACTTCGCACAGGCGATTTTGTTGGCCGTTGTCATGGTGTCGCCAAACCTCTGTTTGACGACACCATGGGCGGAACCAAGCGAGCCCCTCAGGCTATTTTTATCGATCTTCCTTTCAGGCAAAATGAGAAAATAAGCCTCGCTCGCTTGCCGAGGCGTTTGACCTTGCTGACTGTCTGACAGCAGGATTGGCTTGGGTTTCAGCAGCGGGTTCTAATGTCTCATGGTTAGACGGTAGCCGGAGTTTAGAGAGCACAGATGACATGCCGATGACCTTCTGAGTTGTCTCGCGTAAGCTTAAAGACGGTTTACCCACCGCTCCGCGCTGCTTTAAGAAAGCCTTATTGACCTGGCTTAGCCCTTGTGCCCCTTCGATTGAAGCGCCTTTCACTGTAAGATAACTATGTCCTGAACTCCAGCGTAGAAACGCTTTATACTCTTCCCCCTCTTTTTTTACCTCCCATTGTCCAACCGAATTATCTGTACTGCCAATCCAAAAATAGTGGCTATCGGAAACTTTTTCCCAGGCTAGAGTTCTGATTGGCCCGCAATCATCGATTACCATTTGGCACTTACCCGTTTTAGTATCCCAGAGCCGCACTGTATTGTCTTTACTGAAGGAGACAAGCTGATCTCCTTGTGGTGAATACAAGCTGTTAATAATCCAACCTGTATGACCGCTTAAGGTGTGCAGACATGAACCCGTTTTGGCATCCCATAGGCGTACGGTCTTGTCCATACTTCCTGAGGCTAGTTGATCTCCTTGCGGCGAATATCTAACACTTTGAGCCTTATCTGTATGATCCTTTAAGGTTAATAGACAAGCACCTGTTTTGGTATCCCACAGCCGCACGGTCTTGTCATGACTGGCTGAGGCGAGTTGATCACCTTCTGGTGAATACGCAGCGCTAAAAGTCCAATCCGTATGGCCGCTTAAAGTGTGCAGGCATGCGCCCGTTTTGGTATCCCACAGGCGCACGGTCTTGTCATAACTGGTCGAGACGAGTTGATCTCCTTGCGGTGAATAATTGATCATAGTTATACGAGATGTATGGCCGCTTAAAGTGTGCAGGCATGCGCCCGTTTTGGTATCCCACAGCCGTATAGTCTTGTCATGACTAGCTGAGGCGAGCTGATCGCCTTGCGATGAATACACGGCGTTAAGAGTCCAATCCGTATGGCCGCTTAAGGTGTGCAGACATGCACCCGTTTTGGTATCCCACAGGCGCACGGTCTTATCATAACTGGCCGAGGCGAGCTGATCTTCTTGCGGTGAATACGCGACGCTAGTAACAGCTTCTGTATGGTCGCTTAAGGTGAAAAGTGAAATTCCCGTTTTGGTATCCCACAGTCGCACGGTTCCGTCAAAACTGGCTGAGGCGAGCTGCTTTCCTTGCGGTGAATGCGCGACACGATTAACCCGTTCCGTATGGCCGTTTAACTTAAGGAGAGGAGCATCCGTTTTGACTTCCCATAGTCGTACTGTAGTGTCTCCGCCCGAGGCCAGTTGATCCCCTTGCGGTGAATACACTATGCTAACAACATTGCCTTTATGACCATTTAATGTAAAGAGCGGCGTACCTTTTTTGGTCTCCCACACACGCACTGTAGTGTCTTCACCGCCCGAGGCCAGTTGATCCCCTTTCGGGGAATACGCGACGCTAAAAACAAACCCTGCATGACCGCTTAAGGTGTGCAAACATGCGCCTGTTTTGGTATCCCACAGCCGTACGGTCTGGTCAAAACTGACCGAGGCGAGTTGATCGCCTTGTGGCGAATACGCGATCCTTATAACAGGAGCTGTATGGTCGCTTAAGGTGTGCAGATATGCGCCTGTTTTGGTATCCCACAGCCGTACGGTCTGGTCAAAACTGGCCGAGGCGAGTTGATCGCCTTGTGGCGAATACGCGACGCTCGTAACAAAATTTGTATGGCCGCTTAAGGTGAGAAGTGGAACTCTCGTTTTAAGATTCCACAGCCGTATGGTCTTGTCATCACTGGCCGAGGCGAGTTGATCGCCTTGTGGCGAATACGCGACGCTCGTAACAGTTTCTGTATGTCCGCTTAAGGTGAGAAATGGAGCTCCCGTTTTAAGGTCCCACAGCCGTATGGTCTTGTCTACACTGGCCGAGGCGAGTTGATCGCCTTGAGGCGAATACGTGACACTCCGAACAAAGTCTGTATGGCCGTTTAAGGTCCAGATTTTTTCCCAGTTCGAACTATCATATACGCTGATCGTATTGTTCCTAAAACTCACAGCGCAGGTTTCCCCATCCGGTGAATATGCGCACGACAGTACAAGATTTTTCGCTTGGAGAAACGGCCGTTCGCCAAACTCTACGTCTGCCATCTGCGCACCGCTTAAATTGGCCTCACGCAGCCAACTCTTACGAAAATTGACCCCTCTTAAATCAGCCCCTTGCAACTGTGCAGAATAAAATGTCCCCTCACTCAGATTTGCTCCTGGAATCTGAATTCCTTTTAAATCAGCTCCGTTAAATTGCACGCGCGCTCTAACCAATACCGTAATTGCGTTGGCCGCGGCCTTGCGCACCCATTTATCTGTTTTCGAGCATTCAATCACTGCCAAAAGTTGTTGTTTAAAAAGCGGTTCCTGCTGGGTGCGCTCTGCTAAAAATTGCAAGATGGATGATTCGTGCACTAAATTTTTTCGTGCTAACAGTGAGTCGAGTAACGGCTGATGAATAGCTAAAGCTATCTCACCCAAAGCACTCTGGCTTTCATAACTTAAGAACGAACTCGCACTTCCTCGGCGGGTTCGGATCTCCGCCAACTCTTTAACCTCTTCCGCATTTCGGGGTTCAAATATAGCTCGAGAAGCGCTATATTCTAGTATCGATTTATGGATAAACTGATACTGATTGCCCTGACGCGTTAAAGGACTGGCCTCACGTAGAAGTTGTTTTTCGTCTTCTCGCCCAAAAAATTCTTCTTTCCAGCTTCCTTTATCGCTAAAGTGGGAATACGTAACGATGGGATTACCTGCTTGCTGTTCATAGATTGCCGCGGCTAGACGCTTGGTAAAAGCGATGCCGTTTTGCGTAAAACCTTCGTCCGCTAAGTTTTCAAAGGCTTCCTTTTTTTGATTCGATAATACTTTTTCTTCAAGCCGTTTTTTGCTCCGCTCAAACCACTGCGCCACGAACTGATCATAAAGCGCTACACGGGTAATTTGAGTGGTAGAGAAGTTTTGCGTCGGGTCCACTAGACGTGGTAACACCTCTAACGCTAGGGTTAACAGAAAAGGATTGCGGACTAATTCTTTTAAGTGTGGAATGCGATCTAGGGCTTGCTGATAGACTTTTTCTGGCCAAATCGGTTGCTTAATCTGTATATATTGATCGATATAATTGGCAATCTTTTGCGCTGAAAACGGCGCAATTACTGCTTCTTCAAACAGCGTGGAATCTGCTCGCTGGTTGCGATCTGTCGGCTGAAAGCGATCTCGATAATCTGAACCCAAATATTCACTTCGACAGCTAATCACCATCTGCACATCCCATTGCCCTGCTTGGTGGAGTTGGTTACTCATATACAGATTATGCGTCTGCTGACTTTCGTCATATCCGTCGCAAATCAGAACAAACTGACGGTAATCCTTTAATTCCTTAATCTGCGGCTCCGTCAACCCTTCCTTGCGCAAATGTTTAGCGACCAGATCGTGTTCCGGTTTATCGATCGTAGGCAAATTAATAAAGAGGGGGATGGGGCCACCTGGTTGATAGGTTTCCCATAAATTGGCTTCGAGCCTTCGATTAAATGTTGATTTACCGGCTCCCGAATCGCCTAGCAGCAAGAGCACCTTTTGCTTACGCTCTAAAAAATCTTTGACCTCCTTTGTCAGGTCAAACAGGGCCTCATCCGGTGCTTGGAGATTCGGCTTACCTTGGGGGGCGATATACACGGCGTTACCCCTCTCGGCTAAACGACGATGCTTGAGCTTGCGCAAGTCGGTTTCGACTTCCGGCTTATTTTGAACGCGATCTAACAAGGAGGGGGACGCGAGCAGCGGCGCGCCGGTGTGCGTATAGGGGCATCGGCCTTTGTCTTCATTGATACAGGCTTCATAGAGTGCCTGTTTCTGCGCACCCCCATTCTTTGCTAACGCTTTGAGCAGGGTCTTTGCTGCTGGGGCAATCTCAAACGGCTTTTCCGACGCTGGCATGTCGGTCGCTGTTGCACGCTCAGGCTCATCGGCTAAGTGCATCAGGATTTTAATAATCCATTGCTTCACGTTGGCGTGATAACCCCACGTCCCGTCTTCTTGATATAGCTCACTTAAAAAATCCAACGCGCTTTGGCGGCTATCCGCTTCCCACAGCGGATCGGCGGCCAGTTGCCCTAAGCGTTCACATACCCCCCACTGAAAAGCAGGATCGCGCCGACAGGGCGCTGCGCATACCAACTCCTTAAAGTCTGCGAGTTGCCCTTTTTGTAACAGCTGATCAGCAATTTGCAAGGCGGGGTACCATGCGCTTTTGCGGTTGAAGCTGTAGCCTTCTTGCAGGCTGTCGAGAAAACTTTGCCCACTCTCCTGTAATGACACCACGGTGTCATAGCCTTCTTTGAGCGTTTGAGCGGCGGTGACTATCCCGCCCAATCCGTCCTGAATACTCTTTAAGCCTTCTACAAAGCCATTCAAATCAAAAGACTTGACGGCGCTCACGACTCCAGCAGCGCCCTGAAACACTTTTCCGCCAATTCGGAGCACGGCGTCAAATAACGTTTCATCATTGGGTACGTACAGCAAAGCCTGAGAAGCATAGGCCGCTTGGTAAACGAGATACGGATCAGCGCTACTCTTTAATCCTTTCAGATACGCAGAAAGGGGTTCATGCAGTGTTTCGCGCTTGATACCTGTGACATGGCTATCGGCCATCGCATCCAACACGTGCGATACTGCGTGCGTTAATTGATAAATAGAATCGGTAGACTCGCCATGGGTATCCTCTAAACGAGTGTCTAGCAATCCCAATATTTTGACAAGATCATCTTCCGTTAAGTAACCGGAAGTCGTGTGTTGAATCAGTTGAGCTAAGCCTTCCAGTAAAGTGAGATTGAGCAAGAGTTTCTTGTCAATGCCATCGACAAACTGCACGATCAATTCTTTAAAGTGGGCTTGCTCGAGAACCGGCGCCAAGCACACCACTTCAGTAACCGCGGTGGCCTCTTGGAGTTCATCGGTGGTGAATTCTCGGATCACATCCGTGGCTAGCGTACGGAGCCTTTTTTGTTCTATTTCATTGATTGCTATGGCCTGGGACCAGGTACTTTCGGCTGAGTTCAGGACCTTATCCGCTAACGATGCCCCTGGCAACAGGCCCAGGCAGTACACCAGCTGAGGAGTGCTCGTGAGGGGATCATCTGCTTGCGGCAAGTCATACCGGGTAACCGGTGCAGACACGTTCTTTGCAAAAAGATGAGCGGGAATCTGTGCGATGTTGTGGCCCAGACTACCCTGACTACTCGCTGAGGAGGCATGTTGGGGCGTGACTAATAAAGCCGTGCGAGGAAGGAGTGCGCTGTGGATAGAGCTAAATGTGCTGCTGGGACGCATGGAGGGGGTTGGTTTGTCTGACTCCTGCATATATCCCCATTTTTGGGCTTTGATATAGCTGGCTTCGGCTTTCTCATGATTACCTAGCTTTTTTAATAGTTCGCCGCGCTCAAAATAGGCCATGCCAATTTTACTGCGTAGCGTTTGATCTGCCAACGTCTCAGGGGCAAGTGCTCTTTTGAAGGTTTTTTTGGCCTGAGATAACGAAATTTCCGCATCATCACATAAGATGGAAGCGATATGGACATCTGGGGTTTCGCGGGCGGTCTTTAAATAAGCATTGACGAGGTCAATCGTTTGTTCCGCGGAGAGTGCGCTGCGTGATGACGAAAAAATGCTGCCTAACAATATCATGCCCCTGTTATTTTCTATTATTCAATGTTGCAACGCGATGCCCACTTAAGTAAGCCTACAGCGATGCTTCGTTCTACTAGCTTTCCGCTAGGGTCAAGTGCACTAGGAGCATGATTGGCACTGGATGATGAGACACGAGCCCCATGGTTAATCGTTCCGGCACGCGTAGGAAGTATATCGGTACTTTGCCGGCGCTGTCATTCATTTATTGTTGTGATCGAAATGACAGCGACGGTTCATTGATTTCTGCACGTAACGCTAGATTTTTTTGAGGGATTCGAAAACAAATCGGGTTATCCGAGTCTCTGGGCATAGATAGAAATCTTTGTAGTGTTTTTGTTATTGCAATAATAACGATCCTGCTTGCTTCACCGTGCCATCGCCATTTACGTAGGTGTAGAGTGTTGTCGTTGTAATACCTAACCTGCGCGCCACTTCCATCGCATTGGCTTTCGGGTCAGCCATCGCGGCCATCGCCATCATCACCATAGCCCGATCCATCTTGCGAGGGCGGCCGCCTTGGCGTCCTCGTGCTCTGGCTGCGGCGAGACCCGCGTGTGTGCGCTCCGCGATGAGCTCTCTTTCAAACTCGGCTAAGGCCGCAAAAATTCCAAAGAACAATCGTCCATTTGAAGTCGTCGTGTCAATTTGAGCGCCAGCACCCGCCAATACTTTTAAACCTATATTTCTGGCACGCAAATCATCGACTGTTGTCACCAAGTGCTTCAAATCACGACCCAGCCTATCCAGTTTCCAGACTACCAAAGTATTGCCTGGCTGAAGGGCTTTGAGGCAAGCATTCAATCCTGGCCGATCATCTTTGCGGCCTGATGCCAAGTCCTCATAAATTCTGTTTGGCTCAACGCCAGCAGCAATTAACACATCGCGTTGTGGTGCAAGCGTCTGGCTACCATCATTTTTCGAAACACGTACATATCCGACAAGCATGATTCATTTTAATGTGCAAGAAAAGATAAAACTAAGGCTACAATATTGCGTAGATTTTCTCAATGAGTTTTCTTGTGATTTTTTTGCTTTATTTGAACGTTTTCTTGAATGCAAGATAAACGGTCGTTTTTCTTGTAGTTGGGGATGCAAGCCGGAACCGCCGAAAATTCCGTTGCGTGTTGGCCTAGAGCAAGCAGCCGTGTCACCAACCGCCATCTCGATCACAGCAATGAATGACGGCACTTGCACAGTACCGATATACTTCCTATGCGTGCCGGAACCGCTGACCAAGTAGGTCGCGCTTTATCCGACATCCATTATGCTTATGGCGCACTTGGCCTTAACAGAAAACTAGCTGGACAAAACATCAGTGCGGGCTGGCTTGTGAGCACTGCGCTGCAATACTTAATAGCAAAAAATAAGAGGGGAAAAATATGTTGGCCAGATTTTCGCACTCAACGTCTACCGCCGTCAGTTTAGCGCTTGCTCAAACCTATTTAGATGCGGGTCGACATCATAAGGCTGCTGAGAACCTGGATGTAGCTTTTATTTTGTATGACCAGGCAAAAGTAACCTTTAGACAGACCGCGGATGCATGCCAGGTAACTCCCCCCTTATCCCAATTAAAAAGCGCCTTTGCTAAAGCACAAACATCCGAAGAAGAAGTCTTACGGCAACGCATCGCTGAGGTCTATTTTGAACGCGCGGAACTTCTGGAGAAATTGGGAAAGCTCGATAAAGCGCAAGCTAGCTATAGTAAGGCGCAAAAATGGGGCCATCCTGGTGTAGCGGATCAACCGAGCAGTCTATCGGCCTATGCAGCGCTGCCCGCGGCTGCGCTGACGGGCCGGTCTATCGTTGCTGCGCAGACCAGCGAGACCTTGCATGCTTCTGCAGCCCCATTCCCCGTCAACCCTTCCTCTTCTATCTCCGCCTATATCCCATCAACATTGGCTGAACCTGCCCAAAACGCAGCACTCTCGCCACGCATACTCGAAAGCATCCAGGAAAAGAATGACTTGGTGAATCAGCTGTTTACAGAAACGCTGGGGACGTTTCAGAGCTTGGATTTATCGAGCGTATGGCCCAGTGTCTTTTTAGTGTACGCCCATAACAACCCGCATTACGGCATGGCGGATGCAGGTACGGCGAAATTTCTGATTGATCACCTGGTCAAGGTGGGCGTGAATCTTTATTCAGATCAACGGCCAAAGGGGTTGCAAGCGCCGGCTGCGTTATTCACTCGAGAAGATGCGGCCAGAGTGGACGATATTCTCACCAGCCAGCTGTGTTTGTTACCCACCGCCATAGGCGGGATCCAACCGGTCGATAAAGTGATTGTCTGTGGCTCGCAAGTGTTAGGTCACTATTTGCAATGGGGGGAAGCAGGGAAACACTATCAAGCCTATTGTGCAGACCTGAAAAAAGCCTACGGACTGGCTCAGCAAAGCCCCGCGCAGGCAGAAACCGAAATACGGAAGGTGGTCAATACGTATTCCCAACAAGCGGATTTTCATCATGTTTTGACGGAAATGGCCTTTTTAAAGATCCGCACGGACTATTTGAATCAGCACGGCATCATTCCCGTCTCGTTATGTGCCAATGGGTATGAACTCTGCGTTCAGGATTTTGTTAAAGCAACGACGGTGCGTATTGAAGATATACCCCGCTTTGCCTCACAACAGGCGAGCGGTCAGGCCGTGTACCAGCAGCAGGGGCGTCATCTAGTTTTCTTTAAGTTGTTGGAGCGGCTACTGGCACAAAATGGTGCAGAAGCGCTACTGCGCACATTTTGGACAGCTTATGCCGACTTGATTAAGCGCTTAAACAGCGAAGCATCGGCACCTAAGGCCTCGGAATATGTACGCGTATGGGGACAGATCTTCCGGAGTGTCCAGGGCACGCTACAAGCGCTGCTAACGCAAGTCGATGCGCACGCACTGCAAACGGCCTTAACTCGCTATGCTTCTCTTGACCGTCTAGCGATTCAGCGGCTATCCGGTCCGCCACTCTCGATGAAACACTGCTATATCAATCTGGCGATAGTGGAACACAAAAAAGCGCGCAAGGAAGAGGAGAAGCCTAAAGAGGGCGAAGCGGCAGGGCAAAATCACTTTCATCGCTTGCCGAGTTTCGAGGCAATCGATTCCAATCAACAGAAATTAGTATTAGTGCCACTCGAGACGCTGTTTGATTCTCGAGAATTAAGCGATGGAAAGACCGTGATCCCACAACGGATTCTGATTCGAGGTCGGGCCGGCGTGGGGAAAACGACCTTATCCAAAAAGATCGTCTACGACTACATCCAGAAAGCACAATGGCGAGATCGCTTTGACTGGTTGTTCTGGATTCCGTTACGCACGCTAAAGGGTAAATCAACCTGTGATCTATCCACCTTGTTTCATGAAACCTATTTTCAGAGCCACCCCAACGGTCAGGCTTTAGCGAAGGCGCTCGAAACGCACATCAGCGGGCCCGCTAAAGATAAAACCCTCTTTGTGCTCGATGGCTGGGATGAGATCGCCCAGGAATGGGGAGAGCACGAACCTATGTCTGAGTTTCTTAAGCAGTTGCTCAATCAGCCTGCGGTACTGATTACCTCCCGGCCTCATGTGGATTTGAAGCAGGCCCAAGCGATGGATTTGGAATTGGAGACGGTGGGCTTTAGCCCAGAAAACGTCACCGCTTATCTCGATAATCGGGATGTGATGCCGGCTTCAGATGCTCAGGAAATCAAGCGCTTCATCCAGGCCAACGCCTTTATCCAAGGGCTGGTCAATGTACCCATCCAGTTAGACGCGCTCTGTTACAGCTGGGATGAAATCAAGCGCATGCAAAAAGAGACGCCAGGCGCGATGACCGTTACCGCTTTATATCAGGCCATGATGAATAAATTATGGCGCAAGGATATGCTGCGTTTGGGTAAACGGGAAGGAGGGGAGCTGTTAACCGAAAGCCATGCTAACGCGCTAAGCCCATCCCGTATCGAGAGATTGGTGAAAGCCGAGCACAATTTTCTGAGTACCTTAGCTTTTAGGGGATTGCAGCGTAATCAAATTGAATTCAATCAGCGAGACCTACAGGCGCTCATTGAGCAGCTTGAGGCACAAGGGATGAAGCTCCCCTTTACTTTGGAAGCTAACCTCAAAAAACTCTCGTTCCTGCATACCGATGATGCAGAGGAGAGCCAACGCAGCTACCACTTCATGCATTTGACGTTTCAGGAGTTCTTTGCAGCTAAGCATTTTGTTCAGCATTGGGAAGCGGGGCGGGAGATAAGCTTGCTGTCTGCCGACAGCAAGCGGTGGACACAAGCGCGACCCGAAGCGTTTGTTTGTCAACATAAATACAACCCGCGCTATGAGATTCTGTGGTGGTTTGTGGCAGGTCTGTTGCGCGGAGAAGCCCTGAACCGGTTTTTCGTTTTGCTCGAAGCCGAACCGCGTGACTTGCTTGGTGCGCATCATCAGCGCCTCATCATGAGTTGCCTGCATGAAACGTCTCGCACCGCTGACGTTGGGCTGTCGCCCGAAATCCGAGAATGGCTGGAGCAAGGTTTGGCGCAATGGCTACAATTGGAAATCGACATTAGAGAGGAATGCACACTCGCGTATCAGTCCACGTTTCCCGAGCACTTGTTGATCCAGTGCCTTCAGAAGACGAGATCAGCGCAAACAAAAGGAGCGGTTGCAATGGCATTCAAACATCGGTCTACTATTTTATCAGAATCGGCCCTGCTGGCCTTGATCGGGCTGACGAAGGACGAGGATGAGTACGTGAGGATCCGCGCTGCTGAAGCGTTAGGGAAGC
>JASSUC010000018.1:0-41678 GCA_031963245.1 Mycoavidus cysteinexigens
GGGGCCATGAGAAAAGTACCCGCAAGGGCAACTCGCTGGTGGCCTACCCTACCGCTTGTTGCGTTCTTAGGGGGCGGTGGCACAGTAATGCGTTGCTGCTACCCGACACAAGGCGTTGGGCACCCTGCGTTCGCGAGTGGGACGAGTGATGCGTGACGTTGAGAGACAAATCGAGTCGGTTGCCGAGCAAGGGCGTGAAGCATTGCGAGAGTTGATATCCCGTACGAAACGAATCATTTCGCAAAGGCGCAAGGACAAAGACAAACTCTATGCTCTGCATCATGCCCCGGAAGTGGAATGCAGAGCCAAGGGCAAGGCGCGTAAGCCTTACGAATTCGGTGTAAAAGTGTCGATCACGACGACTCATCAGGAGGGGCTGGTATTTGCTGTTGGTTTGAGTTTTTAGATCAAATAGTACGCAAAACGATTTATTCAGGACTGACTAATTAGAGCCTATTGTCAATAGGATGAATAGAAAAAGATAGTATATTCGCAAATGCCCGAGGCTCCTTAATGCTCAAAATTGACGGCGATGAAGAAGCTATACACTTTTTAGTTGAGTGGATGTTCATCCGTCTTAATAATCAAGAGAGAACCGTTATGCTAGATGTCATCAATGGATTTGCCAACGGATGGGTGGCCACACCTGTCATTAGTTCATTTGCGCGGCATGGAGTTTTTGAGGTGCTATCAGCACGGCCAATGACGCTCAAGAAACTGGCATCACGCTGTCGCGGCAATGTTGGACACTTGCGTGTCGCACTTCGGCTCTTATATGAATTGGGTTGGATTGAACGACTTGAGCCGGATCAGTATGAGGCAGCTAAAGGCGCCGCCCTCGCGCAACAGTTGCCGAGCGATTTGGCTGATTTGATCAATTTGTCGATGACGCATGCGTTGCAGGCTGAACAGCCCGAGCGCTTGCTGGGCTGGTTGGAGCGCTGTGGCACGGGCTGGGCTGGCGCTGATCCTGCCGTAGTGAGGGTGTTGGACGGTGCTTTGTTGGCGCCCTTGCTAGCCAAGCTGTCGACGCTAGGCAATCACGTGCTCGAACAGGCTCAGCTAAAAGAAATATCAATCGCTGCGTTACAAGCTGTTCAGAACCTGTTTGTGCAACGTGGCTGGGGGCAAGTCGGGGTCGCTGGTTTTCGGCTAACACCAAGCGGCCAGGCCTTGCTGGCGAGCAGCGGGGCCTTGGGTGTGGTGGTGTCCTATGTGACGATGTTTCGTGGCATCGATGAGCTACTATTTGGCAAGGCGGAAGGCGTATTCGACGCGGATGAACAGGGACACGAATCGCATATAGACCGCACCTTGAATGTCACGGCCAGCGGTCTGCAGCATCAAAGCCACTTTGCCGAACTGGATACCCTCATTTTACGTATCTTTGATCAATCTCCACTGGACAATCAACCGCGTTATATCGCAGATATGGGATGCGGTGATGGGAGTTTATTGCGCCGCATCTACGAGCTCGTCAAAACCCGATCGGCCAGGGGCCAGGCTCTGACAGACTATCCGCTCACGCTGATTGGAGCGGACTACAATGCGCTGGCGCTCGAAGCCACAGGAAAAACCTTGGCTGGCTTGCCGCACGTGCTGGTGCGGGCGGATATCGCAGACCCGCAGCAACTGATAGCTGATTTAGCGGCTGCAGGTATTACGGACTCAGAAAATATTCTGCATGTGCGTTCATTCTTGGATCATGATCGTCCTTTCTTGCCGCTTGAGGATCAGAGAGCGGCTCGCCGGCGGGAAGAAGGGAATGGCACAGGCGTGTATGTTGCGCGTGACGGTGGTGAGATTAAGGTAGGCCATGCCGTGCAGGGGTTGGTGGAGCATCTGCGCCGCTGGCGTCAAGTCATTTCCCGCTTTGGCTTGCTGGTATTGGAGGTGCATTGTTTGCCGCCAGCCACAGTTAAGCGCTTGGGAGAGCTGACGGAAAGTGCACATTTTGATGCCTATCATGCCTTCTCTGGCCAGCAACTGGTTGAAGCGCCGCTTTTTTTAGCGGCCGCAGCCGAGGCCGGACTTTTTCCGGAAGAGGGCATGTCCCAGGCGATCCCTAAGCAGATGGACTTTACCCGTATTTCTCTGCATCGCTTGGTGCCTCAGCCTTATACGGTCCGACATCCAGTCCGCTCCGATCTACGCCGGCTTAAGCAACTCGACCGGATCTGCCAGCCGAAAGCGCTTCATACGCCTGTAGCGGAAATAAAGCGGCGGGTGTGCGATCTTGCCCAGGAGCAATGGGTGTTGGAGTTCGACGGACAGATTGTGGCCGCTTTATATACACAGCGCATTGAGTCTCTCGAAGCGCTGCGTGCTAGCTGCTACCAGGATATGGCGCGCTTACACCGGCCCCAAGGTCGTTGTGTCCAGTTGTTGGGGTTGTTTGTTGCGCCTGAGATGCAGGGGCGAGGGTTCAGTGATGCGTTGATCAGCTTGATTCTGGCCTATAGCGCCACGCTGGATGGGGTGAGCGCTGTCGTTGGCGTCACGCGCTGCGCCAACTTTATCCGGCGCCAACCAGTCTGTAGCCTCGATGACTATATCCAGTCACGCAACGAACGGGGCCAATTAATAGATCCGATGTTGCATTTCCATACTTCGCATGGGGCGGCACTGCGTGAAGTGCTACGGAGATTCCGGCCAGAGGATACTGACAACCAGGGCGCTGGGATCTTAATCGAATATTCGTTGCGTTCTGGGGGCATGGCTGTGGCTGAGACTGCCGTTACGACTGCCGTTACATTAGCCCTACCCGAGCTCGCCACGCGGGCAGTTGATCAGATCGAATCAGCCGTATCTAGCACGGTGATGCAGGTGCTGGGCAGTCAACGGGCTGCAGCCTATGGCCTTCAGGTACCGTTGATGGAAATGGGGCTGAGTTCGCTCGAATTGCTTGAATTACGCATGCTGCTGGGTACCTGCTTGGGAGAATCATTGTCCTCTACGTTCTTATTTAGCTATGGAACGCCCGAGGCGATTATGGGGTATTTTATGGCGCGGACAAATGCGCCCCCAGCATTGCCAACAACCGGAACCCCCGCCTCTACCTCAATTTCAACTTCATCCTTAACCTCCACTTCAGCCTTAACCTCAGTCAGAGTTGTGTCTGCTGCACCGGGTCATGACTCACGACCGGAATCGAGCCCGTCTGATGAAGCCATCGCGCTCATCGGTATGGCTTGCCGCCTGCCTGGTGGCATCAATACGCCAGCTCAGTTGTGGCAAAAATTGTTGGCAGCGCATGATCTTGTTGGGCAGCTGCCCGCTAGCCGACAGGCGCTATGGTGGGGGCAAAACGAATTATGTCGTTGGCCAGGAGGATTCCTCAGCGAGGTGGCTCACTTCGATGCGGAGTTCTTCCGCATTTCCCCGCTCGAGGCAGAATTACTGGATCCGCAGCAACGATGTTTGTTGGAGGTGGCTTGGGAAGCACTGGAAGCCGCTGCAATTGCGCCGGCAGTGCTACGTGGCACGCGTAGCGGGATTTTCGTGGGGATGATGGCGGGTGACTATGAAGGGCTGATTGCCCAACATGGCAGTGAGGCTGATCTCAACGCGTACTTTGCCACTGGCAACGCGTGTTCGGTAGCGGCAGGTCGGCTGTCGTATTTTTTCGATTGGCAGGGTCCTGCACTCAGTATCGATACCGCGTGTAGTTCATCTCTGGTGGCGGTACATACAGCCTATCGCAGCCTGTTGAACCGGGAGTGCAACCTGGCTTTGGCCGCAGGCGTTAATTTATTGCTTGATGAAAAGCGCTTCCTGGCGTACGAACACGCGGGCATGCTCTCGCCTTATGGGCGTTGTCGGACGTTTGATGCAGCTGCCGATGGCTATGTGCGAGGGGAAGGCTGTGCGGCAGTGATTCTAAAGCGGTTGTCAGATGCGCAAGCCGATGGAGATCCGATTATAGCGGTGCTTCGGGGCAGCGCGATTAATCAGGATGGGAGTAGCAGCGGCTTGACTGCCCCGAACCAGTTGGCGCAACAAGCAGTGATTGAAGCCGCGCTGACCCAGGCGAAAGTCGCGCCGCAAGAGATTGGTTATTTGGAGGCGCATGGTACTGGCACCAAGCTAGGCGATCCGATCGAAGTGATGGCCGCGGCTCAAGTACTTGGGGTGGGGCGGTCCGCTGATCAGCCGCTTTTAATCGGCTCGCTGAAGAGTGCCATTGGCCATTTAGAAGCAGCTGCCGGCATTGCTGGACTGATCAAGACGGTGCTATCGATACAGCACGGGGCGATTCCGGCGCAACTGCATTTTGAGACGCCAAACCCCCATATTCCTTGGGAAAATCTGCCGGTGCGCGTGGTCACGCACACCCAGGCCTGGCCGGCTGGGCTCAAACGTGCAGGGATTAGTTCATTTGGCTTTAGTGGCACGAATGCGCATCTCATCATTGAAGAGTATGTTGCGCCGCACAGAGCGCCGACGGTAGTCAGCGGGCCGGTGGTGGTGGTGCTGTCGGCCAAGAGTGAGACGCAGTTACAAGACCAGGCGCAGCAGTTATTAGCCTATCTGCAGCGTCAGGATGAAGTGAATTTAGCCGACTTGGCGTACACGCTCCAAGTGGGGCGCGAGGCGCTGAGGGTGAGATTAGCGCTAGTCGTGGATACCGTGGACAGTTTGCAGGAACGACTGTCACACTACGTGCGAGGCGAAGTCCAGGACAACGTCTATTACGGCGAAGTCAAGCAGGAAAACATCTACCACGGCAAGGTCAAGCGTGAGCAAGCCATCTTGGCAGTGCTACGAGCTGATGAGGAGTTTCAGGAAACGATAGGTAAGTGGATTGCCCGTGGCAAGGTGGGCAAGCTAGCTCAATTGTGGGCGCAGGGGCTAGAGGTGGAATGGCGGCAGTTATATGCTGCGGTGCAGCCACAGCGGATCAGTCTGCCAACCTATCCCTTTGCTAAAGAGTGCCACTGGGTGCCGCGAACGGTTATGCCAGGTGGCCTAGTGCGTCAATTGCATCCGCTGGTCCACCAGAACACGTCAGATTTAAGTGAGCAGTGCTTTAGTACGGAACTCACCGGTACAGAATTTTTTTTACGTGATCATGTGGTGCGGGGCCAGCGAGTGGTGCCGGCAGCGGCGCAATTGGAGTGGGCAAGGGCGGCGGTGTCGCTGGCTAGCGGTCGAGAGCCAGGGCTATCGGTTCTGTTGCAAGACGTAACGTGGTTACGGCCACTGGTGGTGATGCAGCTACAACAGGTGCAGATTGTCTTAAAGGCAGAGGACGAGAATCGTATCTACTTCAAGATCTCTAGCGGTAGCGGGGACGAACGAGTAGTCTACAGCCAGGGTTGGGCTCAGTTAGCTGAGGCCGGCGAAGCGCCGCACGTCAATTTAGAGGCTATCCGACAGCAATGCGAGCAGGCCTTGACCGGTGAAGCATGCTATGCGCAGTTTACCCAACTTGGCTTAGATTACGGTCCAAGCTTCCAGGTTTTAAATGAACTGTGGCTAGGTCATAACGTAGCAGTGGGCGCATTGAATCTAGCGAGTGAAACGCAAAGAGAGGCCTATGAGTGGCCGCCGAATTTAGTCGACGGAGCGTTGCAGGCAAGCATGGGGCTCGCGCAAAATGCGGCCCTGGCATTACCGTTTGCGGTGCGGCAAGTGAGGCAATGGGGTGAGCTACCGATGCCTGCGTGGGCAGTCGTGAGGCCAGCAGCAGGCGATGGCGTGGCAATGCGCCAATTCGATATTGAGATTGTCGCGGCCAGTGGGCGAGTGGCGCTGCGCTTAAGTGGTTTCAGCACCCGGACTGCAGTAGTTGATGCTGCGCTCGCTGTGCCTCAGACGGCGTTAGTGCCAGCTGCGGTTACGGCCGCACCGGACTTAGTGGGCGAGTTGACGCTGACGCCGTTGTGGCAAGCCATCGAAAAGACCACGAAAATAAATCAATCCTGGCCTCTGCCACAGCAGCAAATTATCTTGCTAGGCAACCATGAACCCGCACAGGCAGTTTGGCAGGCCCATTACCCGCAGGCGAAACGCATCACGCTCACGGGTGTAGAGAGTGTGGCAACGTTAATCGAATGCTTACGCAGTGATGCTCCGTTAGATCATCTAGTGTGGTGGGTGCCGTCCGCCAGCCCCTTGGGTGTCCAGCTAGGATTGAAGTTAATCAAGGCGCTGCTGGCTTTGGAGTATGGGTCACGGCCACTGGGGTTGACGGTGCTGGTGCAGCAAGCGCAGGCAGTGTGGCCAAGCGAAAAAATCGATGCAGCAGCAGCGGGCATTTACGGCTTAATGGGTTCGCTGGCCAGGGAATATACGCACTGGCGGGTGCGCTTGCTTGATCTGCCGGCACAGGAGCAGACGCCATTAGCCTGGCAGTTGGCGCAGCCGGCTAATCAACTGGGTGATGCGCGAGCCTATCGGCATGGACAAGGCTACCAGCAATGGTTGGCTCCGTGCACGCTGCCTGCAGTGACTAGGTCAGCCTTCCGCATGGGTGGCGTGTATGTGATATTGGGCGGCGCAGGCGGTTTGGGAGTCGCCTTAAGCGAATATCTGATTCGGCATTACCAGGCTCAAGTGGTATGGCTCGGCCGGCGCGTAGAAGACGCAACCATCGCCCAGCAGTGTGCACGACTGGCGGAGTTCGGTCCGGCGCCGCTCTATCTACAAGCGGATGCAACTCATCGAGAGCCGCTGGCGTTAGCGCATAACTTGATCCGGCAACGTTTCGGGGCGATTCACGGCGTGGTGCATGCGGCCATTGTATTGGCCGATCGGAGTCTGGCGCAGATGGACGAAGCAACTTTTGCGGCGGCTTGGTCAGCTAAGGCCGCGAGCACGGTGCACTTAAGCGAGGTCTTCGGCCACGAGGCGCTAGACTTTCTGCTGTTTTTCTCGTCGATACAGAGTTTTATCACGCAGCCGGGGCAAAGCAATTACGCGGCGGGGTGCTGCTTTGCAGATGCTTTTGCGCAGGAATTACGCCGCCAATGCAGTTACCCGGTAAAGATCATGAATTGGGGTTATTGGGGGAGCGTCGGGGTCGTGGCCTCAGCGCCTTACCGCGAGCGCATGGCGCGCATGGGTATGGGTTCGATCGAGCCACCTGAGGCCATGGCGGCGCTGGAGCGCTTGCTGGCCGGGCCAGTGGACCAATTGGCCTTCGTCAAGACCA
Organism: Mycoavidus cysteinexigens; assembly: GCA_031963245.1. Taxonomy (GTDB): domain Bacteria; phylum Pseudomonadota; class Gammaproteobacteria; order Burkholderiales; family Burkholderiaceae; genus Mycoavidus; species Mycoavidus cysteinexigens_A. The sequence goes on from JASSUC010000018.1 coordinate 7,157, forward strand.
CGCAGGCGCAAGGCGCTGATGCATTGGGGATCGCGGTGCATGAGACCGTGACGGCGGTAGCGCCTGCGATACCGATGATAGGGGTGCCGCAGGCGACGCAAGTGGCGCAACCGGAAAGTGCTGCGCAGGATCTGGCCGAGCTTGAAACCCAGCTGCTACCGTTGTTGCACTCGCAACTGGCAGCCTTAGGCTGGCTTGCAGCGGATGCGTGCCCGCCTGCGAAGTATGCGCGTTGGCACGCTCACAGTCTGAGCGTGCTGGAGGCACGCGGGATGCTCACGGCGACCCTCGCAGAGCCTGACAGATTGTGGGCGCAGTGGGACGCATACCGTACCGTGGCGCAAAACAAGCCAACGGTGCAAGCTCAGGTTCAATTAGTTGATGCGACGTTGCGGGTTTTGCCTGCCGTGCTGCGCGGTGAGATCGCAGCCACTGAAGTGCTTTTCCCGCAAGGACAGTTAGACCGAGTAAAAGGCGTGTACTGCGCTCATCCGATTGCGGATTATTTCAATGCGGTACTCGCTGAGCGTCTTGTCACGTATGTGCAAGCGCGGATTCAAGCAGAGCCAAAGGCAAGCTTGCGTATCCTTGAGATTGGTGCAGGCACCGGTGGCACCAGTGCGACGCTATTTGCTCAGTTGGCGCCGTATGCGCTGCAGCTTGAGCAATATTGTTATACCGATGTGTCGCCGGCATTTTTGCTCCATGCGCAGCAGCACTATGCGTCACAGGCACCCTATTTGCACACGCAGCGGCTGGATATCGGGCACCCGCCGATGGCACAGGATTTTGCGCTAGGAGACTACGATGTGGTGGTCGCCGCTAATGTCCTCCATGCTACGCCTGATATCCGCCGTACGGTGCGCCATGCCAAGGCTCTGCTAAAAGGCAATGGCTTGCTGTTGCTGAATGAACTCACGGATATGGGCCTGTTTGCTCACTTGACGTTTGGACTTTTAGACGGTTGGTGGTTGGCCGAAGATAGTCTGTTGCGGGTTGCTGGCTCGCCTGCGCTGACACCGCCGATGTGGCAGCAGGTGCTGGCAGCGGAAGGTTTTCAGGCGATTAGCTTCCCGGCTGAGGTGGCGCACGAACTGGGCCAGCAGATTGTGGCGGCTACTAGCAATGGTGTCGTGCGGCAGCCATGCCAGGTCGAAGCGCACATTAGTTCAGTGAACTTTGCCCCGGCGCCGGTCCAAACGATGCAAGAGTCCATTGCGAGCAAGCAGCACGTGTCGGCAGCCGCCGCGCTTCTGGAGGCGGGTGACTTGGCCACCACGGGCGCGTTGCAATTGCAGCTAGAGCCTGTGTTGATGGGGCTGATCTCGGTCCAATTAAAGGTTAAACCAGAGAAGCTGAAACGCGACACGCCGTTTAGCGAGCTCGGTTTTGATTCAATTACGCTGACGGCGTTTAGCAACGCCTTGAACCACAAATACGGTTTAACCCTGAGTCCAACGGTGTTTTTCGAGCATTCGACAGTGGCTGCCTTGGCTGATTATTTGGCGCAAGAACAGCGCGCGGTGATCGCGCCTGCGGCCGCAACTCTAGGTGCCAATGATCCAGCTACAGCCGGCGAGGTGCGGCTTCGGCTAGAGTCCGAGTTGACGGGATTAATCTCGGCCCAATTAAAAATTGCGCAAGAGAAATTGAAGCGAGATAGACCGTTTAGCGAACTCGGTTTTGATTCGATCACGCTAACCGCGTTTAGCAACGCTTTAAACCAGAAATATAGTGTGTCCCTAAGTCCAGCAGTATTCTTTGAGTATTCGACGATTGCTATATTGGCTGATTATTTAACCCGGGAACACCAAGCGGTGATTGCGCCTATGTTTGCAGTGACAGCGTAAGTTGGTTTAGATCGTGGCGCTGTTTTACCACACCGTTCCAGCCCATCTCTAGGTGTGGCAAGCTGCAATTGAACATGCACCGACCTCCAAGCCATCGCCGCAAACCCACAGTCTTTATGGAGACTGCTATGCTTAAAACAATAAGTTACTGTGCCTAAGCTCGATGGTGTGACTTTATTGGTTTCGGTAGGCCAAAATATTAAGACCGCAGTTGATACATTATGCGTATCTGGGGTAGAACAAGCAGTCGTTGAATATTCTATTGGCCTCAATTCTATGATGGGGAGGTTTGACGAAAGGGAAATTAAAGCACGCCAAGCCTTTGGAAATCGGTTGTGACGGCCTAAATCTAAATTTTCAACGCGCTAGAGGCAGGCTCGCCTTGCGGGCGATCGCGGTTCATTGGATTAAGCAGTTGACCACACTGAACCAGAAGCACAAGCAGACCAGCCTATTAAGCCAGGGCCACCTCATTTTAAAACTGAGCAGATAAGACCTAGTGTAGAAAATCTTGATCCCATCCAGCCATTTTTCGCATCTGCTTAAAACTCACACGAGGCCAGGGCCGCCTCATTATAAAAATGCCAAGCGAGGTATGAATTTAGGAGGCCGAGAGACATAGAAATGTTTTAGGATTCAAGCCTTATATAAATAAAGAGGGGGTTTGAATTGCAGAGGGAACTGGAAGGACTCATCGATTTTTTTCGAGAAATACCGGATCATCGGATAGAGAGATGTAAGCTTTATGCCGTTGAAGAGATATTACTGCTGGTATTTTTGCGCGATGATAGCGGGTTGCGAGGGTTGGAACGATATTGAGTTATTTGGGAGGACGAAGCTTGAGCAGTTAAGGCGCTATCTACCGTATGAGAGAGGGGTACCGAGTGATGATACGTTGCGTCGCTTTTTTCGATCGCTAGATCCGGTTGGTTTTGAAAGGTGTTTTGTGCAGTGGGTTGGTCACTGCAGCTTAAGCTGCAAGGCAAAGTGGTGGCAGTAGATGGGAAGACATTGCGAGGTAGCAGAGATGGGGAACAAAGTCCTGTGCATCTGATTAGTGCGTTTGCGAGTGAATATGGAATCGTGCTGGGTCAGTTAAAGGTGTCGGATAAATCGAATGAAATCACGGCGATTCCAGAGTTATTAACTCTCTTAGATATTGCGGGCGCAACGGTGACTATCGATGCGATGGGATGCCAAACCAAGATTGCTCAGCAAATTATTTCGCAACAGGCGCACTATGTATTAGGTCTGAAGGGCAATCAAGGCGAGTTGCATCAGGAAGTCCAAGCGTTGTTTGCGGCTCCCCCACCCGCCTTAGAGTTCAAGAGTGTCGAAGAGGTGGATAAAGGGCATGGCCGAATCGAAATCCGACGGTGTACCGTGACAGCTCCTGTTGAATGGCTCAGGAATAACTATGCCAAATGGCCTGAGTTGCAGAGTCTGGTGGAGATAGAAAGCACGCGCACGATCGGTGAAAAAAGCACTACAGAGAAGCGATATTATCTCACCCGTTTGCCGCCTGAGCCCAAACGCTTATTGGAAGCCACACGTCAACACTGGGGGATTGAAAATAAACTGCATTGGGTATTAGATATCTGCTTTGGTGACGACGACAGCCGGATTCGAAAGGGCCATGCTGTAAGAAATATTGCCATCGTTAAACAGACCGCCCTTAATTTGTTTAACATCGTCAAGCGACACAAGCCTCGTGTGAGTTTTAAGCAGATGCGAAAAATGGCTGGATGGGATCAAGATTTTCTACACCAGGTCTTATCTGCTCAGTTTTAAAATGAGGTGGCCCTGCCCAGCCCTTTCCGGGTGTTTGAGCTATTCTAAATGAGGAGTATCAACGAATATGAATTTACCGGAATATTTTTGGAGTTTTTACAAACCATATAAATGGCATGTTTTTTTCTTACTATTTTTTTCTACTATTCTTGGATTTAATGGATTTGTTAACTCATACCTAACCAAAGTTATTATTAACTCGCTAGTTGATTTAAATAATCAGGCTAAAGTATTAGGCGCAATATTTTGGCCGGCTGTTTTTATTGTCATACAGATGGAATTGTATAATATTTCTTGGCGGGTATTGGATTATGTTTGTCTAAAAACAGCACCGGTGATCAGAAGCAATATAATAGATCATGCATTTAATTATATACATAACCATTCGCAGTCTTTTTTCCAGAATAGCTTAAGTGGAGCAATATCAAATAATATAAATATTCTTGCAGATAACATAAATATTATTTCCAAAATAATTTTTATACGTATAACAAGAGGAGTTGTACAAGTATCTGTTGCTTTTGTTTCAGTGTATTTTGTTCACTCGATTTTTTCATTTGCTTTAATCATTTGGACATTTTTCTTTCTTTGTATAAGCCTAAAATTTTCTAGAAGGATTTTAACTCTATCAGATGCATATGCTAAAAGCCAGTCAGAAGTATCCGGAAGAATTGTTGATTCTATTAGTAATTTTTCTAATGTTAAAATATTCGCAGGAAAAAGTTTTGAATCCATAATTTTATGGGAATTTTTAAATGTAACGAAAAAATGTTATCAAAAGAGAGGTTGGTTTTTAATAAAATTTCAGTATCTGCAAGGTCTGTCTATAACTCTTTTAATAGGGTTTATGGTATATATTTTAATTCAACTAAAAATAAGCGGGCAAGTAACCATAGGTGATTTTGCCTTTATCCTAGGCCTTTCTTTATATGTGACAGAATCTGTTTGGACATTAACTGAATATATTGATCAAATTAATGATGCTGCTGGTAAGTGTAGACAAGCTTTAAAAGCAATCTTTGTTCCTATTCAGGTTAAGGATAAAGAAACAGCAAAAGACTTAGTTGTGACAGAGGGAAAGATAATTTTTAATAAGGTGTATTTTCAATATAAAGATACAGCTCCTTTTTTCCAGAATAAATCCGTTACTATACAGCCAAAGCAAAAAGTAGGACTAGTTGGATATTCCGGAGGAGGAAAATCGACTTTTATTAGTATTTTACTTAGATTACATGATATTGACTCTGGAGAAATATTAATTGATAATCAAAATATTCAAGAAGTCACTCAACATTCCATACACGAATCAATAGCAGTCATTCCGCAGGATCCGGTTTTATTTCACCGCACATTAATGGAAAACATTCGTTATGGTAAGATCAATGCAACTAATGATGAAGTTATAAAAGCTGCAAAACAGGCTAATATTCATGAATTTATTAATGGACTGCCTAAAGGATATGATTCTTTAGTAGGTGAACGAGGAGTTAAACTATCTGGTGGACAAAGGCAAAGAGTAGTTCTTGCCAGAGTTATTCTAAAAAATGCTCCGATTTTAATTTTAGATGAGGCAACATCCCAGTTGGATTCTATTACAGAAAATACAATTAAAAATACTCTTGACGAATTCATGAAAAACAAAACAACTATTGTGATTGCCCATCGTTTATCTACATTATTAAAAATGGATAGAATACTTGTTTTTGACAAAGGAAAAATTATTGAGGACGGAACGCACAGTGAATTACTAAAAGTCAAGAAATTATATAGTAAATTATGGAATGCACAAACTGGAGATTTTTTAATAAATGAAAAAGAATAAAAATCCAAAAGTTTCAGTTATAATTGATGTCTTTCGTGCATTCACAACAGCCTGCTATGTGTTAAAACAAAAGCCAGAGAGGTATATCTACGCAACAAAAAGTTGTGTGCTAAGAAAACTATCTTTAAATCATGAAAATACCTTATTCATAGGTAAGAATGAAATCGGAGAAAACATTAAGTATAATATTCCGAATTCACCAACTAGGGTTAAAGAAATTAATCTTTCTAATAAAATAGTTCTCCATAGAACAGAAGCTGGAGCGAAAGGGATTTTAAATGCTGTAGATGCTGATATTATATTGGCTGCATCTTTTGTTAATGCTGGTGCTACTGTAAAATATATCAATAAATTGCAAAATCCAGAAATTAAAATAATTCCTATGGGACATGAAGCCAATATACCATCAATAGAAGATGATATTTGTGCTGAATATATCAAATCTTTACTTAGCAATAAAAATTTTGATATCACTCCTTTTGAAAAAGAATTAAAGGAGGGCCCTGGAAAATATTTCTTTTTAGCAGATCAATGGCAATATCCTAGAGAAGATTTTAAATATTGTCTTGAAATAGATAATTTTCAATTTGCAATTCAAGCAAGACTATATGGGGATTATGCTATTTTGATGAGGTGTAATTAATTCTTTTAATCCACGAAATTTTGTGCCTAGCTTAATAACATCTATAACTACATCACGAATACCACGATTTTTCCAAGATAATTGTTTCAACTTTTCCGATGTTAAACTATTCCATTCATCACGACTTACTGATCGTTTTATATCATGCATATATTTGAAATGGGGAGTATTTATACAAAAATGCATTGGATGGATCAGTATCGTTTTAGTTTTATCGTTTTTAATTCTATTTTCTAATTCTTCTGTTATTTCAAGAGGATGGTTACGCCATAAATACCCTCCATCTTCCATAAAAATAGGTAACTCAGTTATACCAAAACGATTTTTAAAAGATGGAATTATTTCTAAATCTGCACAAACATTGGACGATAATAACATCCCTGCATCTACCATTGCCTGATTTGAAAGATTACAATTAGCAAACCTATGGCACCGAAATGCTGTAATGTTATGAGGTAAATTCATAACGTGCCTTACTACCTCTATAATTGTTGAGCCATGTGAAGAATCTTGTGCAAAATATGGATGTAAACCTACCTCTAAATCATTTATTACACTTTTTATTACCTGCGAATTATGGGTAGTAAAGATAGTTGGCTTGATACCTTGGCTGTAAAAAAAATCTAATGTTTGCTCAATTGCAGCTTCACAAGCCCAATCAATGTCAATAGTGATTATTAATTCACTCATAGTTTTATCTCATGAAATTTTCTGAATCTTTCTTCGTTAATATCATGTTTGGCAAATAGCGCAGACATTGAAGCATAGGAACGTAAGTCGTCTGTACGTTTGCTAGTAGACCATGTATCATTATCTCTCATATATTGAGCATTACCATAAGATAGAATGTTGAATAAAGATGCATTCATTTCCTTATTATCTTTAAAGTGCAAACGTGCCGTTTTCTCTTGCAGGGCACCTTGTGTACGTTCCTTAAATCTATTATATATTTCAGTTGGAATTGAATGAGCATTATCTTTTTCTGGATCATCATAAGACATATATTGGAAAAATTTCCAATAAGATAATTCTCCGCCAGCCTCTTCAAGTGAATTAACAATATCGTTAACCTGAGTAGGTAATAGTTCATGGTTTTTAATGCTAATAACACTATGAAATTTAACCTCAATACCAGATTTGGATAAAAGTGAGCAGCCTTTCATTACACTATTGTAATAATCTTTATATTGACCAAAATTTCTGCCAATATTAGTTAAAAAACTATCATCTGTACTATCAATCGTTACAGCAACAGTATCAATTACTCCTGCCATTTCATTTACAACTTCTTCACTCAAATATGTTCCATTTGTGTAAAGTTCCATAGCTAGGTTTTGTTTTGGATCATTTGAACGAAATTTGCGGATATGACGTAATAACTCTATACATTCTTTGGGTGGATGCTTGCCAAAAATAACCACTTCACCGCCAGATAAAGTAAGGCGACGAAATCCAAGATTTTTATATAAATGGGTAACTAATTCTTTTTTTGATTCCAAGTCAAGTTCAGCTTTTAACTGATGTGGTGCATCTTCAAGTACACAATAGCTGCATCTTAAATTACAGCGATTCGTAACCATCCAATACCCTTTGTAATATGAATCTGACATTTTATAACTCCTTTATTTGTTTTGAAAAATTAATATCGTTCTCATTTTGAACAAGATGACCATCAAAATATCTTAAATATTCTAAATCATACTTTCCATCACCTAGTGCTTGTATATTACCTTGCCAATTAATATGATCCAGAAGTCTACATATTGCACGTAGTTTAGATGACTGCCAGTTAGAAATAAATTTTTTATTCTGATATGTTTCAATATTCATTTCAGGAAAAGGATTATTTATTATTAATGAAGTGGAAATTTGGATCACCTGATCATTAATTATTATTTTCTCATATTCAGGCACTATATCCATAATTTTCTCCATTTCTTCTGGCAAAAGTGGATTTATAAATAATATATTACCTTTTCCATCTGTAATCACAGCTCCACTATAAGATATAATCCAATCAACTTCTAAATTATACTGCTTTATTGCCACAAGTAAGTCTTCTGTAGAACGTGCACTACAAATTACCTTAGGTCTAAATTGCTTAAAGTTTTTGATATAAAAAATCGTTCTATTATGGCAGTTTTTATGAAAAAGCGTACCATCATAATCACTCACAATTAAAGTACCACGATTAAAAATTTTTGCAACTATTAGCTTCCCAAGCCTTTTATCATCATATAAATTTCCTATCTCAGCTGCCATTGATGACAATTTAGGAAAATTTAACAATATCTCATCAATAGCGTGTAGAGTCTCATTATTATTAAGTGTAAACTTTATATAAGGTAAATTTTTCAGAAAATCATATGCAGCATTATTTTTTAATCGAGTAATATTAGGAATGCCAGCTGCCAAAGTTTCAAAAATTGATCGTCCAAATGTCTCACAATTTGAAGTTGAAATATGTATATGACAATCCGCTATCATATTACTTAGTTTATCAGGAGATACGTAACCGGTTAATTCTATACTTTTGCTAAGACCTAACTCATTTATTTTATCTTTAACTTTCTGGTAATATTGCTGGTTTTGAATGGGCCCGATAATACGTAATACGGATTTAGGGTATTTATTTTGTAAATTTGAAAATAAATCTATTAATTCTAAAGTATTTTTTTGTGGTTTTATAGTTCCTATACTGCAAAAGGTGGGAGGTTTTTTTTCTGGGATACGAGGTATCGGTTTAAATAAACTTGTATCTACACCCCTTGGTATAACATGAATTTTATTCTCTGGAACACCATAATATTCTATTAATTGCTTCTTTTCGAAATGACTTGGAGTTACTATATTTTTTGCACGTGATAATGCTATCTTTTCCATTTCAGTATACTTAGGTGGAACTATTTCTCCAGAAACTTCATAGGATGGCGTAAGAAACATAGGAAACGTCCAAGTTTCTATATTATCTTGTATTAGACATTCAAACTGCATTGATACATGAACAAAAATTATATAAGTAAATTTACTGGCTACGGAATTTACCTGTTTGGCAATAAATTCAGCGTTTGCAATTCGTCTTTCAAACCTATTATCTAAATTCACCGGATATTTGAAACTCCAGCCATTATTTGAGTGCTGTTTATTGCCATCAAATTGCATAATACTTAGGTTATTATAAAAATTCTGCTTTAACGTTTCTACTAAGCGTGCACCGCCATCTCTTTGGGCATCATATGGATTATATTTTTCTGTAATAAGTAGTATTTTCATTTAAATATTTCCAAATAATTCATCATAGCCTGTAAAAATTTTGTTCCAGTCAAAATTAGTTTTAATTTTCATTTTAGCAGCTGGTTTTTTTACTATATGTGTAATATGTTTGGATATTGCTTTTGCTCCATCATTTAGGTTAATTAATAGACCATACGGAGGATGCACAATTTCTGGTAATGCGCCACTTTTTCCTGCAATAACAAAAGTTCCGGCTGATAATGCTTCCAAAATTGAACGTCCCATTCCTTCTGAGTGAATATATGAACCACCTTCAACTTTTGTTACTTTATCTTTACTAAGCTGCATATAAATATCTGCGTTAAAAATTTCTTGAAATACCTGTGAATTTTCTAATACCCCTAAGAACTCAACAACTGAATCTAAATTATATTTATGAACTTGTTTCTTTATTTTGGTGAGCAATGGTCCATCACCTGCTAATTTAACTTTAAACTTTAATCCGCGCAGCGCCAATTCATTGATTACTGATATCATTAATGAATAATTTTTATAAGGAACAAAACGTGCAGCGCACAAAATAGTAACTAAATCATTTTTTCTGGATTTAATGTTGTTTTTAAACCCAGAAACATCTACTCCCCCAACAAAGCGCTTAAAAGGGGTTTTGATGCCCAAACACTTAAGCCTTTTTTCAGTATATAATGAGTTGGTAATTAATATATTTATATTTTCATTTATTGTTCTAACCCAATATGATTGGCGTGCCTTGTGACTAGGAAAATTAGCCTCAACCAATGGAGCTTTTAATATCTCATTGCCACCTGTTCGATAAAATAATCTGGCACTCGGAAATACACTACGAATTTTTCTAAATTCTTCAATCCATCTACCACTATTAAAAAATATAATATCTGGATTCGTATATTTACCTAATTCTTCAATATTTATATTAATGTTTTTATCATTTAATATTAGATTATCACTTGCATCTTGATTTTTTGTGACGATCCCTGAAAGGGTATAATTCTGATTATCCCTAAAATATTCAATAAAATATTTTGCATGCATCTCCATGCCACCAATTAATGGAGGAAGACGGTCTGCAAAAAATAAAATATTTTTTTCTCTGTACATCTCCAATATTTCCTCCTGTGTTTTTACTATACGCTCAGAAGCATAGCCATCTCCATATGGGAAATGTATTTTTGACATCTTTTATAATGGAACAGAATCTTCTAGTAGAATCCTAGAATGTTTAACTATATTTTTTTTATGCCTGATAATAGGATGAATAAATTCATTTATCAAGCTTTTTTGCAAATTATTTATTGGACGATGGGCGGGTAAGCTGATCGATCAAGGCGCTTAGATCCAAGGGCATACCAAGGTCAAGGTAGTGAGCGATAGCTTCTTGACCATCATGAGTTTATGGCGCGCCCCAGCCAGTCCATTCACGGGCAATACTGAAGCTGCCACGCTCTACATGAGAAGGGATCAGCGTATCGATCCCTGCGACGCGACGCGTCTTCAGTACTGGAAAACGTTGGCCTCTAAGCGGATGAAACGGGTGGAGAATTTCTGCCAATCCCAAATGATGATTGGGCACCTGTGTAGTTAACGATGACCGTCCCCGCGCTACGCCTGGGTACGGCGGAAATCGAAGCGATCTTGCGACGCTTTACCAAAAAGAACGTGCAGCATTTGACCTACAAGGCGTTCGTCGAGCTAGGCAAAGCAAGCAAGACCATCTTCCTGTGTCGCTACCTGCACCCCGAAGAACTGCGCCGCGAAATCAACGAAGGGTTGAACGTGGTAGAACAATGGAACGGCGCCATCGACTTTGTGTTTTTTGCCCGACGCGGCGAGATGGCAAGTAATCGGCGCGAGGATCATGAGGTCAGCATGCTCGCGTTGCTGTGATCGAAATGGCGGTTGGTGACACGATTGCTTGTTCTATCCCTACCTGGCGGTAGATTGTTCGCCATTTTTGATGGTAAGGATATACCCCTTGCTAATCAAAAAAGCGTGCGCACCTCCATAATAACGATCTGACTTATTTCTGCGGGGGGCAGAGGCCTGCCATCCCGGCTATGTAATAAGGGGAGCGAGGGTTCTATCTTCGCTTTGGAGCCCTTCCTGTAATTGATCTAGCTTCTGTGCCAGAATGCGACCCATTTCGGCGAGTGGGCCGGGTCTATCCATGTCCTCGTGTTTGCAGGCGATATCGTAAGCCTCGATATCACCCAGAACATAGGGTTGCCATAAATCAGGAGAGTTGAGCGGAATCAGCTCATTATCTGGGATGGCGGCCCGAAAGAAGAGCACATCGCTGGAATAAATGGGCAGGGAAAAATTCTTTAAAATGCGAAAATTGTTTTTGATGACGTCTCGGGTTTTTTCCCATAAATATTCACCTGCATCTGGAATGTTTTCATCGCTGTAGCGGGTAAAAAATTGGATAAAAGTGGTTTCTAGTTCCTTCTCTTGTTCGTTTGCTTGCTTTATCTCAGCTTCATCACTCTGCTGAACGCCGTCTTTTGGATAGGTATCCAGCAAAGCGAGCAAGGCTACTTTTTCGCCTTGTTGTTCGAGTTGTATGGCGACGCTGTGAGCGACCTTGCCACCAAAGCACCAGCCCAGCAGATAGTAAGGTCCATTAGGCTGAATGCGGCGAATTTGCTTGAGATAGTCTGCTGCCATGGCGTTAAATGTTTCCGCCAACGGTGTCAGGCCATTGAGTCCGCGAGCTTGAATGCCGTAGACGGGTTGGTCCGCATCTAGATGTTGCGCTAGAGCGGTATAGCCCCAGCTGAGTCCCGTCCCGGGGTGGATGCAGAACAGAGGCGGTCGAGTCCCTTTGGGTTGCAGCGGCAGCACAACGTCAAATGAATTGTCTTGGGCACCCTCTAGCTTCAGTAAGCGCTGTGCCAGTTCCGCGACGGTCGGTGCCTCAAATAGCGTGCGCAAGGCGATTTCGATGCCCAACGTGGTGTGAACACGACGAGTCATCTGTACCGCAAGCAGTGAGTGGCCGCCCAGCGCGAAGAAACTATCGTGACGGCTAATGCGTTCAACCTTGAGCAGTTCGGCCCAGATGGCGGCGAGCTGGGTCTCGGTTTCACCTTGTGGTGCCGTATACGCGTGACGGGCGAAAGCTTGGTCATTTGGGGCGGGCAGGGCACGGCGGTCAAGCTTGCCGTTGACGGTGAGCGGCAGCGCCTCTAAACGTACGAAGGCAGCGGGCATCATATACTCAGGTAGTCTAGCCGCGAGGTGTGCGCGTAGCGTGCTGGGGAGGTGTGCGTCGGCTTCAGCCACGACATAGGCGATGAGTTGCTTATTACTACCTTCGCTGAGCGCGACTACGGCAGCTTCACGTACCTGAGGATGTTCGATCAAACGTGCTTCGATCTCACCCAATTCGATCCGAAAGCCGCGGATCTTGACCTGATGGTCATCGCGGCCAAGGAACTCTAGATGGCCATCGGGCAGGTAGCGGGCCAGATCACCCGTCTTATACATGCGAGCATTCTCACGATGACTAAACGGATCAGCAAGAAAACGCTCGGCGCTCAATTCGGGCCGGTTCAGATAGCCGCGCGCGATACCGACGCCAGCAATGTAAAGTTCGCCTGCGGTCCCTAATGGCACCGGTTGGTGCTGCGTATCTAACAGATAAAGGCGAGTGTTGGCAATGGGTCGGCCAATTAGGATTGTTTCGCTGCTCAGTTCCTGTGGGCAGCGCCATGCAGTGGCGCAAATGGTGGTTTCGGTTGGGCCGTAGGCATTGAAGACAGTGCCTTGGTGCAGCAAGCTCCGCAGCAATGTCAGATTGGGCGCCTCGCCGGCTAGAATTAACCTCAAAGGCGTGCTCAGGCGAACCAAATCCTCGCCATCTTGAAGCAGCGCAGGGGGTAAGGTAGCGTGCGTAATCGCATGTTTTTCCAAATAATCCCACAGTGCATGTTTATCACGGCGGGCCTCATCGGGCGGCAGATACAAGCCGGCGCCAGAGCCGAAGGCCATGATGATTTCCCAGATACTCGCGTCGAAACCAGGAGAGGCGAATTGCAAGACCCGGCTGCCTGGGTGAACCTCAAAATAAGCCGCTTGTGCGTGGGCCAGATTTACCACGCTTTGATGTTCGATCATCACGCCTTTAGGCGTGCCGGTGGAGCCTGAGGTATAGATAATATAGGCCAGATGATTGGAGGTCAGTCCAAAGACCTGCGGATTGGTGGGTGCTGATTCTGGCAGTCTGTTGGGGTCGAGCACCGTTAGGGCGGCAAGCGTGGCGGTGTCTAGTGCCGCGCACCCCGCCGCATCGGCGAGCAGAATGGTTGGGGTGGCATCGGTGAGCGTATGCGTCAGACGTTCGCTCGGATAAGCTGGATCGAGCGGTATATAGGCGCCTCCCGCTTTTAGAATCGCGAGCAGACCGACGATCATTGCAGGACTGCGTTCCATGCAAATTGCCACGCGCGCATCGGGTTGCACGCCCAATTCAATCAGCTGATGGGCGAGGCGGTTGGCGCGTGTATTCAACTCAGCATAACTTAAGCGTTGCTTGTCGTAGACGAGCGCAGTGGCGTCTGGTGTGCGTTCGACCTGCTGTTCGAACACCTGATGCAGACACAGGTGCGCCGGATAATCACGCTCTGTGGTGTTCCACTCGACCAGCAACTGCCGCCGCTCTGCGGCATCCAGTAAATCAATGCCGCCAATTGGCCAGGTGGGTTCAGTGGCGAGGACATCTAAGAATCTTAAAAAACGGCGTTGATGGGCCGCGACTGTGTCTGCCGTATAGAGTGTGGGGTTGGCATCAAAGTCAATCCGCAGTGGGCCGTTTTCGGATGAGAGATAGAGGGCGATCATTAGATCATCGACGGGCCCGCTGGCAAGGTTATGAGTGATTGACGCATGCTCGCCAAAGCACAGGTCATAGTCAAATGGCATGAGGTTGATCGCAGGACCAAACAATGGCTGATTCTGAGTTCGGCCAAGTTCTCGCCGTAACTCTTCGCTGCGGTAGCGCTGACGCCAAAACCCGCCTTGAATCTCTTGCGCCGCTTTTTCCATCAAGGAGGATAGGGTCATATCCGACTGCACCGTGAGTCGGATCGGCACAATATTAGACGTCGTGCCCGGGATACGTTGCTCTTCACCAAAGCGGACGGTCATTGGAAAGCCTAATACCACCTCCTGAGCGCCAGTCAAGCGATGCAGATAAGCGGCCATTGCCGCCACCATGAAATGGGCCAAACGATTGTTGTTAGCAGTGAGCGTGCGCACCGCTTGAGATGAGATGTAAGCGGTCTGACGAAGACACTGCTGCAAGGCAGGTGCTTGCCGATCTACGAGCGTCACGGGTTCAGGCCAGTTCTCGCCGAGCTTAAGCCAATGAGCACGGTCTTGTGCCAATTGTGCCGAGGCACGGTAGCGGACATCACTCTCTAGCAACTGTGCTAGCGGTCCAAAAGCAGGCTCTTGCGCTGCCATACCTTTGACGCGCGCGCTGTAGACTTGTGCCATGCGTTGCACAATCAGAGCAATGCCGACCCCATCTAGCGCAATATGATGATAGCGTTGATGCCAAAAAAATCGGTTAGGTGCGATTTTTAATAATGCATAACCAAACAGTGGGCCGTGCAAAAGGTCGATTGGCTGCTTGTAGTCTGCGCACATCCACACCTCGGCAGAGGCCTGAGGATCAATTTCAGAACTGAAATCGATCAAGGGTAGCGACCAATCTGGTGTGCCGACAAATTGGTGCGGGCCGTTGCCATTCTCGATGAACTGCAGACGTAGGGTTTCTGCTTCTGCGACCACTTGTCGTAGGGCTGCCTCGAACAAAATCGGGTCAACCACGCCATGGATCTCAGTGAACTGGCCAACATTGTAGACCGGACTGTTGGGGTGGATTTGCTGGGCGAGCCAAATCTCCATTTGGGCCGCGGATAAAGGATAAGTTACCGGATTAACGCAAGTAGCCATAAAGTCACCTAGAAGCCCTTGATCCTAGAAGGATCGGTCGAATAGTGCAATATAAAACCTGAACCTAAAAAATCTGCAGATGAAATTTTTTGGCTACTATGGCACATAGATGCTCTCTAGGTCTGGGGAGTTCTCTCTAAAGGTCCTGGGGATTCCTCTCTAAATCAGGTAAGCGACACGTGAATAGCATGGGCGACCGGGCGCAACCCGTCGCGCCACTTAACTGAGCGCTTAGCGATATAGTCCGGTAATGGAGGTGAGCGGATGAGAGCCTGAGCACAACTCAAAGCATAAGCGTGACGGTGCGAACGCTTGGCCGAGCGAGATTATTTACCACGAATAATAGATAAAGTGTGCCATTGCCCATTGACCACTTTATACACCACCATATCGCTTTGCTTTAAGTCACCGTGCGCATTATAGGCAAGCGTTTTGATGGTGATCGCTGGCATTTCGGTCTGAGCAAGATAGGGCAAATATTTTTCGGGTTCGGTTGCATCTGCGGTTTTCATGGCGCCCAACATCGCCATCGCACCATCATAGGCATAAGGTGAATAGGTCTGAACCTTCTCGCCAAAGCGCTTTTGATAGTGCTCAGCATATTCCTGGCCGCGTGGCATTTTATCCGGTGACAAACAGATCGATAAAGCCACGGTGCCTTCGGCGGCTGGCCCAGCAAGCTTTAAGAAGGTCTCTGATTTGACGCCCTCACTGGCGATTAAGACGGCTTTTATTTTTAGCGCCTGCATTTGTTTAACCACGGCTGCAGCTTGTGCATCGACCCCTCCATAGAAGATCGCTTGCGGCTTAATCCGCTTGAGTCTGGTTAATAGCGCCTTAAAATCAATGGTTTTATCGTTACCGTATTCACGGCCAACGATGTTGACGCCCTCTGCGGTGGCGATTTGGGCAAATTGATCTGCCAACGCTTGACCATACGTGGTTCGGTCATCAATGATGGCAATCCGTTTAAGGCCCAAATTTTTAGCGACCAAAGCGCTGATCACAGCATCTTGCTGAAGATCCGAAGCGGTCATGCGAAAGGTGGTTTTATAGCCTTGCTGCGTGTACTGAGGGGCGGAGGCCATGGCGATTTGGGGAATGCCTGCTTTGGCATAAATATGAGAGGCGGGGATCGTGGTGCCTGAATTGAAATGGCCGAGTACCCCCTTAATCTTTTGATCGACAAGCTTTTTAGCAACCATAATCGCCATCCGAGGATCGGCTCGATCATCCATTGTGTTCAGGACGATCCGAATGGGCTTGCCGCCGATGATGGGGTGAGTTGCATTAAATTCTTCGACAGCAAGAATCACGCCATTGAGAAAATCTCGACCGTAATGTGCTTGCGCTCCGGAGAGTGGCACGGCACAGCCAATTTTGACTTCTGCGTGATTCTGTGGATTGTGCGCCGCGGTCATGATGCTGAGACCCATCATCGATCCAGCTAGCAGAATGCGTGTCACGTGTTTAATCATCGTGGCCATTGCCCCTCCTATTCTGGTGACTGTCTTATAGCTTAAGCGTACTGTATTACGGCTTAAGCGAACTGTATTAGGGCTTAAGCGTACTGTAGTACTAGCAAAGGCGTATATTTCCTTATCCTTTATAGGGTATCGCAGTCATTTATACTATAAGTGCGATATACATTAGCCCGATACAATATGCATTGTGTGCTAAAATGTAAAGCTTTCAAGCAAGCGATGCGGTGGTACAAAGCAGTACGCGCTGACACGCTTTGGCTTTTCCATCCTAGAATATCTTATGACCCGCGCGCTTCGCAATATCGCCATTATCGCTCACGTCGATCACGGCAAAACCACTTTAGTTGATCAGTTACTCCGCCAAGTTGGCACTTTCCGCGAAAACCAGCAAATGGTTGAACGGGTAATGGATTCAAACGATCTTGAAAAAGAGCGGGGCATTACCATTCTCGCCAAAAATTGTGCGATTGAATACGCCGGCACGCATATTAATATTGTTGACACCCCTGGTCACGCGGATTTTGGCGGCGAAGTTGAGCGTGTCTTGTCGATGGTCGACAGCGTATTGCTGCTGGTTGATGCGGTCGAAGGCCCGATGCCGCAAACCCGCTTTGTCACTAAAAAAGCGCTCGCACAAGGTCTGAAACCGATTGTGGTCGTGAATAAAGTCGATCGGCCTGGCGCTCGTGCTGAATGGGTGGTGAACCAAACTTTTGATTTATTCGACAAACTCGGTGCAACCGAAGAACAGCTTGATTTTCCAGTGATTTACGCGTCTGGTCTGAATGGCTACGCGGGCCTTGACGAAAATGTACGTGAAGGCGATCTACGGGTGCTGTTGGATGCGATTTTGCAATACGTGCCAGTGCGTCCAGATGATCCAGATAGCCCGTTGCAACTGCAAATTTCCTCGCTCGATTATTCAACTTATGTTGGGCGCATTGGCATTGGCCGGATTGCACGTGGCACACTACGGACGGGTCAGGCGGTTGCAGTAGTGTCGGGGCCTGAGGGCGAAGTGCTGAATCGCAAAATCAACCAGATTCAAAAATTCAAAGGGCTTGAGCGGGTCAGTGTAGACAGCGCGGAAGCAGGTGATATTGTACTTATTAATGGCATTGAAGAGATTGGTATTGGCACCACGATATGTGACCCCGCCAAGCCTGAAGGGCTGCCGATCATTAATGTGGACGAGCCAACCTTGACCATGAATTTCTGCGTCAACACCTCGCCTTTAGCGGGGCGTGAAGGTAAATTCGTAACCAGCAGGCAATTGCGTGAGCGCTTGATGCGCGAGCTTAATCACAATGTTGCGTTACGGGTGAACGACACCGCTGATGAAACCGTCTTTGAAGTTTCAGGTCGTGGCGAGCTCCATTTAACGATTCTGATTGAAAACATGCGCCGCGAAGGCTATGAATTAGCGGTATCGCGTCCGCGCGTGGTAGTGCGTGAGATCGATGGTGTGTTGAATGAGCCGCTTGAACTACTCACTGTGGATGTTGAGGATAGCCACCAGGGCGGGGTTATGGAAGAAATTGGCCGCCGTAAGGGAGAGTTGCTAGATATGGCATCTGACGGACGTGGGCGCACGCGCCTTGAGTACCGTGTGCCGGCACGTGGTCTAATTGGTATGCAGAGCGAATTTCTAACGCTCACGCGCGGCACAGGTTTGATCAGCCATATTTTCGATTCTTATGCGCCCGTGCGTGAGGGCAGTATCGGTGAACGCCATAATGGTGTGTTAATTTCGCAAGATGACGGCGCTGCAGTGGCTTACGCGCTCTGGAAGTTGCAAGATCGTGGACGCATGTTTGTACGCCCGGGTGACGCCTTATATGAAGGCATGATTATTGGCATTCACAGTCGTGATAACGATCTGGTGGTGAATCCAATTCGCGAAAAGAAACTCACCAATGTGCGTGCGTCGGGTAAGGATGAGCATATTGATCTGATGACGCCGGTGCAACTCTCTCTTGAATATGCGGTTGAATTTATTTCAGATGATGAACTCGTCGAAGTGACACCGCAGTCGATTCGGTTGCGCAAGCGGAACCTAAAAGAAAATGAGCGCCGTCGGGCCGAGCGCACAAGTGCCGTGGTGTAATCCACGGCTGTTTTTGCAACTGATTGAATGCCCAGGGCTAGCGCAAACCCACGGTGCGATGTCTGCCCTTTACTTTAAAAAAACGCCATGATGTCTGAAACGCTTATTTCATCCGTGCCTGAAATCGATGCCGGGGATTTGCCGTGTTTTGATCATTTTGGCCTGCACGCAGATATTCTAAAGGCGCTGGCCGGGCAGGGCTACACTACGCCCACGCCAATTCAGGCGCAGGCCATTCCGGTTATTCTGGCTGGCCACGATGTGATGGGGGTGGCGCAAACCGGTACCGGTAAAACCGCGGGTTTTGCGTTGCCGATGATCCAACGGCTGCTGCCTTACGCTAGCAGCAGCGCTTCGCCAGCACGGCATCCAGTGCGTGCATTGGTTCTAACGCCTACGCGCGAGTTAGCTGACCAGGTCGCTAAAAATGTTCAGATCTATGCCGAACACACCGCACTGCGCAGTACCGTCGTGTTTGGTGGCATCGATATGAATCCGCAAGCCGCTGAATTACGGCGCGGTGTCGAGATTTTGATTGCCACGCCTGGGCGCCTACTGGACCATATACAGCAAAAAAATACCCAATTAGACCAAGTCCAAATACTCATTTTAGACGAGGCAGATCGGATGCTGGATATGGGTTTCTTGCCTGATTTGCAACGCATCTCAAATATGTTGCCGCGTGAACGGCAGGCTTTACTGTTCTCGGCGACCTTCTCAAATGAAATTAAAAAACTAGCGGCGAGCTATTTACGCAGTCCAGTCACCATCGAAGTGGCCCAGCGCAATTCAACCGCCACGAATGTTCGCCAAATTGTTTACGAAGTAGCAGAAGGCGATAAACAGGCAGCCGTGGTCCAATTAATTCGCCAGCGTGGGTTAAGGCAAGTGATCGTTTTTTGCAATAGCAAAATCGGCGCTAGCCGGCTGGCGCGGCAACTGGAAAATGAAGGCATTGTCGTCTCAGCCATTCATGGCGATAAAACCCAAAATGAGCGCATGCAATCGCTTGATGCTTTCAAGCAGGGCGCAATCGACGTGCTGGTCGCAACTGACGTGGCTGCGCGTGGCCTGGATATTGTTGAGTTGCCCGCGGTGATTAATTTTGATTTGCCCTTTAATGCAGAAGATTATGTGCACCGGATTGGTCGAACTGGTCGGGCGGGCGCTTCAGGCGAAGCGCTCTCGTTGTGTAGCCCGCATGAAGCTAAACACCTAGCGGATATTGAGAAACTTATTCAGCGCCCGCTTGAGCGTGAGTCGCTGACGATTGAGCGGCCGCGTGCAGCACATCGCCCGCATCGTCAGGAGCGTGAGTTTGCCCCACGGCGAGCAACAGGCAAGCGGCCTGCGCTCGATGCTGGTCGGCCGACGGCAGAGGACGATTTTTTTACGCGACCTTATCAGCCTTCTGCCTCAGTAAAAACGGAAGCAACAGACAGCACCCGCACCGATCATCATCCTAAGTCAGGACAAAAACGTCCGTTAGCAGCGTTACTTGGCGGCATGTCGTATAAGCGCTAAAGCGCAGTAAAGGTAGTTTCTTCCAGCGGTGCCCCGATGTCTGCACTCATTTGCAAGCATTGCTTAACTTGCTGGCCAAGTTGATAAACGCTAAGCGCATAAAAAAAGCTGCGGTTATATTTCAAGATCACAGTAAAATTGCGCAGACCGAGCTTATATTCAGTAGGCTGCTTAACGTTGGGTAAATCAATGATATTGACCAGAGTGCTTAATTCAGCCTCTGGGTTGAATGTTTCATTGAGCAATAGACCCGCTTTAAGTAAGTGCCCCAGCGGTTGGCGGGGTTCGATTTTTCCATCCGCTTCTGCCTGTGCAATACCCAGGCTACGGTTATCGGAGGCGACATCCCAAATCACTGGCCGATCAGCTTCCCAACCGTGTTGGAGCAAATAATTGGCGATGCTGCCGATTGCATCAGCAGCACTTGTATATAAATCGACCTTTTGGTCACCATCATAATCAATTGCATATTGCCTAATGCTGCTAGGCATAAATTGTGCAAGACCGATCCCTCCATCATAGGAGCCTAAAATGCGAGTTGGGTCGAGACTAGCGGCACGGGTCCAGAGTAGGAAATCTTCCAAGTTTTGGCGAAACAATGCCATGCGTTGCAACTGGTTTGGCGTAGTTGGATAGTCAAAAGCCAGTGTTGTCAGCACATCTAGCACACATTTATTACCCTTATTACGGCCATAGAAAGTCTCAACGCCGATGATCCCAACAATAATCTCAGGCGGCACGCCAAATTCTTGGTGCGCGCGTCGCAAAGTTGCTTGATGTGTACGCCAGAAGCGCGCACCATCACTAATGCGCTCTGCAGTGAGAAAGCGTGACCGATGCGCCTGCCAATCGCGAGGGGAGGGTGCGCGTGTTTTTTGCTCAAGCTTTACAGATAGGGTGGAATATTTAACTTGCGCAAAAAGCGCGCGTAGCGCGCTGGGTTCGAAGTGATGACGTGTGGCTAAGTCACTGATAAACGCCTCGATAGCTGGATTATTCAGATAGCGTTGTGAAATACGCTTTTTCTCAACGGTTTGCTGCGGTGCCGGCGCTATTGGTTCAGCCTGAGACTGCGTTGGTATCCAGCCTGCTGCGAGCACATATCCGAGAGCAAACAGCCGCCTTAGAAGCAGGTTAGAACTCAATATGCGACGAGTGACAGGAGGAGCTAAGAGGTCGGTTTCGGTCATCATGAATCGATAAAATTATATGAATGAAATATAGAACCTGTGCGATTCACACACACCCGACACCCTTCAAGGCAATCAACGAAATTGGTAAAGAATACTAGTTCAAAATTTGCAAGTCAACTATTTTATCTGGAGGCGACAATCGACGGCGCAGTTGCCCAGCTCCAATTTCCAAAAGCCCATGAAAAATTACCCAAAAATATAAATAAACGTAATCTATAGTGTGCAAAATATTTTATTTATGTATTTAATAGTTTACGTTAACTATGCTATTATAAGTTTTGCGTATATAATATGAAAAAGTCATCTTATATTGCTATTTTCTATAACAATGTTAACTGTAATTAACAAAAAATCAGTTTTTGTATAAAATAGATTGCATTATGCCTAGGCCATCTGCGACCTTATACCCGAACTCTATACGAGTCTTAGCTGACCTTGGACAAAGACTTAAATATGCTCGCCTGCGGCGTCATTTTTCCGCCGAGACGGTGGCGGCTCGTGCAGGCATGACGCGCCAGACACTAAGCAAAATTGAATCAGGAAATCCGTCCGTGACAATCGGCAATTATTTCCAGGTACTGGTCGTGCTAGGGCTTGATAAAGATATTGGCGCTGTCGCTCGCGACGACGTACTTGGCCGCCGGCTTCAGGATGCAGAACTGCCCCAGCGGCAGCGGGCACCGGCAATTTCCTCTATCCGAACTAAAAAGAATGCGCGTAACTCAGTCGGCGTCGAAGCGGCACAGGAGCTTGGCGACGAGGCGGTGAATACCGCTATTGTCGATGACAAGGACTGAAAATGGCCACGAAAAAATCACCACCGAGCTTGAAAGTTTGGTTGGATGACCCGGTTTTTGGAGCGCTTCAGACGATTGGGACGCTGCATAAGGTTGGGCATGACGGAGTTCGTTTCACCTATGACAAAGAATGGCTAAAAAATCCAGTTGCGTTTCAACTGGATCCCGCATTGACTCTTGATGCTGGCGATTTTTATCCCGTTGACTCTAATTTTGGTGTCTTCATGGATTCGTGCCCCGATCGATGGGGGCAGGTACTGATGCAACGTCGCGAGACTATCGAAGCTAAGGAGGCGGGTCGGACAAAAATAACCCTACGAGCATGGGAATTCCTCTGTGGAGTACAGGACCATACGCGCATGGGGGCGCTGCGATTTAGCGCTGAGGGCAGCGCAGGCTTTCTTGCCAATGAACTTCTCGCAGCTCCGCCGATTGCCAGTCTGGCTGAATTGCAGCACGTTGCCTTAGAGCTGTCTCGAAAAAAAATCGATGACATGACTCAATTACGGCAGTGGCTAAAAATACTAGTTGCTCCCGGAGCATCATTAGGCGGAGCGCGTCCTAAGGCAAACCTCTCCGAGGCGGGGGATCTATGGATCGCGAAATTTCCAGCAGCTGACGACGACAGGGATGTGGCTTTATGGGAAAAGCTACTGCATGAGATGGCAAGTGCCTGCGGCATCAACGTTCCTCCGTCACGTGTTCAGCGTTTAGGTCACGCCTATCACACGTTCATGGTCAAGCGCTTCGACCGAGAAAATGGGGCGCGGCGATTCTTTACATCGGCGATGACATTGCTCAACAAAACGGACCAGGAACTCGCGACTTATCTCGATCTAGCTCAGTTTATCTCCGAGCAGGGTAGCCCTGCGCACATCGGCGATGACCTCCGTGAGCTATTTGTTCGCGTCGCATTCAATATGGCAACGGCTAACCGCGACGACCACCTACGTAATCATGGCTTTATACGTACACCGAGCGGATGGCGACTTGCGCCGGCCTATGATATGAATCCCTCAGTCAAAAAAGATGAACATGTGCTGGGAATAGATGAAGGCATACATGAGCCATCGTTAGAGACATTACTGGACACGGCAATCTATTACAAGCTAAGCAAGATGGATGCTGCATTGCTTATTCAGAAAGTGCTCGCCGTAGTGGCGACGTGGAAAGCCCGCGCTAAAGCGTTGGGTATCGCTGCAGCAGAGGTGCATGAAATGGAACATTTGTTCATCACGGAAAGAAAATTAGCATGAAAAAAACAGATAAAACGGTTAGCTCTCGTAAGGAAGCATTGACCAGCTTAGCGGTAGACCTGATGCAGGCACGTGGCTTTTCAGCGTTGGGCTTGCGAGAACTCGCGCAGGCCGCCTGCATACAAGCAGCAAGTCTTTACAGCCATTTCGATTCGAAGAATGCAGTCGCCCTCCAAGCGATGGCTTTGTATTCCCAGCGGGAACGAGAAGATCTGGCAGAAATCGACCAAGCACCGGCAGGAAATGTTCGCCTTCACCGCTACGTTCAGATGTTCAGTAATACATTGAAAGACGAACGCCGCCTCTGCCTCGGGCTAATGTTGGCGGTCGAACGCAACTCACTACCCGAAGAGGTAATGCAAGAAATTCGCCTATTTGCCACGCAGAACACAGATTGGTTGGCCGCCGCATGGGACCTTGGCCGATCCGACAAGAGCATTGTGTCGACGCTTACCGGTGTCGCTGCCGCACCGATTATCTTCGGATCGGCAGAAGGCATCATGGCGTTCTCACTGCTACAAATTGACCCTCCAGAAATCTTCGAAGAACATCTCTTGCACTTGCTTGGCGCACTCGGGGTGCAATCAGAGCAAGGAATGTCGAAAAGACGTAAACGCAACTAATTACTTGACATGATTTAAAATTCAAGGCAACCTAACGTTCGTTAGTTTATTGTTTAATAACTTGAGGAAAAATCATGATTTTAGAAAGAGAAGTTGCGCGGCAATGGAATGAAACAGATATCGATGGGATGCTTGTTTCAAATGTGTGGGATGAAAATGGTGATGGAAGTTATTTTGTGCGCTTCAAGGCCGGTGTACGTTTTCCGTTGCACGATCATAATGGATGGGAACAAATCTTGATGATCGAAGGAATCGTAAAATTCGGCGAAGTGGAATTGCATGCTGGTGATTGCCTGTTGCTAGGCAAAGGTGAGCAGCATGCGGCTCTGGCGCTGACCGATGCGATGTTCTTTGTCGCTCATCGTGGTGGCATTGAGATGATCAATTAAAGATCGTCGACTGTAGCCGTTAGAAGGCCATTGGATGGAATTCAATCATAGATGGCGACTTTCGGCTGCGCACAAACGTTAACATGAGGGTTGCGACGACCGGTTGAATCCGCCCAATACACCAAGCCATGATCACTGTGATGAATGACACTTGTAAAATGGGGCTTATGCATTGTCAGGGATTGCTTGGTCCTAGGCTTTACCGGTCACTCGGTCGGGGATCCAGTGATGGATTCCTGCTAACCCATCCTTGACACAGACACAAGTCAAGCGTATTTCAGAACCCAAGTAAGCGCACGATGACTGTCCGCCTTCAGCGCGAAGGGAAGCGTCGTACAAGCAAAATTTGAATGCAGTCGCCCAATCGCGGTGGTTGAAAACGGATTGCTTACCCCGCCTGTCATCTCAAAATTAGACAGCGCGCAGCGATCAAATCCCATGGCGCGATAGTGAGTGACATCACTATTTGCATAGGTCACCGAAAAACCATCGCCATTGGCTGTGGTGCTCTGGAAATCGGCAAAAGACGTGAAATCTGTCTCAACGGTGAGATTTCCAATGAGCATTGCAGAACTCAGCGTATCAGTTCGCGTTATAGTGCCTCGACCAAATGTCAAAACCGTATGGGTTTGCAGGTCGATATCTGTGGCATATTTTGCATTTTTTACGGTTTGCCTGAAATTGCTCATGTCGAAGGACACAATAACCTGGCCGTTGGATTCCTGCACCCTCAGATTTTTATAATAGGTAACCGGAATGTAAGTTGTCCCGTTATAAGAAACCTGAGGGATCAACAATGCGTAGCCAAGGTCTGCTGTTCCATAGATCAGTTTGTCGGAAAAAGGTACTGGATAGTACGGAGTCTGCGTGTCAAAATCAGGCGCTTGGCTCAGGTTTAGATTAATTATGCGCTTTCCATCACGCACCGTGATCAGCGCTGCGCTATACGGGTGAGCCTTATCGGTAGGTAGGTTGTACCAGGTGAAAGTGTAACGCGGCAGCATATCCAGCCAGGCTTGAAAGTCAGAGTCAGGCATGGGTGCTCTACCGCCAAAACCCAGCGTGTTCCACCTGGCATTCATGTACATATATTGGTGTAAGAGGCTGAAATTCTCCCCCATGGCACGAGGCTTGCCTCGATATGCATCAGTGCCACGGCCTTTAACCCACATATTCACCGATGGCGTGGGTAAGGTTGGGTCGTACCAGAAAGTGTCAAAACGATAAGCCGATTTATAGATAAATGAATAGGCTATCTGCATTTCTTGCGCGGACAACACGCCGGTATTTGCCGCTGCAGTTAGGATTTCCGCAAAAGCTGAATCCCCATATGGGCCAATCGATCGGCCATAGTTGAAACCTTGGCCATCGGTATTGAGTTGAGGAAGAATGAGATCAACCGATTTTCTCAGATAATCTTTTAATTCCTGCGTTAAATTAGCCTCATTGCCCATTTCTAGAGTTCGTTCGACGGTTTCAGCAATCAGCAAAGTGCTGTATCGATCAAAGCGCGCCTGATCATAATAGGTCGTATTAACATTCGCGGCTTCGTCAGAAAAACCGTCCGAAGAATCGTTTCTAATATGATTGGTAATTGCATATAGAAGTGCATCGCGCGCACCCATCGATGCCACAGCCGGGTTGGTAGAGGAGAAGAAGGTCGGATTGCTCCACCCTAGCTTTTGTCTCAAGCCGGCAATGCCGTAAGCAACTGCGTAGTAATTTTGAGCAGTATTAAGCGACGCAATATCGATCGGCATGCCTATTGCAGAGCATGTATTCAAATTGCCGCTTGCAGGCACGCCAAACATATCGCAGAAGGTCAGGCGATTTTCCAGTGTCGCTAGCATTGCGTCACTGAAGACTTCATTGAGCATACCGTGCGCTTTAAAATTATTGAGCGCAACGAGGTAGTAATATTCACCCCAAGATTGATTTGCATACGTGTAGTTGGCGCCGCTCATCTGCGTCATCATCGCGGTCGTTATTTTTTGATACAGCGCAAGGTAGCCCGCGTAATTCCGCGCGCCTTTCGTTTTCATATCAATCAATATATACGACAGGCCGAGCGCCAGCTTACCAGGCAAGAATTTATCCCCGGTCTTCGTATCCAACACATGTATCGGACTATCGTCGTCGAGATCCATCACCACTTGCGTGAAATCAGATGCCTTCTTAATCAGATCAAAGAGCGCTCTCATCTGCCCCATCATGGTAATGGGTATGCCTGCTCCCGCCGGCACGCTCGTATCAGGCATGCCGTAAACAATCCCATGAAGAGAAGAAGCAGCCACATTGCGAGGCATTTTGTGCCGTACTATTGGTCCTGACTGTAGAGCGAGTTTGCATGGCGAATCAACTTGGCCATTCTGCCTGCCACATATCTCACTTTTGCGAGCATTGGTTAGAGATAAGGGAAGCATACCGAGCATCAAGGCAATTGGGGAGAGTTTCGACAAATGCATTTTTATCTCCTAATCTGATTGTAACGTGAGCGTAGTAATCAGCCTGGCATGTATTAAAGAAACAGAGTGGTAGAAACCTCGTAGAGGAAAAGAAGAAGGCCTACTGAAGTATAGATACAGGTAGTTAACTTAGGCCGCTGCTCGTCTGTCATGGCAATGTTGGCAGTGTTCGCCAGGCGCATAATAGGGCGAGCGCTGCTCCTCAGGAGTCAGCACAGCCCGGCAGCCAAAGCACTGCAGCATAGCGGTTGGCTTAAGCTCTGGATTTAACGCTGTGCGCTGATCAAACACAAAACAATCACCGTTATAATGCGCGCCCCCGACTTCTTCGAAATACTTGAGAATGCCGCCATCTAGCTGATAGACAGATTCAATCCCAATATTTTGCATATGTAATGCTGCTTTTTCACAGCGAATGCCACCTGTGCAAAACGACACCACGGTTTTGCCAGTGAAATCCTCACGGTGCACTTCAATCGCTGCGGGGAATTCGCTGAACTTAGTGAGTTGGTAATCCAATGCGCCGGCAAAAGTGCCAACCTCTACTTCAAAGCTATTACGCGTATCCAGCATCACAACTGGGCGTCCATTGTCGTCCTGGCCACGGTCAAGCCATTGCTTGAGTGTCTGCGCGCTGACGTCGGGGGCACGGGACTGGCCTGGCTGGATAGCTGGGCTGTGCATGGTGATGATTTCTTTTTTTAATCTAACCAGCATTCGCCGAAACGGCTGTTTAGCGGATAGGCTTTCTTTGAACTGTAGATCTGCTAAATGACCTTCAAACAGGGGATCTGTACGCAGCCATTGGATAAAAGCGTCAGCTGCCACGCGCGTGCCGGCAATAAACAGATTAATGCCTTCCGGCGCAAGTAAAATAGTTCCCCGTAAGCCCAGTTCTTCGCAGCGCGAGCGCATCGGCGCGCGCCATTGGGCTGGTGAAGGGAGGGCAAAGAAATGGTAAGCAGCAAGATTAACGATATTCATAACAAGAATTTTATCGCATTTTATCTCAACAAACTTGGATTTGAATTAGCCGAGTGTTTCATTCTGAGGGTTAATGGCCGAGCCCCCAGAATGAAACACTCTCCTGATTGGAGTTGAATGCAATGCCGTTGTTTGCAGGCAATTGCGGCTCATGAACACGAAATCTACCTGGATTTGGCGTCGAGTTGAATAGCCTTGACACTGATCTCACCTACGACGCGCAGATGACCGCACCTGACTTGGCTGAGGCCTACCGGATGCACGGTGTGGTCGAAGGCAAGGCTGCGGCCATCGGCCTTGGAAGTACCAGTCAGGGGGTGTAAGCGGGAAACGCCGGAAATTCCGTCACCCCTATTTTCAGCCTGTCATGATCTCATCCAGGTTGGAAATCTACCCTTGGAAAGGTGCAGTCCCCGTTTAGATGAATGTAACGTCAAGCCACCGGCGAGATTTTATTGAAATCTTGGCCCAGTTGACAACACTGTATCCGTAAAGCTTACTTTACACCAACTTGGATGAGACCAACTGACTGGGCGGAATTTTCGGCGTTTCCCGCTTACACCCCCTAGAAGGACATACCTCCATTGTTAATAGCGTGGTGTATTCGCCGAGCGGAACGCAGCTCGCCTCGGGAAGTTATGACAATACGGTGCGTCTGTGGGACGCGGAAAGTGGAGCGGCTGGTTACACCTTAGAAGGACATACCTCCTATGTTTTGAGCGTAGTATATTCGCCGAGCGGAACGCAGCTCGCCTCGGGCAGTGATGACAAGACGGTGCGGTTGTGGGAGGTTACCTCGGGTCAGTGTCAGGCGGTAATTAAAGATTTTTTCGGAGGCGTTAATAGCGTAGCCTGGAAAGAGGTGCCTGAGGGTTCCTATCTGTTGACTGGCAGTGATGATAAGTTAGTTCGGCAGTGGCAGGTGATAGAAAAGGGAGGCGGATATAAAGTACGCCTGGGCTGGATGTCTCCGCATGGGGAGTTGAAAGTGAATGATGTCTCGATCGATAGAGTAGAAGGCTTAAGCGATTTAAACAGGGGGTTCCTTGATCAGCGAGGATCGGTATCGCGCTTGCGGGAGGTTGGGAGGAAAATAATGATGCTGGGTTCATCGCAAAGGAAGTTGGAAGCGGGTGCCTGACAAGAGGCCCTTTGATGTTTGTGTGGAATTAAAATTGTGGTTTTAACAGAGCGTAGCGAAAGCGCCTAACGGCGCTTTCGCTACAGATTTTGGGGGCTTGAAAGCATAGTAGACGGCCAGCCGGGCACCAGGCGTTCGGGAGAAACAAGCGGCAGTGGTAAGTTCAGGATAGGATAAAGTGGAAGCTTGCACAGGCGAAGATCGATCGTTCAATGGTGCGTATTGGCCCGCTTGAAAGCATGATTATGGGTGACGTCGGCGCGAAATGCTGTTGAAGTATCAGGCTCAGCACATCCAACACATGCAAAAAGCCCTCACCCAGATGAATGTGCAATTAGCCAATGTGATAAGCGATATCGTAGGCGAAACAGGACAAAAGATCATTCGCGCAAGTGAAGCCGAGATTGCGCGTGCTTTACAGGGTAATTGGCGCACTGAACATCTGTTTGCGCTCAAGCAAGGGGTGGCCTTGTACGATGCGTATAACGAGCAGTTGCGCAAGTATGATCGACAATTGGAAGCGCTGCTGGCCACTTACCCCTTGTAAAGCGATGAGCCGCCTGCGGGCAAGCCAGGCAAGCCCACCCAAAATGCCCCTCAGTTTGATGTACGCACCGCTCTGTTCCGGATGAGTGGCGTGGATCTCACCGGCCTTCAGGGCATTAACACCGTTACTGCGCTGACGGTACTGGCAGAAGTGGGGCCCGATCTATCGCGCTTTAAAAGCACACAGATGTTTTGTAGTTTTGCCGGCAAACGACTCGAAATAAGTGCTGGTTTGACACAAGTTATTTAAATAATTTTCCTTGCCGCTATGTGACCATCCATAGTGACTTTTGCTCGCACTGTATCGACAATGAGTGGCGGCAAAATCGTAATAGCAGTGTGCACTCAAATAGCTGCGATCTGATTTAATGAATAAATAAGCACGAATTAAAGAAAATGGAAACGAGCATGTTAGGAAATATATCTCACTCGACATTACCCGAAACCCTCGCGCGGAACCTTGGTGAATATTATTTAGGTCAAGCTCGCATTGAGAAGGAAAATGGGCGCTTGGATACAGCGCTGGCCCTATACGATCAGTTGAAAGAAACGCTGAAATCGTTAGGGAGCGTAAAAGAGGCCTTGAGGAAAGCGCGATATCCTCACTCATTAGCAGATGAGACATTACGAGCGATGATGGCCGATGCTTATTTCGAACGTGGGGAAGTGTTAGAGGGCTTAAATTTATTTTCTAAAGCAAGGGTCAGCTATTCTAAGGCTGAAACATGGGGGCACGATGGAGCCCAACAGCGTGCGGAAGCTTTGCAAGCCCCTCTATCAGGGCATAGCGCTCACTCAAATAAATCGCCGTCGATTCCGACTGCCATACTTACCTCAATATCTACCCAAGAAAAAAGCGATCTGGTGGATTATTTGTTTGAAAAGGCGCTGTTGACGCTAAGTTCCTTAGAAGTGTCGAAAAAACCCAGCTTGTTTCTAGTGTATGCCCATGACAATGATGCTTACGGAGAAGCCAAGGCTTCGACGTCTAAATATTTAATCAATCATTTATCTAAAATCCGCGGGGTGACGCTCTATTCGGATCAAACGCCGATCGGGCAAGCGTATTCAAGCTCGAATGAAAATCTGAACGAGGATGGCAAGCTAGAAGACATTTTAAGCAATCAGCTCTGTTTGCTGCCTGATCAGGTGCGAGCGGATGTGAAGCCAGTCGATAAGGTGATCGTGTGTTGTTCTGATGTCTTAGGAAGCTACCTAAAAGGACAGTCCTATAAAGCGTTTTGTGCTGAGCTTAAAACAGCCTATGACATAGATCGAGAAGCCTACGTCAAAGACAGCCAACAAAAGGGTAGTCCCGCGTTACGTGAAGTGGTCAGAAAGTTTTCTCAAGAGGAAAAATATAGGGCGGAGTTCCATCATGTGTTGACGGAAATGGCCTTTTTGGAAATACGCGCAGCGCATCTGAAAGGTCAGCACGGGATTATCCCGGTTTCATTAACGCCCAATAGCTATGACTACTGCTTGAAGGATTTTATTGACTCGACGACGGTGCGGATGGAGGATCCCCTGCGCTTTGATTTGCAAGCCCAAAAGGGGGAGGAAGTCTATCTGAACCAAGGCTCACATGGGGTTTTGTTTAAGGTAATCGAGCGGCTGTTAGCGGGCAGTAATGAAGCGAAAACGTTTTTGGACAAATTTTGGACGGGGCACAGCCATGTTACATCCCGTTTAAAGAGTGATTCAAATTTTGGCAAGCTAGAGTTTGCGAAGCTCTTAGACGGCATTTTCGACGGCATACGGACAGCTATGCACAGTCAGTTGGCCTCCACCGTGCAGCAAGAACACGAGCAGTTGCAGGTGCTCCGTGCTGACCCTAGGGCGGCGCTGAAGGAACAGTATGCGGCTGCCTTAACACAAAATGAGGCATTTCAAGAAACCCTAAAGCTTTATGTCGAACCGCGCTGTCGAGCGAGTGTGGATGGGGAGAGCAAAACCTTTGAACTGTTGCCCCAAGTTCAAGCGTTTCTAAAAGATAAAAAAGTGATTTTGTTGACGGGAGACTCTGGGGCGGGCAAAACCACTTTCAACCGCTGCCTAGAAAAGCACTTATGGGAGCATAAAAAAGAAGACGATGCGATACCGCTGTTTATTTCTTTGCCGAGCATTGACCGGCCTGAGCACGATCTGATTGCTAAAGCGTTAAAGAAAAGAGGGCTGTCAGAATTTCAGATTCAGAAATTAAAGAAAGAAAACCAAAGGTTTGTGTTTATTTTGGACGGCTATGATGAGATACGTCAGACGCTAAATCTGTATGTGAGCAATTCCATCAATAAGTCCGACGGCTGGCAGGGTCATATGGTGATCAGTTGCCGTAGCGAATATCTGGGTCAGAACTATCGAAGTCGTTTTCAACCGAATGCTAGTCAGCAGGGCGATGCTCAGTCGTTTCAAGAGGTGGTGGTCGAGCCGTTTTCAAAAGACGAGCGGACTCAGTATCTAAAAAATTATGAGCAGCTCAACCCCACGGGCTGGACAGTGGAAGAATATCAAGCAGTCCTCGAAAAGGATGAGCATTTAAAGGCCTTGGTGAGCAACCCGTTTTTGCTGCGTGTTGTGCTAGACGCCTTGCCGTATATGGAAAATGAAGGGCAAGTGCGAAGTGCAGTGCAATTACGCCTGGATCTGTATGAGCAGTTCGTCAGACGCTGGTTCAAGCGCAATGAGCAACGCTTAAGCACCCAAGATTTAACGGGAACTAAAAGAGCGATCTTCAGAGAGTTATGCGACGAAGGATTCGCCCAACATGGACTCCGCTTGGTGCAAGATTTAGCGGTGCATTTCTATACTGAGAATGCGGGTAAGCCGGTGCTTGACTATTCCTCACTCAAAGACAAGGGGAGTTGGAAGGATGCTTTTTTCGGTCGTGAAGAAGAAAAGCAATTGCTGCGCGAAGCGTGGCCCCTGAATCGAAGTGGCACTCAATACCGGTTTATCCATAAATCGCTGCTTGAATATTTTGTGGCTCGGGCGCTGTTTGAATCGTTTGATGCGTGCATAGCGCTATTCACTCGCCGCCGCCGTGGTAGCGACGCGTCAGTGTATAGTTTTGAAAACCAAGCGGTTTTGCCCCTTCGAAAAGTGCGAGACGTATCGTTAGCGCCAAAGGATTGGGTAGGCGATCTGGGTGTTGTACGCTTGTTGACGGAGCGGGTTCAGCAAGATGCGTCATTTAAGAAACAACTGTTCGGAATAATCGAGCGCTCTAAAACGGATGCGGGTGTGCGCCAAGAATCGGCGAATGCCATAACGATTCTGGTCAGAGCGGGGGTTCAGTTTAACGGAGAGGATTTAACGGGAATCCAGATACCTGGAGCAGATCTGAATTTTGGAGTATTCGATTCAGCTCAGTTGCAAGGAGCCGATTTAAGAAAGGCAAATCTTCGCCGTATATGGATGCGTAATGCGAATTTAAGCGGAGCGCAGATGTCCGGAGTGCAGTTTGGGGAATGGCCGTATCTCAAAGAAAACAGCTTGGTGACTTCCTGCGTGTATTCACCTGATGGAAAAACCTGTGCTGTGGGTCTTTATAACGGCAAGATCAGTGTATATGATGCCTCGAACTGGAAAAAAACCCACATCTTAAAAGGACATGTCAGAGCGCTTAATAGCTTGGTGTATTCGCCGAGTGGTTTGCAGTTCGCCTCGGGGAGCGATGATGATACGGTATGTCTGTGGGACGCGGAAAGCGGAGTTCTTATGCATACCTTGCGCGGACATACCTCCCGTGTTAGTAGCGTAGTGTATTCGCCGAGCGGAACGCAACTCGCCTCGGGCAGTTGGGACAAGATGGTGCGGCTGTGGGACGCGGAAAGCGGAGCCCTTGGGCGCACCTTAGAAGGACATACCTCCCATGTTAGGAGCGTGGCGTATTCGCCGAGCGGATCGCAACTCGCCTCGGGCAGTGATGACAAGACGGTACGTTTGTGGGACGCGGAAAGCGGCGCCCTTGTACACACCTTAGAAGGACATACCTCCACTGTCAATAGCGTGGTGTATTCGCCGAGCGGAACGCAGCTCGCCTCGGGCAGTTGTGACAATACGGCGCGTCTGTGGGACGCAGAAAGCGGGGCTCTTGAGCACACCTTAAAAGGACATATCGACTGGGTTAATAGCGTGGTGTATTCGCCGAGCGGAACGCAGTTTGCCTCGGGCAGTGTAGACAAGACGGTACGTCTGTGGGACGCGGAAAGCGGAGTCCTTGAACACACCTTTGAAGGACATATCACCACTATTAATAGCGTGGTGTATTCGCCGAGCGGAACGCAACTCGCCTCGGGCGGTAATGACAGTACGGTACGTCTGTGGGACGCGGAAAGTGGAACTCTTGGGCGCACCTTAGAAGGACATACCGACTCTGTTTGGAGCGTGGTGTATTCGCCGCGCGGTTTGCAGTTCGCCTCGGGAAGTAGAGACAATACGGTGCGTCTGTGGGACGCGGAAAGCGGAGCCCTTGGGCACATCTTAGAAGGACATACCTCATCTGTTTGTAGCGTGGTGTATTCGCTGAGCGGCACGCAGCTTGCCTCGGGCAGTTTAGACAAGACGGTACGTCTGTGGGACGCGGAAAGCGGCGCCCTTGTGAACACCTTAGAAGGACATGCCGAGTCTGTTAATAGCGTGGTGTATTCGCCGAGCGGTAAGCAGATCGCCTCGGG
>JASSUC010000019.1:0-41407 GCA_031963245.1 Mycoavidus cysteinexigens
GAGCGTGTGCCTTTTTCACGGCTTTTTTCATCTGGGATAACGAGGCTTCTGCGTCATCGCATAACACTAACGCGATTTTGAGATCCTTAGCCTTGCTGGCAGTCTCTAAGTAAGAGCTCGCGAGATCCAGTGTTTCTTGTAGCGAGAGCACGCTCCGCGATGACGATAAGATGCTACCCAACATAGTGTTATCCCGTTATTTTCTATAGTTGTTGGGCATTGTAATACGGTATCGAGTTAAGCAAACCTCCTCCGATCCCAATGGTGCAAAAAACGGCCGTTTTTTGCACCGTTGACGGCAACACGCATGATGTGCCGGCAAGCCTTTCAGTGCCACTCCAAAATCTCTTTCCAATATTCAAATTCCAGCTATACTGAGATTTCGTGATTTATTGGACTTACCGTCATGCTAATCGGCTATGCCCGGGTATCAACTGATGATCAAAACCTCGATTTACAACGAGATGCCCTGAAGAGTGTCGGATGTGAGCGTATTTTTGAGGACACGATGAGTGGCGCCAATGCAGATCGTGTAGGTCTAGCAGAACTCATGAATGTGTTGCGTGTTGGCGATACCGTCGTCGTATGGCGGCTGGACAGGCTGGGCCGCTCGCTCAAGAACTTGATCCAACTGGTGGATTGTCTCGAAACCGCTAAGGTAGGATTGCGCAGCTTACAAGAAAACATTGACACCAACTCAAGCGGAGGGCGCTTGGTGTTCCATCTGTTCGGTGCTCTGGCCGAGTTCGAGCACAACCTGGTTCGTGAACGCACCCAGGCGGGCCTAGTCGCAGCGCGTGCGCGTGGCCGCATGGGTGGGCGACCGAAGCGGCTTAATCCCACCAAACGAGCGCTCGCGCTGAAGCTTCACCACGAACGCAACCATACCATTGAAGAAATTTGCAAAATGATGGATATCTCCAAATCGACGCTATACAACTATCTCGATAAAGCTGATAGCGATGTCACCGGGATAGCGTAAGCAGATGCTATCCGATTCGTTGATGGCAATTTCGGCTTCAGGTTTGGCTGGAAAAATAGGCACAGGAGGCTTCTTGCCTGATGAATTGTTTTTGCGTGCGGAACGGTATTTGCCTATCATTCAAGGTGATTTTGCCGGGGCCAAGCGTCATGGAACGCTTGATCTCATTTACAGTTCACCCAATCGTATCAATATTCTTAGCCCGCAACGCATTCGTTTCAATAAACGCCCGCCGTGGCTCAACCTCATCGCCCATTAAGGTTGTGAAGATATTATCAGCCGCAATCGCATCCTCAAGTTGCACGCGTAACAGTCGTCGCACAGTCGGATCCATCGTGGTTTCCCACAACTGACTTGGATTCATCTCACCTAGACCTTTGTAACGCTGTTTGCTAACGTTGCGCTCAGCATCGCTAAATAGCCATTTCATCGCACTCTTAAAATCATGCACAGCGATGCTGCGCTCGCCACGCTTAATCACCGCCCCTTTTCTAATTAAACCTTTGAAAATCTGTGCGCTTGCTTGTAATTGTTGGAAATCAGACGTGACTAAAAACTCTTCATCAATGACGCTGACTTTTAGATTGCCATGATGGCTGCGTTCGATGCGTAGTGAATGAGACTCAAGGGTCTCATTATAGATCGGTCGTACGCGAATTTCAGGCTTAAGCGGCTCGGCGCGTAATGCCGCTTCGAGCATTTCTGCGCTGGTTTGAGCCGAGGCTAATGAGGATAAGTCAATCTCAACGCCATCCATAATGGCTTCCAGCGCACCTGAGTCAATCATCTGGCGCAGGCGGTCAATCACGGCTTCTGCGAGTAAGTAAGAGCGTGTCAATTCGCCTAGCGTATCCCCGGTGAGTGGTTCAGCGCCTTCTGCTGGCACCAACTCAGCCCCTTGTAGGGCAAGCTTCAGCATATGTTGGCCTAACTCGTGGTTGTCTTTCAGATAGCGCTCTTCTTTGCCATGTTTAATTTTGTAAAGGGGCGGTTGCGCAATATAAATATAACCACGCTCGATCATATCCGGCATCTGCCGGTAGAAGAAGGTCAGCAGTAGGGTGCGGATATGGGCGCCATCAACGTCCGCATCGGTCATGATAATGATGCGGTGATAGCGTAGTTTGTCGAGGTTATAGTCTTCTTTGCCGATACCGCAGCCAAGGGCGGTGATCAGAATGACGATTTGTTCTGACGATAAGAGTTTGTCAAAGCGCGCTCTTTCGACATTAAGCACTTTGCCGCGCAACGGTAGAATGGCTTGATTTTTACGGTCGCGCCCTTGCTTGGCGGAGCCGCCAGCCGAGTCTCCCTCAACAATATAGATTTCTGATTTGGCTGGATCGCGTTCTTGGCAATCAGCCAGTTTGCCAGGAAGGCCACCGCCTTCTAAAATTCCTTTGCGTCGCGTCATTTCGCGTGCTTTACGCGCCGCTTCACGGGCGCGTGCGGCTTCAAGAATCTTACCGCAAATGATTTTTGCGTCGCTCGGTGTTTCCAGCAAAAATGCCTCGAGCGCTTTTGCCACTAATTCTTCGACAGGTGCTCGCACCTCTGACGAAACCAGTTTATCTTTTGTTTGCGAACTGAATTTGGGTTCAGGGACTTTGACGGATAAGACACAGGTGAGCCCTTCGCGCATATCGTCGCCGGCGGTTTCGGTTTTATTTTTTTTGGTTTGATCGTGGCTCTCAATATATTTATTGAGGACTCGCGTCATCGCCGCCCGTAAGCCCGTTAAGTGAGCGCCACCGTCGCGCTGTGGGATATTGTTGGTGAAGCACTGGACGTTTTCGTTGTAGCTGTCGTTCCATTGCATCGCCACTTCGATGCTCACATTGTCTTTTTCACCCGTAGTGTGAAAAATGGTTGGATGCAGGGCTTGTTTTGATTTATTAATGTATTCAACAAAGCCTTTGACCCCACCTGAAAAGGCAAAATCATCTTCTTTGCCTGTGCGTAGGTCAGTTAGACGGATACGCACGCCGTTATTCAAAAAGGAAAGCTCGCGTATGCGTTTGGCTAGGATATCGTAATGGAATTCAATATTGTTAAAGATTTCTTCGTCGGCTAAAAAGTGCACTTCTGTGCCACGTTGTTCAGTAGCGCCCACGACGGAGATGGGAGAAACCGGCTCACCATTGATCTGCTCGATCACTCGGTTTTGTGCCACCCCGCGGTGAAATTCCATAAAGTGCTTTTTACCATCACGGCGGATGACCAAGCGTAGCCATTTTGATAAGCCATTGACGCACGATACACCCACGCCGTGTAAGCCACCGGATACTTTATAACTATTTTGGTCAAACTTACCGCCTGCGTGCAGTTCAGTCATGACAATTTCGGCGGCGCTGCGTTTCGGCTCATGCTTATCGTTGAGCTTGATATCAGTCGGGATGCCGCGGCCATTGTCGGTGACGGAAATCGAGTTATCCGCGTGAATCGTGACATGGATATCATCGCAATGACCTGCCAATGCTTCGTCGATCGCATTGTCGAGTACTTCGAATACCAAATGATGCAGGCCGGTGCCATCGGAGGTATCGCCAATATACATTCCAGGCCGTTTGCGAACAGCTTCTAAGCCCTCAAGAATCTGGATCGACGAGGCGCCATAGCTGTTGTCGGCGTGCGGTTGTTGCTGATCGGTCATGAAATTCTTCCAATTTTGCTGGTGCGTTAAAAACGCCAAAGGGGCGCATGGCCCCCGGTGAAATAGTGTCTATGTTTGAGCTTAAATTCTCATTGGCATGACGACGTATTTAAAATCCTCATTGCCTGGAATCGTTAAAAGCACGCTAGAGTTAGAGTCTCCTAGGCTAAATTGCAGCATGTCAGCCTTTACATTGGAGAGTACATCAAGCAAATAGGTTACGTTAAAGCCGATATCGGCTGACGCGCCATCATAGGCAATTTCCAACTCCTCTTGCGCTTCTTCTTGCTCGGCATTGTTCGACGTAATTTTTAATTGGCCCGGCGCAATTAAGCAGCGCACGCCCTTAAATTTGTCGGAGGTCAAAATGGCGGAGCGCATTAGAGCCTGCTGGAATTCGCCGTGGCCAATGGTAAAGGTATTGGTATAGCCCTTTGGAATGACGCGCTGGAAATCAGGAAATTTACCCTCAACTAATTTAGAAATCAGTTCAATTTGGCTAAAAGTAAAGCGCGCCTGAGTTGGGGCGAGATCGATACACAGCGCTTCGTCATTATCTTCAAGCAAGCGCTGTAATTCGAGAATCGTTTTGCGAGGGATAATCACTTCCTGCCGTGCAAATGAACCCTCAACGGAGGTGGACGCGAACGCTAGGCGGTGACCGTCGGTCGCCACGGCCATCAATTGGCTGCCCTCAACGATCAGCAACATGCCATTTAAGTAGTAACGGATATCTTGTTGGGCCATGGCGAAATGCACAAACCCCAACAGTTGCCGAAAGGCTTTTTGGCTAATG
The DNA here is from genome assembly GCA_031963245.1 of Mycoavidus cysteinexigens. Classification (GTDB taxonomy): domain Bacteria; phylum Pseudomonadota; class Gammaproteobacteria; order Burkholderiales; family Burkholderiaceae; genus Mycoavidus; species Mycoavidus cysteinexigens_A. The sequence goes on from JASSUC010000019.1 coordinate 4,432, forward strand.
GTGATACTCGCATCGAACGCCTGATTTTGCGCAATCGTCGGAAAATCACTCGCTGGAAGCGTTTGCAAGGCGAAACGGCTTTTGCCGGATTGTACCGTCAGGCGCTTATCAGAGAGGTTTAGGCTCACCTCTCCATCAGGCATAGCTCGCAGGATATCGACCAACTTAAGCGCGGCAACCGTGGTTGCACCCTGCTCTGTGCCGGAACTTAACTCGGCCCGCGTCATGATCTGCAACTCGAGGTCAGTAGACAAAAATGATACCTCCGAGCCCTGTTTAGTGATCAGCAGGTTAGTCAAAATAGGCAGGGTGGTGTTGCTACGGCGCTTCACGACTCCGCTGACAGCTTGCAGTGGCCGCAAAAGCTTCTCTCGTTCGGTCTTAACCAATTGCATACATATCCTTCTTTAGCTTGAACGGGTTGCGCTTCGCTCAAGAGGAAGCGCTAATCTAATGTTCTACCTAAAATGGGCAGAGAAAAACCTATATTGTGCCTGAAAAATCAACCTTTCAGGGTTTGTTCTAATACATGCAGTTCACGGTTGAGCAGCGCATCTTTGCTGCGGACATCCGCGATTTTGCGCACGGCGTGCAAAACCGTGGTGTGATCGCGCCCCCCAAAGAGTTCGCCAATTTCCGGCAGACTCTTTTGCGTGAGCTCTTTAGCCAGATACATTGCAATTTGGCGCGCGCGGGCAATATCTGCCGGACGTTTTTTTGAATACATGTCGGCTATTTTTATGCCATAACGGTCAGCGACTGTCTTCTGGATATTGTCGACGGAGATTTGCCGATTTTGCACGGTGAGCAAATCCTTGAGCGCTTCTTTAGTCAACTCGATGGTAATTTCGCGGCCATGAAATTTTGAATAGGCAAGAATCTTGCGTAGGGCACCTTCGAGTTCACGCACATTTGAGCGTAAATGTTTAGCCACGAAAAAGGCGACATCCTCTGACAAATTAACACCTTCCGAATGCGCTTTGCGCAGCAAAATAGCCACGCGCATCTCCAGCTCAGGCGGCTCAACGGCCACGGTTAAGCCGGAGTCAAAGCGTGAAATGAGCCGGTCGTCTATGCCGGAGATTTCTTTGGGATAGGTATCGCTGGTGATAATGACCTGTGCTTTATTGGCAACTAGCGCTTCGAAAGCATAGAAAAACTCTTCCTGGGTGCGCGATTTGCCGGAAAAGAATTGAATATCATCAATTAACAAAAGATCGAGCGAGTGATAATACCGCTTAAATTCATCGAAGGCTTTACGCTGATAAGCCTTTACAACATCTGATACATATTGCTCCGCATGAATGTAGCGAATCCGCGCGCCCACTTTTTGCTGCCTAAGTTGGTTGCCAATGGCATGAATCAAATGTGTTTTGCCCAGACCTACACCGCCATATAGAAAAAGCGGGTTGTACGAAACCGCAGGATTATCGGCTACCTGAATGGCGGCGGCTCGCGCGAGTTGATTGGCTTTGCCGGTGACAAAGTTTTCAAAGGTGAGCACGGGGTTCAATTTTGAGCGCTCTGGCGCACCACTGCTCTCGTGATTGGTCAGCGGTGAGCCTGACCATCCGGATCCTGCGGCCGGGCTGTTTTTCTGTTGGCCGATAGGTGTCTCACTTGTAGTCGGGTTAAGTGAGGTCATCTGGGCGGTAAGGTCTGCGACAGCTGTCTGATGAACAGGAGCGGAGTCAACGGCGCCGGCCATGGTTGCTCCGTTTGCCCGACGTGCGACTTTGGGGTCAAGCACAAAATGTACCGCTATTGGTTTACAACAAAAATCTCGCGCCAGATCGGCGATACGGCTAGAAAATTGGCTTTTTACCCAATCGAGCTTAAAGCGGTTTGGTGCGGCAATATGCAGAGTACTTGCCTCAATATCAAATTCGAGCAAAGAGAGTGGTTTGATCCACGTCTGATATTGCTGGGAGGGAAGCTCTTGCTCCAACAAAGTGGAGCATTGTTGCCAAAAATCATTCATATTAAATCGAGGCGCAGGCTAAATAGGGTCGTGGCGGCACAATATAGCGAAAAAGACCTATAACAGCGCGTAACAAAAACAACAAAAAAGAGCCGAGACAAGCGGCTTGGCATGTGGAGGCAACCCTATTTAAATAAATAGGGAATGCCAAAGGAAGTGAGATTTTACCGCCAAAAACCGTCGGGCGGGTCACTTATCCACAGGACTAGGCTGCGCTTGGTGGCGGGCTTGTGATGTGTCATGCGCGGGCTAAGCTATTGACTATCAATAGAAAAAACGATTAAATAGAGGGTTCGCGCAAAAATTTGGCGAAAAATTCTGGTGGATTAAGTCGATGCTCCTTGAAGCAACTAACGGCTTGTCCAAATAAGCAAGAAAATTACCAACACTTCGTCTTAACGGACGGAGCTTGTGAGAGCATTAATCATGAAACGTACTTATCAGCCTTCTGTCACACGTCGTAAAAGGACTCACGGTTTTCGCGTCCGGATGAAAACTGTAGGCGGGCGTAAAGTCCTTAACGCACGCCGTGCAAAAGGCCGCAAGCGTCTAGCAGTTTAACGCGTGAGCGTTTAATACGCCTTTCGTTATTTCATTGCAGGCCGCCGACACTGGCTTTCCAAAAGCCGCCAAGCTTTTAAAGCCAGATGAATTTTCATCGGTTTTTCGCGTGCGTCCTTGGGGGCGCAGCGTGCATTTTGTATTGTATGGACGGCACACGGGCCAAGCAGCACGGCTTGGCTTGGTGATTGGGCGCAAGTATGCGCCGCGTGCGGTCAGTCGCAATCTCATTAGACGCGTTGCCCGCGAAATATTCCGCCTCAAGCGTTCTGAGTTTTGCGGGTGGGATATTTTGCTTAGATTGCGTACTAAGGTGGACCGAAAAACCTGGCCAAGTGCTTCATCCACGGCTTTTAAGGCGGTTTGCAATAACGAGCTTGAAGCGTTATTCATCGATGCTATGCGCCACCATATTAAGCGCTCGACATGATGTTTGCGACTTTTATGCAAAGCGTGCTGCTGGCGTTGCTACGCGGCTATAAATTGGTGCTTAGCCCGTATCTTGGCAATCGTTGCCGTTTTATGCCGTCGTGCTCAGAGTATGCCCGTGAGGCCATCCAGTATTATGGTGCGGCGCGCGGCAGTTATCTTGCCCTCAAAAGAGTGTGTCGCTGCCATCCGTTTGCCGCCGGTGGTATAGATCCGCTGCCCCCGCTTAATCTTTCAGGCGCTGATGCCGTCACCCAGTATCAAGATGAGACAAAATCAAATGGATATTAAACGCAACATTTTGTGGATTGTTTTAGTGATTTCGCTGGTGATGCTGTTTGATAACTGGCAGCGTTACAATGGACGCCCCGCGAGGTTTTTCCCCGACCCGGCACCTGTCCATACAGTGGCTAAGGTGACTTCTTCTGATGCACCGCCTGCGGCGTCCGCAGCGCTTAGCGCAGCAACTGTGCCGGCGGCCCAAGGAGTAGCCAATAGCCAAAAGATCCAGATTAAAACGGATGTGTATGAAGCGGACATTAGCACACAAGGCGGTACGCTATCTAAATTAGCGTTGACTCAGCAAGCCGATAGTCAACAAGCTAACCAATATGTTGCGCTTTTTGATGAGACGCCCACGCATGTTTATTTAGCTCGTACGGGCCTAATTGGCGGCGATTTTCCTAATCATAATGATCTCTTTAGCGTCCAGTCTGGCCCTCGTGAATTAGCGGGTGATGCAAATACGCTTGAGGTTCAATTTGAATCTCCCGTGAAAAATGGTGTCAAGCTTGTCAAGCGTTACACTTTTACCCGCGGCAGTTACGTGATCGATGTCCAGCACGAGATCATCAACGCCAGTTCAGCGCCGGTGCAGCCAGTACTCTATATGGAGTTAGTGCGTGATAGCACGCCGGTTGAAACCCCACGGTTCTCGCATACCTATATCGGGCCGGTGGTATATACCTCACAGCAAAATTTCCAGAAAGTCGGCTTTAGCGATATTGATAAAAATAAAGCGGACTATGCCAGACAAGCCGATAATGGTTGGATTGCCATGGTGCAGCATCATTTTGCCTCGGCATGGCTGTTGCAGCAAGGCGTGGCGCGAGATATTTATGTCAATAAACTGGATTCATCACTGTATCGCGTAGGGGCTAAACAAGCTGTGCAAACCCTGATGCCGGGGCAAACGGTCCAAGTGCAGGCCCGTCTTTTTGCGGGCCCTGAAGAAGAGCGCATGCTTGAAACGATTGCACCAGGTCTTGAGTTGGTGAAAGATTATGGTTGGGTGACGATTATTGCCAAGCCATTGTTCTGGCTGCTCGACAAAATACATAGCTTGTTGGGTAATTGGGGCTGGTCAATTGTTGCCTTAACCTTACTGATTAAGGCCGTATTCTTTCCATTGTCGGCCGCTAGCTATCGCTCAATGGCGCGCATGAAAGAGATTACGCCACGTATGCAAGCCTTACGAGAGCGTTATAAAGGCGATCCGCAGAAGATGAATGCTGCGTTAATGGAGCTTTATAAAACAGAGAAAATAAATCCATTGGGTGGGTGTTTGCCGGTAGTCATCCAAATTCCCGTGTTTATTTCGCTGTATTGGGTATTGCTGTCGTCAGTAGAAATGCGTGGTGCGCCTTGGATCGGCTGGATTCATGACTTGTCGCAGCAAGATCCTTATTTCATCTTGCCAATTCTGATGGCGCTTTCAATGTTTGTGCAAACGCGCTTAAACCCAACGCCGCCGGATCCGCTGCAGGCCAAGATGATGATGTTTATGCCGCTGGCATTTTCGGTTATGTTCTTCTTCTTTCCTGCTGGCTTAGTTCTCTATTATGTCGTGAATAATCTGCTGTCTATACTGCAGCAATGGTATATCACGAGACGGATTGTACGTAATTAGTTAGAAAAGGATTGAGCCCCAACTTAGGGGCTCTTCTGACTACAAAAAAATGCCCTTCAGTCTGAAGGGCATTTTTTTGCTAAGAGGGTGGGTTATTCGGGTACTTTCCCGTAGAACTGCGTAATGAGCTCTTCCACCAAATATCTTTGATGCTCAGGCAGTGCTTCAATCTTCTTGGCAAGCGTAACGGTTTCCGGCGAAGGCGGATACTTAGCTTGTTTAAGCTTGACCTCTTTGGCTTTTAGCAGTGCTGGATCAGGTGGCGGTCCGTAATGCAGCCAATGCTCTCCAACACCAAGCCATTCGGCGAGTGTTTTGATTTTATCCGCGGTTGGAATGGCGCGGCCAGTTAACCATTTATGCGTAGTCTGCACCGAAACGCCGGCACCGTCACGATGTTGTAGGTTAAAAAGGCGCGCTAGGTCTGTTGCGCCCTTAACGGGTTTGGGGCCTCGCTTTAATGCAAGCCGCAAACGCTCTGAGAAGGCTGATCTTTCTTGATTAGATGGCATGGGGGAATTCTGCCGTATCATATTTCCCCATGGTTCAACCCTTAATGTTATATATACCCAAAATAGTTTAGAGTTTTGCTTTATTGGGCTATTTTTTTAGAATTAGTCCCCTATTGAGCTAAAAACATATGATCCAGCGCATCTTATTGAGTTAATTTGCTTGTAAGAGGGATTTCTAAAAGGCTGGCCTGAATGTATGCACAGCCTCCCGAAAGATAGCCGGCAAAGGCAAACCAGATTTGCCTGTGTGCTGTGTAGTTTTGAGGGAAATGCTGGGCTAACCCCTGTAGGCGTTCTAGCCTTCAGGTCGATGAGGATTTGATATCCGCCCCGCCTAGAGGCTGGATATTCGTATGGCGCTTGGGCGCTGGCATTGAACCAGGTGCCAAGTCGCTGTCGTGGATTCCTGCTGCTAGCAGTATGACTGCATCGCTCATCAGGTCAATCTGGTCCTTGTCCATAAAACTGAGTGATCAGTTCTTCTACCAAATATTTTTGATGTTCGGGCAATGCCTCAATCTTTTTAGCAAGTTCAATGGTTTCAGGAGAGGTTGGATACTTAGCGTGCTGGAGTTTGGTCTCTTTGGTTTTTGACAGACTTGGATCGGGAGGGGGGCCATAATGTAGCCAATGCTCACTCACACCGAGCCATTCAGCTAGTGTCTTGATCTTTTCCGTAGTTGGAATTGCGCGGCCGCTTAACCATTTATGCGTAGTCTGCACCGAAACACCGGTACCGTCATGTTGCAAATTGAACAGGCGGGCTAAATCTGTTGCCCCTTTAACAGGTTTATGGCCTCGCTTTAACGCAAGTCGCAAACGTTCTGAAAAGGCGCTTCTTTCTTGATCGGATGGCATAAAGCGATTCTGCCGCATCATATTTCCTCTGAGCTAAACTTTTTGTGCGATATTTAACTAAAGTAGTTTACATTATCTCTCAATTGAGTTATTTTTCTTCTGCGCGGCATGAAAAAGAGTGGTTACAACGCTATCTGGCCGCCAGTAAAGGTTCTTTTGAAATCACAAACCGAAGAGGCTGATGTCTATGCAATATTTTTTGCAGCCTCTAAAAGAATGGAGATTGGCTCGTGAGCGAACATCAATATATGCCCGATAGAAAATCAGCGTTTAAACGCTGTCTCGGCTGCTTTTCTAAAACCCTGAAAACACTGTCACATAAATCAATTGGCATTATTCCGTTGCCGGTGTATCTAATTCTAGTAGCATGTTTAGCGACGATGGTGCTAAACCATCAGTTGATGGGTAACAATATTTGCACAATGATTGCCTTATTGGCGGTGTGTGGTTATACCTGCTCTGCGATTGGCCAATCAATCCCATTTTTTCGTCGTATTGGGGGCTCGGTCATTATTGTGACGTTTGTCCCCGCTTATCTGGTCGCCCACCAGTTGCTGCCAGCAGATTTTGTCGATCCTATTCACGCATTTTGGGAAAACAACCATCCGATTTATCTATTTATTGTCGCCGTCATTGTCGGTAGCGTGCTTAGCATGGATCGCCAGATATTGATCAAAGGCTTTATCAAGATTTTCGCACCGTTACTGATCGGCTCAATTGTGGCCGCAATCACGGGCACTTTAGTTGGCTTGGCGGTTGGTTTCGATTTATTTCATATAATTTTCTTTATTATTGTACCCATCATGGCTGGAGGGCTTGGCGAAGGTGCGATTCCGCTATCGATTGGCTATGCAAAAATACTCGGCCAGCCACAGGGAGATTTATTGGCCCAAATTTTACCGGCAATTATATTTGCCAACCTGTTCGTGATCGTGATGGCGGCCGCACTGAATCTTTTGGGGCGCCATTACCCTCGTTTTTCGGGTGATGGGCATTTGTTAAGAGTGGATAGAGAAAAAATCGATATCGTCAAAGCAGAAGGTCCGCATGAGGACGTCAGGCCTTTGCTGACAGATGTAGCAACGACTGGGATGGTCGCCATTTCTTTTTATTTGATTGGGGTGCTCACGCATCAAATGTTTGGCTGGCCGGCTCCGGTCGCCATGCTGTTGATTGCGGTCTTAGTTAAGCTACTGAATTTAGTTTCGCCAGCGATGCATGAAGGGGCGGTTGGTTTATATCAATTTTTTGTAAAGGTCACGATTTATCCTTTGCTATTTGCTGCTGGGATGACCATTATTCCATGGGAAAAGCTCGCCGCCGCATTCAACGTGCCGTTTATCGTGACGGTTTTTGCAACCGTTATTTCATTGATGGGGACGGGATTTTTAGTTGGCCGCAAAGTCGGTTTATTCCCAATTGAAGCCGCCATTGTCACGGGCTGTCACAGCGGCATGGGGGGCAGTGGCGATATCGCTATTTTATCTGCTGCCCATCGCCTATCTCTAATGCCATTCGCGCAAATTTCTACGCGTATTGGGGGGGTGATTGTAGTCATCATCGCGTTGTTAGCGATTGGCTTCTTAGGTTAACCCGGCATCAAACTCATCTGATTTCATCCCATCTGCCTAGTACGCAGCAACCCATTGTGACTGCCGTACGAATCAGTTTAGCTTCAACTTAACTTAGGAGTGCTGCTATGAGTTCCAACACCTATTGTAAATCTGTATTATTTACACCTGCACTGCGACCCGAGCGAATTGCTAAGGCGGCTCAAAGTGGCACGGACGTTTGTGTGATTGATTTAGAGGATCCCGTTGCCCCTAATTTGAAGGAAGACGCAAGGGGAAAGCTTGCTCAATGCTTGGCCACCCCGCACGCTGAGCAAGTCAAATTTGCGGTCCGAGTCAATTCCTTGCGTACCCAGGATGGGCTTAAAGATTTACTTGAAATCTTCCGGCAAACCCGATTGCCTGACTATATTCTCTTGCCAAAGGTGGAGAGTGCGCAGGAAATCATTATCACTGAAAAAATCTTGAGCCATAAAGAGCATGATATTCAATTTCTGGCTGTGATTGAAACGCCTGAAGGGGTCGCTAATGCTAAAGAAATTGCTACGGCCTCTCTAAGGCTGAAAGGGCTGATTTTTGGCGCTGCAGACTACGTCAGTAGCACGGGCAGCGCGATGAACTGGGAGAGCCTTTATTTTGCACGGACACAGGTTTTGAATGCAGCCAAGATATCCGGCATTGAGATCATCGATACGCCTTATTTTGATGTGCATGATTTCGATGGCTTGATTGCCGACTCACTCCGAGTCAAAGCCCTTGGCTATACCGGAAAATCCGCCATTCATCCATTACAAATTCGATATATTAATGAAGTGTTTCAACCGGATGAGGCGGAGCTTAATAGGGCAAGAAGGATTGTTGCCACCGCTCAGGAAAATGAGGGCAATGCTTACTTATTAGACGGTGTTTTGATTGGTACGCCATTGATTAAGGCTGCCCAGAAGTTACTGGATAAGTATGGTCAGACTAGTAGATAGGTACTTATAGAGTACTGTTTGCTGTATCGGCTCTCGGCGCAAGCTGGGAGCTTTTTTGATTGTACGCAGGCAGATTTTCGGAATTGGATGGGTCTTTGTTTATTCAATATTGTTCGGCTATAGTGAGACAAAAATTATTTATTTGTACCACTATAAATGGACAAAAACGATTGCTTTGTACCACTATAGGTGGACAAGAAATATTGATTTGTACCATTATAGATGGACAAAATTGATTGTTTTGTACTGCTATAGTGGTACAAATTAAATAAATTGTTAAGCAAATGACGACTTTTCAGAACCTACGCCTCAAGCAAGTACACAGCTCATTACATAAAGTGATGGAACTAAAGTACGTTGGCCGGCCGCCATATGGCTGGCTAAGAACAATACGCGAGACATTGGGCCTCTCAGTACGGCAACAAGCAGCCAGAAGTGGCGTTAGCTCAAATACGATTCATAATTCTGAAAAAAATGAAGCGCAAGACCGGATTACGCTAGCACAACTACGCAGATTAGCTGCTGCACTTGATTGTGAATTAGTTTACGCTATCGTGCCACATCAAGATTTGGCAGAAATATTGGCAAAACGCGCAGAGCAAATAGCCCGTATTGAGGTACTTGCTGTTAGCCATACCATGGCTCTAGAAAACCAGGTTGTAGAAGAATCATTTATCCAGGCTCAGATTGCTGAGCGTAAACAGGACTTGTTAAATAAAAATTGGAGCCGACTGTGGGATTAATGCTCCAAGATATTCCAGGAGCCACACTACTAGACGGTGACGTAACTATCGGCAACTACCGAGGATTCCTCGGTAGTTCGCCAGAAAAGCAGCCGGCAAGTCACCCTTAAGATAATCTCAGCTAACTTTTTCTCCTTTCTTTTTGGCCGAAGCAGCTTTCTTGGCGGCAGTAGCGGTTTTCTTGACGGCAGTAGCGGTTTTCTTGGTGGCCGGAGCAGCTTTCTTAGCGGCAGTAGCGGTTTTCTTAGCAGCCGCCGCGGTTTTTTTGGCTGCAGGTTCTTTCTTTTCAAACTCAAACCCAATCTTGCCGTCATTTTGCTTAACCAGATAAGCTTTAAACAGACGGCCCGTACGAGCTGACTTAAAATTGGTCAGCAAATCCGTACGGCCAGCGTCCAGTAGCTTTTCCATCTGCTCGCGTGAAATTTCTTGCTGCAGAATGATTTGGCCTGAGCGAAAAGTGCAGCTCTTTGGCTGGGCAACAGATTTTTCACATACATAGCTTAAGCCGTGCTCAAAAACTGGGCTGTTACATTTTGGACAGGGGCCAACGGGTGTCTGAGAGGAAAAATCAGGCGCTTCACCACCCTCTTCATTTTGATCTTGACCAAAATCAAATTCGAGTTTGTAGTTGTTGATTTCTTTATCTTCTACCAGCTTTAAAATTGCCGCAAAAGGCCGCCCCATTTTGCTGCGAAAACCAGAAAGCGGGCCAATTGATTTATCGCTAAGCAAGCTTTCAACTTCTTCGATTTCAAATTGCCGGCTGCCCGGAATTTTGGTGATTGAAAACTCGCAGTGAGTGCACGCAAAACGCCGGTAATTTTCTTTTACTTGGTTGCCGCAATGTGGGCAGGGTGTGGACAGCGTGGCGTAGTCGCCCGGAATGGTATCTGAGTCGTATTCTTTGGCGCGTTTGACGATCAATTGCGTCATTTGTGCGATCTCGCGCATGAACGTGTCGCGCGTGAGCTGGCCATGTTCCATCTGCGTTAGCTTAGACTCCCATTCTCCGGTCAACTCAGCTGCGGTGAGTTCTTTTACATTAAGCCCCCGCAGTAGGGTCATTAATTGAAATGCCTTAGCGGTCGGAAGCAGCTCGCGTCCCTCGCGAAGCAGATATTTTTCTGTCAGTAAGCCTTCGATAATCGCTGCGCGAGTAGCTGGTGTTCCTAAGCCCTTGGTTTCCATGGCAGCGCGTAGCTCATCATCTTCAACTAATTTACCCGCGCCTTCCATGGCCGATAGTAAGGTGGCTTCGTTATAACGCGCAGGCGGTTTAGTGGTGAGCAAATGCACTGCAATTTTATCGGTTTTAACGGTTTCGCCCTTGGCTACGGGGACTAAATTGGCGCTTTCATCCTGTGCCTCGTGGCCATAAACTTGCCGCCAACCCGGTGTAAGCAACACTTTACCTTCGGTTTTAAAGCGATGGCCAACGACTTCAGTGATACGTGTGGTTAGTTGATACTCAGCTGCCGGATAAAATATGGCTAAAAAACGCTTAACCACCAGGTCATATAATTTCTGCTCTGGTTCCGATAAATTTTTAGGCGCGTGTGGGGTTGGAATGATCGCGAAATGGTCGCTGATCTTGGCATTATTGAAAATGCGACGATTCGGTTTGACCCAATTTTTATCAAGAACCTGTTTAGCAAAAGGTAGGTAGTTGTGGCTTTCTTTTAATACTCCGAGGGTACGTTTGACGGTGTCGAGATAATCCTCGGGCAAGGCACGCGAATCTGTACGCGGATAAGTTAAAACTTTATGCCTTTCATATAGGGCTTGTGCTAACCCCAAAGTATTTTTTGCCGAGAAACCAAAGCGTCCATTTGCCTCACGTTGCAAACTAGTGAGATCAAATAATAATGGCGAGAGTTGAGTTGAAGCTTTGGTTTCTTCACTAACGCTGCCGGGTTTACCTCGGCACGCCGCTACGATAGAGTCAGCTGCGGCTTCGATCCACAGACGCGAGTCGCGTTGCTCTGGGTCGAATTCATTTTTCTTAAATTTGGGATCGAACCAACGGCCTTCATAAAAGCCGGCCGCGCTCACAAATTCAGCTTTAACTTCCCAGTAGTCACGCGGCACAAAACGGCGAATTTTTTCTTCACGCTCAACCACAACAGATAAGGTCGGAGTTTGCACGCGTCCAACGGTCGTTAGGAAAAACCCTCCGCCTTTACTATTAAAGGCAGTCATGGCGCGAGTGCCATTGATGCCTACTAGCCAATCCGCTTCTGAACGGCAACGTGCAGCATCGGCCAGCGGCTGCATCTCACTATCGCTGCGTAAGCGTGCAAAACCGTCTTGAATGGCCTGTGGCGTCATGGATTGTAGCCATAGCCGCTGCACCGTTTGCTTGGCCTTGGCATGTTGCGCGATGTAACGGAAAATCAGTTCGCCCTCACGCCCCGCATCGCACGCATTAATCAGAGTATTGATATCTTTGCGTTTAATCAGTTTGCTCAGAAGCTTGAGGCGTGTTGCGCTTTTGGCGATTGGCAGTAGATCGAAACGTGGCGGAATCACCGGCAAATGCGCAAAACTCCATTTGCCACGCTTGACTTCGTATTCTTCGGGAGCAGCAATTTCTAGCAGGTGACCAACCGCTGACGATAGCACGTACTGCTCGCTTTCGAAGTATTCGTCATGTTTGGTAAAGCCACCTAAGGCGCGCGCGATATCGGCTGCAACGGAAGGCTTTTCGGCAATGATTAGAGCTTTAGGCATGAAAAAAATATAGAGTGGATCTCGCAAACGGCTGTTTTATAGCACAGTTTTCGGCACATACGCGGTAAGTAGTGGATGTAGCTTAGGTGCGACAACCGCCTTGTTGACTGACGGTAAGCTAGCTAATAACCGCTCCACTACGGCCGCATAAGGGAGTACTGTACCGAAAAAATAGGTATTGTGCGCGTCTTCGATCAAAAGGGTTGGAAAATCTTCAACATCGATTTCATCAAGTTGATCGGCATGTGTCTCGATATCGATCCAGACAAAGCAGATAGATTGATGTATATCGGCCAGTGAGTTAAAAAGTGTTTGATAAGCTCGGCAAGCATCGCACCATTGAGCGCAGAGACAGGCAACCAGCAGAATATCTGGCTTGGTCAGTCGGGTGGCAATGGCGTGAGCATCTGTATCGAGGTTAAACGCGGGCATGGGCGTATTTCTCCTAACTTTAAGGCGGGACAGTTCTATGGGCTGACAGCGTCGTGCTTGATGCGTTCTACACGGCCGCCAGGCAAGGCCGCAATCCAACCGCCTAGTTCTAGCTGCAATAGGGCTGCTTGCAGTATCGCACTGTTTAGTTGGGTGCGCGTGGCCAGCGATTCAAGTGGGGTTGGATCATAATCCAGTGCGGCAAGCACGCAGCGCGCGTGGCTATCGAGCGTATCTATCATAGCGTGCGCAGTTGGAGTATGCGGGACTGACTGTGGCTGGCGGGTCTTTGGCGTGGTTTTAGCTAACTCAGAGTTTTGTTCTGGCTGGGCTGAATCTGTGTGGTTTGCTGAGTTGACGATGGATCCGGGCAAGCCTTTGTGTGGTATCTCATCAAGTATATCTTGTACGCATTCGACGAGCTTAGCGCCTTCTTTGATGAGCTGGTGACAGCCCTTAGTAAGCGGCGAATGAATTGAACCCGGTATGGCGAACACCTCACGCCCCATTTCACCCGCTAAGCGAGCGGTAATCAAAGAGCCAGATTGCGTGGCCGCCTCAGCCACGAGTACGCCTTGAGTTAAGCCCGCAATCAACCGGTTGCGTTGTGGAAAATGCTGAGCACGAGCCGTTGTGCCGAGCGGCCACTCAGAGACAATCGCCCCGTGCGCCGCGATTTCATGCGCTAGCGCGTAATGGCGTGCTGGATACACTAGATCGGCGCCAGTACCCATGACGGCAATGGTGCTGCTAGGGCTACCCAGTGCGCCACGATGCGCGGCACCATCGATACCTAGCGCCAGCCCAGATACAATCGTTAAGCCGGCATGAGCGAGTGCGTGTGCAAATTGCTGGGTATTGGCCAGCCCCTGAGCCGTGCCATTCCGGCTGCCGACAATCGCCAGTGCGGGCGCATGCAGTAACTCTAGCCGTCCTTTTACGTAGAGCAGGACAGGGGGATCAGCGATCTCTAATAGCGTGCGTGGATAGGCTGGATCCGCTAGAGTGACAAAATGATTGCCAGCGATGGCAGCCCATTTGAGCACGCGTGCAACGCGTTCAGCCAAACCATCCGGGTCGGCGCGTTTGATGGCCCCAGCAAGTTTGGCGCCAACGACTTGCGCTAATGCTGCCGGCGATTGCTCGAAAATAGCGTGTGGTAACCCATAAACACTGAGTAAATGGCGCACCGCAACTGGACCCACGCCACGCGCACTGACAAGGCGTAGCCATGCAGCGATTTCATCGTCAGCGAGAGTGAGGGTTTGCATTTCAGAGAGTCGGTCCGAGGCATTAGCCTAGGTCAATAAGCCATGTTAAGTTAATATTACGTTATTCGTTAAGTAATTTGCGGTGCTTAAGGTATGTTTCCCAGAGGTAAGTATGCGGTTTTTCTGGATTGTGCATGGACTCTGGGGTTATCGCAAGTTGGCCGTTTGGCTATTTCAAATTGATTTATCATGGCTTTATTAAATATATTAAATTATCCTGATTCCCGGCTTTACAAGAAAGCGAAGCCGGTTGCAGTCGTCGATGAACGTATCCGTCAGCTTGCGCGGGATCTGGCTGAAACGATGTATGCTGCGCCGGGCATTGGCTTGGCTGCTACTCAAGTGGATGTGCATGAGCGCGTGGTGGTAATTGATATTTCTGATACCCGCGACCAACTGCAAGTATTGATTAATCCCGAGTTGCTTTGGGCCAGCGAAGAGAAACAGGTCTTCGAGGAAGGCTGTTTATCCGTACCCGGCATCTATGACAAAGTAGAGCGGCCAGAGCGCGTAAAAGTACGAGCACTCAATGAGCGCGGAGAAAGTTTTGAATTGAATGCAGAAGGTCTACTGGCGGTTTGTATTCAACACGAAATGGATCATTTACTGGGTAAAGTATTCGTTGAGTATTTATCGCCACTTAAACAAACGCGCATCAAAACAAAAATGAAAAAGCTCATGAAAGCAATGTAGTACGCAATTGGATATTGTTCTAACATTTCCCCCCAAACTCAATGTCAAGCAAGCAAGTACCTAAAACGAAAAATTTAGCGTCTCTTTCAGCCAACGATGCGCCGCCTCAGTTTCAGTCGATTTACTGGCTTTCTTTGTGGCTGGTGATTGCCTATATGCTTGCGGGCGTATTTGGGCGCGATCCATGGAAAGCGGATGAACCTTATTCATTTGGCATGGCCTTAAATTTTCTGCAGGGGTTACCCTGGAGCGTGGATTGGATCGTGCCTTCTGTGGGCGCTGATCCTTTCGTTGAAAAACCGCCATTAATGTATTGGACCGCGGCCTTATTTGCCTACCTAACCTCGGTTTTTTTGCCGTTGCAAGAGGGCGCGCAGTTGGCGGTGATCGCATGGATGGCGATGACGCTGATTACATTATCGATCATGGCTCGCTGGCTGTATGGCAGCCGCTATCGTTTACCGGCTTGTATGCTTTTACTCGGAACGCTAGGCGTTGTCATACATGTGCACAAGTTGATTGCAGACGTGCCGCAATTGGCTGGGACGGTATTGGCGCTAGCTGGGTTGGTGCGTTTTGTGATGGCACCGCAAGCACCCGCTTGGAAGGCTGGGCTGATGTTAGGTACGGGCGCTGGCATTGCGTTTATGAGTAAAGGCGTGTTGGTGCCTGGGGTGTTGGCATTGACTTATTTGCTCTCAGTGATTGTGCTACCCGCGTTTCGTACACGCCGCGCGGCTGTATTTTTATTGTGGGCGGCTTTGGCGGCGTTACCCTGGCTGATCGTTTGGCCCTATCTATTCTGGCGTGCTGCGGAACCTTTATTTATTGAGTGGTTTTGGGATAATAATTTTGGTCGGTTTTTCGGCTTTTCTGAAATTGCCGGGTCGCGCTCCAATTATTTGCAAGACATTGGTTTGGCCATTGCCTTAGCCTTTCCTGCTGGCTGGTTAGCCGTCGCAGAAATGTTCCAGCGCTGGCGCGGGTACTCGGCGACTGGAGAGGCGCAAAAAGCACGGGTCTTTAGTGGCGTTAGGAGTGAAGTTAAATTAGCCCGTACGGTTCTCTGGATTTATGCAATAACTTTTTATACGGTCTTGTTGCTGATGTCTGCCTCGCTGCGCGAGGTGTATCTTTTGCCGGTATACCCTGCATTGGCGTTACTGGGAGCGAGCATCGCTCTGCCTCCACGTTTAGATCGTATTTGGCGTGCTGTCGCCGTGATTTTCTTTTCTGTCTGCGGGATTTGGATTTGGCTCTGTTGGGGGGCGTTGTTGGCTGGCCGCGGTCAGTTAATCCCGGCTTTATTCGCGCGTTGGTTGCCGTTGGACTATGTTCTGCCGTTCAATCTAGGCTGGCTATTGGCGGGTCTTAGCTTAAGCGGACTATGGGTCGGTGCAATTGTTTGGCGTGTGCGCCTTGGTGCAATTGCCACGAGCTTTGCTGGCATAACGCTAGTTTGGGGGCTGCTGCATACGGTGTTAGTGCCCTGGTTTAATGAGGCGCGTAGCTATCGGAGTGCGTTTAAAGCATTACAGGTGGCATTGCCCAAGCAGTATGATTGTCTGGCAGTGTTTAATGTCGGCGAATCAGAGCGGGCTATGCTGCATTATTTTATTGGCGTTAAGCCGCTACAAACCGCAGCGTTGAGTGCCACATCTTGCCAGGCGGCACTTATACTGGATAAAGCGGACCATCGCTTGACCGGTTTCGCGCCCGCCGAGTGGCAAGAAATCTGGCGTGGTGGTCGGATGGGCGATGACAATGAACGCTTTCGCGCTTATTTGCGGCGCGAATTAAGCGTTGATAAGAATCAACGGTAGAAAATGGCGGTGATCTTGCAAAGCTGCTCATTGGGACCCATATCTTGTGCTGTGAAAGAAGGTGATGATTTGAGTACTGCGCGCAACGAACGTATTATGGCGTTTGCATAAGAGGATATGGTTATGTTCAATTGGATCAAAACAACCCTATTAATGGCCGCTATCACGGGCCTATTTATTGCTGTTGGCGCGATGATTGGTGGCCAGCAAGGGATGGTGATTGCGTTCTCATTTGCGCTCATCATGAACTTTTTTTCCTATTGGTTCTCTGACAAAATGGTGCTGCGCATGTACAACGCGCAGGAAGTCGATGAAATCAGTGCGCCACAGTTCTACCGAATGGTGCGTGAACTGGCGATACGCGCCGAGTTGCCGATGCCACGTGTCTATTTGATTAATGAAGCTGCGCCGAATGCTTTTGCGACTGGGCGTAATCCGCAACATGCAGCGGTCGCCGCGACTACAGGGCTGTTGCGGATTTTATCTGAGCGCGAAATCCGCGGCGTGATGGCCCATGAACTGGCCCATGTGAAGCATCGCGATATCTTATTATCAACGCTTTCTGCCACGATGGCGGGGGCGATTTCGGCCTTGGCCAATTTCGCCATGTTCTTTGGCGGGCGTGATGAGCATGGCCGCCCGACCAATCCGTTAGCCAGCATTGCGGTGGCTATTTTTGCGCCTTTGGCTGCGGCGCTGATTCAAATGGCTATTTCTCGAGCGCGTGAATTTGAAGCCGACCGGGGCGGCGCCCTCATTTCGGGTGAGCCGCAAGCATTGGCCCTAGCGCTTGAAAAGATTCATCACTATGCAAAGGGTGTTCCCTTTGCGGCAGCTGAATCTCATCCGGCGACAGCGCAGATGATGATTATGAACCCTCTCTCAGGCGCTTCGCTTGCGCGCCTTTTTTCGACTCACCCCGAGGTTGAAGAGCGGGTGGCGCGTTTAATGGAAATGGCGCGCGTCGGGCATTATCCAATTTGAGTGGTATGCGTGGCGGCCAGCGCTGATCATCGTGTGACCCTCTAAAGGCGCTGTTTTCATGTCTCAGAATTTAAAAGTGATTTTTGCCGGCACGCCGGCATTTGCTGCGACGATCCTCGCGGCGATTCATGCGGCAGGTTTTGCGGTACCGCTTGTACTGACGCAGCCTGATCGGCCAGCGGGCCGTGGCATGAAGCTTACGGCCAGCCCGGTTAAGCAGTTTGCCCTTGAACAAGGCTTGGCCGTTATGCAACCGGCATCACTACGCACGGAGGGTAAATTTCCGCTTGAAGCGGCGGCGGCATTGGATCGTTTGCATTCAATCCCGCATGAGGTCATGGTGGTTGCGGCATACGGTTTGCTGCTGCCGCAAACAGTGCTCGATATTGCCCGGCACGGTTGTCTCAATGCTCATGCTTCTTTGCTTCCGCGCTGGCGTGGTGCGGCGCCAATCCAACGCGCACTTGCCGCTGGTGATACGCAAACCGGCATTACACTCATGCAAATGGATGCAGGGCTTGATACGGGGCCGATGTTAAGTCGTGCGCAAATACCCATTTCACCCGTAGATACGGCAGCCACCTTGCATGACAAATTGGCGTCATTAGCTGCGCGGCTTATCGTTGAAGAGTTACGCATACTGGCCGAGCAAGGTAAGTTACTCGCCACACCGCAACCTGTTGAGGGCGTAACTTATGCGCAAAAGATCAGCAAACACGAGGCGAGGCTTAATTGGCAGTTGCCAGCCAAGATGCTGGCTTGTCAGGTGCGTGCTTTTGACCCCTTCCCAGGCACGTTTGCCATGCTTGATGACGAACCACTTAAAATATGGGAAGCCGCGCCTGTTGCCGCACACAAAGTGGCGATGCCGGGAGAAATCATTGAAATTACCGCCAATGCGGTGACGATTGCGTGTGGCGCCGATGCGCTGCGTGTGACGCAGTGGCAAAAGCCAGGTGGGAAAAGGCTCGCGGTAGGTGAATTTCTAAAGGGTTTTACGTTGCGAGAAGGACAGTGTTTTGTGGTTTGAGGCGCAATTATTGCAGCTCATACCAAACGCCACGACCACTACCTTGAACCAATAACACACCCATTTAATACCCATAATACGGTCTAACCTTATTTGCTATGCAGCTTGCTCCAGATTCCCTTGCTTTTGCCCTCAATCATGCGGCTCGCGCGCTTGCTGCTGTGCGCGCAGGGACGGCATTGCCGGCAGCGCTTGCGGCGTTATTTGCAACGATTGAGGTGCCGGCGGCCCGCGGGGCAATTCAAGATATTGCCTACCGTACGTTACGCGCCTTAGGCCGGGCAGATGCATTGGTGGCTGCGCTGGTGCGTAAACCCCCTGCGGCGCCGGTGGCGAATCTGCTGACTTGTGCCTTGGCTTTGCTAAGCGATGAGCCTGAAGATGCCGCTTATGCGCCTTTCATTGTGGTGGACCAGGCGGTTCACGCAGTGAGCGCGCACCGTGACACGCGTCCAATGAAGGGACTGGTGAATGCGGTATTACGTAATTTTTTGCGCTCACGCGATACCTTACTTGCGCAAATCATGAATAACCCGGTCGCTCGCTGGAATTATCCGCTGTGGTGGATTGATCAAGTGCGTGTTGCCTGGCCGGCTGCTTGGCAAAATATTTTGTTAACTGGCAATACGCATGCGCCCATGACTTTACGCGTCAATCAGCGCCGTTCGACAGTTGCGGCGTATCTTGAGGTTTTGCGTACGGCAAAGATTCCAGCAGTAGCGGCCGGTCCCAGCGCGGTGCGACTATTGCGCGCATTACCCGTTGAGCGGGTGCCTGGCTTTATGCAAGGCGTGGTTTCGGTGCAAGATGCTAGTGCACAACAGGCAGCTGCGCTCCTTGAGGTGCATAATGGTATGCGTGTACTCGATGCGTGCGCAGCTCCTGGCGGTAAGACGGGGCATTTGCTTGAATTAGCGGAGATAGATTTAGTGGCGCTTGAGGCGGATCATGCGCGCGCACAGCGTATCAATGAAAACCTGAAGCGTTTGCGATTAACGGCAACGGTGTGCATCGGTGACGCAGGCACGCCCAATGAATGGTGGGATGGGCAATTATTTGATCGAGTGCTGATTGATGCCCCTTGTTCTGCCTCGGGCATTGTGCGTCGCCATCCGGACATCCGTTGGCTTAGGCGTGTAACTGATTTGACGGCGCTGGCCAACGAACAGCGTCGCATTGTAGCGGCACTCTGGCCGTTGCTGAAAACTGGCGGTGAATTACTCTATGCTACCTGTTCTATTTTTCCGCAAGAAGGCGAACTCCAGGCGCAATGGTTTGGAAGTAAACAACAAGATGCGGTACGATTAAGTGCTCCGGGCCAGCTTCTGCCATCAACTACCCTGCCGGGCAGTGACTCAAATACGGATGACCATGACGGATTTTTTTATGCGCGTTTTCGTAAACAGTGATTGATTTACGCCTTTTTCTATGCAAGCAGATAGTGGCTATCTGTCTTATCTGGACTGGCCTTACAGTCGCCTTCGCGCACGCGAATACGATCTATGTGCAACGTGCCTCGTTGGAGGCCGATAGCGCCGGTTGGGCGCTTGATGCGCGTTTTGATTTTGTTTTAAGCCGTAGTCTTGAAGATGCGATCAACCGGGGAATACCGCTTTATTTCACCACTGATTTTAAATTAACGCGAGCGCGCTGGTATTGGTTTGATGAACAAACGGTGAGTACGTCACAAAGTATACGGCTTTCCTATCAACCGCTCACTCGCCAATATCGACTCTCAAGCGGTGGTTTGCAACTCGGTTTCCCCACCCTTTCAGACGCCCTTAAAGTGATCAAACATGTCACTGTATGGCATACCATTGACCGTGCGGCAATTACGTCGGGATATGTTTACACCGCATGGGTGCGCATGCAACTCGATACTGCGCTGATGCCTAAGCCATTTCAAATTGATGCAGTGAACAACCGTGACTGGAAGCTTTCTTCCGATTGGAAGCGTTTCGATTTTGTGGTGAATCAACATGCCAAATAAGACGGCTTTCACGCGTTTTATTGTTCGATCGTTGCTCACAACGATCGCCGTCCTAGCATTATTGCTGCTTGTATTGCTGGCGCTAGCCAGCGCCAATACGGAATTTTTTGATCGTTATTATTCGTGGTTATATGCGGCCAACGTTGCGATCGCGTTAATTTTCATGTTGATTGTCGGCGGCTTAATATGGATTATTATCGCTCGTTTACGCCAGGGTAAATTTGGTACCCGGCTGTTAGCAAAACTAGCCGTATTTTTTGCCTTGGTTGGGGTCCTGCCGGGTGGCATTATCTATTTGGTCTCGCTGCAATTTGTTTCACGCAGTATTGAATCATGGTTTGACTTAAATGTTGAAAAAGCCCTGGCTTCTGGGCTTGACCTGGGCCGCGGCTTACTCGATAACTCACTAGCGGATCTACAAAATAGCGGCCGCTTGATCGCGAACCAACTCGCCGCCGCTGATGAAGCGAATTTGACCCTGACCTTATTGCGCTTGCGTGAGCAATTTGGGGTGCACGAAGCAACCGTCGTATCTTCGGCTGGCCGTGTGGTGGCACAGGCTTCCCCCAGCTTTACGGCCCTGGTGCCGGATGATCTGCCCACCCCTATGATGTTGCGCCAAGCGCGCACAACCGGTTATGCCGGGCTCGAGGGCGAGCTTGAAGCGGAGCATACGAGTAAGCCTATTGAGAGCGAGAAAGGGGCCTTACGTTTGCGCATCGTGGTGCGCATACCCGCGGGGTACAAAACTTTAGCGCGTCAAGACGAGCGCTTTTTGCAATTAACCCGCTCAGTCCAACCGCAATTGGCGCGTCACGCGGCGGATATTCAACGCGCTTGGCGTGATTACCAAGAAAAAGCATTGGGCCGCACCGGCTTGCGTAAAATGTACATCGGTACTCTAACGTTGGCCCTTTTTTTGGCAACCTTTATTGCCATGATGCTTGCTCTGGGGTTGGGCAATCAACTGGCGCGCCCCCTTTTCTTGTTGACTCAAGGCACGCTTGAAGTAGCGCGCGGCAACTATACGCAAAAACATGAAATTAACACAAATGACGAGCTTGGTTTTTTGATGCAGTCATTTAATGTGATGACCCGACAGCTATCGGAGGCGCGCGTAGCCGTTGAGCGGAATCGGATTGCACTGGAAAATTCCAAGGCATATCTGGAAAGTGTCTTGGCGAATTTAACGGCGGGGGTCTTCGTATTTGATCGAAAATTTCGGCTCACGATTGCTAATGTTGGCGCTGAGCGGATTTTCCACCAACCGTTTCAGGGGCACTTAAATTGTCTGCTTGAAGAAATTACTGTGTTGGCCGGTTTTGCTTCGATGGTACGCAAGGCTTTTGCGGTACGAGATGTTGCCCTGGCGACCGCCGAGAGTGGTGATCCGGGGCATTGGCAGCAACAATTTGAAGTGCATGTCCAAGGCGAAGGGGACCCTCTGACCTTGCTTGTGCGGGGGACGCGTTTGTTGTTGCCGGCAATTGAGGCGGGTGAAGCCATGCCTTCTAAAAATACTGTGATAGCGGGTTATGTGGTTGTCTTTGATGATATTTCAGATATTATTTCTGCGCAGCGTTCGGTTGCTTGGGGTGAGGTGGCGCGCCGCTTGGCGCATGAAATCAAAAACCCGCTAACGCCGATTCAACTCTCGGCCGAGCGGCTGCAAATGAAGTTAGCCGACAAGCTTGCGCCTGCTGACGCAGAGATCTTGCGGCGAGGCTCTGTGACGATTGTTAACCAGGTTGCGGCGATGAAGCAGATGGTTGATGATTTTCGAGAGTATGCGCGCATGCCGCCGACGGTTTTGCATGATCTGCAATTAAATGATTTAATCACCGAGGTCCTGGCACTGTATGGCGTTGGCGAAGATAAAAGCCCGCTCCAAGTCGATTTGGCTGCGTTGCCGATGATTCGCGGCGATCCCACCCAATTGCGCCAAGTGATTCATAATTTGCTGCAAAATGCGCAAGATGCCGTGGCTGAAGTCCCTTCGCCAAGTGTGCTGATTGAGGCAAAAGCAGTAGAATACGAGCATCCAGATATGCCTGGTAAAAGCAGCTCAGCAGTGAGGTTAACCGTAACGGATAATGGCCCCGGCTTTTCGGCGCGGATTCTCACGCGCGCTTTTGAACCTTACGTGACGAGCAAGGCCAAGGGTACAGGCTTAGGTCTTGCCACGGTTAAAAAAATTATTGATGAGCATGCTGCTAGTATTGATATTCGTAACCGTCCGCCGGTGGATGGGACGAGTACAGGCGCCAGCGGGGCGCAAATTTCGATTCTTTTTCTTCAATTGGCAGATAGCGAGTTAGGGCTGCATACAGGGAAGTTAATTTCAAGCAAAATCGAGCATATAGCGAGACAGCGGACAAAGGTAGTGTAAATGACAACCATTTTAGTGGTAGATGATGAAATGGGTATCCGAGAGCTTCTCTCGGAAATTCTGAACGATGAAGGTCATGTGGTGGATGTAGCTGAGAATGCGCAAGAGGCGCGCGCTTATTGCATGCGTCAAGTGCCGGACTTGGTTTTGCTGGATATTTGGATGCCAGATACCGATGGTATTACCTTGTTAAAAGAATGGGCGGCCCAGGGCCGCCTAACGATGCCGGTGATCATGATGTCTGGGCATGCAACCATTGATACCGCCGTTGAGGCCACTCGAATTGGCGCGCTTGATTTTCTTGAAAAGCCGATCGCTTTGCAAAAGTTATTACAGGCAGTGAGGCAGGGGCTTATGCGAGGATCGGAGATGAATGCGCAAGCGAATGCCCAACTCACCCTAAGGCCAATCGTCCAGCCCGAGTCGGAGTTAATGGCCTCGTCGTCAATGGGGACAGTAGCGTTGTCGGTGGCCAGTCATTGCCCGGCAGACACGACTCTCGCGTCATCGAGCGAGTGCGTGACGATTTCTCTTAAACTGCCACTGCGCGACGCGCGCGATGCCTTTGAGCGCGCCTATTTTGAATACCACCTAAGGCAAGCCAATGGCAGCATGACGCGGATTGCCGAGCGGGCTGGACTTGAACGGACCCATCTTTACCGGAAGCTGAAACAATTAGGCATAGAGTTATGTAAAAATCGAGCTGAATCATGAATCATTTTTATCAACACCATGTTTTTTTCTGTCTAAATCAGCGCGCTAACGATAGCCGCGCTTCTTGCGCAAATTGCGATGCGCAGCGGCTGCAGGAATACGCAAAAAAAAGAGTGCGCGAGCTAGGCTTAAGTGGGCCGGCGCAGATTCGCATCAATAAAGCGGGTTGCCTTGATCGCTGCGAACAAGGTCCGGTGATGGTTGTGTATCCGCAAGGCATTTGGTATACCTATGTGGATGAGGCTGATATCGATGAAATTATTGATTCGCATCTGGTCGGCGGCAAGATCGTTGAACGTTTGTTGATTTAGCTCGAGAATTCTCTGGGATTTTAAAAAAGAGAGCAGGATAGTTTCAAGTAGTGATTAATTGAGGTATTTAAATTAAAAAATGGCGGACCCAAAAAAATATTTAATCGATGGACCCATTGGCAAAATCGAAATAGCTGTCGATTGGCCAGCAGAGGCGATTGAACAGAATACCCCGGCGCGTGGTATCGCCCTGATTGCGCATCCGCACCCATTACTGGGTGGCACAATGGATAATAAGGTTGCTCATACACTCGCGCGCACATTTACGCAGCTTGGCTACGTTGCGGTTCGCTCAAATTTTCGCGGGGTGGGTCAAACGGCAGGCGAGCATGACCAGGGTAACGGCGAGCAAGATGATTTATTGGCGGTGCTTGCGCATCTTCGGGCGCAGCCATTTTGTGCCGATAGCCCACTGGTGTTGGCGGGGTTTTCGTTTGGCACCTTTGTGTTGTCGCATCTTGCACAACGTTTAGCGCTAAATAATATTAGCGTGCAGCGGCTGGTTTTTGTTGGCACAGCAGCCGGCCGTTGGGCGGTAGCACCCGTGCCGGAAGATACGATCGTGATTCATGGTGAACAAGATGAGACGATTCCGTTGACGGCGGTCTTTGATTGGGCGCGTCCGCAGGAATTGCCGGTGACCATTATTCCGGGTGCGGATCATTTCTTTCATCGCAAGCTTCATCTCCTTAAGCGAATTATTGTGGAGAATTGGCGCGTATAGTAAAGTGTTGTAGCCAGCGGTTGTTGCGTATTCTCCTAGCCTTTTTCAGCCTTATTTTTATGCAAACTATGCGATTTCCGATTTCGTTCTCCTACTGGGTTTTAAGCGCTTGCTTGACCTTAACCTCTGTTTTGGCGCAGGCGCAAGTGCCGCCGCCTACAGTGTCGGCGCGCTCATGGATATTAATGGACGCCACCAGTCATCAGATTTTAGCGGCTAGCAATCCGGATGAGCAAGTTGAGCCCGCGTCGTTAACCAAATTAATGACGGCTTACCTGGTTTTCGAGGCGCTTAAAGCTAAAAAGATTGGCATGGAGCAAAATATCGTCCCGAGTGACGCGGTGAGACGCGTTAAAGCGGATGAATCGCGGATGTTTATTCAAGCGCATAAACCGGTCACCGTTGCCGATTTGGTGCATGGGATGGTGGTGCAATCAGGCAATGACGCCGCCATTGCCTTGGCTGAGTTAATTGGCGGTAGCGAAGCCAATTTTTTGACTTTGATGAACCAGACGGCTCAACGCTTAGGCATGAAACATACGCACTATGCCGATGTGAATGGTTTGCCTAATCCACAGCACTATACTTCAGCCAGTGATATTGCGTTGTTGTCGACCCACTTGATGCAAGATTTTCCAGAGTATTACCCGCTTTTTGCCCTTAAAGAATTTACCTACAATAAGATTCGTCAATTTAACCGGAACCGATTGTTATGGCTTGATGCCACGGTTGATGGCATGAAGACAGGGTACACGGCCTCGGCGGGTTTTTGTCTCGCGGCATCGGCCAAGCGTCCGCTACCGCAAGCGCCAGAGATAAACCGGCGCTTAGTCACGGTGATGATGGGTGAGCGCAAAGAACATGACCGGGTGCAGGATAGCCTGAGGATGCTCAATTATGGCTATCAGGCCTATGATATGGTCCGGCTTTACCCTGGGGCGCAGCCGGTTGCTACGCCGCGGCTTTATAAAGGCACGGCGAATACGCTGAAAGTGGGTGTAAAGTCTGATAAATTCATTACTGTGCCTCGCGGTATGGGAGATAAGATTAAGCCGATTGCGCATTTAAATACACCTTTGATTGCGCCGATTGCGAATGGGCAGCCGGTTGGCATGGTGCAAGTCATGGCGGATGACAAAGAAATCGCGACCTTTCCACTGGTGGCGCTGGAAGGGGTTAAAGAAGCCGGCTTCTTTGGCCGCTGGTGGGATACGGCTTGGCTAATGTTGCTAAAAATTTGGCAGAAATAAAAAATAAGGTTGCATTGCATGAACGATTCAACAGTTTATCTAAATGGCGAATGGCTTCCTTTGTCAGAAGCGCGTATTTCAGTGCTGGACCGAGGCTTTATTTTTGGTGATGGTGTATATGAAGTCATCCCCGTCTATCGAGTCTCTGATCCGGCCCTTAATGTTTGGCGGCCGTTTCGGCTAGAGCAGCATCTGGCGCGGCTTGTCCGCAGCCTGGCAAAAGTCCGTATTACCGACCCGTTTAATGAAGCTGGCTGGCGCACATTGATTGAAAAGGCGGTTACCCTGCATGTGAGTAATCACCCCAATGACACGAGTTGTTTGATTTATATCCAGGTAACGCGTGGCATTGCAGCTCGAGCGCAGGTGTTCCCAGCGCACAGTACGCCAACCGTACTGATGATGGCCAATTCATTTACGCCGCCTAGTGCGCTAAAGTGTGAAGAGGGCGTAGTCGCGGTGACGGCGCCAGATGCACGTTGGCTGCATTGCGATATTAAATCTACTTCGCTACTGGGCAATGTGTTAATGGCGCAATATGCGGCCGAACACAATGCGGTTGAAACTATCCAGTTACGTAATGGAGAATTGACCGAAGGTTCATCATCTAATATCTGGGTGGTAAAAGCGGGCAGACTTTTTGCTCCTCCGTCTAATCATTTGATTTTGGAAGGGATCCGTTATCGACTGCTCGAAGAGTTGGCTGCTGAGGCGGGTATTACATTTGAAGCGCGGATCATTACTGAGGCGGAGTTGCGTGCAGCCGATGAGATTATGATGAGTTCGGCCAGCAGAGAAATTCTACCGATCACTCGGCTGGATGACTGTGCCGTGGGCAATGGTCGGCCTGGCCCTGTTTTTGCAGCGCTTTATGCAGGTTATCAGCGCATGAAAGAAAGACCGCTCGCGACCGATGAAAGCATCAAGATTGATGCCAAACGTTTGGCCGCGCAGTAATCGCTCATGAACCAAGGATGCGTGAATGAACCCGCCGAATGAGTCATTGCTCGAGTTTCCGTGCGATTTCCCGATTAAAGTGCTAGGCAAAACCCAGCCCGGCTTTGCTGAAGAGATACTGCGCTTGCTCAAACAGTTTGACGCTGATTTTGATGGCGCGTCTATTGAAATGCGTCCTTCGCGTAATGGCAACTACATTGGCCTGACGTGTACTGTGCATGCGCGTGATCGTAACCATCTGGACGAGATCTATCGCGCGTTGAGTTCGCACCCGATGGTATCCGTTGTTCTTTAGTTTCAGCGGGCCCAATGCGAGGCCAAACACATGTTGACACCTACCGATGCGTTAAAGATCCGCCTTCAATGGCGCGGCGTTGAACCGTATCAAATCAGCTTTGATGCAATGCGTGCCTTTACGGAAACGCGCACGAGCGACACGCCAGATGAGCTTTGGTTGGTTGAGCACCCCCCTGTTTATACTTTAGGGCAAGCCGGTAAGCCCAGCCATTTATTGGTGGCTAATCCAGAGATTGAGCTGGTGCAAGTAGACCGGGGCGGGCAAATTACCTATCACGGCCCCGGTCAAGTGATAGCGTATCTGTTGTGCGATCTGCGCCGTCGCCAGTTAATGGTGCGCGAATTGGTCGCCTATATCGAGCGAGCGGTGATTGAGACGCTGGCAGCGTATAATATCGTCGGTGAGCGTAAATCCGGCGCACCGGGTATTTACTACGCAGGATCTTCCGAACGGTATGCTGACTCATTGCAGGGCGCAAAAATTGCCGCGCTCGGACTCAAAATCCGCCGAGGGTGTAGTTACCACGGCGTGAGTTTAAACGTAAAGATGAATTTACAACCCTTTAATGACATTAATCCTTGCGGTTACGCAGGTTTAAAAATTGTCGATATGGCTAGCTTGGGCGTCGTTGCCGACTGGCGCGAAGTTGCCCAGACGCTTGCTAACCAGCTAACCCACCATATTGCCGCGCACAACCCGGCGAGACCCTCCGCCAATGCCAATTGTGCTGCTTGATAGGACAATCGTATGACCACAGAAACACCGGTGAGCCCATTGACGGCTTCGCCCACGATCGAAAACGCACCGCCATTTTATGATCCTGCGATTAAGCAAAAATCCCAAGCTAAAACGGCGCGTATCCCGATTAAAATCGTGCCTGCCGAGAAATTAAAAAAGCCAGATTGGATTCGCGTGAAAGCCGCCACCGGCAGTTCAAACACGCGCTTTTACGAGATCAAGCAAATTCTGCGCGAACACCAGTTGCACACCGTTTGCGAAGAGGCGAGTTGCCCCAATATTGGCGAATGCTTTGGCAAAGGTACGGCGACCTTTATGATCATGGGCGATAAATGCACACGGCGTTGTCCATTTTGCGATGTGGGTCATGGCCGCCCCGATCCACTTGATCAAAATGAACCAGAGAATCTGGCCAAGACGATCGCTGCATTAAAACTTAAGTACGTCGTGATTACGAGTGTTGATCGTGATGACTTGCGTGATGGTGGTGCGGCCCATTTTGTCGCATGTATTGAGCGGGTACGAGCGCTTTCGCCACAAACGCGCATCGAAATCCTGACACCGGATTTTAGAGGCCGGTTGGATCGTGCGCTTTCCATCCTAAATGCAGCGCCGCCTGATGTGATGAATCACAACCTTGAAACTGTGCCACGTCTGTATAAAGAGGCTCGGCCTGGCTCCGATTATCAACATTCGTTGAATCTGCTCAAAGAATTTAAAGCCGTGCATCCTAATACCCCGACCAAATCTGGACTGATGGTTGGGCTCGGTGAGCGTGAAGAAGAGATCTTGCAGGTGATGCGGGATTTGCGTGCGCATAATGTAGATATGTTAACGCTTGGTCAGTATTTGCAGCCTTCGGAGCATCATCTGCCGGTACGGGATTATATTCATCCTGATACCTTTAAGATGTATGAGGAAGAGGCTTACAAAATGGGCTTTACGCATGCTGCTGTAGGGGCGATGGTGCGTTCAAGTTATCATGCCGATGAGCAGGCGCATAGTGCGGGCGTGATTGTGAATGATCAGAAGTAAATGAGACAATTCAGCAGATAATGAGACAATTCAATAGTCACTCATTATCGGAGTATTCTGGTAAATCATTTAATTTCAATAAATTACCTTCAATTTCAGCCTTCCAAAAGGATGAAAAAGATTGGAGAATTGACTGGTTCGGTGATATCCCTTTCCCGAGCCGGTTGGTTCGCCGAAAGCAGTCCTCATTCATTTATCGCATGCCATTATTGACAGCTACAATGACAATCCAACAGTATTACTCTCTCCTGAGTGCATAATATTACAGCATTGATTAATTGGATACTTTCGATTAACTAATTTTAGAGCGATCAATAGCTTTTACTCGAGATCAAAATTTTAAGCAACTCGAAAAATCATTTTTAAATTAGACATCGGCACCCCTTCAATTGAACTGTTGACAGTCGAAAGATCGATTGCGAATCGCACAGCAGAAATCCTAAGGTCATCAGGTTTCGCCACCTTAGGCATGTCGACCATGTTATAGACAACCAGATTACGCTCAGCAAAAGACGGATCAAATTTCTTATCAAGTTTATCTGAAAAATCTTTACCTAAAGCTTTCGCAATACCTTTCCATAATTTTGTCTTTAAATGAGGTACGGTAAATAAGTTAGCCTCAATCTCTTTCGCCAGTTCAAGAATACTCACTCCTCCTGTAAGTTGCTGCAGCATCAGCGATATTACGTATCCTTGACCGTTAAGCGGCACATTCAATTGTTCTAACGCAAACTCATGCTGCCTAATATCACGTACGGTGGATTTGACCTCAACACAAACTAAATCCCAAGAAAAGTCAAAGCGCTCAAAAACGTTATCGTGCCAAACTTCCAAGGCTCGAACCGTATTGTTACTTCTTGCTATAACCCAGAGTTCTGCCCAAAGACCAGATACTTCACGAGCAGATGATTCTGAAAGCCCCCTAAAAAGGTCAAGTAAAGTATCAACGCATCCCTCAAGCTCCTTGGTTCCGCAGTCTGCGGGAAGGCCCTCAATCGCGGCACCAACACACCGAATGAATAATTCATAAAGCTCAGGCGAAGTGGAATCACAAGCAAGTATCGCAAACTGATCGCTGATTATCGTAGTGTCAATCTGCACGCGACACGTTGTATGAAATTCGACAGACAAATGCCGCAGCCTCCGTCCAACAACGTATCGAACTGGGCTCGCGTCCTGAAGCAAAAAAACCGGTGCTCCATCCATACCTTTCGCTAAGAAGTCCTTGCGGCTCTGTGAGAGGCAAATAGCGGTAAACTCGGTTACTGTCTCCGCACTAGGCAGTGCAATGAATTTTTGATACAACTCGAGCACCTCTAACTCCGATCCTGGATGATCAATCCTCTACTCAGTGCCGTCGGTACATTCAATGCGAACCAAGTCACGTCATAGATATCGGCACTAGCCTCATCACGCACTTTTGTGCCGAGATTAAACCTTCTCAACTGTAGCGACACCCGTTCTTTCGAGCGAAAATGGCGATCATTTACGACACCAGCACTTTGACTGAAATACTGATTGATTGGTGCAAACCGGTGGCCCGCTGGCCACCCACGCCCAGCATTACGTGTTCGATAGCCAGCCACAAGGTCGTTCATCAAGAACACGTCGGCTTTTAAATCCGGATCAATACGCATTAACTCTGCCAGAGTAATTAGCATCGCGCTGTGGTCCTCTGCATCCACAGGATCCTTTACTTGAATCTTTAGAAAAAAATCCTCCAACAGTGCACGCAGTGGAATCAATTCGATAATAAAATTGGGCGAATTCTCTTTCGCCGTTTTGAGTTGCGGGAACTGTGCTGCGTTCACAGGAGCGCCATATCGGGTGCTCCAAGTATCTTTAACTTCGGTCAATAATGCTCTGTTAGCGATGATGGCTGCGTTGTCCCTATGCAATGCACGCGGTACCAACCACCCATCAACCGAGATCCGTCGAACCCCGAGGCCGATGACATTTGGCCTAGTTGGGCTGAGCATAGTAGTCAGCAAAAAATCACGCCTCCAATCTTTAAGAGATTCTCCTCTTGTAGCCTCAAGTTTTTCACGAATAAAATTCTCGTGCTCAACGTATTCAGAAAATGCCTCGATGACATTGCTTTGCACAAATACCCTGCATAGGCCAAGATAACTTTTTTTGTAGCCAAAAAACCTTGCTCGCTGCTGAAGCGTGTCTGCAGCGGGTGAATTCCCTAACGGTCTAGGCATGTAAGTGGCGCAGAGACCTTCTACCGTGTATCCGCGATCAAGCTTATTGCCACCGACAAGTATCCAGTATCTCGTTTGCTTCCAATCAATGTATTTTTCTGCCTCTCTGGTTGAGTTAACCTCAACACAGTGTAATTCACTAAAAACTTCTTCAACCATTGCATCTATTAGTTCTGGTAATGGTTGTATCGAAGAGAAGGTTTTAGAGAGAGAGGCATATTCAACCTGAAAATGCCGTGCTACTGCCGAAGGGTCAGCCTTATTCTGCCTTTCCACGAACCACCTGAGTGTATTGAGCGACTTGTCCATCCACTGTTTATAGAGCTGATGAGAAGTCGTCTGCATTGCTGGATGAACCATCATTGAACGATTTCTATCCTTGCCTTTAACTCTGGTGATTGTATGGTGAGCCGCTGCCAATAAAAAGTACCGGAGCGCGCTAAGTAAACTTTTCGGAGAGGTCGTCAATGAGTTCGACTTACTTGGCACTTCATTCAAAGGTATTTCAACTACTAACTCTCGATGGTCTTTAAAAAATGCTTGCCCTCCGGTGTATGCAGCGCCTGGTGTTACCAACTCCGCAAATGATGGGTTCAGCAAATCAATTTGAGCCAACAGAAGGTTCGCCTGAGGCGTTGCTGTGTATTGGAGGTATGAGTGATGGGGCGCTGCATCGCGAACCGCACAAATGCGATCATAAATAGTGCTCGTCTCATCAGCCGCTGACAATGGCTTAGTACGGTTCTTTGCCGCCTTCGTATTGAGACTCGCTTGGTCGCCTTCATCGTCAATAATAAGCACTGGAACACCTGGGAGCGAAAGTTCATCCAAGACTTTTGTAAGATTATCTAAGTGGTCTTTTTGCTTCAATACTGTTATCAGTACAGCTTTTCCCTTGATAGGGTTTTTCCGCCACGCAGACAACTTGTTTTCAACTTGGTTGATGTTAGGTTTCGAAGGATTGGAAACGTGATACCAGACATCTTCTCCATCTTCAATTCCGAGATCTTTTTTTAGACGTTTTTCGGACTGGTCTTTAAGGTTATTTTTGGTGCCTGCAAGGACGATCACAATGCCATAACCGTTGTCGCGCGAAAGCGAAATCACTGTTTCAAATGACATCGTTTTACCACTCTGGACGTAACCGACTACTAATCCCGTTTCGTGAGCGTCCGGATCAGTTGGCGGTAAACATCTACCTAAAATTCGTTGCGCCTCCAAGAGTACACAATTGTCACCCTTAGTGAGATCGTCATAACTCGGTCCATTGGACTCAGCTTTTCGCTTCAGGAATGCTTCGGTAAAGTCTTTAACTTCAGGATGCCAGCGCAGTTTTGGCCGAACTTTATTGAGAATCTTAACTGATGTCACCATATTTTACGCAGCACGTGCAAGCGCGCCTCTCAGCAAATAGTTGAAGTAATAAAGAACTGTTTCAGGTGGATTACCAGTCAGATCCTCTGATAAAACTAACGAAATACAAACTGCCGATGCTATCTTCAGAAATATCTCAATATTTTCGTTATTAACGCCGATGTATTTTGTGGAAAAAGGGTGGGCAAGTGATAGATCAATAGTCAATCGTCGTGTTCCGATACGATGTGCATCAAGAAGCAATTCTTCCTTAGCGACAGAAATCCAGTGCTCTACCGCTGGATCAATTGATGTCCGAAGCGTAATAATCCAGTCGTAGCCGCCGTCATTAATTTTAATTATTTTTTCTGATGCCTGTAGCACATTACTAACAATGTTGATTGGTAGAGCTTCAGGTTCTGTCGGATTCAACTTAGTGTCAACTAACAACGGCGCAATAGTTGTTTCCAAGTGAGTTGCAACAGCAGCCGTAGCTTCAGTTGCCTGGACTTCAATACTGTGTTTCGTCGGTAGCGATCTAAAATTTTCCGCTTGTGCAATCAAGTCAAGGTTACTGCTCTCAATTGCTTTTTTCAGAAGTGCAAGAAAATCATCCTCATATTCCTCCCACCGAAATCCATCTTTTGTATGACTAACCTCGAAACCATCTATATGTAATTCACCAAATAAGCGTTGAAACGGATAACTATTGCTATGCTTAAAAATCTGGTGTGGGCGGTAAGTGTCGTCATGACTACCCTCAATAAGTCTTCCTCGGCGGAACAACGCAAAACCAGCAAGCGAGGTTGAAGCTTTCTCGCGAATTGCTACAAACCCCTTAACACGTTGTCCTCCCTCAAAATCAAGGTCTATTGATTTGCTCCACTCAACGGGAACGACATCTATCCCTACCGCAGGCACTCCGGGAGCGACGTACGGGATGGCGGTAAGAATTTTGGGTAATTGGTGTCCAAGCACGTCACCATTGAAACGAAGAGTCAGCAACCCATCACGAATGAAAACTCTATATATACTTGCCAAGTGGTCTTTTATTTTCCCGACGGTTCTGCCTTTGGGGATGTGATGTAATCGACGCAAGGTAACGATCGTGTGGTGTTCCTTGCTCGCCATCTCTTGAAGCTCCGGTTGAAGTGTTTCAACCTTGTTTTCAGCGATGTGTTTTACGTCAAAGCGAATAGTTCGTTCAACTGACTCTCCTAGAGCCTTTGTTCTAACGGTCCAATTTTCGGCAAACCAACATGCCGCGCTCTTCATCCCCATTCCGAATTCTGATAGCCCACTTCGATTTTCTGGCGCTTGAGCTGGACGAAATGCCCTAGGAAAATCATCTTTAGAAATTCCCGCCGCATTGTCTTTTACGATGATCTCACCCAGTCCACTCGTATTAATATCAACGTCAACGATTAAACCAAAATCCTCTCCATGCAAGTTCTTCAATAGCGTTTCATTAAGTGCAAAGCTCTGTAACGCATTATCGACAAATTCGGCAATAGCAAACCAAGGTTCGTAGTTCAAATATTTAAGTACTGAAAGCATCGTTACTTCAGGCCGAATTTCAATTTCTGTTGTATCTGCTTCTTGATTATTTATTGGCATATCACTGTCTCCGTCGTACGCAAAGCTTGCATAGGTTCTATTCTCTCGACTTGAGCATTCCCATCCGGAAAAACCCCATTGAGTAAAGCAATCGCAACACGCTCTACGACCCTCGAGTTGACTGCATTTCCAAGTGCGTGAAATGCTTTAGTGGGAGTATCTGGCAATTGCTTCAAGCCATCTAAACTCTGCAGTTTTGCACATTCTTTCGGCGTCATATATCGCTTCTGCCAGCCAATAATTGGCACTTGAGTGTCAGTCATTGCAATGAGACTTGGTGCGGTAGTGCGGCGTTTAACTCGCACTCCTGATGCTCTGAATTGAAGAACGTACTCCCATATGTCTCGGGCACCTCCTTTTGCATTCCATTCGAGCTTTTGCAAGCTCGATGGAAACCGGAGCACGTTACTCATCCAAGGATCAATCCACTTTTTGTTATCTGCATAGAATTTGCGATTGTTTCTAATAAAATCTTTTTTCCATTTTGGAAATTCGATTTGCTCGGTTCTTGCGTGACTAGGCAATGCAGCCCATCGAGCATCTAACCCTTTAATATGCCCAAGACTACGGCCATGACTCCCCTTGTATGTGAGAAAACCGTCGGCACCAAGATTTTTCTTTAGTGCGTATGGTGTTTCATCTTCAAATGGATATGTTGCGCCCCATTCCATCGACCAAAGAGGAAATGAGGGCAATTCGACGTTTTCTGGACAACTCTTCAAAAAGCTATTCCATACATTGAGGCAATCGAGAACCTGTGATGATAACTTCCTAGCCTCGGTAGGATGGTCATCCAATACCGTTGTAATTGAGGTATCAGCATCTGAAGTTAGGGGCCAGGTGAAATTGTCAGAAAATTGTTCGCGTGAGCCGATGATGTAAACTCGCTCACGAATTTGTGGGATGCCAAAATGATGCGGAGAAAATTTTTCAGCCTTGATGTGGTAACCCAATCCTGCGGAACCCAGTTTGTTTTGGATTTCTTTCCACGTACGGCCTCCATCATGCTTAAGAAGATTTGGAACATTCTCAAGGATGAAGAATTTTGGCTTCTTATAATTAAGAATTGCAACAACATTGAAAAACAGATTGCCCTGCGTAGTGCACTCAAATCCGAGCTGCTCACCTGCTTTTGAAAAGGGTTGGCATGGAAATCCCGCCGTTAATACATCGTGATCAGGGACATCTGCCAACTCAACAAGAGTTATATCGCCCGCTGGTCTGATACCGTGGTTGGTCTCATACAGTACACGCAAATGTTCTTGCCATTCGGCAGCGAAAACACATGTTCCTCCTAAGTTCTTTAGCGCGAGATGAAAGCCTCCCAAACCGGCGAAAAGGTCCACAAATCGAAATGGTTTTATTGGTAGGCCAATTGCGGGGGTATTTGGCATTTTTGCAGTTCACAATCAAAATGGCAGGGTTCGTAAAGATAAGCGAACCGTTAAAGCACTATTAGACAATATTGCTGATTTTTTGTACAGAAATAAACGCCGTATCTAGCTGTAAAGCATATCATTTCGACATACATAAATAACGCAATTCCATTTAGCATCGTACACATTTGAATCTGCAACATCTTTCCGCAACTTGTCATAGAGCACCCGGATTGTTCGCATCTCGAAATTGAGATATTCGGCAGTCAACTCTATATCCTGAGCACCGATCTGATCCTGTACAAATTCCCGTAGGTGTGTATGCTTGTAGTGTGCGGTCGTAAATCGGCATAACTGATACACTGTCGATAAAATCTGCGCTAATCAATACTGTTGTTTAGCCGAAACTCCAGCCCATGTGACCCTTGTCTTAGCTTGACAAAGTAGATAACCTTCACAAGCATCCAACTCTTTTCGTTCAAGCGCTTTTTTGCTCTGTAGCCAGCCAGTTGTTATCTACCGCTGCTGTTGAAAGGTTCTAGCCCGTGAGCGCTGCGACACCGGCCACTGAGGTCGTTACAAGATTGCGCTCAGATTCTTGTTCGGAACGTGTTTCATCTGGATAAGTTGAACTAAATGCATGTGTCAAAATGCTCGATACAGCGGCCCTTAACGCACCAGCGTTAACATTTGATCGACGCTACTGCACCGCCATGCAGCGTTATATGGGCTGGGCGGCCTTCATTGATCGCTCCGGATTTCATCAACTCGCCAATCGCCAATATAGCTTGCGCCTTGCTGCTGGATTCTGTCACTGTTCTACAAGAATAAATTTATTTCCATTTTGAGGTGCCGCCAATGAGGGCTTGCTTTGCTTACCCAACGCGCAACTCACCCTAACCTTACAGTTGCTTATTCTTCATAATTAGTCGGCCCTGAATAATTTGCAAGTTCTTTTGTGGTAAAGGATTTGCGTCGAGATAGGGTGGCATAAATTGCAAGAAAATGGCATATTAAGAAAATAAATCCTGCAATTTGTGATGAGGCAAGAATGGGTCCAAAGGCAACGGCGAGCACAGGAGATTTATTCCGGCATCCGCTAAACGAACAGATCAATATGAAACACCCGTTGGTGCGACTGGCAGGTTTAATCAACTGAGATCAGCCTAGCGCGTTGATGAGTGAGAGCTTCACCTCAAACAGAGGTCGACCTGCGACCTCGCCGCGGCTGATAGCGGGCTTACTGTATCTGCAATACGCATTCAATTTGTCTGATGAAGAGGTGGTGTTGGGTTAGCTGGAAAACCCCTACCAGCAATTTTTTACAGGGGGAAGCGTACCTTCAAACTGAGGCACCGATTGACCCGTCAAGTCTAACGCGTTGGCGTAAGCGGCTTGGTGAAGCGGGCGTAGAAGAGCTATTAGCAGAGACGATCGAAGCAGCCAAGCGTAGTGTGTCATCAAAGCGTCGAGCGTAAAACGAGTAATCGTTGACACCACGGTGATGGAG
>JASSUC010000038.1:0-12045 GCA_031963245.1 Mycoavidus cysteinexigens
GTTTCCTTATTTTCACATTTGTGTAGAGCTATTAACTTAAAGATTAGCCGATCAGATAAAGTTTTTTGCTCGTTTAATATTCCACCCGACAAAATTCTAGTTTCCTTATTTTCATGTTTGAGCAGATCGATTAAGGCTGAAGTTATTTGATCAGATAACGTTTGTTGTTTACATAATATTAGACTTACTAAGACTTTAGTTTCCTTATTTTCACATTTGTGTAGAGCGATCAACTTAAAGATTATCTGATCAGATAACGTTTTTTGTTTGTTTAATATTCCACCCGACCAAATTCTGATTTCCTCATTTTTATGAGGCATCAAACTAATCAAGCTCGATAGAATAGCTTCAGACAAGACAGGGCGGAGATATAAAGCTGCAAGAATGTTTAACTGCCCTTCGAACTGCTCTAGGACAGTGAGTAACAGGGGCTCAGGGAAGGCGCTATGACGCACAAGTAAGCTTGCTAGGCAGTTGTTTTCAAACGCTGTTGTCTCAAAGTGTAACCACTGCCCTAATTCATTTTCCAATCTAGTGACCTGCTGGGTATCTAACCGAGAGCGAGCTTCGTTCAAACACCCGATTATCACTTGCTGATGACGTAACCCTATCAAGTCGCTGGGTGCTGCTTCTAACAGCGTGAAGAATTGTGTTAATGCCTGCCCCTCAAGTAATCCAGCCACCATCCACCAGACAATCTCATAACGGGGGTCGTATTTATGCGATGCGATAAAGGCATGCAGTTGATCTTCTTTGAGGATTAAGCCCGTATTGTCAATATTTTCTGCATAAGCTTGTAAGTGTCGCACTAGAAATTTAGCAGCAAAAAACTCTTGAAAGGTTAAATGTAAAAAATGATAAGCGCGTTGAGCTTCGGGTAGATGGCTATCAACGGTGTGGAGAAAAGAGGTTTGCTTAAGATTGCGATTTAAAAGCAAAGGCAATGCCTCTGTATTTGTTCGAATTTTATTCAAAGAATCAGTCAGATTATTTAAATAGACACGATCAAAATCAATACGCATATCTTGCAGGCCTTGAAAAGCAAGATAGCCCAGATATTCATTTTCTGCCGCAATCAACTGTTTTTCGATTTGCTTGAGTGATAGCCCTTGAATATCAGACAGCGAGAGCAAGGTACCATCTTGTGTTTTTTTCTCTAAACGTGCGCCATCTTTATGCCAGAGTTTTTCGACCATCACTTGATATAGCGCAGTCATCGTGACGATCTCTTGTTTTCGCATTGCCTGCGGAAGAGAATCCCAGCTATAGCAAAGCGCATCAAGCTGAATTGGAATATTCACAAGCTCTTGAATCAGCGGAGTGCGCTTGATGAACTGTTGAATGACGGCTTGGTTCGCTTCAGGTACAAATTGCTGAATATAGGTTTGTACGTTGTCGGGCGTAAAGCCGACCGTTTCCAAGACTAAATCTAATTGTCCGAGCAGATGTCGATTAACACCAGTTGGTCGAGAGGTAATGACAACATGCTTTTGTTGCAGCAATTCTTTTAAAAATCGACTCAGTAGCTGGTTGTCATCGAGTTCGCTCGCGACCTCATCTAAGCCATCGAGAATAAAGAGAGTCTTATCTTTATAAGCGTGAAGCGCTTTGGCTAAATCTTTAGCACCGGCTTGACTGGCGAAGTAGTGCCTGCTCAGTAATTTCTCTAAGCTATAGGATTGAAACGTCTTAAGTTGTCTTAACGGTATCCACAGCACACAATCAAAGCGATTTTTCCAAGGTGCTTGATGCTGATAGTCATAGACGAGTTTTTTGCATAAAGTTGTTTTACCAATGCCAGCACACCCTTGAATTAAAATCCGTTTTGGCAAACCAATGGAACCATCATGTAATGGTTGTGCATCAAAAAGATGATCTAGCGAGATTAATTCGCTGTAATTGGCTCCTTGCAAATCTTCACTACTGGGCAGACGTGTTACTAATGACGCTTGTTGTTTTAATATCTCTTTGTCTTTTTCCAATTGTGCCTGTTGCTCGACAAGGGCGAGATTGATATAGCAATTCTCCAGTGAAGCCGTCTGACCTGAGACACGCTGAATCGACAGATTGGTATGGTAATAATGTTGAGATAGTGCTTGGCGCAGATCGGCTAAGGAGCAGGTAGAGGTCTTCGGCGCTTGTTTGCTCAGCGTTGCTTCTGCTCTGTTTAAAGTGGCTTCTATTTGATCAAAATACTCAAGCGCCGTTGGCGCTGCCGATTTTTGCTTTAATGTTTCAATAAAAAGGCAGTACTCATGCCAAAATTGAAATAAAGCGGTTTTAGCCTCATCACTGGTGACAAATAGTCGCGCAATGAGTTTAAGCATCACGGCATGGCGCCCTTGATTAGTATAGACAAGTTGTCCTGCTTGAGCTTGTTGAGCTAAACGAGCAAAATCTTCAATACGTACCGTGGTCGCGGCCATAAAACTGCTTAAGCATGCCTGATAACTTTCTGGCGTAAGTGCGACAGGAATAATGCCGTGCTGGTCGCCTAACTCGTCG
The DNA here is from genome assembly GCA_031963245.1 of Mycoavidus cysteinexigens. Taxonomy (GTDB): domain Bacteria; phylum Pseudomonadota; class Gammaproteobacteria; order Burkholderiales; family Burkholderiaceae; genus Mycoavidus; species Mycoavidus cysteinexigens_A. The sequence goes on from JASSUC010000038.1 coordinate 2,506, forward strand.
GCGCGCATGTGCAAAAAAGCTATTTCTGTGAGCACATGATGAAAGCCGTCCTGTTGAGAGAACGTATTCACCACTCGTCGTATATTGCTATCACTTTTCTCATGAGCATCGATGAGATAGGCCTGTTGCAGTGCCAGATAAAAATCAGTATAAGCTGCCCAATCCAGATATTTAGCTAAGACTTCGGAGCAACAGACGATAATTTTATCTACCGGCTTCACTTCGCTGCGTAACTGCGTGGGTAGCAAGCACAGTTGGCTAGTCAAAATATCTTCGAGCTGGACATCCTGTCGAGGATTTTCTCTCCAGACCGAATAAGGCTTGGCCATAGGAGTTTGATCAGAATAGAGTTGAACGCACAGCTCAGAGAGCTTTGTAATCAAATATTTAGCGACTTCAGCTCTGGCTTGTCCATAAGCTGAATTGTGATGGGCATAGACGAGAAATAGACTGGGTTGATTGGGCACTTCTAGCGATGCCAGTATCGAGAGCATCTTTTCAAATAAGCGATCAAGTAGCGCACTTTTTTCTTGGAAGGATAAGATTTTTTGCGAGCCAGCCGGCGATCTACTGCTAAAGAATGAGAGAATGGGGGCCATCCATGTTTGATAGCTTGGCCGATTCTCCTGCTGAATTTGAGAGAGGCCACCGTATATCGAGGCTACTCCCTTTAACGCAGCTTTTGCTTGAGCCCGTTCGGATTCTGGCAAGTTGGTCTGATTAGCCGCATTGTTGACTTCAACAATGCTAACTTGTGTGGCCCTTAATCGACTCTCTTGTTCTTCTCCTTCAGTATTTTTATTAATCACTCTATTAGTAAATAAAGGAAGGCCATTACCTGATGTGAAGTTACCTATGTTATTCATTTTTTCGGTTTATTCGGTTTAAGGATAAGAGACAAAATTAAATTCAAGGGTTTTTGAATGAGGAGAGTGTTTCATTCCGGGGGCTGGCGTTCCTAGGCTGCTTCCTTGAGTGGCATCAACTCTTGTGTTTTCATACAGGGAAACCAACGGCAGAAAGTTTCACGCAGATCACCATTGAGCACTTGTACCCGCGTTTGCAACAACAGATGCGCACCACGTCGAGTCCAACGCATCTGCTGTTTTTTCACAAAGCGCTTGCTGACCACATAATTTACAGTCGATTCGACAAAGGCCGTGGAGATCGTTTCGTGGTGCCGATAGCGATCGCCATAGTTTGGAATGAATGCTTGATTTGCCTCAATATAGTGGTGAAACTCTCGCACCGCTTTCTTCAGCTTCTTTTTGTTCGCCGGATTTTCTTCTAACATCTCCAAATCGTCTTCCAGGTCTTCGATGTGTTGCAGCGCATGCAAGACATCACCGTGCCACAGACGCCATTTGAGGCTTTCCAGGTGTTGGTTCAACTCCGCTAACACGCTCTGTGTTTCCGGATATTTGTCGGGCTTCAGTTCTGCTGTCATTCCCTTAACCATCTGCCTCATCACCGTCAAGCGCATAGTGATGTGAAACCAGTCAAGCAAGTGCTCGGACTCCGGACTGAGATAGTACTGTAGATCACGCACGGTATCCCCTCCATCCGATAGAAACACGATCTGCTGATTCATTTGTAGGTCCTGCGATTTCAGCACCTCGTACAGCTGCCGTTTGGGCTTGGTATCGTACTGGTTGACGAATGCAAACACTTGCACGCACATAACCGCCATCCAGGCCGACCGTCAAGGGTGGTCCCGGTGGCGGTTGCTTCGCCCAATCTCGAGGACACCCTTCTATAAACTGGCATTGTTCCTCGCCCAACTCACCCTCCATACGTTCAGCAACGCATTGCTGGTGGCGTTGTATAGACGTACGGTTGATATCCCCCGAGAGCGGCAAGATCTCCGTCAACAACTCCATGCTTAGCCCATAAGACATCAACGAAGCAAACTTGGTCTGCAGATACAACAGTTCTGGAGCACAGTGCGTGCTCAGCAGCGCTGCCAGGGGACTCGAACTAGGACGGCCACGATGATGTTGGCATCGGCAATCGTAAAAACGAGGACTGTTAAGGTTGAATTTGCCGAACAGTGTCCGATAAATGAGGCCATGCTGTCCTTTTCGTGCCCGGCGCATCCCACAGTCCGGACAGATTTCAAATGACTTGAGGTATTGTGCGATCTGTTCGGTGACCATAGCCTGCTGCATATTGTGCAGCAACGCTTTTGCCTCCGCCAGTGTTAGACCAAGCTCCTCTTGCCGCAGTGCGCCACGCTCTAGTCGGGCAATTTCCTCGACTTTCTCCGGCTCGCCGTTTTCACTTTCAATGACCACTTGGATTCGTACTTTCATCGCCAACTCCTGTCTATTACCACCTTCAGGCATCATCATGGGCCGCATACTGCCTGAGCAGGCGGTTGAGCGCGCGCCGGTCAAATTCATCCAACCCCAACCACTCGTGTAATGCCTCGAAATCCTCACTCCGATCCCGAACGGCTCCGAAGTCGCCAGCCTCCCAATAGTCCTGGATAACCTCAAGTAAATCTGCCACATGCAACGGGAGTGCATCCCGGCGCACTATGAAAGCTAAAGGGCCACCACACTCTTCTGGCGGTGCTCGCCGCTTGCCGCCAATGCAGTATGGGTAAGTACGCTTTTCATCTTGCGCCAGACGTGCTTCAATGCGCACCTCATGTTGCCAGCCGTCTTCAAAATCATACTTGTAGAGAAAGCGCTCATTGATACGGAGTTTGAACCCGCATAGCCGAACCTGATCGGCATCGGTTGAAAAGCTGATGCCGCCATCGTGGTAGACGCCATAGTCTTGGCCATGGATGTGAAATCGGTTCAAATGAGTATCGCTCCAGCCAAAGGCAATTTGCAGCGTGTTATGCAGTTCAGCAATTGTGCTGTCGCTGCGCACCAGCAACCGGCGCCAAATCATTGGAGTAATCTGGCGAATCCAAACATGGAGCTGGTAAATTTCAGCGCCAGCTTCGTTGGGTGTCGTCACTTCAGCCTCGCAAACACCGTTGGACCATTTAATTTTGGCAGCAAGGCCCGAAGTCGGCAAGGAAAATCAATATACCATCTCGTATTTGACCGCCGGAAAAGGGTTAGAAACGCCAGCCCCCGGAATGAAACACTCTCCCAAAATACAAGGGTTTTCGAGCATATGTTGGCAAAATGTTGTCACTCTTAAAACAGTTCATAAATTTAAAGTTGACTCGTCAATCAATGGGAACTTGCAACCCTCTGGCTAACTTTAGAGGGTTGCGCATACGTAGTCATTTTTTGCAGGCAGTAATAAATAGTCCATGTCAGCCAGCCATTGATGATTGCCTCAGGCCAAATGAGAGAATAAGCCCCGCTCACTCGCCGAAGGAGCTGACCTTGTTGGCGCTTCAGCGGCTGAACTGGAGGGCGCGGTAGAGAGGGTATCCAACGTTCTACGCTTTGCCAGCAGCTTGAATTTCGAGGCCGCTGATGCCACACCGCTTAGTTGCTTAGTTGCCTGGTGAAAGCGTAAAGCCGGTTCACCCACTGCACCACGCTGCTCTAAGAGCTTCTTATTCACTGGGCTTAAGCCTTGTACGTCCTGGATAGAGGCATCCGTTACGACAAGCCCTTCATGCGACGAGCTCCAGCACAGACGCACCTGAACTTGATCCTCTTTTTCTATAACCTGCCATACGCGAACGGACTTATCGTAACTGCCCGTCACCAGATAGGTACTGCTGGAGGTGGCTTTCCAGGCAATACTAGTGACTGCTCCATGAAAACCTCGAATGACTGCCCGGCACTGCCCCGTGTGGGCGTCCCACAGACGCACCGTATGGTCATAACTGCCAGAGGCGATCTGCTGACCGTTGGGCGAATACGTCACGCTCATAATAAGGGAGGTATGGCCGCGTAAGGTCGGACCGGGCTGCCCCGAGTGCGCGTCCCACAGACGCACCGTCTGGTCCCTACTGCCGGAGGCGATCTGCTCACCGCTGGGCGAATACGTGACGCTCCAAACAGGGGCGGTATGGCCTTGTAAGGTGGGACCGGGCTGCCCCGTGTGCGCGTCCCACAGACGCACCGTCTGGTCATTACTGCCAGAGGCGATCTGCTCACCGCTGGGCGAATACGTGACGCTCCAAACAGGGGCGGTATGGCCTTGTAAGGTGGGACCGGGCTGCCCCGTGTGCGCGTTCCACAGACGCACCGTACGGTCCTCACTGCCAGAGGCGATTTGCTCACCGCTGGGCGAATACGCCACGCTAGTAACAGCGCGGGTATGACCTTGTAAGGTGGAACTGGGCTGCCCCGAGTGCGCGTCCCACAGACGCACCGTCTGGTCATCACTGCCGGAGGCGATCTGCTGACCGCTGGGCGAATACGTGACGCTCATAACATCGTCGGTATGGCCTTGTAAGGTAGGACCGGGCTGCCCCGTGCGCGTGTCCCACAGACGCACCGTCTGGTCCCCACTGCTGGAGGCGATCTGCTGACCGCTCGGCGAATACGTCACACTCATAACAGAGGCGGTATGGCCTTGTAAGGTAGGACCGGACTGCCCCGAATGCGCGTCCCACAGACGCACCATAGCGTCCCCACTGCCGGAGGCGATCTGCTGACCGCTGGGCGAATACGTCACGCTACTAATAGCGAGGGTATGGCCTTGTAAGGTGGGACCGGGCTGCCCCGAGTGCGCGTCCCACAGACGCACCGTAGCGTCCTGACTGCCGGAGGCGATCTGCTGACCGTTGGGCGAATACGTCACGCTAATAACAGCCAAGGCATGACCTCGTAAGGTGAGACCGGGCTGCCCCGTGTGTGCGTCCCACAGACGCACCGTCTTGTCCTGACTGCCGGAGGCGATCTGCTTCCCGCTGGGCGAATACGTCACGCTCCGAACAGCGGCGATATGGCCTTGTAAGATGGGACCGGGCTGCCCCGAGTGCGCGTCCCACAGACGCACCGTCTGGTCCCTACTGCCGGAGGCGATCTGCTGACCGCTGGGCGAATACGTGACGCTCGAAACGACGTCGGTATGGCCTTGTAAGGTGCAGGTGAGTTGCCCCGTGTGGGCGTCCCACAGACGCACCGCCTTGTCATCACTGCCGGAGGCGATCTGCTGACCGCTGGGCGAATACGTCACGCTAGTCACAGATTTGATATGGCCTTGTAGATTGTGGCAGGGCTGACCTGTGCGCGCGTCCCACAGACGCACCGTCTTGTCCTTACTGCCAGAGGCGATCTGCTGACCGCTGGGCGAATACGTCACGCTAGAAACAGCGGCGGTATGGCCTTGTAAGGTGTGCATTTTTTCCCAGCTCAACGCGTCATATACGTTGATTGTGCCGTTTCTAAGCCCTATCGCACAGGTTTTCCCATCCGGGGAATACGCGCAGGAATACACTTCGCTCTTTTCTTGGAGAAACGGCCATTCGCCAAACTGTACCCCGGCCATCTGCGCGCCGCTTAAATTAGCCTGGTGTAACCACGTATTGTGAAGGCGGACCTTTCTTAAATCGGCTCCCTGCAACTGCGCCGAATCAAATACCCCCTGAGTCAGATCGGCTCCTGGAATCTGGATGCCTTTTAAATCCGTGCCCTTAAACGTTACTCCCGCTTTGACCAAGACCGTCATCGCATTGGCCGCGGCTTGGCGCACGGCTTTGTCCGTTTTCGAGCGTTCAATGACCGCGAGCAGCTGTTGCTTGAAAAGCGGTGCCTGTTCGACGCGCTCTGCGAGAAATTGCATAATCGAGGGCTCCCCAACCAAATTCCGTCGCGCTAAAAGCGAGTCGAGCACAGGTTGCTCCACCGCCACGGCCGTTTCTTTCAACCCCTCTTGGTATTCAAAACTAAAGATAGAACTGACGCTTCCTCGACGCGTCTGGATCGGCATGCGCTCCACACTTTGCTCTGCGTCCTGCGGTTCAAATATCGCCCGGGCCACTCCATATTCCAGCAACGATTTATGGATAAACCGGTATTGATTGCCACTGCGATGGAGCGGACTGGCTTCAAGCAGAAGCTGTTTCACATCGCCTTCGCCAAAAAACGCTTCTTTCCACGTCTCTTGATCTCTAAAGTGCACATATTCAACTATGGGGTTACCGGCTTGCTGTTCATACATCGCCGCGGCCAAATTCGTTAAAAAAGCAATGCCATTTTGTGCAAAGCTCTCATTCGCCAATCGCCCAAAGGCCTTCTTTTCTTGATCTGATAAATTTTTCGCCGCCAGGCGTTTCTTGCCACGCTCCAGCCATTGCGTCACAAATTGATCATAGAGGGCAACCCGCGTGATTTGGGCCGTAGAGAGGGCTTGCCCGGGATTCACCAAGCGTGGCAGCACCTCCAAAGCTAAGGTTAAAAGAAAAGGATTGCGCACCAGTTCTTTTAAGTGGGGAATTTGCTCAAGCGCTTGCTGGTAGTCCGTTTCTTGCCAGACCGGTTTGTTCACTCGCACATAGTCTGTAATGTACGCGTGCATCTTTGCCATAGAAAACGGCGCAATCACGGCCTCCTGAAATAGCTGTGACTCGGCATGATGATTGTGGTCTGTCGGCTGAAAGCGATATCTATAATCGGCACCGAGATATTCGCTACGGCAGCTAATGACCATCTGCGCACGCCATTGTCCAGGCTGATTAAGACGGTTACTCATGTACAGATTATGCGTTTGCTGACTTTCGTCATACCCGTCACCAATCAGGATAAATTCACGCTGCGCCTTTAACTCTCTAATCTGCGGATCGGTAAACCCTTCCTTACGTAATTGCTTCGTGACGAGATCCTGTTCGGGCTTGTCAATCGCGGGCAAGCTGATAAAGAGGGGAATGCGGCCTCCTTTTTGGTAGCTTTTCCATAAATGGGCCTCCAGCACTCTATTAAAGGTCGATTTACCCGCGCCGGAATCACCTAAGAGCAATAACACCTTTTGATCACTACGCAGAAAATCATTGACCTTCTCCGTGAGATCAAACAGCGCCTCATCGGGGGCTTGTAGGTTGGGTTTGCCTTGCGGGGAAATATAAACGGCTTCGCCTCCTTGTTTGAGTCGGCGGCGTTTGAGGTCGCGTAAGTCGGTTTCGACATCCGGTTTATTTTGAACTCGATCCAGTAAGATCGAAGAAACAGTCAGGGGTACCCGCACGTTCAAAGGATAGGGGCTGGGCCCTTCCTTCAGGCACGTGGTATAGAGCATTTGTTTATCGGTCTCCCCCCTTTTTTCTAGCGCTTGCAGTAGGGTTTGGGCCGCCTGCGCACTGATAGGGGTGTTCACTAAGTGCATTAAGATCTTCAGGATCCATTGCTTCACCTGGACCTGCTGCCCCCAACTGGCCTCGTTGGTATAGAGCTCCCCTAAAAAGGTGAGCGCGCTGTGGCGTGTGGCGGAATCCCACGCGGGATGGGCAGCCAGTTGACCTAAGCGTTCGCACAGCCCCCATTGAAAGGCCGGATCGCGTCGGCAAGAGGCCTCGCATGCCAGTTGTTTGAAATCAGCCAGTTGACCGTTCTCAAGCAATGTATCTGCTCCCCGCAGCGCGGGATACCAGGCACTTTTGCGGGTAAAGCTAAGCCCTTCTTGGAGGGACTCAAGGAGGCTCTGCCCGCTCTCGGTAATGGAAAGTACGCCTTTATACCCGTCCGAAAGCGCTTTAATGACCTTAGTGGCTCCCGCTAATCCCTCTTGAATATGTCCCAGCCCTTCGATAAATTCATTTACATTTAAGCCTTTGACGGCACTCACTAAACCCGAGACCCCCTCAATCACTTTTCCGGTGCGTCGCAGCACCGTTTGCCAGAGGGTTTCATTATCAGGCACATACTGCAAAGCTTGGAACGCGTAGGCGGCTTGATACACTAGATACGGGTCAGCACTCTCTTGCAGGCTTGCCAGATACGCAGAAAGCGGTGCATGGAGGCGTTCGCGGTGTAAGCCTGTGACCTTGCTATCGGCCATCGCATCTAGCACATGCGCTACCGTGCGCGTTAATTGATAAATATTCTGCGTAGATTGCCCATGGGTGCCTTTGAGACGTGCGCCTAACAGTTCCAATATCTTGACCAGATCATCAGCTTCTACATCACCGGGCTTGGCGCTTTGGATCAATTGTGCCAACCCTTCAAGCAAATCAAAATCTAAGAGTGTGCTTTGGTCGATACCATCCACGAACTTCATCAGCAAATTTCTAAATTGGGCGCGCTCAAGGACAGCAGCTAAACCCACCACTTCATGGACGGTGGCTATTTCTTTCAGTTCATCGTTGACGAAAGTCCGAACGACCTCGGTTGCCAGCGTACGTAAGCGCTCTTTCTCATCCGCATTGTCTGTAGTGGCGTGTGACCAGGCATGTTCTTTTGGATGAAGCGCTGCGTCAGGGGGGAGTGCCTTGGACAACAGGCTTAGGCAGTATGCTAATTGGGAAGTGCTGGTAAGGCGTTCATCTGCTTCGGGTAAATCATACTGAACGACAGGCTGAGGCACATTGTGAGAAAAAACCGATAAGGGAAGCTGCGCGATATCACGGCCTGAGCTATCTTGACTCAGTAGGGAGGAATGACGGGGGCTAGCGATAAAAGCCGAAGAAGGAATCAGCGCGCTGTAAATGGAGTTCCTCGTACTGCCAGGGCGAGTCGTAGCAGGAGATGGGGCTTGTCCTTGAATATATCCCCACTTTGCTGCTTTTTCATAGCTCGTTTTCGCTTTATCGGGATGCCCTAGTTTTTCTAATAGCTTACCGCGTTCAGCATAGGCAGTGGCAATTCTCGAGCGTAGCGCTTGATCGGCTGGCGTATCCGAGGAGCGGGCTTTTTTAAAAGCGCTTTTCGCATGAGATAATGAGACTTCCGCATCATCGCAAAAGATTAAAGCAAGATGGTTATCTTGAGTATGCCGGGCGTTATTCAAATAAGTGTTGACGAGGTTCAGTGTTTGCTCTGCAGAAAGCCCGCCTCGTGATGACGATAAAACGCTACCCAACATATCCTTCTTCCTTTGCTATTTTTGCTATGACTCGATACGCCACAAGAGCGCGATGTGTATCGAAAGATACGTGCGCTCCTGGGCCCGCATGGAGTATACCGATACTTCGCTGTTGCCAATATTTGTTCGTTGTTATTTAGAGTCATAGTGTAAAAAACGGCCGTTTTTTACATCCTGTCATGCAATGAAAAGGGGGAAGCATTAACTGCTCTAGCGTTGCGCTCTCGATTTGACAAAGCACGTGAAAAAGCTGTGCAAGCTGCACGAGAGCGAGGACAACATGATTTAATTTCTGCTATTGAGGCTTTCCAGTTCCGTGATTTACGCGCCAAAGCGGGGACAGATAAGGAGGAAAAAGAGGGTATGGCGGCGGCTAAAGATCAACTTGGACATGCTGACGAAAAGATGACTCAACGGTATGTCCGGCATCGCAGAGGTAAGCTGGTTACTCCGACCAAATAACCCCCATTTTGAGGAACAAATCTAAGTCGAAAATCGATGCAGATTACACAAATTGCGGAACAACCCCCAAATTGCGAAACAAATAGATAAGGCTTACATTGCTGTAAGCCTTATGGTATCTGGTAGGCCGTGCGG
>JASSUC010000039.1:0-11616 GCA_031963245.1 Mycoavidus cysteinexigens
CTAGCCGAAAATGGCTGTTGACTTGAAGTTCGGCGGCAGCTTTTGCGACAGCCTCCAACATTGGGGGATTGAAAATAAACTGCACTGGGTATTAGACGTCTGCTTTGGTGACGACGACAGCCGGATTCGAAAGGGCTATGCTGCAAGAAATATCGCTCTCGTTAAAAAAACCGCCCTTAATTTGTTTAACATCGTCAAACAACACAAGCCTCGCGTGAGTTTTAAACAGATGCGAAAAATGGCTGGATGGGATCAAGATTTTCTACACCAGGTCTTATCCGCTCAGTTTTAAAATGAGGTGGCCCTGGATGGATCGCCTGGGTGGGTAGCCAGGCACGCCAACTCGTGATAGACCGTGGTTTTCGATGCCGCATCGGCAGCAACACCGATAGCTGAAATACATAGGTTTCCAGGGCGGATGGAACACGATCGTCGAGACTGTCCAGCAGCCACGGTGCCCAGCCGGCAAAGCTCATGCAACGTAGCCGATCCAGCTCGATGCCGCTTCGCTGAGCCAAGATGGTCAGCAACGACATGGGCGGCGCGCTATCCAGGTCGTCGTCCACTTGACCATGGCCAAGATCGTGCTCCAACAGGTCATGCACGTCCATCTGGTAGCAATCGGCGATACGATTGAGCCATGAGGATAGGGCTTCGCCTTCCTTGGGGGCCGGATGCAAAGGCCAGCGATGAGCCGGTCTCACATCAACTCCCGCTCAAATTGCCGGCGCCGCTCGCTGGGGCCGGCGTAATCGGTCATACTGAGTGTTCGTTGGTTGATGGCCTCCTCTTCGCTTTCCACGGCGACCACAGCCGCCGCCATCAGCAAATGCACCAGTTCCCCGATAGTGCCCTCGCTGCGAGCAAGCAGATAGCGAGCCATATTTTGTGTAGCAATCGGGGAGTGCCGTTGTAGCGGAAGCGAGGCCGCGAAGCTGGCCAGCAACGAGCAGCAATCATCGTTGACTTCCCATAACGGCAGCATGACGGGTTCGAACCGATTTTCCAGCTGACTGTCCGAGCGAATGGCAAGGTAGGCGTCACGTGTGCCTACCCCTATCAGCGGGATGCGCAATTCATTGCCGAGGAAGCGCAACAGGTTGAGAAATTCCCGTCGGTTGACGCTGTTACCAGCCAGAATGTTATGTAGCTCGTCGATTACCAGCATACGCACGCCAACGCGCCGCAGCAGCGACAATGCCAGTTGTTCCATTTCGGGAAGTCGCTGGCGCGGACGAAGCGGCGCTCCCATTGCCGCGAGCAACGCCACGTAGAAGCGCGTAACGGAAGGCTCGGACGGCATCTGCACGCTGAGAACAGGGATATGCTCCTGGTCGGTGCTCGAACTAGCAGGATAGATGCGGCGAAATTTTTCGATGATCATCGACTTGCCGTTGTTGGTTGGTCCAACTAGCAGCAGGTTTGGCATGCGTTGTTTGTTCGGCCACGCATGCAATGTTTCCAGTCGGTTCAATGTTTCGACGGCGCGCGGATAACCGATCCAACGGTCGGCCCGGATGCGCTGGATGCGCTCGGCGGCAGGCAGCCGGGCCAATCTTTGTGCTACTGGCAGAAGATGGGGGACCGCAAGGATTCCTACGTAAATGAGTAACATCTTGTATTTCGCTACATCTGGAACGTTACACCGTAATCAATAGGCTCCAAATCCCGCTCTCGTAGTTCATACATGCCGAAACGATTAGCGTGATGTGTTCGATATGGGCTGAACGAAGCAGCCAATTCCGGTGTTAATTTTATACCTTCAGCTTCCAGTTCCTTGAATGCTTGTGTCATCGTATGGCAGTTGTGGAATATCATCAGGTTGGCAATCAGGTGATTGTATTTGATGATTTTCAGTTGATCTTCACGCACATTTTTCTCAATCGTATCCGATCCAAAATAAGCCCACTGTGCAAAGTTGTTGAAACCTTCGCACTTGTTTTGCGCGGCCTGGGTGACTTGGCGTAGCGCATCGTCGTTGATATATTCCAGCAGGAATATGGTTCGGATGACTCTGCCTAACTCGCGGAAGGCGAAATACAGCTTGTTTTTTCGGCTGGCGGTGCCCAACTTGCGTAAGATAGTTGATGGCGAAATACGTCCGGCGCGAATGGATTGTGCCACTTGTAGCATGTCCGGCAAATGGCAGGCGATCAAATCCCAGTCAATCGTATCCTTAGTAAATAGATCGTCAATGTGTTGGTACACTTCATCGGCAGTTGGGCGAAACCATTTCAAATCCTTCCAGTTGCGGATACGTGGCATCAATTTGATGCCCAGCAAAAATGCCAAGCCATACACTGGCGCGCTTTGCGCCTGGGTATCACCATGCACTGTATCAGGTTGAATATCTGATTTGTTTTTGATCAAGCCGTCCAGGATATAGACAGCCTCCCAGACGCCGCAGGGAATAAAATGCGAGAATAGCGCGATATAGGTATCACTGACATGGTAGTAAGCGATACCGCCATAACCACCGTAACGGATATGCTTTTCCGACAGCAGATTATTTTCATATAAATTCCATTGCGTACCATCTGCCGCTGCGCGTTTTGTATCTCCCCAATAACGCGGCAATTGAAATTGATTGTACGCATTGATCGCCGTACAAATAGCGGCCTCCAATTTTTCGGTCGAGACTTGGCGCTGATCAACGAATGACACCTGACGCGCACTGACGTCGGCAATGTTCTTGGCAATTTGTGTCGGCCCCAAACCGGTGCCATAGGCAAACACTGTCAGAATCTTACGCCGGTCTTCGTCTTCCAACTTCCCCTGATGCCCACTCAACGGGCCGAAATGCTTACCCCACCCGATCCATTGCATGGTATCGGTCAGTACATCCAGCAGCGAAAGTCCCATGCCATCGAGTTTGCGCCTTAACGCGTCATCCAACTGCTTGAAGCCAGCCGGCCTCTCTTTTTTATCTTGGCGGCTCAACTTCGGCCTACCATCAATAATTTTGAAATAAAGATTGTCCTGATAGGACTTGTCTGTTTGCCGTGCCGTCTCTGTCAGCACAGTTCTAACATGCTTGATAAATGCAGCACTCTCGGTTGGCAAGCCCACTTTTTCGCCATAATCGGTGCGTGTGAGCTCACACTCTTCCATTGGCACCAATTCATCCCTGTGGTCTGAATAGACATCGCTGCCGATCACACAAAGGTCGCCAGATTTCAATTCTCGAACCATTTGTAGACATACACATGCTTTGAACTGACGGTGATTGACTCGGGTCGGAACAATATCGCGCTTGGTCTCTCCGGTCACAAGTTTCCACCATTTTTCAGGAATCCAGACCAGATCGCTTGAAGTTAATGCTGTCTTGCCTTTGCTCTTGAGTGCAAGCCATTCGCTTTGCCGTTGACTGTTCTCCAACATAAAAGCCAGCGAGCGCTCAAAACTGTCATCCTGGCTAGTAGATTTAAATGCTAATTTTCGCAAAATCCTTAATATCTCTGCTTGTCGTGGCTTGAAGAATTTCCAGACAAAACGACATTCGTTTTTACCACCGTATTCTGCATGTAAGCGCGAGAATTCGCATAAATCAGGGCGAGCTGTGACAGTTTGGCGGACTGCCTTCAACTGTTCGGCTGCGGATTGAGTGGAATTCAAGAGCGTTTCCAGCGTTGCGAAGCGGCGCAAGATTTCATCTGTCTTTTCTTGATTATCTGCCAGGTATGCTTCCAGAGCTTCTTCGGCGCGGTGCAACGCACGCTTCATCTGTTTACAAAAAATATCACAAAGATCATCTGTCACAATCGCCAAGCGTTGCCGAATCAAAGCCAAAGCAACGGTGTAGCGTTTGGCAGCAGCCATATCCATCATGCTGGGGGCATCAAGGCTGTTTCCTTCGAGCGCCAATTGTTTGATTTTGACGATGGGTATCGTTTTTAACAGATGAGCGTGACAAGCCAACTCGGTTAGTCGGTCATAGCGTTCGAGCAAATCGCGCATGCCATCTATCGTTGGTTTGGCCGTATCCTGTTTGACATCGTTCCACGGGCTTACGCGACGAGGATCGTCACCAACGATGAACAGCTGGTCGAGAAATGTACGGCCAGCACCACCAAGTGCATCATGTATTTGCATATGCAGCGCTTGATTCGTGGCGACGCGTTCAGCACGCGCTTCCCGCACCAAGGTGTCAAACGCGGGTAATTCGTAACGATGACGTACCAGCGTCTCGATCCCGACATTAATAATGTCGATGACATCTTCCTTGGTCAGTGCGGCTTCGGAAAAAGTTTGCCGCATCAATACTTTGCCATCGTCGCCGAATGGTTTGACCTCCAGAAACTGCCGCACCACTGACAGGTGCTTGCGCCTGGCTTGGGAAGCATCGTACCGCCGCAAATTCTCTTGATCATAGGGTTCGCCTACGCTAGCGGCGATATGTTCGGCGATGGCACTGGGAACTTGCTCAGAGGTGACAAAATAGCCCAGCCGCTGATAGGTTTTTAACAGCAGTGCAAATCCCAAGCGGGTAGTGTTTGAGCGTGTGGTGCTGTCGCAACATGCTCGTTCAGCCTCAGTCACGGTGTAGAAACGGTCCAATTCCGTTTGCGTCAGTCGACTTTTGAATCGAGGATAGGCGGTATCGCTTGGTTGCAATTTCTAAAATAAAGAGGGGATTAAGCACAAGAAAAACGACCGTTTATCTTGTGCTCAAGAAAACGTTCAAATAAAGTAAAAAAATCATAAGAAAACTCATTGAGAAAATCTACACAATATTGTAGCCTTAGTTTTATCTTTTCTTGCGCATAAAAATAAATCATGCTTGTCGGATATATACGTGTTTCGAAAAATGATGGTAGCCAGACGCTTGCGCCACAACGCGATGTGTTAATTGCTGCTGGCGTTGAGCTAAACAGAATTTATGAGGACTTGGCATCAGGCCACAAAGATGATCGGCCAGGATTGAATGCTTGCCTCAAAGCCCTTCAGCCAGGCAATACTTTGGTAGTCTGGAAACTGGATAGGCTGGGTCGTGATTTGAAGCACTTGGTGACAACAGTCGATGATTTGCGTGCCAGAAATATAGGCTTAAAAGTATTGGCGGGTGCTGGCGCTCAAATTGACACGACGACTTCAAATGGGCGCTTGTTTTTTGGAATTTTTGCAGCATTAGCAGAGTTTGAAAGAGAGCTCATCGCCGAGCGTACACACGCGGGGCTAGCAGCAGCCCGAGCACGAGGACGTCAAGGCGGCCGCCCTCGCAAAATGGATCGGGCCATGGTAATGATGGCGATGGCCGCGATGGCTGACCCAAAAGCCAATGCAATGGAAGTGGCACGCAGGTTAAATATTACAACGACAACACTTTACGCGTACGTAAATGGCGATGGCACGTTGAAGCAAGCAGGGCAGTCATTATTGCAATAACGACAACACTGCAAAAATTTTTATCTATGACCTGAGACTTGGATAACCCGATTTGCTTTCAAAGCCTCACAAAAAATCTAATTTTACATACAAAAATCAATAAACCGTCTTTCCATTAATTTCGATCACAGCAATGAATAAATGACGGCACCGGCAAAGTACCGATATACTCCCTATGCGTGCCAGAGCCGCTGACCAAGGAGGTCGCGCTTCATTATGCTCTTGGCGTTAGCGGAAAACTGGCAGGACGAAGCATCAGTGCGGGCTGGCTCAAATGAGCGCTGCTTTGCAATACCTTAATAGCAGAAAATAATAAAGGCATTATATGTTGGACAGCATTTTATCGTTACCACGCAGCACGCTCTCTGCAAAGCAAACGCTTGATATCGCCAACTCTTATTTGAAATTAGCACGTGAGCACCAGGACAACAAAAACTTTACAGTAGCGCTGCCCTTCTATGAACAGGCGGTAATTACCCTTGAAAAGTTGGACCCGAAGCACCGAAAGTTATCTTTATCGTACTGGACAGGTAAGTTTAGAAAGGCCGCCCATGAGCCGAGAACCGAAGAAGACCAAACCTTCAAAACACTCCTTGCTGAAGTTTATATAGAGCGCGGTGAAACGTTTCAGGCGTTAGGTCATTACACTAAAGCACAGACCAGCTATAAAAATGCCAACAAATATGGGCATCCCGAAGCAGGCGATAAGCTGGATAAGTTGAAAAGCTTACGGCTTATTAAAGGGATTCCTCTCTTAGGCCAAGGATCAGTTCCTAGTTCTCGTGTTTATTTGCTTTCTTCCTCAGCTGCTGTATCAACGCGGCTTCTCTGCGTTCCAG
This sequence comes from Mycoavidus cysteinexigens, assembly GCA_031963245.1. Classification (GTDB taxonomy): domain Bacteria; phylum Pseudomonadota; class Gammaproteobacteria; order Burkholderiales; family Burkholderiaceae; genus Mycoavidus; species Mycoavidus cysteinexigens_A. The sequence goes on from JASSUC010000039.1 coordinate 6,225, forward strand.
CTATAAGCGACAATCCAACCGCTTTTTTTATCAGTAATCCGACGGTTGAAGAACCACACTCTCTTGACTGGCCAGAAAACGACAAATTTAAGAACACGCAAGAACTCACTGCTTTCTTTAAGCAGCATGAAGCAGCGGTAAATGGCTTAAATCAACATAAAGAAGCGCAGAAAAAACTAGCGCAGCATGAAGAAGCCATAAAGGGGCTAAAGCAGCCTAATTTCTCACAGGAGGAAAGACGGGCGTTAAAAGCACAGATTCTGCCACAGGAGAAAAAGCAGGCATTCGAAAAGCTTCTTCTATCGTCAGCGCAACATCAGGCGTTAACAACGCATGAACTATCTAAAAGTCAGCAAGACACTCTGCTGTCACTGGCACGAGGGGTAATCAATGAATTTGCAAATAAGAAAGATAAAACCCCCCACGATATCCGCGAAGTAGTGACCTTAGCGGCAATGACAGATATCAAATTACAAAGAGCTTTAATAGGTCAATTTGTTAAAGCGATTTATGAAGATCCTTTATTGAATGACGAATTACTCAGCGGTTTAGCACAGGTCATTCGCCACCTTAAGCCCATGTCCTTACACACAACTCAAAACATCTGATTTTCGCGCGCCCAGCGTAGCCCCTGAGCAAAGGTAGTAACTTGCTGTAGTCCCTGCCAGATAGTTTTTACGCCGGGCTCCCCATCGCCTTTGCGGCCTAGGAATCCACCTAGCATCGCAATAAGCCGCACCACCTCATTGAGCCGAGGTGTTTCCTTTGGCACAGGTTTTTTCATAAGAAGATAGGCGGCTTGCCATTCCTCTGGCTCAAACAGCAGTTCCGCTTCCAGATCAGGGCAAGTACGGCCTAACCTCATCAAGCGAGCGATTCGCCAAGCCACTACCATATAGACCGCCAGCGCCCTCTCTAACTTTTCGATAGCCCCTAGCTGCAGCGCCTCGACGCGACAGCCGTTTTTGAGAACATGGAAGAACATCTCGATCTCCCAGCGAGCCCGATACCAGTCAATCAACTCCACTGCTGCGTCGAAATCAGGTGCCACGCGATTGGTGAGCAAGCGCCACTCCACAGGCTTACAACCAGACGGTGCATCCACTTCTTGGGCTATTACGCAGCTCACTTCTATCGTGTTTCCATTTCCATCATCAAGGGCAACGCGTTTCATTCTGACTTGCTGACGTACCGCCCGAGCCTTTTGGCCATGCCGTGAGGGCATCATAAAATTCAATTCGCCTACCGGTGCTTGCGCACTGACTGCCTCCCACAGACGAGCACCATCTGGCAGCACCCGGTTGTGACACGAGCGGATTAACCAATCCACCGGATTCCCCAGTTCGGAGGCTGTGCATATCAGTTCTAGCATGTCTGACTCTCGGTCTGCCATATACACCAAACGCGTCTCGGGTAACTCAACTGAGAGCTCTGCTAGTCGGCTATATCCTTCGATCCAGCGTATACTTTCCTTGATCACAGGCCGATGCCCTGCTTCTTCTTTGGGGGCACGTGCCCACATCCATGCATCTAATACGCCCAACGGTTCACGCTCTAACGATACCGCATACGTTGGGTGCAGATACATACCCCGTTGCCTTTCATAAGACAGGCGACCCAAGCCTTCTATCGACTGTCCGTTGAAATTTAGTTCCGAGGTGTCTTGGATGCATAGAACGGTACGATGCTCCTGCAAGCGAGCACGTGAACAGGCCCAGTGCGGCTCTAAAATAGACTCCCAGCCTACTTCCTCTTGAGATAAGAATCGATATGCCCCCTGTGTTTCTGCCCAACCATTACATGCCCCAGGCAGACTCGCCGTTGGCTTTTCTCCAAGACGCTCCGCAAGCAACACCAGCCTCTTGTTTAACCGCTTGTCACCTAAATCTGCTGTCTTAAATTCTTTCGCTGCCCAACTCATCTCTGCCTGTCACTTCTTTCGCTTAAAGGTTTATTGTACTTGGCTGCTTTTAGTTGTGTGTAAGGACATGCCTTAAGCCCGGTGATTTGAATGCCAATGACGGGGTGCAAATCCTAAAAATTTTACATAGCAAGCAAGAAGATCTCCATGACAATGCTAGCGATGACGGCTTTGTATTACTTCAAGCCTTAGCCGTCTTGCTAGACGCTATGGCGGATGCTGAGATCAACGGTTTAAGCCGAGATCAGCTTCACTCCCCACTATATAAAACATTGCAAACATTAAGTGAGAGTGAGGACGGGCGCTTCGCTTTTCAAGCGAGCTATGCTTGTCAAGCGTTGTTGCATGTTCCTGATGATGAAAAGCTCTGGCAAAGCGTCTTTCGACGCAGTCTCGCAGTAGGCGGCGGGGTGATGGCGCTAGCAAATGTAGTTAGAACGTGTGACCCTCAAAAATTGTTTGAGGTGTTCGAAAACTTTGGCCAGGCATTTGACGGCTTGGCCAAAGTCTTAAACACCGCTAATGAGATATACAGTCAGGGGCAAGCGTTATATCAAGAAGGGGTAAACATTGTAGATAATGTGCGCAATATTCGAGAAGGCCTAAGTTTTAATTTCAAGCGGCCGTGGTATACCGCACTGCGGTATACGGATTTTCTAATTCAAAGCCAGCAGTTTGTGGCGCTAGAAGCTTTTGCTTTTCAAATGCCCGTAGAGACGCGCAAATATCCGCATTTTGTCACGGGGCTGAGCCAGCAATTAGAGCAGGTAGTTCGAAGCACTGCCGATCTTGCCGTACGACAAAACGCGCTGGCCTTTCTAACCGATTTGTATCACAACGACGAGCGCTGGGGCCGACTCGCTAAGCCGATGATTATGAGGGGGCTAGCCCGCGCATTGCAGATGGCTCAGGCAGCTGAACCCGCTATGCAAGAGGCTGCCAACGCGTGTTTACGCCGCTTGGCGCAAGGCCTCAGCCCCTATAAACAGACGCTCTACCAGCAATATGTAGAGTCAACGCTAGACAACACGCAAGAAGAACTAATAGAGCCATCTTTATTAGTGTCTGACACGCCGGATAGTCTTCTAACTACGCTGTGGCACAAGCGTCAAAATGAACATTTTTTACGAAATATTAATACTGATTTTGACAGCTTAAATAAAAAACTGACTGAATTAGCTCAAGGATGGGGAAAGGATAACCCTGCTGCCTTAAACAATGCCTTGGCTTTTTTAAAAAAATCCTATTTAGAAGAGATTTTTGATCTGTACATTCCTTTGCAAGGAAAGAAGCAAGGTAGCCAGGCTGAAAATGCCTTTGAATTGGAAAAAGGTGTTCTAGATTTTTTAAATTCCAACCAGGAAAAGATTCTGCTCATCCACGGCGAAGCAGGCATGGGTAAATCTACGTTTAGCCGCCAGCTGGCTCAAAAACTGTGGGAAATAAGCATTGAGGGTGAAGGAAGCGAAAGCAGCAAAAAAACGATTACCCCCTTGCTCATTCCGTTGGCCGCCATGACGAATCCAGTGAATAACCTGATTCCAGCGTATTTAAAGCAACAAGGCTTTTCTACCCAGGCTATCCAAAAATTAAAACAAGAAAAAAATCAAACCCTCGTGTTTATTTTGGATGGGTATGATGAGATTGCGGGTATCCAGAATCTATATATATCGAATGAGCTGGATAAGTGGCCAGCTAAAGTGATTATTAGCTGTCGCACAGAATATCTAGCTAGCTTAGGCAAAGACTATCGAAGCAGATTTCTTCCGCAGGGGAAGGAAAAAAAGAGCCTGAAGGCATTTCGAGAAATTGCACTACTGCCATTTGCCGATGAGCAAATCAAAGAATATATCAATAAATATATACAACAAAATAATCCGGATGGATGGGATGCCAATGATTATTGGCAGCTTATTGAGCGAATTCCAAATTTAAAGGATTTGGTCAAAAATCCTTTCTTGCTCACCATTACCATTGAGGTATTACCGCATTTATTGGAACCCGGGCAAGAAGCTGCTACTGCACAAATAACGCGTATAGATTTATACGATCAATTCGTGCGGCAATGGTTTGCACGCGCTAAACAAAAATTAGAAGCTAAACAACTGGTACAAGACGAAAAGGCCGCCTTTGAAGACTTGGTGCATGATGACTTTGTTCAATGCGGCATTCAATTCGCCAAAGACTTAGCTGCTGCCATGTACCTTCATAATGCAGGTAACCCCGTTCTAGAATACAGCCGTTTTAAGGATGCTTCGTGGAAACAGGCGTTTTTTGGCCCAAGTGAAGACCAGAAGCTGCTTCGCCAGGCATGGCCTTTACACCGTATTCGAAATCAATACCAATTTATTCATAAATCGCTCCTCGAATACTTTATGGCACGGGCAGTGTTTGAACCAGGCGGAAGTGAACTGCTCGCCGAGGAAGAACAAATTTCGACGCTGTCGATAGCTGAAGCGCCTGATGATAGTACTAACGTACGCTCAAGGCGCTTAAGCTTTGAAAGCGAACGTGCCAAGGAAGAGACCTCTGCTAATACTGAAAAGACTTCTTTGCTATTTCAGAAAAATTTTGCAAATCATCCCAGCGTTATTCATTTTCTAGCAGAACGAGCACAAAAAGAGCCAGTATTTAAAGCGCAATTATTCGATTTCATTGAATGCTCGAAGGATGAAACACAGGGTAAAGATTTTCGCAAAGCTGCTGCAAATGCAATCACCATTTTGATTAGAGCGGGCGTTCAATTTAATGACAAGAATTTAGTTGGCATCCAAGTGCCCGGAGCAGATTTAAGCTATGGATCGTTCGATCATGCCCAGTTGCAGAAGGCGGATTTAAGGAACGTTAACTTCCAAAGTGCTTGGTTAAGGGCAACAGATCTCAGTGGCGCCAAGATGGAAGGCGCGCAATTTGGTGAGTGGCCAGGGTTGCAACAAGAAGATAGGGTAACGGTTTGTACGTATTCACCAGACAGGCGAACCTTTGCAGTGGGTCTTGCAAATGGCAGTATCAATCTGTATGACGCTTTGAGCTGGAAAAAGCGTCGTAGCTTAAACGGCCATACTGGCGAAATTACTAGCCTGGTGTATTCGCCCAATGGCAAGCAGATAGTCTCTGCGAGTCGCGACAGTACGATACGGCTGTGGGACGCGCAAACTGGGGCAGTCGGTGCCATCTTAAACGGCCATACTAGCGGAGTTACGAGTGTGATTTGCTCGCCCAACGGCGAGCAAATCACCTCTATTGGTCACGACAATACAATACGGCTATGGGATGCGCAAACCGGTGCTTTTCTGCTTACCTTAAGCGGTCATACTAATAAGGTTACTAGCTTGATATATTCGCCCAATGGCCAGCAGATTGCCTCCAGCAGTGAGAACGAGGTACGGCTGTGGGACACGGAAAGCGGGGCACTTGGGCACACCTTAGCAGGACATACCTCCACTGTTTCGAGCGTGGCGTATTCGCCTA
>JASSUC010000061.1:0-10701 GCA_031963245.1 Mycoavidus cysteinexigens
AACTCCTGATGACTTTCACCGATCATCGCGCTGACGGTCACGCCGCCAGCGGCTTTTGGATCGGCTTGGATCGCATCGTAGGCGTTTTTAGCTCCGAGCGCGATAGTGCTAGCGGCTAAAATGTGCATGCGCGTATCACTCACTTGCGTGCTGGCTTGAAGCATTTGCTGGCCTGTTTGCGCAGCAGCAATCACGGGCGCGCTGACTGAGACGGTTAAGCCGGATTGGTGCCATTCGTTATGCTGCCAGCGTCGGCCTTGTTCATAGACCGGAACGACTGTGCCTTTGAGTGCTTTCCCTTCGATATTTCCCTCAGGCGCTACCAGTTGGCTGCCGCTTTGGTGATATTCGCGGCCCGCGATGGCCTGGATGTGACCTGAGACACTGCCAATAACGGTGCCTATATGCGGAGTGCTCTCGCCTTCAAATTCATCTTTTTGTTGGCGCTCGCCAATGGCAAAACCCAAACTGCCGCTGTCCAATAAGCCAGAGCGCTCTTTAACTGAATAATGGCTCGCTTTCTCAATCTGCTGCGCAGCGTTTAGTTTGATGTCATTGTCAGCGTACAAACCCACAGCGCGCATGCCGATGATATTTGAGCCCGCCACACTCAGATCATGCCCGGCCTCCATCTTGACGGTATCGCCTGAGAAGGTACTGCTCAATGCTTGTTTTCTATACAGTTTGTTTTGCGTTAATTCACTCGAAGAAGAGAAGAAATCATTCGTTTCATAATAGTGAGATTCGGCAAAATCGAGTTCTTCATGGGCTGCCTCCACGTTAATATCCCGGTCAGCTTTGACAGAAAGTGCTTCCCGGCATTCACATGAGCGCCAATCGCATGAATATCTTGGCCTGCCTTGAGTTCAAGTGTTCCCCCTGTTTGAATGAGAGAGCCTACTTCGGTATTTTTGCTTACGCTTAACCAATTACGCGCATCCCATTTCAGTTGGTGCTGAGCGCCTACTGTGGCTGTGCCTAACGTTAGATCACCTCTGGCTTCTAAACTGGCATTTTCATCCACCTTGATTTGAGTCGCTGCCAGATGAATATCTGATTCGGCATACGCTTCCAGTTGCTTGGTTTGGACCTGGGTAATGCCATCTAGCGCTGTCTGGCTACCACTCGCTGCATGGGTCGTATGGGTTTGACTCTGGAGGTGGATATCATGGCCGGCTTTTAAGGTGATCTTTTTGCTTGCGAAGAGTTGGCCTGCACGGCTATCGATGTCATCGTTAGCCTGCAAAGAGAGGGTATCCAAGCTTACCAGTGCGCCGCGTTGGTTATCAATATTTCTCGCTTTGAGATGGATATTGCCGCGGCTGAGCATCGTACCCGCATTTTTAATCCGTCCTGGGCTTGTCAGATCAATCTCGCTGGCTGAGATCAGCGAGCCGCTGAGCGGGACTGGACTGATATCGCTGTGGGCCAGATAGACTTTCGGCATCAGTGCCGTCTGTTCTGAGCCATCGGGCAATCTGACCGTTTGATTGACTAACCAGACTGGACTCGCGGTTAAAGCCGCAATTTGCTGTGGCGTGGGTTCAATGCCCAGCGTCAGATTAAACTGCTTGGCCCAGTTGGCACCTGCCTGTATTAAAGCTTTGAATTCAGTAATTGGGTTTCGATAGCCAGAGAGATAGTAGTGACCCGTTAAACCGATGATCTGGTCACGGATCAGTTGCTGCTCATAAAATCCATCCCCTAAGCGCTTGGGGACACGTTGTGGATCGAGGTTAAGGTATTGTAGCAACAGGTTGCTAGAAACCGTATCGCTATTGCGAGTAAAACGGGGATCGGTTTGAATCAGATAAGGGTGATCAGGATCGAGGTGAAGGCGCTGCAGGCTGTTGTTTAAGACGTGGCTGCAATTCGCTACACTAGAGGTGCTGGGTACTATCGACATAGACGGTTCTTGATGGATCACCGCCGTATTGGCTTGCCAACTCGCAATATTTAGATTGTACTGTTCTACCTGGCTCAGGCTGTAAGGCTTGGGGCCAGACCAATGGCGCTGAAAATACCGCTTGAACCCACCGCGCCATTCCCGGTCTGACCATTTTGCGATACCCTGATCAGTAGTGGCTCGTTCGCCCATCGCATCCATGTTCTCGATCTGAGCCAGCGTTCCTTCAAAATTGCTGAGTGTGCCTCCTGCGATAATCTGGCTTTTATCATTGATAACCTGTCCGGACAATCGGATCGCGCCGCCCGCTTGAATTTTACCGGGTTCGCTGTGTGCGACCACACTCTCCGTCACCGTGCGGCTATACTTATAGTAGGTGAAGCAATAAAATCTTAATTGCGTGCTTAGCACAACGTAACCGCCTTCACTTCCACCTTCCCATGCAAGTTCGGGTCTCTGATAGCGTTGATTGGTCCCGTTATTCTGATATTCTTCTATCGTTCGATCTTCAATGACCTTATCTTGGGTCTCGAACTTCCCGTTTTTATTCACCAATTTTTTTGAATGGATCGAGAGAGCGCTTACCGCCTCTATCGTCGAGCTTTTATTAAGAACATACTCACTGGTGCCTCGTACTTTGAACTGGGCATCAAGTTCACCGCCGATGGTCAGGGTACCGCCGCTATAAAACACACCATGTTTGAGATTTTTAATTTCTTTAGCGCCGATCTCGAGGCTATTTTGTGCGAAGATCACGGCATTCTTATTGATCAAGCCATCCTGCACGCTGATTGAAATCGTATTGCCAGTAATCAAATATTCGGGGGTTTTAAACGGATTCGCCTGAAGAGACTCTTGTATCGACCTGAATAGGTCATGACTTAATTTAGCCAATGCGCTCAATAGAGCCTTTTTAGGCCCTTCAGCTATTTCAGACTCTTCAAGCCATTGACTTATACCGTTGCTTATCCCTCCAGCCTCGATCCAGACGTGCTCCCTACCGTGCAATGCGCCTTGGTTGTCCAGAAGGATGGCCGCTTTTATTTTGAGCGATTGGTCCGAAAAAAATGTCCCACCCTCATCATTTGATATTTGAGGAGCGGTGACGGTAACAGAGCCTTTGCCACTGATCAAGCCCAGCCCTTTTATTCCTCGGGAATTGCCGTTCACCATCGAGGCGCGAGCCACAATTTCAATCTGTCCTGTGCCATTATGAAGCAGTCGACCGGACGTATTGTCAATCGTGTCTGCCTGCAGATTCAATACGCTTTGACCCTCGCTAACTTCTATATGGCCCCACATATTGTTAAGTTCGTTACTCCTCAGAACAAGGTCCGAACTCGCTGTGATTTGCCCATTTTGGTTGTCCAAATGATCGGCTTGAATGGAGAGCTTTTTTCTTGACTCAATCGTAGAAGACGTGGTGTTGGTTAGTTTCTGTGCTGAACTGCCTACTTTGCGCTGGGTATTTAGGGAACCCCCTATCGTGAGTTCGCCATCGCTGTGCATTAACCCGTGCTCTTGGTTGTGTAAAGCCTGAGCACCAATCGTAAGCTGACGGCGTGCCATGATCACCCCAGCTTGATGTTCCTCTGTATCTTCTATGCCATCATTGATTAAGCTCAGCGCACTGATGGCTACAGTGCTGCCTTGAATCACACCTTGGTTTTTGAATTGCTCTTGGGTATTCAGCGTCAGAATTCGCCCTTCAATCAACGCGCGTGCTTGATTCCTCAGGGTTTTCGCCTCCAGCGAAATATCACGCTGAGCACGGAGTGTGCCGGCATTCTCTAAGCGATCAACTTCAAGTGTTACATCACCGCTTGATTGAATCTGATGGCTCGAGTTGTATAAGAGAGCCGCTTTAATTTTTAGATGTTCATGAGCGTGTGCTTTAGCGTTCTTTGTGAATTTCAGCCACCCCGCGCTGACTTGGTCTAATTTAGACAGATTTTGCCCAATCTGGAGGCTCGCTGCTGACTGAGTGGCAATCACCGGGATGCCTAACTTTGTGTAGTTGACTTGATGTTTGCCAGTGCTAATGTTGATTGTATTCGCTTGCAACTCTCCATCTATTTTGATGGAATAGGCGATGAGGTTAATTTGATCAAACTGCTTAAGCTTTGCGACACTGTTGATGGTAATTTGGCCTTTTTTGCTCACGAGAAATGCATCAAGGTTGCCGTCGCTGCCTACCATAGGCTCACCCGCCGCAAATATAATGCGACTGGTATTGAGGAAATTGCATCCCCATAAATGCATGCCATTGACATTGGAAAAAGCCAATTGGGCTCGTTGTCCTGCGATTTTTACAATGCCATCGAACTTGGAAGATTTGTACCATATGGTTTTATGCAATATCATCCGCGCAGCCGGGCCATTCGATATGACTGTGCCTGAAGAAGTAACTTCGAACTCTTGACACGAGTTATACGAGATACCCGCTGAATTGGGAGGGGCAATATCAACAGTAGGGGGATGCGCCGCCGTATGGGCATCCGTTGTGATTTGCCGCTGCTCATTGGATGAAGCGGAGGTGGTGGGAACCTGTTGAGTCGATACCGCATTAACTACTTTTAACATCATTAATACCCCCATTCAGAACGGGAAGACCCGTTTGAATGCTGCTCTGAGTCAGTCATTTAACCAAATACGAGCAATGCTCGCGGCGGAACATCAAGGCCATGAATACAGCCCAAATAAGTTAGGCGTTGAGTTAACTTAGCATCCACTGATTAAAGCGTTCAATCGCCACATCCTGGTTGTTCATCCAGTACAAGGCGTCGATATATAAGCCTTTTTTGAAATTATCAGGATGAATTGAAAGGCGTCTAGCCTGCTTTTCACCGATATATTTTAAAGCCTCCGGCTGTGTCGGTACGATTCCATATGGCGCAGCCTCTTTTGATTGATGATCATCCCCCGCCCCTCAAAAAAACTTCTACCGAGTGTTAAAAAAATTATAGAGCTTGTCCCGAAAAAATGAACTAACTATTTATTTTTTTAACGCTGCTTTATTAGTAGTAGATAGTTTAATTTGAAAAGACAGGAAGCAATAACTGGTTAAATATACAGTGGTATTGAGGTAACAACTTGATCGCATGTCCTTAAAATATTTTACTGGCCATAGTCGCTTTCAACTTATAAGTTTATATATAAACAGGGCATTCAGTCCTTACAAAACTAGCAGGAAGAAAGAGTAATTATTGTTATTGCCGCCATTATTCTCCGCCAATCATACTAGCGTCGAAATTATTTCATTGGAAATAGATATGTTTCCGATGGAGTCCAAAAAATAAACTAGTTAAGGAGATGTGAGCAAATGGATACTTCATCAGTTGTTAGCAGTGTTTTGGTGCATAAAGTGTAGTAGTCACGATTTGATCTGACAGTTACCCGGTTTGACAAGAGCAGTTGTCAGGTCAAATCGTGACTACTACACTTTATCGAAGCAAGGTCAAACTAACCTCAAATACACGCCCTAGCAATTGCGTTTAGAAAAATCAAGTTGATCGTAGGGAGTGAGTTGTGCGGCTTCTGCAAGTTGTTTTATCGCGGCAACGTCAGAATCTTTGATAATGGTGGCACAGTAGGAGTCAGAATCCGTTTCAAAATGCAGAAGGGCAAGTTCTCTTGCTGCCAGCCACTCCGACAATGCCTGAAATGCGGCAGGAACTGATTCCATTTCGCAATCATGATCCCACTGCTCTTGGACATTGAGGGTTGCTAGAATCTCAGAAACCTGCCATCCAATTTCTTCACTTGCCTTCCAGTCTAGTTGAATGATCAGCCACTGACCTTGTTGTTGGCCGTCATCCCCTGACATGACTTCCTGTAATGCCTCAAACGAGTCTTTTGTTTCGTATAGGGCGGTGCGGGCTACTTGCCATAAACGCCGAGCTTCCGTTTGGGATAAGGGAGCGGCCAAGAATTGGATGAACTTCTGAAGATTTTTTTCCAATTGTTCCAAATCAGGCGCATTTTCATTATCCAATAGTTCGGCAATATTTTCTTCAGGCACATCTGTATCAACAGGATCGGCATCCTTAGACTGGCTACCACTAAATATTTTTTTCAGAAATTTCAACATTTTGATCATTCTCCAGAATTTCTTAGGTAAACATGATTTGTCATTGGCCGAAGCTGAAAATTTTGCATGAGGAAACAGCCATAGTCCGTGAAGACACACGTCAGGAGTACACTGGGCAAAACGCCCGCCCGGACCCCCTATAGTTAACTTATTATCCACTGATTAAAGCGTTCAATAATGGCACTATGCTTATTTGCCCAATACAACCCATCACTAGGTAGCCCTTTTTTTAAATTGTCTGGATATGTTGAGAGTAACTTTACAGATCTTGGATCAATTCGGTTTCTTTCCAAAATGTCTTTCTCCAACGCGCTAGGCTGTGTAGGGCTAATTCCATAGGGTATAAGGCGTGCCTGCCGCTCGGGATCGGTGGCAAATCGGATAAATTGACGGCAGGCATCCACATTTGGGGTTCCCTTCAGAATCGTCCAATTATCATATCCGTAGATATGTTGGTCCCATGAAAATGCAACCGGCGCACCTGCGTCAATAGCGGATAGAGCCGAAATTATAAAAGCAGGCATTAAATCGACTTCGCCAGTTTTTAATAGTTGTTCGGCCTGCGGCGTATTCTGCCACCAGACGGAGATATGCGGTTTGATTCTATCGAGGCTGTGAAACGCACGGTTAAGATCGCAAGGGTAGATTGCAGTTGGCAGTGCACCATCTGCTAGCAAAGCTTCTTCAATGGTATCAAAGGGGATTTGACGTAGACTACGGCGGCCTGGGAAACGTTCTACATCCCAAAAATCTTTCCACGTTTTGGGGGTTGGGCGTCCTTTAAAAGCATCCGTGCGATACGCGAGCACGATAGAGTAGACGTTCATGCCAACGCTATAGTCTGACAAAAGATGCGGCATAATGGTTTTGACGACATCATCGTTCCCAAGTCTATGCGCTTCTAAATAACCCTGTTGCCCGAGTACTGGAATCGCCCTATTACCCAGGCAAGCCATATTCCACTTGTACTCCCCGGTATCGACCATGGTTTTAATTTCTGCAATAGGTTCCACATTCGACGGAATGCCGATCACCTTAATACCGGTTTCTTTCCTAAAGGGTTCAAAGAGTATTTCTGTATACGCAAAATGACTCTTGCCGCCCGAAGTGCGGATCACAATTTGATCTGCCGATTCAGTAGTCATTTTCCCTGACGGCGCGGTTTTACGAGAGGTGATGATATAGGGCGCAGCAATCGCTGCCGCGCCTGCGGCAATGAGGGCCTTAATTGCATTGCGGCGATTATTGCGAGGGGAATTTTTACTCTGCATTTGACGCTCCGAGTGGAATGGACGAATGATTATCTATATCTGGCGAGAAAGTAAAAACCGATAATTTTGCTTTGAGTCGTCTAAGTAATATCGAATGACGCATGTTGCAATCTGCTCATGTCCTTTATCATAGTCACTATGTAAATGCGGAATTTTTAACGCAGCGCGGGGCCGTGGGTGAGCACCATCATTGACGGCGCCCAAATTTACCGATCCAGTGCATATTTTCCGCACTGTCCGTAATAGCATTTCGTGCTGTAAATAAACTCAACCCAGCCATCTTTTTGATGTGCCTCAAAAAGATGGTTCGCCGCCTGCATCATGGCTTCATAATTGGGTTGCCCTGATTTTGGTGTGTAAGAGGTAGACAATATGCGTCCTAAAAAACCATTCTTATCCAATCTTTGTTGATGAGGAAATGCAGCAAGATTAACGCTTATCGGCGTGAAAAATTGTTGAATTTTCTCTTCATCTATCTTGTTAGCATTGACCTCTTTATAGTCAGCGCCATACTGATTTAAGAATTCTTCATATTGCGCCATCAAAGGCGATGCTTCAAGCAGCCGCACATTCCAAATCAGCATGCACAAGCCGCCTGGCTTAAGAATGCGATTAAATTCCTGCTTGACTTTCTCTTTATCGAACCAATGAAATGCTGTCGCGACGGTAATGCTGTCCACGCTATGGCTACTCAAACCGGTCGCTTCAGCAGTGGTATTGACGCTCATAAAATTTGCATAATCAGCCAATTGCTGCTCTGCTTTTTCTCTCATCTGCGCATTGGGTTCAATACCCAATACTTGGTATTGATGATCAAGCAGCAGTTTGGCGAATAGTCCGGTGCCTGAGCCAATATCTGCGACTACCGCGCCAGCTTTAAGTTGTCCTTCTTTTTTGAGAAGCTCAATCACCGCCCCCGGGTAAGTAGGGCGATATTTCGCGTAATGCTCGACAGTGTTACTGAATCTCGTGGTGGGGCTAAGCTTTTTTTCTTGCATAAAAATTCACTGAACTTTGAGCCAACAAGAGTAGGCGGCCTACGCAACGCCAGCGCCAAAAGATGACTACCGCGTGGCTAGTTGATCGATTCTGGCTACAGATCGAAGGCGTGGCAAGCAAACACCTAAATTAAACGAATAGGCGAGTAAGTTAGCATCAATCGCTGAACTGCGCCAGTCGTTTGGCAATGATCCACATCGATAGAAATTAAAATCAAAGCAGCCACACATTGGGTTGATCTAGCATCCATTCATTAAAGCGTTCAATACCCCCTTTGGGGAACATAAAAGTTGTCCTTATAAAAGGCAAGGTAGCCCAAAGATATCCACAGATATTGTGCATAACTACGTTGAAAAGTATCTGATATCTTTCTCAAAGGCAGATGGGACAAGGCTATCTTTAGATTGACTAAGTTTTAGCAACCGCGCGTATTTGCCGCAAGTGTTTTAGGTTTTCTATTATCATGACTGCTTTCTATGGCGTACAGAGAGGGGGGCGGTGAGCAAAGCCTACTTGGCTCTGCTGGCCGTTTCCTAAACACCAAAGGCGGTAACGCAGGAGCTTGCGATGATGGCGTCTGACGCTGAACGAGATACGCATTTTATGGCGCTGGCTCTGGCCGCGGCACGCGCAGCGCAAGCCGCAGGGGAAGTGCCAGTGGGAGCCGTGGTGGTACGAGATAATCAAGTGATTGCGACAGGGTTTAATCAACCGATTAGCAAACATGATCCATCTGCCCATGCTGAGATGAATGCACTACGCACAGCCGCCCATATGCTTGGCAATTACCGATTACCGGGGTGTGAACTCTATGTCACCCTTGAGCCTTGTCTGATGTGCGCGGGGGCCATGATGCATGCGCGCATTGCGCGCGTGGTGTTTGGCGCATACGATCCTAAAACAGGGGTAGGTGGGAGTGTATTCAATGCATTTTCTAATCCGCAGCTGAATCACCATACGCAAATTAGCGGGGGCGTACGGAGTACGGAATGTGCGCAATTATTGAGTGGCTTTTTTGCGGATAGGCGCCGCGCATTACGGGATGCCCGACCAGCAAAATCATGAGCAAAAATTTTAATCTGACGTTGGTCGCGCCCTCTGGCTATCCGCTGGAGGTGGGCACGGTAGATCGTGGCCTTGAGCGGTTGCGTGCATATGGTTGTCAGATTGATAATGAAGAGGCGGCGCAGCGGCGTTACCAGCGCTTCGCCGGCACAGATGATGAACGGGCAGCTGATTTTAATCGGCTGGTTGACCCGGCGTGTGTGCGCCCGGATATTGTGCTTGCGGTACGAGGGGGGTATGGCGCCACACGGATTTTGCCTAGACTGGATTATGCAGGGTTGCGGCATCGCTTTAAGGATAGGCCGACAGCCTTTGTTGGGCATAGTGATTTTACGGCTATCCAGATGGCGTTACTGGCTCAGGCTGGCTTAGTGACATTTGGCGGCCCGACTTTATGCAGCCACTTTGGCGCTGAAACAATAGATGAATTTACTCTGCAGCATTTTTGGCAAGCACTTCAATCTCCGCAAATCCATTTCAATAGCACTGTGCGTCAGGCACAGTCGGTGGCAGTAAGCGGTACGCTATGGGGCGGTAACCTGGCGATTATTGCGTCGTTGATTGGCACGCCTTATCTACCGCAAATAGAGAACGGTATATTGTTTATTGAAGATGCCAACGAACATCCGTTTCGGTTGGAGCGAATGATTTATCAGTTACATTTTGCGGGTGTGCTGGCTCGTCAGCGCGCGCTTGTACTGGGTGATTTTAGTGGGATTCGGCTGGCTTCTCATGATAATGGCTATGACTTGTTGGCGATGGTCGAGCAGATACGCGCAGTGATTGGCATCCCAATTGTGACAGGTTTGCCGTTTGGGCACTGCGATAAACTTGTCACGCTGCCGGTGGGTGCACATGCACAGCTAGTCGCAGATGAACAGGGTTTTACGCTGACCGTGGACGGCTATCCGCACCTAATGAGAAATTAAAGCGTGTCAAGCGGATTATTTTTTCTAATTATTAGAACACAGCGACCGCAGCAATGGTAAAATCCGCGACTCACTCCTTGCCGGGGTGATGAAATTTGGTAAACATAGCGGACTTAAAAATTTGAGTGCCTGGCTGGAAACGGCCAGCGTAGAACCCTTCAAATTCGGTGAACCCCCTGGCGTGCGCGCCGAGGCAACGCCGAGCCAAGCTTTTTGTAGCCGGGCAGTATCGGTGCAAAAAGAAGGTGTAGAGACTAGACGGAGGGCACCTACTGCGCATTAGCGCTAGGGTGAAGGCATAGTCCAGCGCACAAACAGCGGCAACGCTGGCGTTTAAAGACGTAGTGTGAAGAAAATCCGCCGCCTAAAGGCTTGCCGGTTCGAGTCCGGTCCCCGGCACCAAGTACTTTTAATACGATAGAATCCATTTTGTTAAAAAGA
>JASSUC010000020.1:0-38560 GCA_031963245.1 Mycoavidus cysteinexigens
CCGGTCCCCGGCACCAAGTACTTTTAATACGATAGAATCCATTTTGTTAAAAAGATGGATTTCTATTTAAAATCAGTAGCTTAAGTACAACAAGCGGTAAGCCATTTAAATCCATTTCACACCAAATTTAACGTTTCTTCCCGACAAAGTCCCGACATTTCCCCGACTTTGGTAGAATTCTTTCTATCACTCGGAGGTGTTTATGGTTTCATTCACAAAAAGAAAAGGAGCAACGAGCGTAGCGCTTGAGCAGCGGGGAATATATCGATCATCTTACTGCTCAGTAGAGTTTGTTTAATGGCTTATTATCGTAGACGTGTCAAAGGTTGGCAGGTTCAGATCGAAAAAGCTGGGGTACGAGAGTCAAGCACCTTTCTGACGAAAGCACAGGCCGTTGCATGGGCCACGGCCCGCGAAGCTGAAATTATGGCGGGCAAGCGCGGGGAATTGCCTAAGCGCTACGTGTCAGAAGCGCTAATCAAATATGCTGAAGAGGAATCTCCAAAAAAGAAAGGTGTCCGCTGGGAAAAAATCCGGCTCACTAAGTTTGGGCGCGACTTATCCTTCCGGAATCGCCTTATCTCTGAAGTCACGCAGGTAGATATTTCTTTGTGGCGGGATAGTCGTCTGCGCGAGGTGTCGCCCGCCAGCGTCAACCGCGAATGGAACTTGCTCCTTTCCGTCTTCCAGATTGCCCGAAAAGAATGGCGCTGGCTGGATCACATACCTTTTGAAGATGTGAAGCGCCCGCGCAATCCGAAGCCACGCAATCGCCGCATTTCCGACACGGAAATCGACGCAATGTGCGCCGCACTCGGATACACAGATGATGCGTCGATTGAGTTTAAGCAGCAAGAAATCGCGATCGCTTTTCTGTTGGCAATAGAGACTGGTATGCGGGCAGGGGAGCTGTGCTCGCTGCACTGGACGGACGTGAGAGAACGCACGGTGCATCTAAACAAGACGAAGAATTATGATGAGCGGTTCGTGCCACTTTCGGCAGGAGCTGTCGCACTATTCGCCAAGATGCGTGGGCGGGATGAAAATAGGGTTTTCACGTTTTCTTCTGCTACCTTGGATACGATGTTCAGAAAAGCTCGATCAAAAGTCGAGAAAAAAATACCGAAAATTTCTAGCTTGCACTTTCATGACACGCGGCACGAAGCCTGCACGCAGCTTTCTGGAAAACTCACGGTACTAGAGTTAGCACGCGTTATCGGGCATCGGGATTTAAAATCGCTATTGATTTACTACAACCCGACACCAGAAGAGCTGGCTGCTAAACTTGGCTAGGCTGCGCGCCGTGTACTGCGAGCTATCCATATATCAATATCTTCGGCATGCCATCGCAAAATCCGCTTGCTAAGCCTTACAGGAGCTGGAAAATCCGGCTGATTTGCCACGGTACGGAGGAATTTCCGGCGTTCCATTTTCAGTTTCTCGGCCACTTCATCTGGCGTTAGTAAGTCATACATCTGTGTTGCTCCAAAAATCTGAATATTTAAATGTCTTATCTGGCATCACTTTTCTCCATCTGAATTCGTCTGACTATTGGTTAAACATCATCAGTGCAATGATGATCGTGAGTGCCCCGCCAATACGTGTTGCAAGCTGCGCGAATGGCATCAGGTGCATCCGATGGGCTGAGGTCAGAATCGCCATATCACCGACACTACCCATGCCGCTATGGCAAACGTTGATGATTGCGCTTTCAATCGGATTTAATCCGGCCCAGCTCCCTACGATGAGACCGGTTAGCGCTAGGGTGAGCACAGTCACAAAGATGGTGATTAGATAAACCGGCGTTAAAGCCGTGAGCAGGGCTGTCCATGGCGTCAGTGTCAAACCCATGCCAAAGAGAATTGGATAAGCCGCTGCTTTAGCAAAGAAGTGGTGCATTAAGTCAGCGCCGTCTTCCAATTTGGGCGAAATAGCGCACGTCAATTTAACGAGTATGGCTAGGCCTAGCATCACAATCGGCGCTGGCCAGCCTGTGAATTGATTCACCAGGACCCCAACCATATAGAAGCTCAAGGCCGCCATGCCGGCCGTTGCCAACGATTCCATCGTAGTATGTGTTAAATGTGGTTGTCTAACCCCTAAGTGATTCGCTGATAAGCATTGGCCTGTACTGTATTGGGGAAAGCGCTTACCCAGTCGATGAAGTACCGTAGCGCAGACAATGGCGCACAGATTGCCGAGTACGATGGGTGGGGTCACTTGCGCGAAGAGCTCGGGTTGAGAGATGTTCAGAATCGCCGCATAACCCAGCGTGAGCGGAATCGCTCCTTCGCCCAAGCCGCCAGCCATAATAGGGACCACGATGTAAAAGAATGTCTGGTGCGCATCCAACCCCAGCGCCATGCCCGTGAGTGTGCCAATGATTGCCGCGGCGATAGAGCCGGCAGCCAGCGGAATAAAAAGCTTAACGAACCCTTTGATGAGAACTTGACGATCCATACTCAGGATGCCCCCAACAATCACACCGACGGTAAAGAGATACAAGATATTCGTCGTATGCCAAAAGGTCTCAATCGACTGGACTAAAGCAATGGGTACGAGCTGGTAATGGACCAAACATGAAGGCAGTAAGATTGTGACGATGACGGGTCCGCCGATTTGATTCAGACCAGGTAGGCGCCGACCCAATTCAGCGCAACTAAAACCCAGTACAGCTAGCACTGCCAACACTACGGAAATTTCGCTAGGCATTTTGTCTAATGCGATAAGGACCGTCATGCAAACCACAATAAGGCCAGCTATTGGCAACGGGACAATTCCGATGCGCACGTTCATCAATTTTTGCCAGGCAACCAGATATCGCTGAGGAGTCAGCCAGCTTTGGCGGTGCGTAGTGTAATGAGTAAAGTTTTGCATGATTGAAGCTCCATCTGTTTACATAGGCTTTTGACTAAGCACCATTAATTAAATGAGGTAATGCACTTCCTTTTCATTGATTCCAGCAGTAAATCTTGAATGCCACGTTTTGAATCTCGTCGCGCCATAACAATTTCATCAACGGTATCTGCTGCGACGATGGAGTAAATGAATACCGGCCGGTTATGCCCTGCTTGTGCTTGGCGAGTCGGTCCGATACGTTCGATAATCTGTAAGAATTGTTCGAGGTCCCACCAGTGGCCGAAGAACACTAGAATGTTCCCGCCGTCCTGCAGATTTAATCCGTGGCCTGCGCTGGCAGGGTGGGCAAACATCACGGGTATTTTTCCGGCGTTCCAATCTCGGATAGTGTGTGGGTCTTGGTCGAGTGCGCGGCCTTTAGGGAAGGCTTTTTGTAATCGGATCAAGTCGCTTTTGAAATGGTATGCAACGAGTACGGGCATGCCGGCAGCTTCTTCAATAATTTCTTCTAGCGCTTGTAACTTGACATCGTGTACTTCGGTCCACGCGCTGCCGGTATCGTCTGTATAGATTGCGCCGTTTGCCAATTGTAGACACTTGATTGTTTTGCTAGCCGCATTGAGCGCTTCAATTTCGGTACCGCAGTCCAGTGCCATGAACATTTCACGCTCCATATCGCGGTACAGTTTGCGTGCTTTAGCTGGCAGCTCAACGTAGATGGTGTGCGTAATAGGGCGTGCGGTATCAAAATAGTCTCGCGCATCCAGTGAGATGCACAGGTCCCGCAACCGATCTTCAATCTGTTCTTGGGCGAAGGGTAGTGGATTTAGTTTTACCGCATGCCGATCGGAACCTGCTTGAATTGACTGGAACCAACGTGATTTAAAGGCTTCAAAACTGCGACCTAGGCGTACCCCTTGATCGAGGAACCACGCTTGCCCCCATAGGTCCTGTAAACCGTTTGGACTGGGGGTACCCGTTAACTCAATAAACCGATTTATTTTGGAGTGGGCAATACGGCCTAGCGCATGTGCACGCTTGCCGCCTTGACGGACTCTGAAAGATTTAAGTTTTGTCGATTCGTCAGCGACCACTTTGAGGAACGGCCACTTATTACCATAGTGCTCCACTAACCAGGGGAGGTTTTCGTAGTTGGTCGTGTATACGGTGGCAGGGCGTTTTAATGCTAATCGACGTTCATCAGGCGTCCCGACCACCGCGGAAACTTCGACGTCTTTTAAATGCGCCCATTTCTTCGTTTCATCTGGCCAGGTGGAGGTGGCAACGCGCAATGGCGCTATCACCAAGGCAGGACCGGGTTCTATTAACTCCAAAATATCCAGCGCGGAGAGCGTGGAGACAGATTTACCCATACCCATGCCGGCCCAAACAGCGCCGCGTTGGTTGGATAGCACGTGCTCCATAATCATATGCTGGTAGGGGCGAGGCGTGAATATCTGACGTGTCATGATTATTCCCGGTTATGGAGACTGAACAGCAAATCATCTACGCCTTCAATGGAATCGATGACAGAAATAGATTGCCCCATGAGCTTCATGCGTTCGTGCTCGCGTATCTGGTGAGGGCGGCAGCTTTTTCCTGTGGCTTTGAGTTCAACCCATACTGGGCCGCAGACAGCCGGCAGTATGGCCAGCCGGTCAGGTGCACCGCGCCTGCCTATCCATTTAACCTTGCGTATTTCTCCGCCCAATGTTTTGACGCGCTTAACCAGGTATTTTTCAATCGTGCTCTCTTTCATGCTGAGCGCTCCCAAGAAAGGTGCAGTGCGCCGCGCAATGAAAAACCCCAACCGCGGTACCTGACGAAGAGGCGAGTGGCCTTGATGATTCGTTGCATGTCTATCCCTTTTTATATCTGTAGGTTTCAAAACCCTTCGCAGCAAGCGGTAATCCCGGCGCCCATACCGGATTCTTTGACATCATGGCTACGAGGTGGTCGGCGTTAAATTCTTCGGTATCAGGCGTTTCTGTAATCAGCTCGTCATGCACAGACAGAACAATTAGGTAGCCTGCGTCATCAATCGCTTGCATATTCGTGCTGAGGATGTCGCGGCTGACAGCTTGTGTGACGTTCTCTGCAAATTTGCCCCCGTATGTATGCAGACGACTCCATTTACGGCTGTATTGATCGATGCCCATGTAGGAGATTTTTTCGTCTTCACCGACCTGCGGGCTGGGGTAGCAGAGGTATCGACCGGAGGGCAGGCGGATACGCAGCCATGCACCATCACGCTGTAACATGAGACGGCGGCAGGTAAAGGCCACACCTGGACACAGAATGGCTGAGCGCGCAGCCTCTTCCAGCCCTTTCCAGAAAGAGGTGGTTTTCGGGTGTGCGTAGCGCCACGAGCGCTTAAATGAATCGCATACCAACCATGCTCTGTCTGATAAACCGAAGGTTGGGCGCTTGTTGAGCTTAGTCCAGGCAAGCGCTTTATGGGCTTCTGCCATGATGTTGTTAGGGATTGAGTCAATGGCCTGCTCGCCCATTGCTTCCAGATCAATGCCGTATGCCGCTGAAAATGTCAAAAATGCGCCGACGCCACCTTCATAGCCGAGTGCGAGCTCTTGCACCTTACCGACTTGCCGATTTTCGTCCGTCACGTTTTCCGGTTTGACGCCAAAGGATTTGGCGAAGGCCAGTTTGTATAAGTCGCGGCCTATACCTGCATCGAATTCGTAAAAGGCTTCTATTTTCCACTCTTCACCCGCAAGCCATGCTAATACGCGACCTTCGATATTCGATAAATCTGCGATGACCAGCTTCCTATCCTCTGGTGCTAGGATGCATCCACGTATCGCACTGCTAGTCAGTTCCATTACATTATCGAAAATCAGGTCAGCACAGTCAGCTTTGATAGCCTCGATACCTATCTCTATAGCAGCATTGCTCAATGTCGGCCGTGGTAAATTCTGTGGTTGGAACAGGCGGCCAGACCAGCGACCGGTACGGTTTGCTCCATTAAACTGTAATGCGCCTCGCAGTCGATGATCGCTGCTTATGCTTTTGATAAGGGCCTTGTATTTGCTGGTGCTAGTGGAGCTTGCTTGTAATCTGATGGTGAGCAACTCACGTAGTTCTAGCGGTAACTCTGGATCGTTAATGCGGCGCTCTAGCGTGCTCTTTTGTAGGTCTGGCAATTCGATGTTGTATGCCTTTAATAAATAACGTAATAGGGCATCTCGTTGGGTCGCCGCTTGCACTTCGCCTTCTGTCATCTCTTGCGTGCGTTTAGCGAGTAATTTCTGCTCACGTTCTACAGCGCCAATAGCTGCACGGGCTAAAGCAGTGTCAATCCAAAAGCCACGATCATTGATGCATTGGTCCAAGTGCCAAAGTGCTAACTCGGCTGCGCGATAATTCCAGTCTGGCAGATTCTTATCAACGACACGCATCGCTTCTACGTCCAGTCGGGCGTACTCGATAAACTTAACCCACTGTGCCGGATGGGTTTCGCGTGTAGCACGGTGTATTACGCTGGCAGCCGGGCGTGGCTTGCAGAATAACTGCACCAGTTGGCGGCCTTCTTTATCTTTGGTTTTGTCTGTGGGGACCTTGAATATTTTACAAAGAGTACTCAATGAGCCAGGCAAAGAGTGGGAGAGTGCTTTTACCATCGTATCGCGCCAGCGCAGGACATTCCTGGTGGCAAGGAGTGCTTCCAGAAAGGGGGCATGCTCCGCCAGTACGGTACGATCAAAGTGTGAGTTATGCGCCCATATTTCTACTGACGAATCCTTGAATGCGTTTAGCAGGTCTGCAGGCACTTTTAGGGTAGCCGTACAGTCCCACACATTCACGGGACCATCATCAAGCGCCCAGGCAAACAGCATGATCTCTGCACCTTCAGCATATGCATGCGTGCCATGACTAATCGGCGTCTCGCAGTATGTCTCAAGGTCAATGTATAGTTTGGTTGGCATGGGCTGTCCTGGTTGGTGGTCTATAGATTTGATCTCAGGCTTACACCAAATCGCTAGCGTCATTACCTAAGGCAAGATCATCAAATTCTTCTTCATTAGCGCTACCGCCGCCAGCGAATGCATCCCCTTCAGCGAAGAACTGGATGCCGCGTAAGCTTGCGTTGACCCGTTTGCCGTAGTTGTTATCCTGCGCCCAAAATTCTATGCTGGCATTTACATAGCACCCTGCGTAGGGTTTACCGTCAGATTCGGCCAATGGTGTTTTGTCACGATCGATAATCAGAGGCCGTGTAATGCTGCGAGTGGACAGGTATAAATTGCCTTCAAATCCGTCATACTGGGTTTTCATATCCCCATCGTGTAGAGCAGTCTTGTCTTGGGCGCGAATTTGTTTGAGGATGGCATCCGCTTTCGCACCCCACTTATCTCTTGCAACTTGTTCGATGGTTTGCACGATGGTTTTTGCCTGGGGATTATTCCTGTCGAGTAAAAGCGCAGCGGAAAATGCCGGTTTACCTTCGCCATTCACAGTCTTGGCTTCGAACAATGCTGGAAATGCCAAACGTACGTTATTGATTTTCAATTTCATGGTGAGACTCCTTATTTAAAAAAATTGGGGTACTGCCGTTTAACCCACTCGGTTGCCTGGTCTATTGCTCTCAGCCTGGCTAACGGATCGTGTCCAGAGATCGGGGTTTGGGCTGCCTGGCGTAGTCGTCGTACCGCATGAGGCGGTAGCACTTTGGCAATCGATATGGGCTTATTTTTCACACTAAATCATCTATAGTTTCTGTTTCATCGCGGAAGTCTTCGGCGACCGGTTTGATAACAAGCGCGGGGCGTTCGTCGGATTGCGGTGCAACGCTAGCTTTTCCATCGGACTGCGTGATTAACGATTGCAGTTTTGGCCATTGTCGTTTCCCGATGGCTCCCGACTTGTGCAGCTTTTCTGCGCTGGTTGGGGAGATCAGAGAGAGGTCATACATTTGCTCAGTCTTCAAGCGCATGACTTTGAGCGTTTTTTCGACTTCAATATTATTGGTCCACTTGCGGGAACCGCGACGACCTTTAACTAACTTGTAGCCAGATACTGGATTGCCGGCTAGGAGCTCGCTTTCGACTTTGCCGCGGATGGCTTTGCACCAGGTTTCTATTAAATCAACCGATCCAAGCAGATTGCCCAGTGTTTGGTTATCGACAGTACGACTCATAGTGCTTTCGATCTGCGGCGCAATCGGTTTTTCTAAATCTACAAAATCATCAGCAACAGTAGCCAGTACCTGCTTGGTTAATGCGGGACACGTTGCTTTTGCTTTGCAGAAGCGGCACTGCTTTTCGCCTGGCGTGAAATACTTATCGTGAAGCTCTTTGTGTTCACTAAAGTAAGTGACAGCAGCTTTACAACGATGTGCGCCGACCTTGACTCGACCCGCAAAAGCTTCAAGATCATCGATGTTATTGATCCATTCACTGATATGATCGAGACGAGGCTGTACGATGACCAAGCGCACACGTTTAAATTCACCAAGAAACTCAAATTCGTTAAGTGCTGCTTGAGCATAGATTGCCAATTGCTCGTTACGGTCAGCATCTACTTTGACGCCACGGCCATATTTCAGATCGACAATGACCAGTTCATCGCCTGCTAGGATCACAGCATCCGATGTGCCTTTGGCACCTTCTTCACCTGTAATATCCTCAATAGATAAACGCTGCTCGATCATCAGCACACCTTTGATGCTACGGACGTAATCCAGATACTTTTGTACGTGTCCGGTCATCTCGTCAGTGAATTCCCAATCTTTGTTGTTGACGTCAGTGATGTGCCCCAGGTAAGCAATAGCATCGTTACCTGCTGTGAGAGCTAGGGCAGCCAATTCGTGAGCGGCAGTACCTTCGTCTGCAAATTCACTCGACTCATCCGGATAAGAGGCTTCAAGGGCCACGCTAGCGGGGCAGTGCAGCCAGCGATGCGCGCTGGAAGGGGATAATTGTGCATGTGCCAATCCCATGTCTTACCCCTTTACCGCCATTATTGCTTCGATCACGGGTGCATAGTTTTCCAGCTTGATCTCAGTCAGCTTGTTTGCGCCAAATTGCCTCAACACTGCTTTAGCCGTATCAGTTCCCTTAGTTGTTGCTAAATCGGTGATCTCTTTCGCGGCCTCTTCGAATGTGTAGGTTGGCTGCTTATTGTCTAGCAATATTGCTGGCGCCTCGGTGGTCGTAAGGGCTGCAGCAGCAGGGCTGTCCTTTTTGACTTCTTCTTTTTTCGGTGTAGTTTTGCTCTTGATGCTCATCGCAGGGACGGCATTGATTACCGGTTCTGTATCTGCATTTTGGAATATAGCCACAACGGCATTGAATTGCGTCTGGTTGTTGATGGTGACAGTCATTGGAAACATGGTTGCTCCTGGGTTGGTGTAAGCGGTTGAGGGTGTGATGAAGTGTCTAGCGCCAAATAATGTTCTTGCTCATGCCTTAGTCTTTTGCAGCTTTGATCCAAGCTTCAAACCAGGCTATTGCAGCTGCGATGCATGCTGTTGCGGCTTGGGCAAAAGCTGCATAGTCTTCTGGCTTGAGATCAGTTATCTTGTTTGCGTTGAATTTCTTCAACAACGCAAAAGCTGCATGGATCCCCATGACTTTTGCTAATTTGCTGAATGCTTTCCAAGCATCTTCGTATGCGCAGGATGCCTCTGGCGCGGTTAGTCCGGTAACCGTAGAGCTTGCTACAGCAGGGGCGATAGCTTCTTCATCTGTCTTCTGGAGTGCAGCCATGACGGCACTAAATTGCGACGGATTGTCGGTGGTGATAGTCATTGAAAACATGGTTGCTCCTGAATTTTTAAGTGAGTGAAGGCGTTGGTAGACGATCTGCGTATGCAAAACTGCTAAAAACTTGCACGAAGGCACGGCGAACACGGGCGTTTGGTTGCATCATTACACTCCTTAATATGCGTATTACGCAAAGCGTTATTCGCATATTAAGAAAAATTGAAAGATGCGTCAAGCGAATTTTTTTATTTTTTCGATATGAAGTAAAAGCAGGCAATAAAAAACCCGCCAGCCGGGCGGGTTAGTTTTTGAGGTGCCTTAAAGTGGCTTTGTAGTGTCTGACTTTGTCTCGTTGGATTTATAAGTCTGGTCTGCTATTTCCTGTGGCATCACCACGTAAGGAGGCGTTATGTGGTGCTGCTAGGAATCACGTAAAACTTTCTATGCGAGCAATTACCACGCCGCATATTGTGGCGTTACTTTTCACTGGGAAAATACGGTCTGGCCATGCTGCATTCAGGGCTTCAAGCATTTTTTTCTCACCATCAACTAGCAGGCGCTTGAAGGTAGCCTCATTTTCGTCATCAAGGCGCACAATAACCAATGACCGATGCACAGCGGTACGATCTGGGTCGACAAAGATGATGTCACCATCCTCAAAGGACGGTCTAGTGCCTGGGTTATACATGCTGTCACCCCTTACACGTAAGGCATAGGTATGTGATCCGTGCTTGACTGGGCATGCAAGCCAATCCTCTGCACCATCAATGGGGTATGGGTCGGAGACCTGGCACCAATTTCCAGCAGCTACCCATGAAATCAAGGGTATCCGGCCACGCATGGCAAGCTCCTCCACATTGCTTTCAGATGTGAAGAAGTCAGTTATGGCGATATTTAAGGCGGCCGCAATACGTTCCAACATGGCTTCGCTATACCCTTGCACCCCGCGCTCAAGGCGTGAGAGATTGCCCACGTCGCTATCAACCTGGTTTGCAAGTTCAAGAAGCGTCATGCCCTTAGCTTTGCGTAATTTTCTGATGTTTGTTCCGACAGTCATGGTTGAATATTTTCCTTGGATAGATGCGTAATACGCAAAGCCAATTGCGCATTTTTTATTTTTTATTTAATATGCGTATTTCGCATAATTTAAAGTGTAAGGTAACTGCATGAAAACTCCTCTCCGACTAGAACGCGAGCGACGCAACCTGACAATCTTTCAGGTTTCTATAGCTATCGGACTTGATCCTGGTAATTTGAGTCGCATTGAGCGCGGCTACCAGACACCATCCAAGGAAGCGGCAGAAAAGCTAGTTAACTTCTTCGATAATGAGCTGACTGAGATACAGATCCTTTATCCAGAGCGATTTATGCCAGAAAAGGGGGTGGTTGAACATGCGTGATGCCTGATATGGCTTTAAAAGAACATTACAGGATAATAAACCGATGACATCAAATTTCCAACAGTAGGGCCGCACCTTGCTAGGTGAAAGCTATCTTACTATCCCCATCAAAGCTTGTATAGATAAGCCTTCCCAGGCATATGCACATAACGCGGCATTTTAGATTTACTCTTCACGATGCCAAACCCGTGAGAACCAGTAGGCTCTGGGCAGGGCACGCACCCCGTATTGGTCGGGAGGGTTTGGCGACTCGCGTGTCCTGCCCAGGGCTTTTTTTTAGGAGCCCTAATATGACGTATTACAAAAAGAATACCTCTGCTAACCATTTGCAGGATGGCGTGCGATGAAAGCGCCCTCGTTGTTGAAAAACCTTCGCGGCTGGCTGGTATGGAAATTTGTCCAAGAACCAGGTGGGAAGAAGTCGCTCAAGGTACCTTTTTATATCAATGGTGTATCACGTAACGGCAAGCAAGGCGGCGCGGCTGACCGAGCCAACCTAGCCTCATTCGATGAGGCTGTCGCGGCATTTGAGAGCGGAAGCTGGACTGGCGTTGGTTTCGCCATGTTGCCGGACTGGGGCTTAGTTGGGTTGGACTTCGATAACGTCGTCGACCCAGCGGGGAACCTACTGCCAGAGGTTGAACGCCTCATCTTAGGCACCTATGCCGAGTGGTCACCCAGTGGCAAGGGCGTGCATGCCTTCATGCGCGGCGCGCTTGCCGACAAAAAATCTTGCGCGAAGCAGGGTGTTTTTGGCTTTGAGACGTTTTGTAGTAGCGGTTTTCTTACTTTTACTGGGAACGTCTTACCGATTTGCGAAATACTCGGCACCGATGAAAGAATAGAAGAGCTAAGCGATGACGTCCTGTCGCTGTTTAATGAACGATTCCCCGGGGCCTCAACTCGTTCGGCGGTAGTGGACGATGACGATCCCCTAATGACGTATAGCGCTCCCCTTGACGCTCCGGATGACGAGATACGTGAATGGCTGTCCTTTCTCGATCCTGATATGGGTTATCAGGATTGGTTGCAGGTAGGGATGGCGCTGCATCACGAAACCGGCGGAGAAGCGAGGGGGCTAGATTTGTGGGATGTCTGGAGCAATGATAGTGAGAAGACAGGGAAGTATCCAGGGCGAGAGTTGATCGAAGCCAAATGGAATGGTTTTGGCTGCCTGGGAAGCCGAGCTCCAGTGACAGTGCGATATATCCGTCGGGCGGCGGCTCTGGTTAAGAGTAAAGATGACGTAGTGCTGGATGCCAAGGATTTTGTAGGCTTCGCGCGCCGCTATATAGAGTGCGAGGCGCAAGGCGACGAGGGCCAGACCCTGCAACGAGTTCAAGGGATATGGTACAGGCACGTCGGTAGTCACTGGGTCGAGATGTCTGACGATGAGATGCGTGCGTCCTTGTGGTTGTGGCTGGACAAATCGAAAAAGTATGCCAAGGAGGGTACAGTCGAGCCGTTCAAACCAAGCAAGTCGCAGGTGGAAAGCGGCCTGGACGCTTTGCGGGCGGTTGGTGCTTTGGCTGGGATTAGCGCGCCTTGCTGGTTGCCAGGATATAGCGGCGCTGCACCCCATGATCTGATTAGCGTGGCTAATGGCCTTTTCCATGTGAAGAGCCGACAGCTTCTGCCGCACACGCCAGGTTACTTCAACCTCAACGCGCTTCCCTATCCGTGGGATGCCGACGCCAGGCCGCAAAGCTGGCTGGCGTTCCTTGACCAGGTTTTTGAGGGGGACACCGCGAGCATTGAGACTTTGCAAGAGATGTTCGGCTATCTGATTACAGCCGACACCAGCCAGCAAAAAATGTTTCTCCTCATCGGGCCTAAGCGTTCAGGCAAAGGCACCATTGGTCGCATCCTTGCATCGCTGGTGGGGCGCAGTAATCTAGCTAGCCCGACGCTAAATAGTCTGGCTTCAAACTTCGGCATGCAGCCCTTAATCAACAAGTTGCTTGCTTTGGTACCCGACGCCCGTATTAGTGGTCAGTCGAACACGCAGGCTATCGTTGAGCGCTTGTTGATGGCGTCAGGCGAGGATGATATGACGATTGACCGTAAAAACAAGGAGGCCTGGCATGGGCGCATATCGGCTAGGTTCGTTGTGTTAACCAACGAGACGCCCCAGCTCGGTGATGCCTCTGGAGCACTGGTGGGTCGCTTCATCATCTTGTCTCTGCGCCAGTCGTTCTACGGACGGGAAGACCTTGGGCTGAGCGATAGGCTAATTGCGGAGATGCCTGGAATTTTACGGTGGTCGCTGGATGGATTAGATCGCCTGCGCCAGCGGGGGCGCTTTGTGCAGCCAGCAAGTGGGCAGGTAGAGGTTGAAGGAATGTCTGCGTTAAACAGCCCGATTGCGGCGTTCGTGGACGAATTTTGTGAGCTGGGTGGCGAGTTTTTTACCCAAACCAGTGAGCTCTATGGAGCCTGGCGAAGCTGGTGCAGCGAGCAAGGACGTACGCAATCGTGGAGCAGGGAAATTTTTGCAAAGAACTTACGTGCAGCTTTTTGCGGATTGAAGGCGACGCGACCAAGAATAGGCGGTTTACAGAAATGTGGTTATGCAGGCATACGCGTTAAACATGCAGATTTTTGCGAATTGGTTTGATAGCGGACAGGGTGAGTCGGGGTATGAGCAGAGTTATGGGCAGAGTTGAACTCCAGTAATCATAACGGTTGACAGGGTGAGTAGGGTTTTTATTTATATATTTATATATAAAATATAAATATATATATGTATATATAAGAGTAGGTGGGCTGCTGTTCCGCTCACCCCGCTCAAATCCATCCTACTCCTGCATGGTTATTGGCTTTTAGGAACTTGATCAACCACGCTCAAACCTTGCTCAGGCCCTGCTTGGGGGATGGTGATGGTGAAACGAGCTGTGGCAGTGAATGAGGCTGGGCTGCGCGTCGGCGAAGTGTGCAGAGGCTAACCGGAAAACATAATTTTTGGAGGGGCAGGAAGTGTATCGATATTTAAAATTTTTTCTCGAGATGGCTTATGCAAAAAACCATAGCGGTAAACGAAGCAGGCTTTCGCGTAGGTGAGGATCATCAAAACGCTAAGCTGACGAATGCGGAAGTCGAGTTAATGCGTCAGCTGAACGGCGAGGGGCTGGATTATGCGACCCTGGCTGAGAAGTTTGAAATTAGCAAGGAAGCTGTGGGTCGAATATGCCGCTTTGAGCGGCGCACCGCTTATGCAGCAAGGGTAAAGACGGTGTGCATCGCCGATGATGAGTTAAATTTTTAAAAAAATGCACATAATGAAAAATTCGACGTGTAGAGTTACGTTTATGAAACTTACACCTGAAAAATTAACCGCATTTTGTGCAGCCCTGGCCGAGACGTGCAACGTTGGCCGAGCATGCAAAGCTATTGGCGTCTCTCGCTATACCGCGTACAAGTGGCGCAAGGAGATGCCTGACTTCGAGGCTGCTTGGAGTGATGCGATGAAAGCGGGGCTACTTGCCTTGGAGGACGAGGCGCACCGTCGGGCGTTTGAAGGGATCGAGAATCCCTTGGTTTACCAAGGCCGGTTCACCCAGCTCTACTGTGAGGCCAAGGACGACGATGGCCATGTTCTTAAAGACGAGGAAGGCAATCCCAAGATGGCGCCTGTCCTTGACGAAGAGGGCAATCCCAAAGTGGCTGCAGTACGGCAATACAGCGATACGTTGGCTATTTTTCTGCTGAAGGCGCATGCTCCTGAGAAGTACCGCGACCATACTCGCATGGAATTGACGGGCGCCGATGGCGGACCTGTGCAGTTATCCGACACCGAGCGGGCGGCAAAGCTTTCTGCGATTTTTGCGGCGGCTCAGGCACGTAGAGAGGCGGAGAAAAATCATGATCTCTCCGACCTTATTTGACCCTGATTTACTCGCGTGTTTTACCCCGGCAGAACTGATCGAAATTGATCGGCTGCTCACGACAGACCCGGTCGTATGGCGTCCGTTGAGTGGTCCGCAAACGATTGCGTACTACTCGGAGGCTAACGTAATTGGCTATGGTGGAGCTGCCGGCGGCGGCAAGACGGACCTGGCGTGTGGCAAGGCGCTTACGCAGCACCAGAAGATTCTCATCATGCGACGTGAGGCGACCCAGCTTACAGGCATCATCGATCGATTTACGGAGCTTCTGGGGGGCCGTACAGGCTTTAATGGCCAGGACAAAATCTGGCGTTTACCGAATAAGCAAATCGAATTTGGTTCTACGCCGAATGTGGATGACTGGAACAAATATCAAGGTCGTCCCCATGATTTTTTGGTGTTCGATGAGGCCGCTAACTTCTTGGAGTCCCAAGTTCGCGCCTTGTTAGGCTGGCTTCGTTCAGTCGACCCCAAGCAGAAATGCCAGGCGCTACTGACATTCAACCCTCCAACGAATGCAGAGGGGCATTGGGTTGTATCGTTCTTTGCGCCTTGGCTTGACCCTAAATATCCCAATCCTGCACGACCTGGGGAGCTCCGTTGGTTCGCTATGGTGGGTGGCAAAGAAACTGAGGTCGTGGATGGCACGCCCTTCACGGACAGTGGCGATTTGATTACCCCAAAGAGCCGCACCTTCATCCCTTCTCGAGTTTCCGACAACCCTTACTTGATGGGGACTGGATACATGGCAACACTGCAAGCATTGCCAGAACCTTTACGGTCACAAATGCTGTATGGCGATTTTCAAGCGGGCATACAGGATGATCCATGGCAAGTTATTCCAACCGCTTGGGTGGAGGCGGCGCAAGCACGTTGGAAAAAACCCGATAGATTGGAACTCATGGATTCAGTGGGGGTTGACGTTGCTCGGGGCGGTAAGGACAGCACGATCATTGCGCGGCGCCATGGCATGTGGTTCGATGAAGCACTCGTGTATCAGGGCTCACAGACGCCAGACGGGCCGTCAGTGGCTGGACTGGTGATGGCGGCATCACGAGATCAAGCGGTCTTGCATATTGACGTGATTGGCGTGGGCTCGTCGCCTTATGACTTTTTGAATGATGCCAGGCAACAGGTGATCGGCGTTAATGTGGCAGAGGCTGCTACACGCACCGACCAATCAGGGCGTTTACGTTTCAAGAATCTACGGAGCCAACTGTGGTGGGGCATGCGGGAGGCGCTTGACCCAGCAAACAACCTGGGCGTTGCGTTGCCCCCTGACCCGCAGCTGCTTGCGGATTTGTGTGCACCCACTTGGCAGTTGACCGGATCAAGCATCTATGTGGCGAGCCGCGAGGAGATCGTCAAGAAGATCGGGCGCTCCCCTGACCATGCAAGCGCTTACATTTTGGCTTTGATGGATACGCCGAAACTCAAGAACATGCCGGGATATGGCGGTCATAAATCAAGGCGCGAGTACGATCCGTATGCCTAAATGGCACTCTGAACGAGTTCTCCAGGTCAGGAGATGCACATAATGAAAAATTCTCCGCGTATGCTATTTGCCATTATGGTCATGGAAAAAATATGTACACGATACGGGAGTCAACAGTAGGCGAAGTACTTGCCAGTGCAGACAAGCTGCTTAGCGCGCACTGGGATGAAATTGCATCGAATAAACCATTGATGGTGATTAAGCCCGATGCGCAACGTTATCAAATGATGGAAGCCGCTGGCAGCTTATTCCTTCTAGCCGCATTCGATACAGATAACAGGATGGTCGGATATTCGGTGAACTTCATTATGAACCATCTACATTTTGCAGATTTGCGCACTGCGTCTAACGACTTGCTCTTTGTGGAAAAGGCACATAGGTCTAGCACAGTGGGCTTACAACTCATTCGAAAAACTGAACAAATCGCTAAAACCAAAGGGGCGCAGCTGATGTTGTGGCACGCAAGACCGGAAACGACGCTGGCTGAACTGATGCCTCATCTTGGCTATAGCGTTCAGGAAATCATTTTTACTAAGGAGGTTTGAGATGGGATTAGCAGCTGCTGCCGCTGTAGCGGCTGTCGCCAGTGTTGCCGGGGTTGGGTATGGCATCCATTCGGGGGAACGTGCGGCATCTGCTCAGAAAGAGGCGCAGAAACAAGCCATACGACAATCGGAGGCTCAAGCCAAGGCCGCCGACCAAGCGGAGAATAGAGCCAATCGAAAACGTCCCAATGGCGCTACCTTCCTCTCAGAAATGTCACAAGCTGGTAAAACGGGCGGGTCAAGCACCATGTTGACGGGGCCGCAAGGCATTGATCCCAGCTCATTGAAGCTGGGTAAAACGACATTGCTGGGGATGTAAATATGCCTGCCATTGTCTCCCGTGACAAACTACTGAGCCGATGGGATCAGCTCAAAACGGAGCGGTCTTCATGGGATAGCCATTGGAAAGAAATCAGCGACCATTTGCTGCCTCGATCGGGACGTTTCTTTGCTGAAGATCGTAATAAAGGCACGCACCGGCATAACAAAATTTACGACAGTACCGGCACGCAAAGCTTGAGGATACTTGCGGCGGGCATGATGTCAGGTATGACCAGCCCGGCTCGCCCCTGGTTCAAATTGGGGACTTCCGATCAGGATTTGATGAAGTATGCGCCGGTTAAGATTTGGTTGAATGCTGTGACCAAGCTGATGTTGCAGGTGTTCCACCGATCAAATACCTACCGTGCGCTTCACACCATTTACGAAGAGATGGGGGCGTTTGGCACAGCCGCCAGTATCGTTGTTCCGGACTTCGACAATGTTATTCATCATCACCTTTTGACAGTGGGCGAATATTGCATCGCAACCAATTGGAAGGGGGAAGTGACTACGCTGTATCGGGAGTTTCAAAAGACAGTCGGTGAGGTGGTGACGGAATTTGGCATCGAGCATGTTTCCAGAGCAGTCAAAAATTTGTACGACAAAGGCAGATTGGATTCGTGGGTGACGATTATCCATGCGATTGAGCCGCGTACGGACCGTGATACGTCAAAGCTGGATAACGGCAATATGCAATGGAAGTCTGTCTATTTCGAACCGAGTGCTGATTCGGGTAAAACGCTACGCGAATCCGGCTTTCAGCAATTTCCCGTGCTTGCCCCTCGCTGGGGCGTTTCGGGCGGTGATGTGTATGGCAGTAGCCCAGGCATGGATGCGTTGGGTGACATCAAGCAGCTGCAACACCAGCAACTCCGCAAAGCACAGGGCATTGATTATCAAACGAGGCCGCCGGTGCAAGTCCCGACTGCAATGAAAGGCCATGAAGCCGACTTTCTGCCTGGAGGCATTACGTACGTTGACATGGCGGGTCCAGGTTCCGGTATCCGACCTACGTTTGAATCGCGCATCGATTTGTCGCATCTGCTGACCGATATTCAAGATGTGCGCCAAAGAATTGGGAGTGCCTTTTATGCGGATATGTTCCTCATGCTCTCTAGCTCTAGCAATCCAAACATGACTGCAACAGAAGTTGCAGAGCGACACGAAGAAAAATTACTCATGATCGGTCCCGTGACTGAGCGTGTGAAGAATGAATTGCTTGATCCAATGGTCGAGATCACGTTTAGCAACATTGTCGCTTCTGGCATTTTGCCGCCTCCCCCTCAGGAGTTAGAGGGCCACAATTTGAATATTGAGTTGATTGGTATTTTGGCGCAAGCCCAGCGCGCAGTCGGCGTCAACAGTATCGACCGCTTCACCGGTGGCTTGGCGATGGTGGCCCAAGCAAAACCTGAGGCGTTGGATAAATTTGATGCGGATAAATGGGTGGATACGTATGCGGAATCGTTAGGCGTAGACCCGAACATTATTGTTTCAGACGATCAAGTACATGCCCTTCGCCAGCAGCGCGCGCAGCAACAACAGGCGATGCAACAAGCCGCGATGCTGTCTCAAGGTGCAGATGTCGCGCAGAAACTTGCTTCAGCCTCGACTGGGGAGCCTAATGCATTGACGAATCTTGCTCAGGCAGTGGGCGGTGGGGCGTAAGTGACATGGGACATGCACATAATGAAAAAAAAGCAAGATACAGTGTATCGATGGACACCGTAGACCCTCTCGACATACACAGCCAGGACCATGCAAGGATCGAAGCAAACGATCGTGCACGCACAGCTGAGCAGATAGAGATGGATGATTTGAAGTGGTTGATGAGTAACAAACGAGGCCGCCGGATGGTTGCCCGATTGTTAGATAGAGCGGGTGTATGGCGACTCTCATTTAATACCAATGCAATGACCATGGCGTTTAACGAAGGCATGAGAAATGAAGGGTTGAGACTACTCTCTCAAATCACTACGCATTGCCCCAATCGATACATTGAAATGCTCGAGGAAAGTAAGAAATGAATGAAACGCTGATGACTGACGGACAACACACACATGCCGACACGCAGCAAAACGCGACTGCGCACACTGAAACTCAGCAACATACGAGCGATAGTGAGCACACAGAGCCTGACGTTACTGAGAGCGGCCAACAGGCGGCCGACGAAGGCGCACCTGAAAAATACGAGTTTACACAACCCGACGGACAGCAGTTTGATAGCGCCGTTCTGGCGGCGTACTCCGAAATCGCTAAAGAGTTAAAGCTTCCTCAGGCGCACGCACAAAAGGTAATCGACAAAGTCGCCCCTGTGATCCAAGCGCGCCAAGCTGAGCACCTGGCGCAAGTGAAACAAGACTGGGCGGCAGCAGCGACTATAGACAAAGAGTTTGGTGGCGACAACCTGCAGATCAATATGTCCGCTGCGAAGAAAGCACTGGATGCCTTCGGCACGCCTGAGCTGAAAGGATTACTTGAGGAAACGGGTTTAGGTAACCATCCGGAAGTGATTCGGATGTTTTATCGCGCAGGCAAAGCAATACAGCAAGACACGGTCGTGATGGGGGCTGTGTCAAACAGCGCAAGCCCTTCTATTGAACACCGTCTTTATCCAAACATGAAATGAGGTAAACAATGGCAATTGTAGGACAAACATATTTAACGCTGGCAGACGTATACAAACGTCAGGATGCAAAAGGCGATATTCAGGACATTATCGAGCTACTGGCAGAAACGAACCTACTGTTGCAAGACATGGTGACCGTTGAAGCGAATGAAGGCTCGACGCATTTAACCACCATGCGTACCGGCTTGCCCACGGCGGCTTTTCGTAAGCTGTATCAAGGGGTGCAGCCTTCGAAATCGACGACAAAGCAAGTGCGTGATGCAACCGGTACAGCGGAAGCTTGGAGTGAAATTGATGCCAAGTTGGTACAGCTTGCGGGTTCTGACGGGGCCAAGCTTCGTCTAACGGAAGCGACTGCATTTTTGGAAGCGCTGAATCAAGCGATGTCACAGCGTGTTTTTTATGGCAATACGGTGACCGATCCAGAAGAATTTTTGGGTTTAGCGCCTCGCTTTAGCAGTCTGACTGCTGAAAACGGTCAGCAAATTGTCGATGCAGGTGGCAAGGGTTCAGACAATACGTCAATTTGGTTTGTCGTTTGGGGGGAGCGCACGGCACACGGTTTATATCCGAAGGGGTCGAAAGCAGGATTACAACGCGAAGATAAAGGTAAGCAAACACGCAACGATGGCAGTGGTGGCCTGTATGACGTATGGCGCGAAAAATTCTCCTGGGATCTCGGTTTATCGGTTCGCGATTGGCGGTATGTATCGCGCATCGCAAACGTCGATGTGAAAGACATGCAAAAAGGCGACGTGGATTTGTACGATTTTATGCGCAACGCCTATTACAAGCTGCACCAACGTCAAGTATCGGGTGGTCGCGCAGCGATTTATGCGAATAGAGATGTTTTGGAAACACTGGATGCGTTGGCGACCAACTCAGGTTCTCGTGACAGTTTTGTACGTTTAAAACCTATTGAAATCGAAGGTAAAGAAATTCTAACCTATCGCGGCATTCCGATTCGTGAAACGGATGCATTACTCAACACAGAAACCCGCGTGCTTTAAGGAGATTGACATGATATTGGATGCTCAGGCTATTTTTTCCGACAAGCAGGCGATTACTAAGACGGCTCCCTCCACCAATATGATTGACTTGGGTGTGCATGGCAAGCCAGTGGGTGGCCGTGCGCTCACAGGTGACTTGGGCAAAGGTAACAAGGTGCCTGTATTGGTGCAGGTTACAGAGACCTTTGCAGGGTTGACGTCTTTAAAAATGGAGTTGGAATCGTCTGCAACATCGGCGTTTACAACACACAAAACACTGTATAGCCAAACGTTGAGTTTAAATGAGCTGGTCGCGGGCGCACGCTGGTCTTTGCAGGTTTTACCTTGCGGCACGGTAAATCGGTATTTACGTCTGAAATACACGGTAGAAGGTACCGGGACTGCCGGCAGAATGACCGCGGGCGTGACGCGGGGCAATGATGAAACTCAACCTTACTAAGGGCTAAGCGATGGATATTGAAGTGATTGCAAGTGCAAAAGGCTTTTATGGCAACCGTATTGTGGCAGAAGGCGAGCGCTTTACCGTTCCTCACGGAACAGAAGCGAGTTGGTTTGCGCCTGTTCATGCTGCCCCTGTAAAAGCTTCACCGCTTAAGAGCAGAGGTAAAGCCGTTGATGGCGTGAGCGATTTGGTTTGAGTGGTGGCGTAGGGCCTCATGGCCCTATTTTTTGAAGGATAAGGATGACGTCTGAAGTCAGCATTTGCAATTTAGCCTTGGCGCACTTGGGCGAGGTTGCAACCGTTTCTAGCATTGAACCTCCTGAGGGGTCTGCACAGGCTGAGTACTGCGCCATGTTCTATCCGATTGCACGCGATTCTCTGTTGGAGTTACACAATTGGAGCTTTGCTACCAAGCAGATCAAGCCCGCAAAATTAAGTGGCCAATGGTCGGGTTGGCGCTATGCGTACACTCAACCGGCCGACAGCGTGAAGATTGTTTCTCTGACGCGTCAAGATGAGACCAGTGAAGAAAGGCTGATTCCTTATACCCGTGAAGCGGATAGTTATGGTTCGGAAATGATTTTGACGAACGACGAAGATATCTCGCTGAAATATATCTATTCAGTCCTCAACACCAATAAATTTCCTCCGCTTTTTACGATGACCCTATCTTGGCATCTTGCGTCGATGTTAGCCGGTCCGATCCTAAAAGGTGAGGCGGGGGCGGCTGAGGCAAAACGATGTACGGCGGTGATGCAGGGTTTTCTGGCTCAAGCGGCGGTGTCAGATACGAATCAAACCCGCGTGGACGTACGACACCCGGTCAGTTGGATGCAAGCGAGATCATAATGGCCAACCTACGTAAGCTACAAATGTCTTTTGCTGGCGGGGAAGTGAGCCCTGAGATGTTGGGGCGTTTGGATGACGTTAAAAATCAAAGCGGACTGTCTCGCTGCAGAAATTTTATTGTTAAACCTCAAGGCCCAGTTGAGAATCGGGCCGGTTTTGAGTTCATTCGTGAAGTCAAAGACTCGACGAAACGCACACGCTTGATACCTTTTACCTATTCGACAACTCAAACCATGGTGATCGAAATGGGCGAGGGGTATTTTCGCTTCCATACGCAAGGCACTACGTTATTGAAGGACGACGGGCTAGCGCCGTATGAAATTAAGAATCCATACGCAGGCATCGATCTATTTGATGTGCACTATGTGCAGTCTGCGAACGTGTTGACGTTAACGCATCCCAATTACCCGCCAAAGGAATTGCGCCGTCTTGGAAAGTGTAATTGGCAGTTATCGGATATCCCATTTACACCAAAGATATCAGCACCTATAAATGTGACGGCAATACCCAACGAAAGTGAGGCCGATGATAAAACTTACCCATACGAATACGTGGTGACGTCTATCGCAGAAGATGGCCAAACAGAATCTTTGGCTTCTGCTGTGGCGAGCTGCACCGGTAATGTTTTTATTACGGGGCGCTGGAATACCGTTAGATGGACGCCTGTACCAAGGGTGAAAAGGTATGTCGTATACAAACTACAAGGAGGCGTTTATGGCTATATCGGTCAAACAACCAAGAATTCGATTCGTGACGAAAACCTCGACACGGATTTGAGCATAACGCCGCCTATCTACGAACGGGTGTTTGCTTCAGCAAATAACTATCCCGCCGCAGTGAGCTATTTTGAGCAGCGCCGATGTTTTGCTGGAACACTTAATCAGCCTCAGTATTTATGGATGACGAAGTCCTTTACTGAATCTGCGATGACCTATTCCGTGCCTGTGCGTGATGATGATCGAGTGGCCTTTCGAATTGCCGCAAGAGAGGCCAATACGATCCGGCATATTGTGCCGTTAACCCAGTTAATCCTGCTCACCAGCTCAGCGGAATGGTGCGTCACTTCGATGAATGCGGATGTGATCACCCCAAGTTCGGTAAGTGTTCGTCCGCAGTCTTATGTTGGGGCATCGAATGTTCAGCCGGTCATTATTAATAAC
Organism: Mycoavidus cysteinexigens; assembly: GCA_031963245.1. Lineage (GTDB taxonomy): Bacteria > Pseudomonadota > Gammaproteobacteria > Burkholderiales > Burkholderiaceae > Mycoavidus > Mycoavidus cysteinexigens_A. The sequence goes on from JASSUC010000020.1 coordinate 23,317, forward strand.
ACGTTGATTTATGGTGCTGCCCGTGGGGGACATGTCAGGGAGCTTGCGTATTCTTGGCATGCGAATGGATTTGTGACCGGAGATTTATCCCTGCGCTCTGCGCATTTGTTCGATGGTTTTGATATCGTTGACATGGCCTATGCCAAAGCCCCTCAGCCGATTGTGTGGTTTGTATCAGACAATGGAAAATTGTTAGGGTTAACGTACGTGCCAGAGCACGAAATTGGCGCTTGGCACTGGCATGATACAGACGGTGCGTTTGAATCTTGTGCTGTGGTGGCCGAGGGTAAAGAAGACGTGCTCTATTGTGTTATCAGACGGACAATTCAAGGAAGGTGCGTACGTTATATAGAGAGAATGGCTAGCCGCCAAATTTATAGTCAGGAAGATGCCTTCTTTGTCGATTGTGGTTTGAGCTATTCGGGCGTGCCGAAAAACCACTTTGGCGGACTACAGCACTTAGAAGGCAAAACAGTCAGTATTTTGGGCGATGGCGCAACCTTTCCGCAGCAAAAGGTGGTGAACGGGGCTATTACGCTTGAACACGAAGCCAGCACTGTCCATGTCGGTTTGCCGATTGAAGCGGACTTGCAAACGCTCCCCATGTCCGCTCAAATTGACTATGGCTATGCTCAAGGGCGCGTTAAAAACGTGAATAAAGTGTGGCTTCGCGTATTTGAATCGTCGGGTATTTTTGTGGGGCCTCATGAACATGCTTTGACTGAGGCTAAGCAGCGTACGACCGAGCCTTACGGTTTACCGCCTAAATTGAAGAGCCAAGAAATACCGATCACCTTATCCCCATCGTGGGGCAACGACGGGCAAATATTTGTTCGTCAGTGTGACCCTCTGCCTTTAACCGTGATCAACATGACGGCCGAAATCGCAATAGGGGCATAAGAGATGGGATTCCTTTCTGGACAAATGGCACAAGCGGGTCTGATTACTCAACTTGCAGGGGCGGGGTCATCGATGATGGGTTCTTATTACAGCGCCAAAAACCAAGCCGCCAATCTTAACTTTCAAGCAAATATCGCTGGCATTAACGCGCGTATCGCTGAATCGGCTGCACAGTCCGAATTGCAAAAGGGCCAGCGCCAGATCGGAGCCTTAACGCTTCAAGCAGGGCAGTTAAAAGCGCGTCAGCGTGCAACGTTAGCTGCGAATGGTGTCGATTTGGGATATGGCAGTGCAGCAGAAATTCAGGCCTCGACAGACCTGATGAAAGAAATCGATATGGATACTATACAGGCGAATGCAGTGCGCAGCGCTTGGGGTTACCGTACCGAGAAAGCCAACTATCAGGCTCAGGCCATAATGGCAGGTGCAGCAGCCAAAGGGATTCGCCCCGTTGAATCGGCAGTGTCTAGCCTACTAGGTGGCGCCGGGTCTGTGGCCAATTCTTGGTATGGCTTAAAAAAATCGGGCGCATTTAACCCAAGCGATGTGGGTGCTGCCAATAAAACAGCGGACCCGATATATAGCTTGGGCGCATCCCGGAAGTGGTGGTAAAGATGCCTATCGTACCTCGTTATGATTCGTTCCAAGCACAGCACACTGGCCAGCCTAATATTAGAATCGATGCCCCTCAAATGCCCGATGTCGCAGGTCGGCAAGCACAACAGCTGGGGCATGACATGCAGCGGTTGGGTCATGATGTTAGAAAAATAGCGCTTGACGTTCAACAACAGGCCAATCAATTACGTGTCGATGATGCGCTTAACAGAGCGAAAGAAGAGTCATTACGCCTGACGTTTGATCAGGAGGTGGGGTTCTCCAATTTAAAGGGGATCAATGCTCTCGAGCGCCCTGAGGGTAAACCTCTGACAGAGGAGTATGGCGGGATACTGCAGAAAAGAATGTCTGACATCGCGAGTACATTGGGCAACGATGTGCAGCGCCAAGCCTTTATGGCCCATTCCAGCGATATTCTAACCGCGTTCAAAGGGAAGCTGATACAGCATGAAGCCGAAGAGTACAAAGGCTATGCGTTGTCTACTTCGGAAGGCATTATCAATACCGCGCAACGAGATATTAGCCTGAATTGGAATGATATCGATGTCGTTTTATCTGCACATGAACGTGTTCGCGCTGAAGTATACCGACAGCAGCAATTGCTCGGAAAATCCGCGGAGTGGGGCGAATCGATGTCTCGCAAAATGACCAGCGATGCTCACAAGTTAGCTCTGTTGTCTGCCCTTGAGCAAAACGAGGCCCTATACGCAGATGCGTATTTAAAACGGTTTTCGGAGCAAATGAACGCGGATGACATTCTGACGGTACGCGGGCACATCACAAAAGCGGTAGATACTCAGGTCGGACAAGCGGCTGCGGTGGAGGTTATGACCCGTTTACAGCCGCGTATTCAGGTGGGCGAAACCGAGCGAGCATACAACATTTTATTGGGTACAGAATCGGGTAAGCGCCAATTCGACGCTAATGGTGCTCCTCTGACAAGTAGCAAGGGCGCGGTGGGTATTGCACAAGTGATGCCGCAAACCGCACTGGAGGCCGCCAAGTTGGCAGGACTTGCCTGGGATGAAAATCGATATAAGAAAGACGCAGCCTACAACAGAGCCTTGGGGTTGGCGTATTTCCAAAAACAGTTACAGGACAACGGTGGCGATTTGGCGATGGGCTACGCCGCCTATAACGCGGGGCCGAGTGCGCTGGTGCAGGCTATAAAAAAAGCCGATTTGAAAGAAAACGAAGGCAAGACTTACTTGGACTTTTTGCCAACAGAAACCCAGCAGTATGTAGCCACGAACATGGCGGCCTTTGGTGCTGGGGCAGGACAACCGAAGCGAGCTACGCTCCAAGATATCGATAGTCAGTTGCGTGCAGACCCCAGACTTGCGACTCACCCTGAGCGATACAAAGTCGCACGCTCAGAGGCGACTCGATTATTTGATGACCAAACCAAAGCAATCAAGCAGCATGAAGAGGCCGCTGTTGCCGATGCGATGCGGGGCATTATTCAAAATGGCGGACGGTATTCTGACCTTCCTCTTTCTATGCGAGCGGCATTACCCCCCGACAAGGTCGATGATTTGATCAGCTTTGGGCAAAAGGTCAGTAAGGGCGACGATACCACCAGTTTGTGGCTATACAACAAGCTATCCAATAATGCGACGTATCTCGCTGAGTTGAGTGACGATGAATTTTTTGCGCTACGCCGAGAACTGTCTGAGACTGATTTTAAGCATTTCAGCAATGAACGCGCAAAAATAAACGGCGCAGGGCAAGGCTCGACGGGATTTAACGATTTGAATAGTGGCGCCATTAAACAAACCTTAGACAATCGATTGCGTATGCTGGAGATTAACCCGAATCCTAAAGATGACGGAGGGGGAGATGCGGCCAGAATTGGCGCAATTCGGCAATTTGTGAATCAAGATATATTGGTCGCGCAGCGCGAGGCCGGTCATAAATTCACGGATGCCGAAGTTACTCAACACCTCGACACTCTTTTTGCTAAGAGCGCTAAGTTAAAAGGATGGTTGGGGTTTGGCTCTACCTCGAAGAATTTGATGGAGGCCAAGACCAGCCGTATTCCTAACGCAGACAAAGACTCGATTAGAGCAGCGTATATCAAGCAAGGCATTGACGATCCGACCGACGCGCAAATTCTCAATGCGTATCTCAATATGAAAGCAGCTCGCCAATGACAATAGAATATGACCATGCAGTAACGGGGGTGATCCAGTCAGATCGAGCGCAACAAGCCCGAGTTGGATTCTCTATGGCAATCGGTGTGAACCCGGACGCGTATGCCGAAGCTCGACGTGTTGCGCGGCGCACGGGTGTTCCTGTTGATACTGCGCTTAACTTGCCGGCCCAAATCAATCAGCAAGATGCGATGCAATCGGTCGACTTCGAGCACTTGGCCAAAGTCGCACCTGCTACGGCATCGTTATTGGCCGAGGTCGATAAAGCCAGGATTGCCCACGATGATATTCATAATTTGGGGTTAGTTGAGACGCTGGTAAACTCTTTTAGGCGGGGGTGGCCAGCCCTTAAATCGGTTGGGCCAGCGATTCAAGTGGCTAGCCAAGCGAGTGATCTGGGTTTATATCAACAGATTGATGAGCGGATAGAGGCTGGTGAATCCCCTAGATTTGTTCTCTCTGATTATCGTGACTACAGACTGTTACCCCTCTTTGCGCAGCACGACGAGCAAATTTTAGCCAACTGGCAAGCGTTTAAAGCACAGCATTTACCGGGTACGCAGTCCAAAATAGCTAACTCTGCCGTTCAGTTGGCCGCGTTGCAGAAACAACGTAGCGATATCCCATTGCCTGGGGTCGTAGACCGAGTCTTATCAGCAAAAACCTGGGGCGCAGCGCTCAGTGGCATTGCAAGAGATCCATTTAAGTTTATCGCGGCCATTGGGCCAGAATCATTAGTGCAGTCTTTGCCGGGTTTGTTGGCGGCTATCCCTGCCGGTATTGCAACGGGCCCTGGGGGCGTTGCGGCAACCATGGGGGTTAACTCTTTTGTGGTTGACTTTGCGGGGTCGCTGATTGGGGCGATGAACGACGCTGGGATCGATACAACGAACCCAGAGGCGATACGCGCCGGTTTGAAAGACCCTAAAGCGCTGGCCAAAATCACTGAGGAAGCGGTTAAGCATGCGACGATTGTTGCCGGTTTCGATGCGCTATCGGGGGGAATTGCTGGGCAAATGCTATTGCCTTCTTCGGTCGCGGGGAAACTATCGACTCAGCCTTTTGCCAAAGAAATGGCGAATATCGCATTGCAAGCGCCTATTCAGGGTACGTTGGGGGGCGCAGGCGAATTGGGCGGTCAAATCTACTCGGGTCAAGAAATTAAACCGGGCGAAGTTTTGGCGGAGGTGTTTGGTGAGTTCTTCGGCACGCCCATTGACGTGGTTTCGGCCTCTGCTGGGCGTCTTCGTCAAACTCTCCAAAAAGTGAAACAGGCCGAGGAATCGACAGCAGCGCTATCGGATATGGGCGAATTGGCTTCCGCCAGTAAGGTCCTTGCACGAGACCCTGAGACGTTTGAGCAATTCGTTGCCAGCGCAGCAAAGAGCGGCCCAGTAGACCATATTTATATCGATGCCCAAACCCTCATGCAATCCGGGGTTGCAGAACAGGTGGCTGCGGTTTCACCTGCCGTCGCAGAACAATTGCAAGTCGCACTGGAAACAGGCGGGCAGATTCATATCCCTGTAGAAAAATATGCGGCGCGTATCGCACCGACCGAACATGCACATGCGTTGCTCGATCATCTGAAAACCGAGCCAGAAGGATTTACTCGAGCTGAGGCGCAGGACTATATGCAGACTCAGTCGGAGCACCTGCGGCAAGAGGTTGAGCAGGTATTGGTCGAAAAAGAAAAAGATGCAGCATTCAAACAGTCCGTTGAAGCGGTACGCACCGAGATCAAAGCACAGTTGGAAACGGCCGCGCGGTTTACCTCGCATGTCAACGATGCGTATTCCAGCATGGTTAGCCAGTTCTATGCGGTGATGGCTGCTCGTCTGGGTATGGCGCCAGAGGCACTCTATCAACGCTACCCATTGAAAATTCAAGCTGAGTCCGTTATATCAGCTCAAGACTTTCATCAAGCATCTCGAGAGATTGAGAAAGCACTTGATTTAAGTCGAGCAGAAAAAGGCTATACAGGTCACCACAAGATCATGCCGGTCACGGCTGAAGAGATTCAGCAGGCAAATGCGCATGGCCTAAACATCGAAGGGTTCACGCATGCGATTGACGGTAGCGCCATTCAACACATTTTTAAAAACCACGGTAATCCCGAAGTAGAAAGCAAACGCGGTCAAATTGCCGTCACTGAGGAAGATATTAAAGCCATTCCTTCGATCTTGGCGGCACCCGATAAAATGGTGTATGGCCTAAAGAATAAAATCGGCAGAGATATGATTGTTTATCTTAAGACGATGTCGGATGGAACAACGGTGTACTTGGAAGAAGTGCGGACGGGTAAGAAGACGTTGACCACACAAAGTATGAGGCGATATGACCGGACGACTCATGCTACTTCAATTTTGAAGTCCCTTCGTCCTACGTCCAAAACGCTTCCGGAAAACGCCTCAAAAATCAGTATAGTCGATACGTCGCAAAGCCGCAATTTTTATGAGCAAGAGGCTAGGGGCGCGTACAGTCCAGACAGATTGACAATTTCCCTACTGAAGAATGCTGACTTATCGACCTTCCTACATGAATCGGGGCACTTCTTTCTAGAAACCTTAATTGATATGGTTGGACGCACCGATGCGCCCGCAGAAATTCAACAGGACATGGCAGCCGTTTTTAAATGGTTAAATGTTCAAGACCTAAAAACGTGGAGCAGTTTGAGCTTTGAAGAAAAGCGTAGCGCCCACGAACAATTTGCGCGGGGCTTTGAGGCGTACTTGTTCGAAGGCAAAGCCCCCAATATTGAACTTCAGGGTCTTTTCCAGCGCTTCCGTGCATGGATGGTCAACGTATATCGTGAACTCAAAAAACTCAATGTTGAGCTATCAGATGAAGTCCGCGGAGTATTTGATCGGTTGCTTGCGACCAACGAGCAGATCGCATTGATGGAACAAGGGCGCAGTATGTTGCCGCTATTCGCCTCACCGGAACAAGCCGGTATGACTACTGAGGAATTTGCCGCTTACCAATCGCTGGGCGTGGATGCAACCAACCAAGCCATAGAGGACCTACAAGCTCGGGGTTTGCGGGATATGAAATGGCTTCATAACGCACGCGGTCGGGTCATTAAACAGTTGCAGAAAGAAGTCAAGGCACGGCGTGATGAGGTCAGGCAGGCCGTTCGAGACGAAGTGATGAGCCAGCCGATTTATCAAGCCTGGCAATTCTTAACCTCCAAGAACGAAGAGCCCGGCGTATCTGGCAAGCTGTCCTTATTTGGCATGCACGATCTGTACGCAATGGAGGGTAATCAATACGCGCTTTTAGATTGGAAGCGTTTACGAGATAAGAGGATGGTCGCCCAGGATGGAGGGTTGCATCCAGATGTCGTGGCTGAACTGTTTGGGTTTACCTCAGGCGATGAGTTGGTGCGTAAATTGGTTGCGGCTGAGACGCCAAACAATGAAATTGAGGCGCTGACAGATGTGCGGATGTTGGAGCAATACGGGGATTTGGTTTCGCCTGAAGCGATTGAACAAGCGGCAGATAAAGCAATACACAATGATATACGCGCGCGTATGGTGGCGACTGAGGCCAATGCGCTAGCTCAGGCAACCGGACAGCGGAAGGTGTTGGCCAGTGCGGCTAAAGAGTATGCAAGAGCGATGATTGATCGTTTAAAAATCAGATCGATCAAACCTGGGCAATATGCGAATGCCGAAGCCCGAGCAGCAAAGGCGGCTGAAAAAGCGGCTAAAAAAGGCGACATTGCAACCGCGGCAGCAGAAAAACGTAATCAGCTGATACAAAATTATGCAACCCGTGCGGCTTATGACGCGCAGGAAGAGGTGGACGCCGGGCTGCGTTACCTTAAAAAATTCGAGGGCCAGGTCAAAAGTTTAGACGTGGATTACCAAGAACAAATTGATTCTCTGTTGGATCGTTTCGATTTACGAAAAGGGCAAAGCCTAATGGCTATTGATAAGCGCCAAACGCTTGTCCAGTGGTTGGAAAAACAACGAGAACAGGGGTTTGAGCCGGATATCCCACAAGCTTTAGAAGATGAAGCGTACCGCACGTCCTATAAAAATCTGACGCTGGAAGAGTTTCGTGGCCTTGTCGATTCGGTCAAAATGATTGCGCATTTAGGGCGTTTGAAAAAGCGCCTGCTGACGGCGAAAGACCAACGAGATTTTGAGCTGGTGCGGACCGAAATGATCGCTAGTATCGAGGACAATGCACGCGGGCGGGTTGCAGATACACGCACACCGACGACCAACTTAGGTCGGACGATCACCGGATTGAAACGTTTTTGGGCGGAGCACATAAAAGCCGCCACTTGGGCGCGCATCATGGACGGGGGTAAGGATGGCGGTCCGATGTGGGAGTATTTTATTCGGGCGGCGAATGAGGCGGGCGACGCAGAAACCGTTGACCGGGCGCACGCCACGCAAGCCTTGTCCGATATTTTGACCCCTGTCATGAAGCAAGGAAAGATGGGCGGTAAAGGCGTATTTTTTCCAGGTATTAACCGCAGCTTGAACAAAGAAGCACGCCTAACCATTGCATTGAATACCGGCAATGAAAGCAATTTACAACGTCTATTAGGCGGTGAGGGTTGGACCATGCAGCAGTTAGAACCCGTGTTGCATACCTTGACTCAAGCAGAGTGGAAAGCGGTACAGGCCATTTGGGACCATTTTGAAAGTTACCGGCCACGCATTGCTGCAAAGGAAAAACGTATTTACGGTAAAGAGCCTAAATGGGTCGAGCCGCGAGCAGTTGAGGTACGGACCGCAGACGGCGAAGAACTTTCGTTAAAAGGCGGGTATTACCCGATTAAATACGATCCATCGGCCAGTGAGCGCGCAGAATCTTTTGCCGATGCAGAAGTCGCTAAACACCAATTACAAGGGGCGTTTACGTCGGCTACGACGCGACGCAGTTTCACCAAATCCCGTGTCGAAGAAGTGCTCGGGCGTCCACTTCTATACACATTGGAGGGATTATATTCGGGCGTGAACGATGTTATCCACGATCTATCCTGGCACGAGTGGTTGATTGATGCGAATCGCTTACTACGCAGCAAAAGATTGGATAGTGCGATTCGTAGCCACTACGGACCGGAAGCGAAGCGACAATTGAAAACTTGGGTACAAGATGTTGCACAAGGTGAGCGAGGGGCCACGCAAGCCGGAGAAGCGATGGCCGCTAGGATTCGACAAAATGTCAGTGTGGCCGGCTTAGGGTTCAATCTGGTCAGTGCGTTGATCCAGCCCCTTGGGATCACACAATCCATTGTTCGAGTCGGCGCACCCTGGATAGGCCGAGGCATAACAAAATATATCGCGAGCCCAATTCAGTCGACGCGTGACGCCAATGAGAAAAGTGCATTTATGGCGTTACGTGCGCGTACGCGTTTTCGAGAGCTCAACGAAATTAAAAATAAAGTCCGTGGGGATCATCTTTCTTTCATTAAAGAAAATGCCTACGTCTTGATGTTACGCACTCAACAAATGGTGGATGTCCCCACTTGGCACGGGGCGTATGAAAAAGCGATTGCAGAAGGGAACGTCGAGGAAAGGTCAATTGCATTAGCCGATCAGGCAGTGATTGATTCGCAAGGCGCGGGTATGACAAAAGATTTATCGGCAATTGAAAGGGGAGGGCCTGTGTTTAAGATGTTTACCGTCTTTTACATGTTTTTTAACACCTCCTTTAATTTGGGTGTGGCGCAGACCATGACGGCGACGAGTAAAGCTAAGCTAGCATCTGACTATTTATTGCTCTTTATGGTCCCTGCGGTATTGGACTCCGCTTTGCGAGCGTCGCTTACACCCGGAGCGGACAAAGACAACGACAACGACTTAGGAGATTTGGCTAAAAAACTCATCGCCGCGAACCTCAGTTTTATGATGAGCCAAATGGTGTTCCTACGTGAACTCAGCGATGCGGCACAAATTATGGCCGGGGTTTCAAAGTATCAGATGGATTACAAGGGACCTACAGGCGTGCGTCTTTTGTCTGATGTAACGTCTCTGGCTAAGCAGGTCAATCAAGGCGAGTTTGACGATGCATTCCGTAAAGCAATGATCAACACCGCAGGCAGTTTATTCGGTCTACCGTCTGCACAAATCAATAGAACCATTACCGGCACTCAGGCACTGATGGAGGATAAAACGGCCAATCCGTTGTCGATTGGATTTGGCTTTGATGCAAGGCGATAAAGTGCACGTGCAAGATGCACATAATGACGTTTTACAGGCGTAGCCTTGAGTGACTTTCTAATGAGCTCAACCTATGACTGTTTCTAGCACCAATCGAAAAGCCGGACCCTTTGCGGGGGATGGCGTTAATGTACGTTTTCCATTCGTCTTTAAAGTCTTTAGTAAAGACGACGTTCGGGCAGTCTATGCCGATGCCCTAGGCGTGGAGTCTGATTTAATACTGGATAGTGATTTTACTGTCACATTAAACTCCGATCAGGAAAATGCGCCAGGCGGTGAGGTCGTTCTGTCAAGCCCCCTTCCAACTGGCGAGACCTTAACGTTAACCAGTAAAGTACTGGCCCTGCAAAAAGTCAAAATTACCAATGCAGGAGGATTTTACCCCTCTGTGCAAAATACGGTTTTTGATAAATTAACAGTTCTAGTCCAACAATTGGCAGAACAGGTGTCGCGTGCAGTCAAAGTCAAAATTTCGAGCAACACCAATCCAGATGAATTGATAGCAGATTTGCAGGACAAGGCCGCATTGGCTGTGCAGGCGCAAACACAAGCAGACGAAGCTGCTCAGATAGCCCGATCAAATGCAGAGCTTATCATTCTAAACGTGCAAGCTGCTTTAGATGCCAAAGAGGCGATGGTGAAGTTACGGACTCAAGCCCAAGGGGCTCAAGATTCTGTCTGTGGCTTTGTATCGCGTGCTGAGGCGGCACAAAGGCAGGCCAAAATTTACAAAGACCAGAGCGTGCAATTGCAGGGAAGAGTAGAGCACGATGCAAAGCAGGTGGCAGAAACTGCTCATGCGATAACGCAGGCTACTCAGCAAGCTGCTCAATCTGCGAACACGGCGCAAGAAGCAGTCAGTAGCGGGCGAGAAATGGTTCGTGAAGCGATGCGACTTTTTACGCTGACTGATTTGCTTGCTCAGGCAGGACAATTAAGAGTGGAAGAGAGTCTATCGAATGCGCGAGCGGCCTTAGAGGCAAAAGAGAGTGTCATGCAATTGCAGGAGCAGGTGCAGGCTCAGGCCCAGATATGCAAAGATCAGTCGGAACAAGCACGGTCGCAGGTAGAACTGAATAGAACAGAGGCGCTTAGGACGAAAAACGAGGCTGGAGGTGCGGCCCAACGAGCGTCGCAATACGCCAATACGGCGCGAGAAGCGATAAATCGTGTGCAAAAAATGGTTAGCCAAGCAAAGCAGCTCAGTACGCCAGCCGATGGAAGTGTGACTGCCGACAAACTCGCGCCTGACCTCGCTTTGACCGGCGCCCCCACGGCGCCTACCCCACACGCAAAAGACAAGAGTACAAAAATTGCCACGACGGCCTTCACCCAAGCTGCAATTGCGACTGCGTTTAACGGGCCTGATTGGCAACAACTCGATGAGATAGGCTATCAAAAGCTGCCAGGTGGGTTATTAATTCAATGGGGTGTTGCTCCAGCTTATGGCGCTCAGGAAACATGCGTGGATTTTCCGATAAAATTTTCAAAACACTGCCTTAGTGTGACTGCGCAAAGTATTAATGTTGGGGGAAAAGCGCAAATAAAATCCATCGAACAGATATATTCGGTATCAAATTTTAAGATTAAATTGAACGTGCCAGATAAAAATAAAGATGACAAATTAGAATACCAAATCCAATGGTTTGCCATTGGCTACTGATTATGGGTGACTTTTGTCGCTTACTCGCATTCCATTCATGATCATACCGAGATAGACGACTGAAACATTTTTGAGGGATAGCAATTCAATGAAAGAGGATGCGATTAGCACAAGTATCGATGCGACTTTGGCCGCTGCGGGCAGCAAAGCAACAGTAGTAGGGAGTGGGACAACCCTAGTGAGTTGGCTGCTCTCTTCTGAATTTGGTGTATTGGTTGGTTTGATTTTGAGTGTTGCAGGTTTTTTAATCAATCTGTATTTCAAGGCGCGGCGAGATAGGCGAGACCAGCGGGAACATGAAGCACGAATGGGTAGAATACTGGGGCCGTAGTGAATCATAAAGCACGCATAGCTATTGCTGCACTCTCTCTCAGTGCTGTTGGTTTTGTCAGTATCGTGGAAAGTGAAGGCTTTACCCGTAAAGCTATTATTCCTGTCAAAGGAGACCAGCTGACCATTGGTTTAGGCTCGACGGTTTACCCCGATGGTTCCTCTGTAAAAATCATGGATACCATTACCGTGCCACGCGCCTTGATTGTTGCCCAGGCGCATATTAGCAAAGATGAACAATGGTTCCGAGCATCGATTCCAAACGTAAAATTGTTTCAAGAGGAATACGACTTATATTTGGATTTTGTCTATCAGTATGGCATTGGAAGCTGGCGTGCTTCCTCCATGCGGCGGAATTTACTGGCAGGCGAATATGAGGTCGCATGTCATGCTTTACTTAAATACAAATTGCAAGGCGCAGATAAATTCGACTGTTCTACGCCGGGCAATAAACGTTGCGGGGGCGTTTGGACGCGCCAGTTAAAGCGACATTCAAAATGTATGGCAGTGCAATGATGAAACATTTGACTGTAGCGTTGGCATCGGTTTGTTTGGCCGCCGGTCTTTTCCTTTATGGTAAAAAGGTAGGGCAGGTAGAAATTCGCGCCGCATGGACCAGAGATAAACTCGCACAGTCAGAAGCTGCACGCCAAAAAGAGGCCGCCTTTCAAATAGCAAAACAGGCAGTAGAGAAACAGTTTTATGGATATAAACAAGCGAATGAGCGTACTGTTGCCAGTCTTGATGCTGTTAATCGCAGGTTGCTCAGCACAATCGCGCGTTATCGTACAACAAGTGAAGATGCCATTACCACCAGCGGCCTTGATGGTGACGCTGCCAGCGGTTGGGAGTTTTTCGGCCAGTGCACAGAGCGACATGCAGCAATGGCAAAACAAGCTGACGAAATAAATCTCATTGCTCACGGGCTGCAAGAGTATCTGCGTGTAGTAGTTTTGCCAGCAAACCCAATGTAGCATTTTTTGTACGCGCCATACTTAAAAATGTAGCGCAAGAGCAATAGTCAATGAAAAACTTTTTTCTTGTTTTTCGACAACAGCGCCATTAATATCCATTCAGTCTTTTCGTATCAGGTCGATATGTTCGGCTCAAATCAGCTTCAATCTAGCTTTTGCACTATCTGTATCGACTAAGAGTGAGTGACTGTGAAACCGCGATAGCGGTGCGCGCTCAAGTAACTCCGATCTGACCTAATTAATACGAATTAAAGAAAATGGAGCCTCAATATGTTAGGGAAAATATCTCACTCGACGTTACCAGAAACCTTCACGCGGAACGTCGCTGAACTTTATTTAGGTCAAGCTCGCACTGAGAAGAAAAAGGGACACTTGGATGTGGCGCTGCCCCTATACGATCAGGTGAAAGAAACCCTGAAGTCGCTTGGGAGTGTAAAAGAGGCCTTGAGGAAAGCGCAAGATTCCCAAACATTAGCCGATGAGACATTACGAGCGTTGATGGCCGATGCCTATTTCGAACGTGGGGAAGTGTTAGAAGGCTTAAGTTTATTTGCCAAAGCAAGAATCAGCTATATTAAGGCTGGAACATGGGGGCACGATGAAGCCAAACATCGTGTGGAAGCTTTGCAATCCCCTTCATCAGGACATAGCGTTCAGTCAAGTGCGCTGGCTTCGGTTCGGACCGCCACACCTACCTCAATGGCTGTCGAAGACAAAAGTGAGTTGGTGGATTATCTGTTTGAAAAGGCGCTGTTGACGCTGAGCTCCTTAGAGGTGTCGAAGAAACCCAGCCTGTTTCTAGTGTATGCCCATGACAATCCAGATCTAAAACATCCAGATCTAAAGCAAGTAGAGGCGAAGGCCTCGACGTCTAAATATTTAATCAATAATTTATCAAAAATCCGAGGGGTGAAGCTCTATTCGGATCAAACGCCGATAGGACAAGCGTATTCAAACTCGGATGAAAATCTGAAAGAGGATGGGAAGCTAGAAGACATCTTAACCAATCAGCTCTGTTTGCTGCCCCATCAGTTGCGAGCGGATGTAAAGCCGGTCGATAAGGTGATCGTGTGTTGTTCTGATGTCTTAGGAAGCTACCTAAAAGGACAGTCCTATAAAGAGTTCTGTGACGAGCTTAAAATAGCCTATGAAAAAGATCGAGAAGCCTACCGCCAAGACAGCACACAAAAAGGTACTACAGCTTTACGTGAGGTGGTCAAAAAATTTTCCGAAGAGGAAAAATATATGGCGGAGTTCCATCATGTGCTGACAGAAATGGCCTTTTTGGAAATTCGCGCAAAGTATCGCGAAGGTCAGCACGGGATTATCCCGGTATCGTTAACGCCCAATAGCTATGACTACTGCTTGAAGGATTTTATTAGATCGACGACGGTGCGGATGGAGGACCCTCTGCGCTTTGATTTGCAAGTGAAAAAGGGAGAAGAAGTCTATCTGAACCAAGGTTCACATGGAGTGCTGTTTAAGGTGATAGAGCGGCTGTTAGCGGGCAGCAATGAGGCGAAAACGTTTCTGGACAAGTTTTGGACGGGACACAGCCATGTTATTTCTCGTTTAAAGAGTGATGCAAATTTTGGCAAGCTAGAATTTGCGAAGCTATTAGATGGTATTTTCGACGACATACGGACCACGCTGCACAAGCAGCTTGCTTCCACCGTGCAGCAAGAACATGAACAGTTGCAGGTGTTCCGTGCCGACCCTAGAGCTGCGCTGAAGGAGCAGTATTTTGCTGCCTTAACGCAAAATGAGGCGTTTCAAGAGACCTTAAAGCTCTATGTTGAACCGCGCTGCCGAGCGAGTATGAATGGGGAGAGCAAAATTTTTGAACTCTTACCCCAAGTTCAAGCTTTTCTCAAAGATAAACAAGTGATTTTGTTGACGGGAGATTCTGGGGCAGGCAAAACAACCTTCAACCGCCGCTTAGAAAAGCACTTATGGGAGCACAAAAAAGCAGACGATGCGATTCCGCTGTTTATTTCACTGCCGAGTATTGACAAGCCTGAGCACGATCTCATCGCCAAAGCGTTAAAGAAAAGAGGCCTATCAGAATTACAAATTCAGAAATTAAAGAAAGAAAAGTTTGTCTTTATTTTGGATGGTTATGATGAAATACGTCAGACGCAGAATCTGTATGTGAGCAATTCCATCAATAAACCGGACGGGTGGCAAGGTCGTATGGTGATCAGCTGCCGTAGCGAATATCTGGGCCAAGACTATCAAAGCCGTTTTCAACCGAATCCGATTGAGAAGGACAAAGACACGGCGTTTCAAGAAGTCGTGGTCCTGCCGTTTTCAAAAGAAGAGAGCGATCACTATCTCAAAAAATATGTGGCGCACAGTCCAACGGGCTGGACGGCGCAAGCCTACCAAGAAGCCTTCTCCAAACAATCTAATTTAAAAGACTTGATT
>JASSUC010000040.1:0-9131 GCA_031963245.1 Mycoavidus cysteinexigens
TGCCAATGGGGCAAACGTATTCTCACTGCTCAAACGCTTGACGAAGTTTTTTGAATTGATCGCTTAGACGTTCAGATCGATGGTATAAGCCGCCTTACCCAAGCTGAAAGGGGGAGCATAACGTGCGATATATAACGAGTGTAGAGCGTATCGGCAGGGAACAGGGTCTTAAAGAAGGTATACAGCAAGGCCAATCTAAATTACTGAAAACTCAGTTAGAAAGTAAGTTTGGTACTTTAACCCAACCCTATCAGCAGCGCCTTAATAAAGCGAATATGAATACTTTATGCCAATGGGGCAAACGTATTCTCACCGCTCAAACGATTGACGACGTTTTTTGACTTGATTGTTTAATGCATCGGCTGAAAGAGTGACGTTCAGATCGATGATATTTGTTTGAGTAAGTCTTTGCCTGAGCTAGCGCATAGCCTGTTTGGCACGCTTTATGCTGACAAAGGCGAATCTCAAAGAAAATAACGCTAACTTTGCTGTCAGCGAAATCATTGCTTATTGCCTCATGCCCATTAAGTCTAAATTAGCTTTGCAGCGCTTCTACCCAGAATCGCTTATCCCGAATTGACGTTGACTAGGTAAATATATCTGTACTCCCCCCACCCTAGAGAGTAGGGCGAGTTCCAATCTGACTTGTTTGAGATGCAGAAAAAATTCATAATATTGAAAGTTCGACAACTCGTTTTTTAGTTTTGGTCAGTAAAACCCAGTGTTTCTGTACTCAGCACGCTCTTACTTGGCGCTGCGTTCGCAATCTGAGCGCCATTTAATTATATATCCCAGCCCTCTAAAGCATGAGAGTATTGAGCATGCGCTTCAGCTAAATCGTCTGCTCCCTCGGTACTAGCGAAGTACCATGAATATTTGTCTTCAATTGGGGGGCCATTTTGCCTTGTTCTATATCCTTAAATAAGTCACTCATAAAACCCAGAACCATTTCTGCATCGTCGTCATCTGGGGCATAGCGAGTCAATAACGTATGTAATGTACGCGCCTTTTCTTGCAAATTTCTAACTCTATCCATGCTTCACCTCAACGCAATGTTTTAGGTGTCTCGCAAATCAGAAGAAAAACTTTTTCAATGGCTGAAGGAATCAATACATAACATATACAGTCCATCATTTATTCCCCAGGAAAGCTTTAACGTTGTTCGAACCTAGTATTTTAGTCCAAAGATTAATAGCCGACTGTGGTATCCCTTCTTAAAATCTACGCCCATTTATCGAACTTTCTTATTTCAGAAGTAGGCAGCTTGCATGACACCTCTGCCGCCTGGGCTTTGTCTTCATTTGATAGATGCACATCAGGCGTATGCTCTTGTTGTTGGCGCAACCTACGCTGGTGCTCTTGCTGGCGCAGCAACTCTTGCGTGTCTTTGCCTGTGAGAACTTTGTCTTTGAGTACTGATGTAGGCAAAGCTTGGGCATATAGATCAGGTGCGAAACCGCCTATCAACAGCCATGCTGCGTAGAAAAAAATAGGGAGCATCCAAGCCTTGTATAGGCTGCGCGGAGGATTGATGAGACCCACCATTTTTATTTGTGGTAAAAAAGCGAGAGTATACACGCTATAGGCGCCTATAAGCGTCAATTTTGTCGAAACAGAAAAAGGGGGATTTTCTTTAATTTAATTGGCTTAACTGCAAGACAATGTTGATTTTTAGGTATTTTGATCGAGTCAATCAGACACAATATATTCTAGTAATGTGTGGCGGCAAAATCTAAGAATATGATCTGATTGACCGGTTGATTATAGTCAGGGGGCACCAGCCCCCCAGCGTTTTTTACGAACCCAACTCAAGCCGTTTCATGCCACCCAAATAAGGCTGCAACACAGCCGGCACACTCACCGTACCATCCGCATTTTGGAAATTTTCAAGAATCGCAACTAAAGTACGCCCAACCGCCAAACCTGAGCCATTTAATGTATGCACTAGTTCCGGCTTACCTTGCCCACTGCGAAAACGTGCTTGCATCCGCCGTGCTTGAAATGCTTCCATATTCGAGCATGATGAAATTTCACGATAGGTATTTTGCGACGCCAGCCACACTTCAAGATCATAGGTTTTGGCACTGCCAAAACCCATATCGCCAGTGCACAATAAGACTTTCCGATAGGGCAGTTCAAGTTTGCGTAACACCGTTTCGGCATGACCTACAAGTTCTTCGAGCGCTTGATAAGAGTGCTCAGGCGGCACAATTTGGACCAGCTCAACCTTCTCAAACTGGTGCTGGCGAATCATGCCGCGCGTATCACGGCCGTAACTGCCTGCCTCTGATCTAAAACAGGGCGTATGAGCCACCCATTTGAGTGGCAGTTTATCCCCGGCCACGATGGTGTCTCGCATCAAGTTAGTGAGCGGGACTTCAGCCGTTGGAATCAGATAAAAGTTCTCAGGCGCATGGCCCTCATCGCTGGCTTTATGCGGCACCTTAAATAAATCTTCTTCAAATTTAGGGAGTTGACCGGTACCGCGCATAGACGTGGCATTGACGATATAAGGCACCTGAATTTCTGTATAGCCATGTTCAGTCGTGTGCAAATCAAGCATAAATTGCGCCAAGGCACGTTGTAGCCGCGCAAGCGGGCCACGTAGTACCGCAAAGCGCGCGCCACTGAGCTTAACCGCACTATCAAAATCGAGTCCAAGCGGCTCACCAATATCGACATGGTCTTTAATCTCAAACTCAAATTGGCGCGGGCTACCCCAACGGCTTACTTCAGTGTTTTGTGTTTCATCGCGGCCTAGCGGCGCACTTTCGTGCGGCAAGTTAGGCGCGTCCAGCATAAACTCGGTTAACTGCGCTTGGAGTTCATTCAGTCTTAGCGCAGAGTCTTTGAGCACAGTGCCAATGCTGTCTGCTTCAACCAACAACGCCGAACAATCTTCTGCCCGGCTTTTTGAGACGCCAATTTGCTTTGATAGGCTGTTGCGGCGTGCTTGCAGTTCTTCAGTGCGCACTTGTAGCTCGCGTCGCTCTGTCTCAAGGTTTATAAATGTCGCACGGTCTAGCGCGTAACCGCGGCTATTCAGACGGTGTGCGACGCCATCAAGGTCTTTACGCAACAGTTGGATATCAAGCATGGAAAATAAGATAGGGCAAACAGAATAAACTGCGATTTTAACTTAGGTTTTAACGGATGCTGCGCTTATGTTTTTGAGTTAACGCCATGTTCAGCGCGCCAAGCTACATCAAGCTCATTTAGCCGCTTAAGCTTTTCAGCAATCTTGGCTTCAAGGCCGCGAGGCGTTGGTTGATACCAATTAGGGTGAGGGACGCCATCCGGCAA
Organism: Mycoavidus cysteinexigens; assembly: GCA_031963245.1. Taxonomy (GTDB): domain Bacteria; phylum Pseudomonadota; class Gammaproteobacteria; order Burkholderiales; family Burkholderiaceae; genus Mycoavidus; species Mycoavidus cysteinexigens_A. The sequence goes on from JASSUC010000040.1 coordinate 3,304, forward strand.
ATATTGCTCTCCGGCCGCATAAGCATCCGGCTCATCATGCGCATAGCGATATTCATGCCCGTAGCCGAGTTCTTTCATCAGCTTGGTTGGCGCATTACGCAGATGAATCGGGACTGCACGGGATGAGTCTTTGCTGACAAATTTGCGCGCTGCATTGTAGGCGCAATAGCCAGCATTCGATTTTGGGGCTGCGGCAAGGTAGAGTATGGCTTGCGCCAGAGCGAGCTCACCCTCTGGTGAACCAAGCCGCTCATAGGTCTGCGCCGCATCCAGCGCGATGCTCACAGCGCGTGGATCGGCCAGGCCGATATCCTCCCAAGCCATGCGAATGATTCGCCGCGCCAAATAATGCGGATCTGTACCCCCATCTAGCATACGGCAAAGCCAATATAGTGCTGCGTCTGGATGGCTGCCACGCACTGCTTTATGGAGGGCGCTAATTTGGTCATAAAAGGCCTCGCCGCCTTTATCGAAGCGACGCAGATTTTCTGCCAATGCGCTGCCCAGTAGTGCTTCGTCAATTTCATTTGTCTGCTTAAGGGCTGCTGCGTGGGCGGCAATTTCCAGATTATTCAGCAGCTTGCGAGCGTCGCCATCGGCTGTTTCAATCAGTATTGCGCATGCCTGCGCAGTCAATGAAATACCACCAAGCGCAGCGCTTGCACGCTTTAGCAAATCCTCTAACTCACTCGCGTTAAGGCTGGTGAGCACATAAACGGCTGCGCGCGAGAGTAGTGCGCTGTTTAACTCAAATGACGGGTTTTCAGTGGTCGCGCCGATAAAAATAAAAAGGCCCGCTTCAACGTGTGGCAGAAATGCGTCTTGCTGGCTTTTATTGAAGCGATGCACTTCATCGACAAAAACCAACGTTTGACGGCCATGCGCCTGATACATACGCGCCATTTCAACCGCTTCTCGAATCTCTTTGACCCCTGCTAAGACGGCAGAAAGAGCAATAAACTCGGCTTTAAAAGCATCTGCCATAAGGCGCGCAAGCGTGGTTTTGCCTACACCGGGCGGCCCCCATAAGATCATCGAATGCGGCTGGCCCAACTCAAAGGCAACCCGCAATGGCTTGCCTGGCCCAAGCAAATGCTTTTGGCCAATCACCTCATCGATCACTTTGGGCCGCAACCGCTCAGCCAGCGGTGCGGCTAGAGGAGAATCAGCGGCAAACAACATGGGCCGCTTTTCTATTTTTGCAAGACGTGGGATAAAACACGCCAACGCTCATCCCTGAATCACATCGACGCCTTTCGGTACGGTGAATTTGAAACGATCAGGCAGCACTGTCGGGTTTTTCTTCATATCCGTAAAAACCAATAAAGTGACATTGCCGAATAGATCAAACAATTTCATCGCCTCGAGATTCCCGCCTCTAAATCCAATAATGACCCGCTGAAATTGCGTATCGGCCGCTTTCGGCTTAAGCTCAAGCCAGTCTAGCCCGGCTTGTTTACCAATATCGCGCAGTCTGAAATTCTGACTCAGATCGTTGCTGCCAAATAAAATCGCTGCTGGGCTGACGCCTAGCATACGGTCAAGCTTACGCTTGATGACTTGCTTGAGTTCTTTATCGTAGATATAAAAATATTCGCCATCAGACTGCAGAACTTGGCGGGAAGGCTCCTCATAAGTCCAGATAAATTTACCCGGCCGCTCGAATAAGAAAAAACCACTGGCTTTGCCACTTTCTTCCTGCGGCCATGTAGCCTGGTCAGGGAGGTCTTTCATCTTCTTTGGGTCAGTTTTAATCTGCCGCTGAACAAAATGGCCTTTTGCCGTTTGCACTTGCGCCACAAAATTATTCAGTTGCTCAGTCGCATTAGTGTAGGTAGATCCACCGGCGTACGCAGGTGGTGCAAGACTTGCCGCTGTGAGCGCCGATACCGCAAGCCCTCTCGTTAGCCAAAGTCTAAAATTCAATAAAGTTACTGTTTTAAGCTTCATTTCTTACCTCATCTAGTTCGGGTCACGATTGGGTACCAGAATTTCACGGTTGCCATTTGCTGACATTGCCGATATTAACCCTGCTTGCTCCATTTGTTCAAGCAACCGGGCTGCACGATTATAGCCAATTCGCAAATGGCGCTGTACCAGCGAAATAGAAGCACGTCGGTGTTTGGTGACAATTTCAACGGCTTGATCATAGAGTGGATCGGCTTCAGCATTTTGCCCACTACCATTGGTATTGCCCAGTCCTTCATCAATCTCACTATTGCTACCTCCTTCTAGGATACCTTCAATATAGTTCGGTTCGCCCTGCTGTTTCAGTTTTTCGACCACTCGATGCACTTCTTCATCAGAAACAAAAGCGCCATGTACGCGAACCGGCAAACCTGAGCCAGGCGGCAGATAAAGCATATCGCCCATGCCCAATAGCGATTCCGCGCCCTGTTGATCCAAGATTGTGCGCGAGTCGATTTTCGATGAAACTTGAAAGGCAATGCGGGTTGGCACATTGGCTTTAATCAATCCGGTGATGACATCAACCGATGGCCGTTGCGTCGCAAGAATTAGGTGAATCCCTGCCGCTCTCGCTTTTTGTGCAATCCGTGCAATCAATTCTTCGACTTTTTTACCCACTACCATCATCAGATCGGCCAACTCATCAATCACCACGACAATATGTGGCAGCCGCTCAAGCGGCTCGGGCATATCTGGCGTTAGGCTAAATGGGTTCGGGATGATTTCTTCGCGCTTGTGCGCCTCATCAAGCTTATGGTTATAACCACTGAGATTACGCACCCCAAGCTTACTCATTAATTTATAACGGCGCTCCATTTCAGCAACCGTCCAATTTAAGGCATGGCCTGCTTGCCGCATATCGATCACCACCGGACATAGCAGATGCGGCACGCCATCGTAAACGCTCATCTCAAGCATCTTTGGATCGATCAAAATCATCCTAACTTGCTCGGCCGTTGCCTTGTAAAGCAACGATAAAATCATGGCATTAATGCCGACCGATTTACCCGATCCAGTCGTACCTGCCACCAACAGATGCGGCATTTTGGCTAAATCAGCGACGATCGGCTTGCCGCTGATACCTTTACCTAGTGCAATGGTCAGCGTCGAAGCAGCGGCTGCATAAGCTTCGGAACTTAAAATTTCAGACAAGCGGACTGTTTGCCGGCGTAAATTGGGTAGTTCGAGGCCCATACAGTTTTTGCCTGGAATGGTCTCGACCACGCGAATGGACACTAACGAGAGCGAACGCGCTAAATCCTTCGCCAGGTTAACCACCTGGCTACCCTTCACACCGATAGCTGGCTCAACTTCATAGCGGGTAATCACGGGTCCTGGATAAGCCGCAATCACGCTGACTTCAACGCCAAAATCCTTTAATTTTTTTTCGATCAAACGTGAAGTAAATTCAAGTGTGTCGGCCGACACAGTTTCTTGTGTCGCCAAAGGTGCATCCAGCAACGCAAGCGGTGGCAAAATACTATCAGGCAAGTCATGAAAAAGCGTTTGCTGTTTTTCTTTTTCAATGCGCTCGGATTTAACGACAGCGCTCACTGCCGGCACAATCCGCACAGGCTCGTGTTCTTCAACCCGCACGCGGTCCTGTTCGAGCTTGCCTTCACGGCGTATCGCAGCAGCCTCACCGACTTTGCGATCACGTCGGGCTTCATAGTGCATTTGCATGAACCTCAGCGCGGCGACGATCCCATCGCCAGTGCGCTCAGCAGCATTTAACCAAGAAAAACGAAAGAACAGGGAGACCCCAATCGCCAGCAGTAACAAAAGGGCCAGCGTGCCGCCCGTGAAGCCAAACGCGTGCAATACTTGCGCTGCCACGGCATCCCCCAGGACGCCACCTGGCGCACGCGGCAAGTTAGTTGATAAAGACCACAGCCGCATTGCCTCAAGGCCAACGCTGGCAATCAAGATCAAAGCAAAAGAAAATAATTCAAGCAGCCAACTGCCCTCTTGCAGCAGCCCAGGTTCCTGCTGTATGTCTGCCGAACGGCGTTCAGTCCGGGCGGGCGGGCTCTTACTTAGATCACTAGCTTGTCCATCAGCCGGCGCTATGCGCCAATAACCCAGTACCACGCGGCGCCCGAGCAATACGGCCCACCAATAGGCTGAGAAACCGAAGAGCAAGAACAAAATATCAGCCGCCCATGCGCCGACGCGCCCCCCCCAGTTTGCAATACCGTTAGCTTGCACCGCATGCGTCCAACTCGGATCAAGCGGGCTATAGCTAAATAGCACCATGAATAAAAAGAATACACCGGCAAGCTGCAGCAGCCAACGAATTTCAACAACAAGGTGTGAGATCCTGCGCGGCAACGCCTGCGCGCTATAAGAGAAAGGAGATTTCGCCATGAACCAATATGTGCTATGTGCTGCTCGGGGGACAGGCCCCAGTGAATTAAGCTAGTTTAGCCTAAACTGCCACACGCGGACCGTAGCGCCGACCATCGATACGGCGCTTTACAGTCATGAACGCGCACGATAGCTCAAACCCGCACGCCTAAACAAACATATAATATGCTATTTGGTGCTTAGATCCTAAATTTTTCGTCCTTGATATGCCCTCCACAAAACATGCAAAAGTTCTCATCCTAGGCTCCGGTCCAGCCGGTTATACGGCTGCCGTCTATGCAGCACGCGCTAACTTGTCGCCAATGCTCATTACTGGCCTGGCACAAGGCGGCCAATTAACCACCACCACTGAGGTCGAAAACTGGCCCGCCGATGCCCAGGGCGTACAAGGTCCAGAATTAATGGAGCGCTTTCTTGAGCACGCTCTGCGCTTTAATACCGACATTGTGTTTGATTATATTCATACCGCAAAGCTTGATGAACGGCCTCTACGCCTAATTGGCGAGGCCCACGAGTACACCTGCGATGCATTGATTATTGCAACCGGCGCTTCCGCCCAATATCTTGGCTTACCGTCTGAAGAGGCCTTTATGGGCAAAGGCGTTTCCGCCTGCGCCACCTGCGATGGCTTTTTCTACAAGCAACAAGACGTTGCGGTGATTGGGGGTGGCAACACCGCTGTCGAAGAAGCGTTGTATCTTGCACAAATTGCAAAAAAAGTCACCGTGATTCACCGCCGCAACGCATTCCGCGCTGAGCCTATTCTCATTGACCGGCTGTTGGCCAAAGAACAGGCCGGCATAGTCGAAATCAAATGGGATCATGTGCTGGATGAGGTGCAAGGCGATGCTACCGGCGTCACAGGCATGCGTGTCAAGCACACCCAAACCAATCAAAGCACGGATATCCCTTTGCAAGGCGTGTTTATTGCCATTGGCCATAAACCTAATACCGATATTTTCGCTGAACAACTCGAAATGAAAAACGGTTATATCCTGACACGCACTGGACTCGCAGGCAATGCAACAGCCACCAGCGTGGACGGAGTTTTCGCTGCAGGCGATGTCCAAGATTCGATCTACCGACAAGCGATTACCAGTGCCGGCACTGGCTGTATGGCGGCGCTTGACGCACAGCGCTATCTTGAAAGTCTCACAGATAAGTAAGGTGATTGCGAAGCCCCCAAAAATGGGGGCGAGATTGAGAATTAATGGTGCGGCATAGAATTAAAATATTTACCGTCGCCCGTAGGCACACAAGCACATCTTATGACTTTTGATATATATCAAAATAAAGGCGGAGCGAATATAGTGTAGGAAATATTCACTCGCTCCATTTCCGAAAGATTTCGATGACAAATTTAGTCACTCTGTCCCCCTCTTATGCTGATGAGGCATGGAAAAATGCATTAGATGTGTTCCTTCCAGAGTTTATGCAGTTTTTCTATAAGGAAATTGCTGCCAAAATTGCATGGGAAGCAAAATATGAAATGC
>JASSUC010000021.1:0-37662 GCA_031963245.1 Mycoavidus cysteinexigens
GCGGAGTGGTCAGCCCGATCCTGATGAATCTGTTCATGCATTATACGTTCGATCGCTGGATGCAGCGTACCTATCCTCAATATCCTTTCGCCCGCTATGCTGATGATGCGGTGGTTCACTGCCGCAACCAAAAGCAGGCAGCATTCGTGATGCAATCCATCGCATCTAGGCTGGAGGAGTGTGGATTAACGATGCATCCTGAGAAATCAAAGATAGTGTATTGCAAGGATGGGAGTCGCACCGAAACTTATCCGCACGTGCAGTTCACATTCCTCGGTTTTACGTTTATGCCGAGGAGGGCTCAGAGCAAGCAAGGGCGGCTATTTACCAGCTTCCTGCCGGGAGTGAGCAATGACGCCTTGAAGCGTATGCGACAGACCGTGCGAGGGTGGAAACTTCATCGACAAACGCCGAAAACGCTAGCCGATTTGGCGCAGCAATGCAACTCAACGACCCGGGGGGGGTGGAATTACTATGGCGCGTTCTATAAGACGGCAATGCATAAGCTCTTTCAGTATATGGATCGCCGGCTCGAAAAATGGGCTAGAAGGAAATACAAAACATTGTTGCGGCACAAGCAGCGCAGTGCGGAGTGGCTCAGCAAGATAAAGAACGAATGTCCACGGATGTTTCACTACTGGCAGGTATGGGGAGGCAGGGTTGGATGACAGGAGCCGTATGAGGCGAGAGTCTCACGTACGGATCTGCGAGAGGCTGGAGGTGAAACTCCTCCGGCCTACTCACCAACCGCCCGGTGCGGCTGCGTTCAAAAGACGTGGTCGTGAGCGACTGTGGAAAAAGGCATCATGAAGATGTCAGGTACGTGTTGAGAAGATGAGCGCAAGCAAACCGTCCGATGACGCATCGTTAACTCTAAAGAACTGTCAAAACCGGGGTCGTTAGGCAACTCCGGGATCAGTCGGGACGACACCTGTTTACGGACCCGATGACAGTCGGTGTATAGGCGGCATGAGCTCAACACAGGCTCTAGTATGGAACGTGAGAACCTTATTCTGGATGTGAAGGGAAAAGACAAATGGCTGAAACCATAAGGATGAATACCGATGCCGGAATGAGGGGCGGAGCCGCTCGTAGTAGTGACGAAGCCTTTGTAACGGAGGTGGAGCGAAGGGGCGGCGTTATCCGGTTGACGAATGTCATCAACCTGCTCTGCGGGGATGAGTGACATGACATCAACAACAAAATCCTATTGCATTGCGAAGCGTGTGGTGTGGGAAGCCTATCAACTGGTGAAGGCCAACCGTGGATCTGCGGGCGTGGACGATGAAACGATCGCCATGTTCGAGCAGAATCTTTCGGGAAATCTGTACAAACTGTGGAACCGGATGTCATCGGGGTCGTACTTCCCGCCACCCGTGAAGCAGGTGGAAATTCCGAAGGCCAAGGGCGGTACGAGAAAGTTGGGAATTCCCACTGTTTCTGACAGAATCGCCCAGACGGTGGTCAAGCTCATGATCGAGCCGACAATCGATCCGGTATTTCATCCAGATTCCTATGGATATCGACCGGGCAAGTCGGCCAAACAGGCGATTGCCGTGACGCGAAAACGTTGCTGGCAGTACGACTGGATTGCTGAGTTTGATATCAAAGCGGCGTTCGACCAGATCGATCACACATTGTTGATGAAGGCAGTGCGGAGCCACGTCAGAGAAGACTGGATCCTACTGTACATCGAGCGGTGGCTAACTGCGCCGTTTGAGACTACGGACGGAACCCTGTTGCCACGGGCGCGGGGCGTTCCGCAAGGCGGAGTGGTCAGCCCGATCCTGATGAATCTGTTCATGCATTATACGTTCGATCGTTGGATGCAGCGTACCTACCCTCAATATCCTTTCGCCCGCTATGCTGATGATGCGGTGGTTCACTGCCGCAACCAAAGGCAGGCAGCATTCGTGATGCAATCCATCGCGTCTAGGCTGGAGGAGTGTGGATTGACGATGCATCCTGAGAAATCAAAGATAGTGTATTGCAAGGACAGTAGTCGCACCGAGGCCTATCCGCATGTGCAGTTCACATTCCTCGGCTTTACGTTTATGCCGAGGAGGGCTCAGGGCAAGCAAGGCCGGCTATTTACCAGCTTCCTGCCGGGGGTGAGCAATGACGCCTTGACGCGTATGCGACAGACCGTGCGAGGGTGGAAGCTTCACCGACAAACGCCGAAAACGCTAGCTGATTTGGCGCAGCAATGCAACTCAACGACCCGGGGGTGGTGGAATTACTATGGCGCGTTCTATAAAACGGCAATGCATAAGCTCTTTCAGTATATGGATCGTCGGCTTGAGAAATGGGCTAGAAGGAAATACAAAACATTGTTGCGGCACAAGCAGCGCAGTGCGGAGTGGCTCAGCAAGATGAAGAACGAATGTCCACGGATGTTTCACTACTGGCAGGTATGGGGAGGTAGGGTTGGATGACAGGAGCCGTATGAGGCGAGAGTCTCACGTACGGATCTGCGAGAGACTCGGGGCGAAACTCCCCGGGTCTACTCAACAAAACGCCAGCCCCCGGAATGAAACACTCTCCCGACTACGTCAACCCGTATGGGCAGTTTGAGCTCGACATGAATGCTAGGCTAGGCCTTGCTGTGATCAAGATGGGGGCTGGTGGCGCGAGTGTTGAGACTATCCCTATTTAATGCACTTTCGGCACAATTTAAGCTGCATACGCGTTAATATGCCGCAATTAAAGTAAAATATTATTTTACTTTTTTGTTTAAATGCAGGTATTACAAATAAGCTATTGAATTTAAACAATTTTAGAAATCTGCGGCTTTGGCTTCTAACCCCTCTACTCGCCAGAAAACGATCTTTTACGTTACGAACGGCAGTATTGTATACGGTGCGGTTCCGATTGACTTACGACTTATGGTGAAGTTTTCGGCAGAATCGGCGGCATTTCAACTTATTATTATATTATTAATCCATGCGGGATAAGCAGCCTCGGTCCGTCAAATCCAAAAGCATTGCATCGTTACAGCTTCCGCTGGTCGATATGATCCAACGTAAACTCATCGAGGAGAGATGTTCGCTGAGCACGTTTGCCGATCGTCACCAGGTTTCTTACTCGATGCTTAACAGTGTCGTTAACTCGACCCGATGGGTCGCGCATAGTGACAAAGATACCGTTGTGCGGCCGTTAGCCAGGCTTCTCGGCGTTCCCGTTGTCACGATCTACATCAAGGCCGGTTTGCTAACTCATCAAGACTTTGCGCTTGAGGAGACGCTGGAAACCCGTCTGTCGGAGGCATATGATGCGATGGCCGGCGATCAGACCCTAATGGCCGTGTTGCCGGCATCCAAAGAAGCGTTTATGCAGTGGCCTACCGAGGCCCGTTCCGCGCTTGCTCTCTTGTATCAGACCTTCACTCGTAAGGAATTGCTTGACATGGCAGCTGTCGAGCAAACCGTCGTGCGCGAGAGTAAGGTGGCTGGCCACGCTGCTGCGCCGACACGCGCTCGAAACCAGAAATCGGTTGACTCGGCTATAGATGGAAAGAAACTGTTCGAATCGGCCGGCGTGAAAACAGTTAGAACAGCTGTGCCATTGTCGATTAAAGACGTGACGAGATGGCAAAAAAAGCCAAAGTAATCGCCATTTCAGAGCTAGTTTGACAGCCAGCTAGCCAGCATGATCAAAAGCAACAGCCAGACAACTAGGCTGAGCTTGTTGACTGTTCGTACGCCGGCACCATAGGTTCGGGTTACCCGATTTGGTTTTTCTCCGCTCATGGTTACTCCTTGCACCTGCCGTCGGCCACGCAGTCTTTCCAGATCGCAGCTCGCCGATTGTAGTCTTCGAGGCGGGCCCCCTTGATTTTTTCAAGCGAGGTATCCACTCCGACAATGGCCCGAGCCGCCTTTGCCATCGCTTCCTCTTCTGCTTCAGGCGTTTTTGCGCCCTTGTAGGCGATGACGATCTGCCCAAAAACTCCGCCAAGGTTTGATGTCACCAAGCGTACATCGATGGCCGGATATGGACTGAAATCCCGTGCGGACGGCCAGTTTGGCGAGACGACGGTAAGCAGCGCCGGCGGGATCGATCCGATCATTTCCGCGAGGTCTGTTGTCAGCCACTGCAGATGGCTCGGTAAGTCCAGCACTGATCCCGCGCCGAGAGTGCCGATCGCTAATGCCATACTTAGCGCCGAACCGACTTTATGTTTGGTTTTTTGCCTTTCGGGGCTTCCAGCTTTCTCGGTCAGTGCCTTGAAATATTGCTTTTGAATGCCGATCACCTTGTTATACTCGTCGCCAGTCATGGTCTTTGCCGGACCAATAGTGCTGATGTTTTTCGGCATCCATCCAGAGGCCTTCCAGCCGGCTTCGGCCATATCGTCTACGGCTGCCTTCAGCCAACCGGAAAGTTCCGATGAAGTGGCAAATTGTTTTTTGCCGTTCTGGTCCTGTGCAGCCAGCAAATAACGTTTCTCCCGCATCCCAGCATCGTAGTTGTCCAGGACTGCTTGCTTTGGCGTCCATTGCTCCGATGGACGAATAACAATGACTTTAGCAGCCGGTGTGTCGATCACCGTTGGGGAGGCCGGCGTGTTGGCCACTGCCTGGACGGTTGGTGTATTGATCGCCGGGGCGGTACATGCGGTGAGTGCCGCAGTTAGCAATGTTGCAGCCAATTTTTTCATCTCTTCTCCTTAGGGCTTGTATACTTAATATCGAAACGCTTTATCAGCGGAATGCATTTCGCCGCTTGCTTGGCGAAGGCGGCAACGCGTTCTTCGTTTTCGGTCATGAGCAACCTGCAGTAGTCTTTTTCCTGCTGCACAGTCATTTCTTTGTCGTGCCTGGTTTGCACGATATCACTTTTCAACTGTTCGACCTCTGAGTAGGCTGTCTTTACTTCTTCCCGTAGCGTTTGGTTCTCGCGGATCGATCGCACCAATTTCACGCAGGCCCCAATCAGTGCGGTCATCAGCAGTACGATGATGATCTTCGGGGCTTGCTTGACTAGGCATTGCCTGAAAGAGGCCAGTTGTTCACTGAGTTTCATTCTGTATTTTCCTTTTAAGGAGTCGTGTAGTGGGAGGGGTAGCCCAGTCCCTTTGCGGTATCGGTGTTAACCCCGGTAACCGGCGTTTGATTGAGTTTGTTTTCGTAGATCGTCGTTACGGTCGACGGGTTGGGAATATTTTTGGTCGCCTGGGACGCAACCTGTCCTTCGAGTTCGCTGAGATCCAGCTTGCTCCAATCCAGCTGTTGCATCTGCTTCACTGATATTCCCTCGCAAGATTTGTCTAGGCTAAGTCCAAACTGACGCCGGCCCTGGGTGCCTAGGACTTTACCGATCACCCCATTATAAGAGCACCAGCCTTCTTCCCACTCCACACATGCTCCCAAGGCCTTCGATCTGCACTCTTCGCTGACCTGAACGCTTAGATTCTGGCCCTTGTGCATGCCCAATAATTGTTCCGATTGATCACAAGAAACCAGTTCTTGAAGAACTATCGTGAAAGCCACCGTGGCTGCGAAAACGTACGGATTGAAGGTTACAAACCCAGAGCCACCCTCCGTCAGGAGCATTGTTCCAGGAAGCGACGATCCTGCAGAGAAAGCTCCAGTGCCGTACGTAAAACCATAGGCCTTAAGTGTCAGGCCAGATGCGGCCAAATTTGTGCCGGCTATCATCGATCCACTACTTGCCGCCATGCCACCTGCGTACTCACTCATTGCATAAAGCGCATCAAACACATACGGACTGGCCGCGTCCACTGCTTTGGCGCCAGCGTATTTGACAACGCTAGCACCGGCTGAAAAGGCCAGTGTCGCTATCTGTGCGTTACTTTTACCGCCAGGTATTGCCTTGCAGCAGTTCTTGATGCCCCCATACCCTTTTTTACAGGTTTCATAAACGCCATTGAACATCTTCTTGTTCAGGCATGCGTCAGGATCTGCGAGTGCTGTCGCTGCATCGCACGTCGAATATGCGCTGATCTCCCGAGCCGCCTCGAGTAACGCGACCGCTTTGGCCGGGCTGTTGGGCGCAACTTGCGGTGTTGCCATTGACAGGTCGGTGCCCAGGGCGGTTGATGTGCATTGCATCACTAGCGCTTTTTGCGCTGGTTCAGTTTCGCAGGCGTAGGTGTAAGTCCACGCGGCGCATTTTCCGTTCTCCGGGATCGTGGATTGGCAGCTGACATTGGTTTGTTGACAGGAGGCGCCATATTTTTGCATCCAAGGTGCCGTTGAGCAGGTATCGATCGACGTAGAGTCTTCGCAAGCGTAAACTGTCTGATAACTCCAACAGGAAGCGTTTACCCTGGCGGCGTTCCGTGGTGGGGTGACCCCTTTCAGGCATACCGTATAACCGCTGGGCAACGTCTTACACGGGGTCGTGTCCACGCAGACCTGACGCTTGTTGGGTTCAACAGCGCAACTGCCAAAATTCGTCAGAGGCTCAGCATCCGACACGCCCGCGCCAATGAGCAGAGCGATCCATCCTAGGGTGCGGACGACGAACATGGTCATGAGGTCACTCCGGGTTTCCCAGCGTCATGCCGCTTGACGTCTCGTAGGTGGCACAGTTATTAGTCCAAAGCGTGTCGCAGGCGGGCACTTTGTTGGTAATCACTCCCTGCACGGTGACATTCCCGCATCCTTCCCACGGCGCCGTGCCCCAATAAACCTCGATGGTGTTCACCCCATTAACTAGGGGCCAAGTGCTGCTTGGGATAGTGCCACTCCATGTCCCTATACCTTCATGGCGGTTCATCAGAAACTTTCCTTCTGCGTTGCAGAAAAAGCCTAGGATATTGTTGGGCGTGTAATCTGATGGAGCACGATAACCGCGTCTTAACTGGCTTTGCGAGATTGGCGAGTAGCCACTGGGGCAATAATCCAACAGCTTGGTGTTCGCGTGGAACTGCTGGTCAATCGTTCCTACTTTCTCAGTCCAGGAATAGCCGATCTGAAAGCCTTTTGCTGACGTCGGAAAGAAGTCGCCGTAATACTGCGGTCCGGCGTTCGGATACCCGGCATAAACGGTCGTTCCATTGACACCGATTGCGGCGGCGTCATCCAGATTGCTAACCGTTAACGTGATCGAGGCGCCCCAGGCAATGTCTTGTACCTCAAACGAAATTGACCCCGATGCATCACTATTACAACGGTAATCCACAGACATCAGGTAGTTATACACTCCAGCCACGTTCGTTTTGGTGATGTATGCGTGACTGAGCGATCCTTTATTTACGGAAGTGCTGGCCAGGTCACCGCCCCGGAGCCGGCATTGTGGGTTAAGGTCCTGTGTACAGGCGGCCTCCGTGTAATTGGTGTTTTTGGTGCAGTTGAATAATTCCGTCGTTGCCGGACGGACGATTTTTTCGACCTCTATGCAGTCCTCGGCCGCCGAGACCGCATTCTGCGTACTTTTGCCGAAATGGGTGATCATGGCTTTATCTTTCGCTGACAATTCGAAGACGCCAGCACTGCTACCGTAGGCGCCTACACAGTTGGACGATGCCATGGGGACATTCGCAACTGAGCCGATAATCTTATTTTGCGTCGTACTGGTCTGTAGGCAATTGTTTGCCATGTAATTCAAGCCAGCGCATTCTTGGTCCTGTGACACGTTGCCGGTCGGGACGTAGTTTTTGCAACGATCTATTGCCTGCACGCCGAGCTTTCCAAGCGAACCCTTGTAGTTCAGGCCGCCGTAGTTCGTAGCGTTTTTGTCAATCGGCGTATCGAAGGCACCAAAACCCTTTGCGGGCGCTGTGGTCACTGGAATTTTCGCCGTTACCGAATCCGCAAAGACACTTCCATCCTGAGCTGCACTGGCCGGCATTTCGGCATTTACGCTGTTTAACGCCAGCGAGGTGCTCAGAATGATTAAGAGGTTACTTTTTCGGCTTGGCATCTTTTAATCTCTTCATAATTTCGGCAGTCGTTTTCCCGCCATCCTTGATAGCTTGATCGTACATAGCTTGGGCCTCGTCCGTGAGCACTGGCGACGTTCCGTCTTTACACCGAGCCGCCGAGGAAACCAATTGGGATTTTTTTTCCGGACAAACCATGAATGGCGGTGTTCCATCTTCACAAAGGAAGGTACCCATCGCAAACTGGCCAAGTGCGACGTTCTTTTGAACCGGGATCATAGAAACCCGGCCACACGTTGGCTGTTGCTTCAGTTTGGTGACTCTCCAGTAATATTGGATCGGGGCATCTGAACCCGTGAGGGCTTTCATTGCTGCAACACTGTCACGGTAGATCTGGCTATTCGGCGGTAAAGGCGGAATATCTGACATCAACTCGCCGTGTAGAAAGAGCTTAGGAAGGTCGACGCCGTAGATTTGTGCTTGGGCAACGGCCTGAAGTGGCAGGAGGGCGGCCGCAAGCAGTACGATAGACTTTTTCATTGGGATTGCTGTCCGATCATGTGCTTGAACATTTCGACGTCCGCCTGCCGAAATGGAAGATAAGGAACGGGTGTACTGAATTGCATCCGGTTGGCAGCGCGCATCTGTTTGAGTTTTGCGACCCGGATCTTGGCGCTGTTGGCGGCTGAGTGATCTTGGATTTCAGGTTTACTGGTGTTTCCGCGTAACTTCGAGATTTCTTCGGCTAGGCGGCCGGACGATTGTTTCTCGAGGTTCCAGCGGTACTTGTTGATCACGTAAAATTCAGGGGCTTGATTGGGCGCTTTGGCTTTTGCAAACTCGAAAAGCGCCGGGAAGGCATCATCAGCGCCACTAGCAAAGAATCCGCTGTACAGAGAAATGGATCGTTCCGGGTGGTTTTTTAAGCTTGAGGCAGCTCCAAGCGCCGCGAGCGGGGATGGGCATCCTGACGCGGCCTGTTCGCTGGCTTGAATGCGCCCAATGCGCCAATTCGTGAATGAAGCCCAACCACAGATACGGCCCGAACTATCACTCGCCATCGTCCTGGCTTGCTCAAAATAAGCCAGGGCGCGGCGCATATCGCCGGCGCGGCTATTTCCAAGACGCCCGTAGAATTCGCTTATGCCGAGGTTATACATGGCTGGGGCATAGCTCGCAGCAGCGGCGCGATAAAATGACTCCGCAGTGCGCGCATTGTGTTGAACGAACAGACCGACGTCATACATATATCCGAAGAAATTAAGCGCTTCCGGTCGTTTGGCGTCCGCGTATTGTCGTAGTAACGCCAAATTCCGCTGGCGGTCTTTTATGCTTGTTAGCTCTCGGATCAGGGCGATAATAGCGTTGCCATCGGGCGACACCACGATGCCAAGCTGTCCTTTGGCGTAAAGCTGCATCGCGTTCGTGAGGACATCTCTCGGAAGACTTTCCCGAATCGCTGAAAGCTTCTCTGCATCAATATCCAGGGCAGCCTTGTTGTGCTCCGCGATATCTTCTTTAGAGGAGTTTCTTGCGTGCTCCAGCATATGGGAAATTTGCGCTTTTGCCTCGTCGGTATTCGAGCGTGCGGCACGGGTGAGTACGGCCGTATTGCTGCTACGGGAAGCTTTTGTCTGGCCGCTGTTGAGTTGCATTTCAGCTATCGCTTGCGCCTGACGCAGCGTGCGTTCGGCGATCTCCTCCGCGCTCCGCGTTTCGCCATATGCTGGCACAACAGTAATCGCAGCGCAGAGCATTGATAGAATACGAATAATTTTCATATTGCGAATAACATAACTATGCCGCATATAGAGTTAAAATTGATTAATTTTTATATGTATAAATGACAAATAATGTGAATTTAACTTTACCAGATATGTTGATAATAAACAAATATAAATTGACATCTTGTGCTATATTTATAATCCATTTGATATGTTTTTTCATGGCGTCGCATGAAACACAACAATTACGTTGATTTACTCGATTTTGATCAGCTTCCGTACCTGGGCGACTTGTTCAAGGATTATTTGCGGGAGGTCAGTTGGGCGTTGCCAAGCCAGACTGACAGCAAATATCCTTTCGCTAAATTGCTATTGTTATCCTTTGCATATGCTTTGCGCGAAGCGGCCTCCGATATCCATCTCGAGTTTCACTCGCGATGGGGATACAAACTCAATATTTCGACGATGCGGGGTGGTGTCCACATCCGCACCGATCATCTGTGCGTCGACCATGCAAAGATACTTAAGGACCTTGTGCCCACCCGGTGCGGCATCCCGGTTGGGTCGCAGGATCGCTCGGATTTCAATGCGGCGCTTCCGGTTGATTTTCCGATGCAGTGGGTTCGCAAGACGGGCATCCCTATAAAGCTAGAGTTCGCGGACTCCGACAAGTACAACCTGCGGTTACGCGTGGCGTTCATTCAAATGACTGATGGCGGCTATTCCTTTACCTTTCGCTTGATTGACGAAAATCGCACCAAGGACTTGGAGGATATGGGATTTTCCTACACAGTGCTGTGCGAAATGACAGAGCTGCTTTCAGTCACATCCGGTTTGGTATTATTTGCTGGGCCGACAGGATCGGGTAAATCGTCGACGCAATATGCCTGTCTTTCCCGGGCCAATACTGGGCACAAGAAGATCGTCACCATCGAAGATCCGGTTGAGTTCATGTTGAAAGGTCCTGGGTCCATTGTGCATATAGAGGTGACTCCGGATCTCCCGCCAGAGCGGGCGTTACGACAAACCCTTAGGATGGCCGCAAAGATTCTCATGATCGGTGAAATTCGAAGCCCAGAAATGCTGCAGACCGCGTTGTCGGCTGTTGCAACTGGCCACCTGGTGTTTGCGACGGTGCATGCCGATCATGTTCCTGGTGCGGTCGACCGGCTATTCAAGCTTTTGCCGCAGGATATGCGCGAGGCAGAACTGGCAACCTTGGCTAATGCGTTACAAGCAGTGATTTGTCAGCGCCTGGTCCCTCTGCGAGAACCGACTGGTCGATCTGCCGAGACTAGCGTCAACCAACATGACTGGATTTTGAAGAACTCCGGGGTTGATTTCGACCGATATGTGGTTGCCGTCGATGAGGTGATTAGCCGCCAGGCGATGGTGGAAATGCTGGTGGTTGACTACGAGGTTAAGCTGGCGATCGCGGAATTCAATATTGAGCGTGTATTTGAATTGGGTGCGAAACAGCCGCAGTTCGAGACGCTGCTACAACAAGGGTTACGCTTCGTTGAGAAAGGACTGATTGCCCTCGAGGACTGCAACCGATGGTTGGGTGGCCAGCCAATGGCCAGTCGGTATCCGACGTTGCGTCTCAAGCTGGCCAAGTCATACGATCTTTCGATGAACCAGGTTGACGATGTTATCTCCAGTTATTACGAGCGGCGCGAACAGAATGAGAAGGTTGACCTTGACGACCTATGCCACAAATATGCCCTCTCTCTCAGACAGATTTATGAAGATGAGCCGTTACGCGCTTAATTTTTGTGCTGCAGGGTCACTTGTCCTCGCAGCCGTCAATATGCATGTGTATGCTCAAAGTTCCGAGCCATCTCTACAACAGGCCGTCGAACGTGCATCGAGGCCGTACGTCAAATTTACTGGACAATCCCGCGTTGAAGGAGATGAAAACGTCGTGCGGGTCTGGTTTTCTCCGACTTGCCGCTACTCTTATGAGTATCATAATTTCTTTGAGAACCTCGCAAGGTCTGTGCCTCCGGCGACGGGGATGACTGTTGAGTTTTCGCCAGTACTCAATTTCGACATGAAAAAAGGCGCTCGGGATGGCGCTGTTTGGGCAATGGCCTATGCAACCGTTCGGCGCTTCTATCCGGCCTACGTCAGCAATTTTATCAAGGCCTCGTTTGTCATTGCCCAAGAACACAACCGCTCTCCATTGTTGATCAAAAATGTTGCGGACACATTGACCGCCGCAAGGCTGGATTCCAAAGAAGTCTTGAAGAAGATGCTCGACAACAAGGCCGTTTTGATCAACGACCTCAACAACTATGCCATCCTCATGAAGCGTTATCAAATAACCTCAGCACCACGCGTTACGGTGGCTGGGATGTATGAGGTGAATCCGGAATATGTTGATGGTGACCCAAAGCGCTTCGAGTTAGCGATTAACGCGTTGATTAGCATGGTATCCGGACGCTAGAAATGCGGCCTGGATATTACAAACGGGCCCATTGGGCGCGAGGCTGAAATTTGACGACATATAGCAAGCGACATGCCCAAAATGGCTGGTTTTCGGGAGTTAGGCGGCAAGGGATAAACGTCGCTCCATGTCCAATTCGATCCGGCCATACGGATTAACGTGGTGATAAATTAGCGGTGTCAGGCCACGCCAGTCATGCACCGTCTACGATCGTGCCATGCGGACTCTGTTAACACCTCCTGAATCAATAGGGTGTTGACATATACGGCGGATTCAACCCATCTGAACGTAGCGGTGAAGGCGAACATTTCCTACCGGTGCCTGATCGATTTCCGCCGGATCTTCTCGTTCCCGCTGAGAATACAAAACCATCGCTTGGAGGGCCACTGCATTCTTCGAATCGAAATGGCTGTAAAGACTTGCTGCTTGTATGCAGGCGGCCTGCGCGAGTTCTCGCAAGCCCAACGCTGAAAAGTCACGTGTCTGCATCATGTCTACCGCTAAGCTGGTCAATGCTTCCTTGCGAGAGCCAACCGTTTTATCGGTTTTTTTCATTCTAATTTTCTTTCTGTAGAAAATCGCCTGCAGATAATTTCGCTTTATGTGAAACCGAGGAAGACAGCTAAAGCACGATTCACAGACAGCAGTGTTTGTTTATCCAAGTGGCCAAATGGAATTCCTACTTTTTCTCGTGGAACCGTCTGCACTTTATCAATCATAATCTGCGAATTTTTTTGCAAACCATTAATTTTAGAGGGTGTTACCATCAAGCGAAACACTGATGGATCTCGTAGCTCACTAGTCACAGGTAACACAGTAACGGATGGATGCTCATCAAAAAGGTCAGATTGAATAATAAGTGCAGGACGTGGTTTGCCATAAGCGCCTTGCAAAGCAATTGTTACTAAATCTCCACGCCTCACTTCCAGCCCTCTGTATCAGAAGCCTCTTGCAGCCAGTTTAGTATTTCGATTTCATGTGAGTCATCTCTCAACGCCAAGGATTGCTGACGACACTTATCAGCAAAATCTTGGCGGCGGGTATCTGGTACCCAAATTTGTATTGGGCGAAACCCTGCTGTACGTAATTCTTCACGATGCTTTCTCACCCGGGCCGAGACACAATTTTCCATAGAACACCTCCATATATTACATGAAACATTGTAGATCAAATTTTTGTTACATGCAACAAATACCTGGTCTCAGTTTATCCCTCATCTTTTATTTTATTCCCGCCGATCCTATCGAATTCGGCTGCGATTATTGCGCAACCCTTGGTCGGCCCGATATAACGTGACCTGGAACGGTTTGGCACCAATCTGCTTGGCGATCTCGTTATCTGATTTTTCCTTGGTCACTAGACGCACAATGGTTTCCTGCTGATCGAGGCTCAGTTGAGCAAATGACTGTGTTTTCCAAGAAAACCCTGCTTTCCACAGTTGAACCTGCACAGTCCGCGGGCTCGTCAACCCGTAGACCTTTGCGATTTCCTCGACCGTCGCCCCGCCAGTGACCAGGCTGCCCCACGTTCTGATACGCGCGGCGACAACCTGTTCCTGAGAAAAGCCAATTTTTTTTCGGTGATCGAAAACAAGAGCGCTTCTCTTTAAACCAAGTCCTCGGGCAATAGCGATATCTGAGAAACCGAAATCCAAAGCTTTTTCAAGCGCTACTATGTTGGCATTAGACAGTGTCATAACGGGAATTGAAAATATGTTACATCCCGTGCGGAGTGATTGAACCAGATTCGTTCGCCCTAAAAACAATGCCGCAGCCATCATCGTACCCACCGCGCGAAGACAGAATCTCCGCATAACTCAGAAAAATACCGGAGACCATCGGTGGCGGTCCCTCGGACAGTCCAGTGGGCGCAGCCAACGTGACGGCATCCGTCATACGTCTGGCATTACGCTGGCCATCAAATGTCATCTGCATGCCGGCACAGTCAATAGGAACGGCGCCGGAAGCGATGCCCGCGTAAAAACCGGTAACGCACACGGTTACGACAGGCATCATCCAGATTGCATAGTTTTGATAGACACAGATAATCAATATCGCCGGGACGCCAACGAGCAGTGCCGAAAAGAGAATCACCCCGAATTTCGTCTTCCAAGACATGTCCGAAGCGACGGCCGCGTAGATAGCAAGGAACACGGTTATAAAAGACACCATCAAGATCTCGGCGTCCGCATGACCATTGACGATCAATATTGCCGAGACACCAATAAACAGCACTGAGAAGAGAGCAGCCGCGAGTCTCGTCTTCCACGATACTAGGTTTCTCCGTATTTTGTTCTTGCTGCGCATTGGAGCGCTCCTCTTACATTCTTGATTTCTTTGACTGCCATCAACTTTACATTAAGGCTTTGTTTTGTTACGCGGATGTTCCGGTTTGCTGCTCATCCCCATAACGCGCTTCGTTACCACCTTGCCACGTCTGCTGAGATGATCGTCCGCTGCCTTATCACGATCATTATAGACCTCAACGGCATCTCGATGGCCCTGTGCCACCTCTTTTTCTGCTTCATCGCGCCGGCTTCGGATTGCCTCATCACTGGGCCCGTCAACATGATTCGACTGCAGTACCTGCTTTGGCACGCTGTTGCTCAGTTGGTGGTGCGCTTTTGGTACGAGCGGCATCGCACCCATGACACTCTGCTTTACGCCGGCTATCGGCACGGCCTTCAGGCTAGCGGAGTCGATCGAGGTCGTGCCAAGCACCGCTGACAGGCCTTGTGACATCAGGCCAATAGCAGCGGCACGCTTCTCTGAGTCGGCCGCCGGATTGTTCGCGTAGTCGGCCAGGGCGCGGATTGTGGCGAGGTTGTGTTTGGCCTGCTCGGCATTCGTGCCACCGATCGTACCGGCGTGGCCACTTTCGATAAATTCGCGGCTCTTGTCATAGTGACCCTGGTAATCCGCGCTCAACACGGCGAATGCAGCTCGATCATCCGTAACGCGGTTAAGTGCTGAGTTCGGCGCACTCGATGCGGCAACAATCTGATTATCCGTAATAGTACTGCTCTGGCCAATGATTGACCCGCCAATCGAGGCTGTTTCTCGCGACGTATTGGTCAGGCTTTGCACGTCGCTATCCGAGACCGAATGAGTTTTGACTGCGCGAATGGCGTGGCCGATCTCCTCCCGATGCGTCTGATCGGTAGTCGACTGCAGTGCCTTTTCGAGACTGGCGATAACCTGATTGCTAGTCGATGCGGATTCCGATCCGCGCTCCGAAATCGTCGATCCTCGGTTTGCGGCAAAGGTATCGGTGGAGGTTTTACTTTTTGCAGTCCGTCCCCCGATGTCGGCGCCAAGATTGATGCCACCCTTTAAGCTCAGGCCGCCATGGGCAGAGAAATGTGCTTCTGTGCTGTCCTGATTCGTATTGCTGCTGCTGAAATTGATGTCCGAATTATTCGCAACATCCTTCGAGGCAGAGCGTGCCTTCTGCCAAGCATCCGAGATCAAGTCACTACCGCGTTTCGTCAGGCCAATTGACGTGCCTTTACCGTCGGCCACAGTTTCGAAAAATTCGTCGCTCTTAGTGATTTGACCTTCGACGCGGTGATTCAGGGCGCTTTGACTTTCCATCGAGCGCTGATACTGCTGGCTGGCTTCCGCCAGCCTCAGTTGCGCCTCAGCGCCCGCGACTGCGCCTACCGTCTTGGTGATAGCCGACCCAGCAGGAGTTAGTGATGTGTCCGCTATCGCATTCACACGATGCAGTGGTGACGTTTCCACCAAAGTCGGAGCAACGCTCTTCTCGTTAAACCGGCCTTGCCCGACCGGCTGTTTTGCAATACCCGCCATGGTCGCGCTTTGGGAAAGCGAGAACAACGTGGGCACCAGCAACGTCAGGCTAGTGAGCAGTGACGCGGCAGCGCCTATCTGCATGGATAGCAAGCGGTAAGCTTCCGTGGCGGCGGCCTGGTTGATTAGGGTACCGCCGGCTAGAGCCGACAACCCACTGCTGATCCGATACATAATGATCGCGTTAACCAGGACCGCGCCAAAGTTATAGACCAGGACGCTCCATAGCATTGTTTGAAGATACGAGTACGCCATCTTGTGGAGATTCTGGCCAAGGAACACCATCACGATCACGAACACTGGCGACAGGCCAATGATCACCGCAAATAGCGCATCCGCAAATGCGCCAAAGCCGGCCAGGAAGGCGGAGCTGTTTGCCGCTGCATCGATGTTGCCTTGCTCGATTGCGTTTGCAAGACCTGCGGATGCCAGGCATGTCGTTTTATTTGATCCGCCCTCTTTCAGGCAGTCGAGGTTGCGCAGCAATTCCTGACCGAAAATCAAATTAATCATTTCCGCGTTCGCTTTATCGGCCCCGACGGCCGCGGCTCCAGTGACCCGCGAGAAGTTTCGCAGGCTTGCGTAGGCATTGCTGAGAACGTCGAAGGTATACTCGGTCGACGAACTCTTGTCGATTGCGTTGGCTGGCGCTCGCACGCCTTTGCTCGAAAATACCTGACCGCCCAGGGCAGAATTAATTTCCGCCACCACGATGTCCACTGCACTCGGACAGCTCAGGGCAACAATGCTTGCATCCGGGGGAGCCATATCCATTACGAACGACGTTGTGTTTTGAGCGGCCGCTTTCAGGAGAACTCCAACCGATGTCGGAAAGGCGGTATCCATGATGGCCACGCTATCTGCTGCTGTTCCCCCGCCGGTGGCCGGATCGCCAGCAAACGTGATCTTTTGGTTGAGACTCGAAAGGTCATAGCTGCTGTCAATGCAGGAACCGACGATTGCGCGCAAGTCCGACTGGATGCGCGGCAAACGCAGCAACGCTGCACGCATTGACAGCAACGCTCGTAAGGGCTCGCCAAACGTCTGGTTGCCAGTCCCGCCAAGCATCGTGTAGTTAGCGTTGGCCGCTTGGTAGGCCGTCTCCATCTTGCGAGCAAAATCGACCGCAAGCGTCGACATCAAGACCGGCGTAATAAACGATAGGATCGGCACATTATCCACGGTGGCTACTGAGCCGTCACGTTCTGACTGGATATGGATTCGTCCTGTCATCGTGGTGTACAGGGTGACCAATAAGATGCCAACAATGAAATTCACACCGACGTGGCGCAAAGCCGTGCTGTTGTCGTGGTTGAGCAAGCGTTTAGCAACGCCGAAGAACAACCCAACCAAGGCCGCTATAACGATGGCCAACCAATAGTAGTTGAGGCTTTCAGCGTCCCTAACGAGCATTGCCTGCCCATTGAAGATACTCGCCAGCAGGCCAACGTCACTGAAGGTGTTGAGGGTAAACTCATACATGATTATTTTGGCGATGTATTAAGGCGAGTAGCGTTCAGAATTTCCTGTACACGCTTAGCCGCCGTGTTGTCTTTTGTGCAGAGCATTTCGTAGTGGTCACGGCGTTCCCGGAGCCTCTCGATCTGCCTAATTTGCTCTGGGCCAATCTGGTAGCTGTTTCCGCGCTGAATACCATTGGCGGCAGTGTGAAGGGCGCGGCCGATTTCCGCCATGAAACAGTGTTCCATCGGCACGCTAAGGCTACGTGCGACCTTGATCCGTTCGTTCGGGTTGCTGACCCGGGCCACAATTGCAATCAGGTTGCCGCCGGCTGCGTTAATGAATTGGCGTTGAGCCTCTGAAAGTACCACATTGCCGCCGGCGTTGAATTTGCCAATGATGCTGTCGCCGTCAATGGTCAATGCATTTGAGCTGCCGTACAGCATATTGTTGATCCACCCACGTACGCCAGTGTATGGGTAGTCTGCGACTTGCATATCCGTACAGATCTGATTGTCGGTTCCATTGTCCGAGAGCAGGCGGCCTGGGTTGTTGCATCGGTAAAGCTGGAACTTCGCAGTTGGCCTGGATGATTTGCTGCCCCCGCCGATCAGCAAGCTATCCAGATCAATCAGCGGTCGGCCAACACACTCCGCCTTTGCACCGTCGCCCCGGTTTCCACCCTTGGAGTCTTCCGCACCGTTTTCACCGTAGCTCTTGCACGGCACGCCGGCAATTGTGTATCCCAGCAGCGAGATGAGAACACGGTTGTTCAGAGAGTTGGGATCGTGTGGCCCGTCGATATTTTCGCTATCCTTCATGCCCGTTAGGCCTAGAATGTCGCCTATACCAGACGCGACAATGGCTTTCATCGTGCCATTGCCTAGCTTTGGGGCATACGGTGCATTTTTGGCGAATGTTGCGTTGGCGCCCTTGAGGTAATGGGTGGCCGTGCTCATCGCGTCGTTGAATACCCCGCCAAATGCTCCACCGATTGCGCCATCTCCGCTAAGAGCATTCTCGATCCCGCCAGCGAGTGGATCGGCAATCATTTTCGCCATCGAACAGGTGTTCTTGGCTAAGTTGTTCATGTTTTGTAATAGCGCCTGGAATTCCGTGATCAGTGCATCCAGCTGGGGGGACGTTCCTTTGATCACTGCCTTGAACAACAACGGCCCTGCGTGGGCGCCAATCTGCCGAAATACTTGAACCAGCTGCTCCGCCGAAATGAATGAAAATGCACCCAGGTTTAGATCGATGCCGCCGCAGCCCGCATTAAAACGTGGCGGGTCGAAAGACACTAGGTTGATCGCTTTTATCGGCGTACGCAGTGCAACGGAACCGCCGATGACCCCAGTTCTCTGCCGATTTGTGAAACTCCCGGTGCCTGTTACGTTGGACATAAATAACTTGCTGAGATCCGTATCTAGGATACGCGCATGCGCCGCGGCCGAGATGGCAAGTGCCGCGCCAGCGGCGATAGCGATAATGAATTTATGGGCGCGCATTGACGGTATCTACTTTTTTCGACTGCATACTTTTGGCAAGGTAGGGTTCGATCGCCTGTTTGATCGAAGCGGGATTACTGGGATCAATTTCAATATCGTTAATGTCCTGGGCGGCCATTACACCTTTGTTCCAGGCGTTCAGCCCTGCCACAACGTCTGAACTCAGGAGACCGGAAAACGCCTTGTTGTCGCGCATGCTAGAGTGGCCAGCGTAGGCGATCGTGCGCTGCAGTTTGTCGAGTGTGTAAAAGCCTTGAGAGACAATCAGGTAATGGTTGTTCTCAATTCCCTTCGTGTAGTCCGGTTGGTAGATGTAAACGACCGAAGGCGTCAGTTGAAGTCCCAGCGCCCGGAAAAATCCATTATCGGTGATCAGCGGCCCAATGGCATCGGAATAGCCGTGGTGACGCTTCCCATCGATCGAGATGACTAGTACGGGCATGCCGGTGCTCCTTTTGTGCATGCGGATGACATCCAGCATGTCTTTACAAAACGAACATTTAGAATCGACAAAAACCCAGAGACCGCCTTTTTCTGCCATCTGTGCGTTTGCTTGTTCAATCGCCTCAAGGTTGACCTTAATCGTTGCCGCTTGGCTGAGACTTGCATAGGGAATGCGGTTGTTTTCATCAACCAGAGGGTTCTCCCGCAACACTTCCATTGAGCGTGTGGAGTAATTTTGGGCCTTATCATAGAGCACCCGGCGCAGGTAGATGTACGCCTCAATGTCCTCTTTGGTCTGCGTCTCCTGGGCACGGCGCTCATAAATCTCAATGTTTTGTCGCAACCATTCAAGCGTCACCTTTTGTCTGATCGCTTGCTGTTGCGGCTTTTTTTGTGGATCTGCCGACTTTTGTTGTGTCACCTGATCTTTTGGTGGCGGGCGCAACCACGATTTTCCTTTAAGAAAATCGCCCAACTTCGCGTCATCAATATAGACATCTCCCGATCCCCAGGTGTTGTCCTCGCTAGCATATACTGTGCTGGCGGTAGCGGCAGCAGCGATCATCGCGATGGTTAGGATCAAACGGCGGGCGCGCAGCATGAGTCTATCGCTCTTAAATGATTGGGGTGACCACGCCATAGACCGCTGATTGCGGCACCAGGCCATAATACCGGGAATCGAATGATCCTAGCGCTCTACCCATGACGAAATAATGGTTGGGCGGGATGATGATGGATTGGTATTTAGGTAGGTATTTCACGCTGAAATCTTTAGCTAGGAGAATTCGGTTGACCATGACTCCTTCCGGGGAGACGTCAATCCGATCGCCAGGAACACCAGCCACCCGCTTGCCGAGAAGCTTTCCCTCTGGGAAAAAATTGGGAACAACGCTTGACGGGTCAAATGAAACGATCTCACCCACTGCGAAGCAGTGCTGAGGGTCGTATTTGACAAACGAGAATCTGAAATCCAGGCAGGTTCCGCGCTGGCTGTCGTAGCCAATCTTAATGCCCATGGACTGAGTGATTATCCAGCTGGTCGCGATCGTGATCCCAACGCCAACGATGGCTTTTTGCCACCAAGGGGCCACAGCTATCTTAGCGTGCAGCGTCATGACTTACCCCCAGGTCCCGAAGAAGCGCGTCAGCCAATTCCTGTGTAACATCAATCAAGTCGCCCGGAACCGCCGCCAGAACGATGGCGCTAGTATCCGACTTGCAGGTTTCCCTGGTTAGCACCACATATCCCTGATCAGTGTATCGCTTCTGGATGGCGGTAATGGCGGAGATGATCGTCTTCCGATCCTCCTCGTTAAACACCGGTTTGCTGAATACGGCGCTGGCCACTGCCGCCTCTTTGTCGAGTATGACGTATTTGCCTGGCGCTTCGGCCGGTTCTTGGCTGGCCATGATCATGGCGGTCATGCCCGCCGTCAAGCCAACTACGATAAGCATGTGAAACCAGTTAAAAATGTTTTTCCCCATACGCTCCTCACATATCGACAAGGATCTGGTCGACCTCACGGCGCAACGTCGCGGCGTCGTATCCTTCGTTATTAATGAGATGATTCACTTGACGCTCGAGCCACCGGCGGCGGGATACCACAAAATTGTTCGCCACTCGCTCCACCGCCTCAATTGCCGATACCCCCTGGTTCATCAGCGCGAACACCGCATCGCGCTCTTCTTGTTCCGTGTTATAGACCATCAGCATGAATGGGCTAAGGTAGTGTCGAACCTTTTCATAGCCGCTGTCGCTGATAATCATGATCTCGGAGAACTTGCCTTTTTGTGTTTTGGTGTCGCGCAACATACGGGCAAAATACGGATCATTGGCGAAGCGGGACCAGTGCTTGTTATGAAGCAGCTCCTCAATCGCATCCGCTTTCTGTTCAAGCACCAGATTCCAGTTGGTGGCTCGCTTAATGGCCTTTCCTGCGTCGCTGCCGTCATAATCGAGCGGGCTTTGCGTGATCGTCCAGATCCCCCCGCCCTCTTTCCGCGCTTTCCGATACAAGCCATCAACCGCGTCGATCGCACTCTCTTTCGCCAATATTTCCCAGCTTTCGTCGATGCCGATAAACTTGCGGCCGGGAAAGTTGTTAACCCACCCGAGAATGCAATTCAGGACGTAGAACAGCACTACCTCCATCAAGTGCTGATCCGAACTTAGGCCGCTCAATTCCACAACAACAAACTGCTTGCGGCTCTTGAGGTTTGAGGGACCGCTAAAGAAGCTGTTGCGGCGTGAATTTTCTGAGAACGCCCGCAACTTTGCCGCCAGGTTACGTGCAGCTTTTTCGGTTTCAGCCAGGCCAAAGTCACGCGAGAAACTGCTGACCTGCTTGGCGTTGTGCTCCAGCGCTTCGACAACCGAATCTATCCCCTTTTTGTCGGCGTTCCGTCCGTCATCATCGCGCCAGGCGGCTTTAACCGCTTCGAGCATTGCAGTACGCTCCCAATCAGTCGGCGGCTCCATAAAACAGGCCATCTTGAGCATCAGCCCGCTGATGGTGTCTGCTTCATCAGCAAAGGTTTCAGCCGTAAGACCAGAGAATGGATTGAGACTGATCGTGTTGTTGGCGAGATCGAACGTGATGTACTCACCCCCAACGAGATCGCACAGCTTGCGATACGAGTTACCAGAATCCACGAACGCGACAAAATTTCCCGCCGCTAGGTTGTCGATGATCATCTGATTGGCGACAACCCCCTTACCGGCCCCTGGCTGCGCTGTAATGCTGCCATTCATGTTCGAGTTGGTTTTGAAGGGATCGAAAAAGAATGGTTCGCCACGCGGGGTCCAGAATAGCGATCCGGAACTTTTTTCATTCGCATTGCCCCGCCAGTTCCCGTAAACAGGCAGCAGCGCCGATGCGCTCGAGCTGGGCATGTCAACCTCGTTGTCCAGCCTCTCCGCAATACGCCGCGAGTAATTTAGGGGGAGGGACTGCGCCCAGCGTACTCCCACGTTGTCCTCAACCACGGCGCCCTCAAACCCCTGACAGTTGAGCAGATTCTTGATGGTCGTAATATCGCGATGCAAGCATATATCGCCTTCAATGCTGTCTTCATTGGAGAAAATGAAGTACGTGAGCGAGGCCTTCGTATACTTGTCCTTGTGTTCATCCAGGCGATCTTTCATGTACTTAAGATCGTTGACGACCTTACTATTTTCTTCACCCAGTCGTAACATTTCCGGCAGCAACATCACCATCTCCTTGCGGGAGTTCAATGCGCGCACCAAACGCGAGTGTTCTCGTTCCTGCTTGGCGAGGCATACCGTTGCCGAAATAATATGGGGCAACTGAATGCGCTGAGCCCCGCCGCCTTCTTTCGGCATCCCCTCATTGAACGGCGAACCAATCAACAAGTTAGCGACGCCAAGATACGCTTCTTCCGCATAGACCTTCGGAACCACTGCTGTGCATCGTGCACCAGGCAGTTTGATCGTGCGAGATGGTGTAAAGTCGAAGACATCCGCCGGCGTAAATACCTGGTTTTTCAGTTCACGGGCTGGGTCTAGAGCAGACGCCGGAACATACGGCTCAAAAATACGACCATACTGTCGATAGACACCAATCAACTCCTGAGGTGAAAGTGACTTGGCATCACTAAAGCCAGATAATTTTAGAGCGGCATAAAAATCGTCGAGACTGCTAATGAAACCGGTGACGTTTTTCGGGGTAACTTCCTTGGCTGGCACTGCAAACGAAATGATTAATTTCTTGAAGTTCGACATGACCAGTTCTGGCAGCGCCCCTTCGGCGGTCGCGGCTGCACGTGCCAGTTCGGCTCTTTGCTTGACGAGTTCCTGAACCATTTCGGATCCCTGGTCCTTTCGATACCGGTAGATTTCCGGCGTTTCGAAGTCGGGCGCAACAATGAGATTTACCTGCAGGATGCTGCCGTCTGGAGTGGTTTTGAATACCGAGGAGATGAACATTTCGAGTTCATCTCCTCCTCCGGTAAGCGGGCTGCATTCGTATACCTGACCGACATACATATCGGGTTCACCAAAATGTTTGCCGATCAAAATGTTTTTTCCGCCGACGTAGCTCTCAACAGCGAGGAACTTAGACGCTACAGAAGAGGCGATATTTTTCATTGGGCGGTGGAAAAAATGGCGCAGGCTGGGCTTCGCTACACAGCACTTACAGCTGAGCGGTGATCAGGTTGATGATCTGGTCACCACCAAGGTATGCAGCGGACACACAGATCAGGATCGTGAAAAACACCTTCTGGCCGCGTTGTTCCCCCATGAACATGCCGACAATGCCGCCAAACAGCATCACGAGAGCCAGCGCAGCGATCCAGCCCGATTCGAGCACGTTTGCCCGGAACCAGGTGATAAACGTTGCAGCTTGCCCCTGCGTGAACCCCGGATACAGAGCGCCGCTCATGCTAAAGGTGCTGGCCATCGCGGCAGCAGCAGCAATACGTTCTAGGCGATAGGTTAAAAGGTTTTTGAGTTTTTGCTTCATTAAAACGGCTCCTTTTGCTATTGAGGGTTTGAAAGTGGCAGGTTGGCGCTTGACTCTATGACGGCGGACGGCATTGGCGCATTTGGCCACTCTTGCTGTGCGGTCGCTTGGTGTTTCTGGCTATCTGCCTCTGCACCATTCTTAGCCGATTTAAATGGATACGGATTGGCGCTAACAGAACTTGCGTGGCGTTTAGCGGGCGCGGCGGCGCCTACCCAGCGGGCACCTACCACTTCCTGGTAGACCTCGGTCGGCTGGTGCAGTTTGTCGTTGGAGTCGACGTAGCGGTTGATCCAAATTTTCTGAATGACCGGCGCTGCACGAACCGGCGCCCCCTGAATGGGCGGGCCGGGTTGCCAAATTTCGTGAGGTAGCTGATCGGCTATACTTTGCGGTTTCGCGGCCTGTTTTCCATCTGAACCACCGGTGTCGCCATCATCCAGGTCACCGTGATACCGGCTGTAGGACATGTAGTCGAAAGGCTTGTCAAATCGAGTGTCTGGGATCGAGTCAACAGTCGACCGGTCGACTCCCCTGATCGAGCGGCAATACGGGTCGGTCGAGTTTTTCCCCGAGCAGTCAAAATTTTCCTGGCCAACCGGCCGAAAGACCGAACATCCAGCGAGGCCTACTGCGGCAAGCAGCCCAGCTATGTATGTGCACGAGAAGATAAGTTTTTTCATGGCCCGGCTTGTTGATCTGCTACGAATTTGCTGATGGTAAGTGTGTCTTGCAGGATGAAAGTCACGCGGCGCCCGCCAATCACCTCAACGACCGGGAGCATTTGTTTCACGTAGTCGAGGTAGAATTGGGAAAGCATTTCCACGCTCTTCGAGAAACCGCCGGCGATCGCACTTTGGCTGGTATAGGCTAAGTCCGGCCATAGGTATTGCTGTTTTGTGTTTCCGCTGCCAACCGAATTGAATGTATTCAGCGGTTGTGGCGTGAACACGTTTGCCAGCCCGCCAACAGTCGAGGCTAGGAAGGTTTTCATCAGGAGCGAACCTTGTTTACTGACAACCGTCCCAGCGATCCCGGCTTTACCGTCCTCGCCAAAGCCCACCGCGTCCATCACGCCCTCAAAAATTTCACCGGATTCAGCAATGCAGCTAATGCCCTCGGCCCGCAGATAGGCGCGTTCCGAAGACAGATTGCCCATTGCTGACCCCATAACAAAGCAGTCGGTCAATGTCGAGTTCTGCCAATTGTTTGGCATAATGGCGGCGCCTTTGACTTTTGCGACGAATGGTGTGAAAAGATTAGCACTAGCGCTACTGCCCGTTACATTCGGCTTTGACCGGCTGCCTGTTGTGTCGACGTAGGCGTCGATCCCGGTAAGCAATATGCCTCCAAGACCGCTTCCCCGAGGCATGGTCAAGTCCGGCCTGAACAAGGCTTTCTCCTGCAAAATGGCTTTTGGTTGTGCCCGCGCTACTTCAAACTCTATAGACTGAGCCAGGGGCTGTAGCGTTGCGTCCGCAATGTCCTGCGGCAGCTTGAGGTGCCCCATATCCAACGGCGGGATAGCCGCGCTGGCACCACCCATTGTAGAGTTTGGCAATGGCGTATTCAGATCGATGGTTCCGGCCTCAGGGCGCGCTCCCTGCCTGTCGTTCCGTTTCTCGAGGGACGCCAGTTTATGCAACAATTTTTCGTTGCTCGCCTTCAGTTCATCCACCGCTAGCTTCAGATCGTCAAGGCCAGTATTGCGGGGATTTGTGGGCAATCCACGCAGAACATTGTTTGCCCGCAGTTTCGGGTCCGCTATATTCTCGATGACAGTTCCCCGAACCATCATGGCATTCTGCGACTTTTTCCTAGCTGCGTCCCCGAAGTTCATGCTATATGCTTTCCAAAAACCGCCGAGCGTGACAAGAACCAGAAGTGTGAACATCAGGTTACGCGAACCCGGGTCCATATCGTCAAGTTTCTCGGCAATGGCCTTCTTTTTGGCGAGAAAAAGTTCTTTTAGACTCATTGCGTACCTCCATTGCTGCAGCCCTTGGCGACGACCACATAAGCGCGCGTACGCTGGCCTGGCGCCAGCGTGTCGACCGGGAAGATCGAAACAGCCAGGATTGATGGATCGCATTCCCCTTGAGTACCGCCGGAGCAAAAATCCGTCTTGCTAACAACAGCGACGGCCGCGCTCGCGTTGGTGATTGCGTATTCCCAAATGTCGTCATTGCTCGAGCTAAAGCGTCGCAGTGGCTTAATGGTCAGCGCATTCTTTGCGACCGTGGAATAGCCACTTGCGTCATCAACCGCATAGCCCTGTGGTTTCTTGCCTTGGGCGAGATGCCCCAGTTTTTCCGCAATGGCTGTTTGTCTCGGATCGTTCGGGCCGGTCATGGCTCCTGAGTTGCCCACCTTGCCTTCGAGGACGAGGGTCACGAGCTGTGCCGAAATGCTTTTTTTGGGAGTGACCTGCAGCCCGATCACATTGGCGCTGTCGGCTTCATCTTTCAGCCAGATCATGAACGGCCGATTGGTCGTTTCTTCGATATTGACGAAGACGTTGTTCCCTTCAACATGAGTCATTGCCAAACCCTTGGTGAAGATCACCATCGGCTTTGGGAACGGCGTCACAACCAAGTTGCTGTCATTCTTTGAGAGATATACCGTATGCAACGACTGCCCGGTTGCAATGATGGTTCGTTTGTTTGAACTGAGCAGTTCCTTCGCGCCCTCGATGCGCATTACGCCCGGCAAGTTGATTTCGCGCTGGACCGGCTGGCGGACAGCGACGGCTGGATGCACCGCTGTCGGATCAAACGGCTTTGCCTTGGATTTCGCTTTCTGGGTCGCTGCGCCAATCACTTTTGCAACAGCGGGCGCCGCCGACTTTAACGCTTCTCCAGTATTGCTATCTTGGCTGGCGAGCGTGGTGACTTGTTGGCTCCAAGTAGAGCTCATAAGGATCGAGATAGCCACGAGAACAGACACTCTTTTCAATTGGTCACCTTGTGTCGGGCGCTCCCGGATTGATTCAGGTCCTGGTTGCGACTCCACTCTTGCGCAGTATTAACGTTTTTGTTGGACTTACGCAGTTGCTCCAGATACCTGGAATCCTTGATCACATCACCAAATTCCCAATAAAATTCAGTGGCTTTTGGCAGGTAGTTAGCTACTTGCCATTTGAAGGTGAACACGATTGGCCGTACGTCATCCTTGGCAGCGTTGACGAAGTGCATGCGGCCGCGCACAAAATGCACTTTCAGTTCGGGGTCAAAGAGGTATTCATCCCGGGAACTCGGGCCGGGGTTAAACTCAAAAAATTGCGTGCCGGCTTCGTGCTCATCGAGCTGTTTTTTAACGATCTGTTTAATGCGGATGGAAAGTTGCGTAGCGACCTCCGGCGACATCCATGTCTCGAGGACCTTAATCTGGTTCTCATAGTTGCCACGGTTGATATCGCCGATCGCATGGGAGAGCGCAAGCGTTAACGCCTTGAACGATGCCTGGTCAATCGTGTTTTTGGAAAACACCGTGTCCTGAATTCCTGGGGTACGCAGAATGATTTTCTCGTCGGCAGTCACAACTTTGTACGCGAGCATGACTGTAATCGCCGTCATCCCAATCAGTACCAATACGATACGGTTTAACCAATACTTATATTCGTCGACAGACCAGGTACGGGTCAGCAGTTCCATGTATCGGTTTCCTTGCTTTTCTTTTTAACGACAGCCGCAATGCCAGCCCACACTGGAGATCCGTCACCAAGATACTTTTTACAGTTGCCACGAAGACCCATCGCGTAAGCTCCAACTCCAATACGATAAAGAAATCTCGTCCAGATGCCCGGCACAGCCTCTTTCTTCTCGTCTAGATAGATACGGTTTGCGACGTAACAAACTACCAGCACGAAGAGCCCGATCACAAAATGGTCGACAAACGCTAGAATAAAGAACGTCACCCCGCCCAGGACCGTGAGGGCGCCGTCCCGCATGTCAACCCCCAGCCCCCAGATCGCATTGGTGACGTTAGCATGGCGGGGAATACGGACCCGGCGGTTCATTGATTACCTCGAGTATCGGTATAACACGTTAAATGATCCTTCCAGTCGGCTGCTTCGTTACTGGCCAGCACTGGCACGCAAATTTCATTGCCGCGTCGGATAATCTTCGGCCAGTCGAGGCGATGAACAGCATTCATAAAGGCTTTACGCTGCAGAATTTGTTCTTCCCGGAGTTGGCTGCGCAGATGCTTGTCGCGCATGTCCATGAGAGCTTTTTCTTCTTCGGCTGTGAATAGCTCGTAGTCAATGCGCTTTGAACGCTCGAGGACGATGGGCAGAGTCGTCGGACGGTGGTCCCTGAGCGGGCCGTACAAGTAAGCACCGTCCTGCTGATACTGAATATTGGCGGCACCGGATGAATGTGCCACCATGGGTTGGAAATAAGCATCCATCGCCATGGTTGTCATGGTTTGACAAGTCAAATAAAGCATAAATAAAACGCGTTTTATTTTCATATTGCACATGATGTACAAATTGATTTTAAAAGTCAATCAATTTTCGGTTTCTGGCATAGCGTTATGATACTTCTGATTGGCGGCCATACGGATGAATTGAAGCTTCGACTTGTTGGCGAAAATCCCTAACGCGTCTGGAATCGCCATAGCGCCTGTCACCTTGGAGAAAGTATCCGCTGCGCTGCTATCTCCTTTCGATAGTACAAATGCCGGGACTTCAGCCACCTGGAATTTCCGAAACAATTGTGGGTGGATCCTCCATTCCGGACCGGCTTGGCCGCAGCATGCAGCATTAATGCCGGCGATACGCTTTTGCGTGTCCCCATCGTTTTCACCAAAACCGTTCAGCACGACCGAAAAACCATGGTTGCGCGCCTGGCGCGCAAGGTTAATCAGCTGGCCATCGTTCATCGTTGTGCTCACAAACACGTAGGCACTGATCCCGCTTTTATTAGGTGTTGGCCGGGCCGTCATGATCTTTTGCAGATCAGCTGAAGGGCTGGCCTTGGCTACGGCCATTGACATCAGCAGTAAAAAAGCAAGCAATCCTTCTAAAATCGGTTTCATGTCAGTTCTCGCTGAAGGTTTGGCAGCAATCCTTGCGCCGGAAAACATAGTATCCCATCGCAGCGTCTTGTGGGCGCCCGGTCATACGCTCGACCGCCATAAGCGGCCGTGATACCGGCGTGCATGCGTTGTCCGGGAAGGGATAGAGCCGGTTGTAACGGTACTGGCGCTTATCCATTACAAACTCTGGAACACCTAGCGCGCCGCATGACTTCAGTGCTTCGTCCCCTGCGGTCGAAAACTTCAATCCGGCCGCATGGAGTTTTGCGATAATGCGAATTGTCGACAATCTCGACATCTGTTCAAAGGTGTTGGCCACAACTAGGTTGCCGGTTACTGGATACATCGGCCCCCATGAACCCGCGGTCCAAAAAAATTCCTTGATCGGAAAACCTATAGTGGCAGCGATTGAATCCGGTGCCTCCGCGGCAATCGACGCTGTACCGACAAACGGATAAGCGTATGGCGTAAGCACCATAGCCAGCGTGTCATCACTCCAGCTTGGATCTGCCCAACTTGCATAGGGGATGTCGAAATCGCGGTTATCCAGGCAGGGGCTATTCACTACCAAGCCAAGCAGGGTCATGACGGGCGACAAGTATTCGTTCACATGCAGAAATGCACGTTTGCTGGTACCGTTAACTTGTCCGTTAACAACGTGCGACGCACCGTTCTGATTTTGATTCCAGGGGATAGGAATTTTTATACCGCCCAAAAGCGGCATGCATCCCGCTGTTAGCGTGGTATCCATCATGTACTCGGGTTCCCAAAACGATAGCGGGAATCCAGCACCCGCATAGTTCAAGCATACGCAGACCGGCGTCGTACTGGCACCCGTGTCGTAGTCGCTGCCCTGTCCTCCAGTTAGCCCGGCGCCGGCAATTGTGATCGGGAATACACAGTCATAACAGAGGTCAGTAATCAGATTTGGAAACTGCCCAGGACAATCGGACGCCGGCGAAGCGCCTCCAGAAAATATCAATAAAAAAGCTGCACCCAATGCGGCCAGGAAGTTCTTATAGTCCATAGTCCACCCGTAGATTGCCATTGCCGCCGTTGCTCAGGTACGCCGGAACACTTTCGATACGGATGCCATACCAGTTTGCAAGCGATGAAAGAATGATCCCTTTTTGATCAAAAAAGAATGGAATACCGTTGCCGTTGTTCCAGCTCTTGAAGCGCTCCCCGATTTTGATGGGTGAACCGCCAGTCAAAATGATTTTGATCAACTTCTTTTCGCTCATGCCAAGTGCATATTTCAATTGATCTTCATCGCGTCCGTCGATAAACAATAGCCCCTCTGCAGTATCGGAAAGTCGGCCAAGCTGTTTCAGAACATTGACCTTTTCACCTTTTTTTATACCGGGCGCGTCGACGGGCATGACAAAATCCATCGAGTAAAACTCTGTCCGCTGGCTCGTACCTGTCCGAATCGGCAACGGTTTCGGATTCACAATCGCATCCACGTTTCGCCGCTGCAGGTTCCGCAGCGCGGCTTGTGCTTCCCCCGTGCGATATTTTTCCGCCATCCGTTCGCGTAACACCTCCGAGCCATCGCGGTCTGGTGCGCGTGTCCCCGCTGCGCCCTGGATACGATAAGCGCCAAGGTCCTCAGCATGCGCATGGATGCCAATCGCCATGGTTAGCATTAATAGGAGTATGGGTCTTCTCATCGAATCTCTGCGCTGATCCGAACAAATGCTTTGCCGGGCGCTAGCGCTACCGGCGGACTCGATGCGTGCGACGTGGGTGCCGTCGACCGCACCTTTCTTGGGGCACGGCATGCCTTCCCTGAAAGGAAATCGCTAACGTCGAATTCGTGTTTTTGCAAACGATTGTAAGCTGTGTGAACCCGTTCGACGTATGCCAACTGCACCGCTTCGATGCGTGCGTTGTATGCACCCACTGCCTTCCATCGTTTCCCAAGGCGCTGAATGTTTTGCGCCAATACCCAAGCGCCGACGTTGATATTCGTGCAGGCATCGAGCAGATCATCGCGATGAATACCGTATTGATTCAACAACGGAAGCCAGTTGGAGTTAATTTGCATCATGCCAATATCGACGGAACCATTTTTGTTCGGAGTGCTAACTGCTTTTTCGACGAAACACGACTCGGCAAATGCGATTGCTTTGAGCACGTTTATGTCAACTTCCGGGTAGCGTGCAGCAGCAGCCTTGAAACACTGTTCAAAGGAGAACGCGGCTGCAGGTGATAGCCATGCGGCGGTCACTGCGATCTGGAGCGCGGAGAATAACCAACTGCGCATCGTTCAGTTAGCAGAGTTATTTCGCCATACCAACCATTTTCTGGCCGCCAAGCGCACTAAATAGTTAACGATCGTGAGCATAGCGTACAGCACTGCCCCCGTTATCACGTATAGGGCAAGCGCCGTGGTAATTACTCCCCCACCACCCCATACCTGGGCGGTAGACAACATGATGGCGCTAGTAATAAAGATGGAGATCAAAATCTTCGTTTCAGTGACCGAGAACATACTATCTCATTCCCCCTCTAGCGTTGTTTCAATTCGGCCAGAGGCACGAACCCAAAAATGCTTTTCCGCTGAGTCAGAGGGTGGACCCTCACTTTGCCGTTCCTTTGCTGGGTCTGTTGAGTCATCAGGCGCTTTGTTCATTTTCTGTTTTTCTCTCATAATATTTAAGCTGTGAATAATATAATTCAAGGATGCTTAATCTTTTGTATACGAAAGAACGTCATGTGCTCAACCCTTGATGATTGCTAGAAGATTTCCAGCAACGATGTAGAAATAAAAGGCTGCCGCGCCTGCGAGCGTCGCCTTTGCCCACGCACCCCGAAAAGTCCGACAAAAATAAACTGCGGCAAGTACGCATAGCACCTTGGCGCTCGTGACAGCTGATGTCATCCCTATGTATTGAGCAGCGCCTACCAGCATGTCGTTATGTTCCCGCAAGCCATGCTCGACACCGTATAGCGTCGTTGCCATATCCACCAACTGAAGTACGGAAAACAACGCCAGTAACACCCCGGTTGTTCGGGTCATTGCTGTGCAAATTTGCGGATTTGATGACTTTTGTGCGATCATGTTGCTAATTTTATAGCTCATACCTATAAAGTCAATTTATTTTTTATCCAAGAGATTCCATGCGGCAACGCTATTTATTCGGACTTCAGGTAAAACAGGTTGTCATTACTCGAACTGTTCGATCCAAACGCCGTATTATCGCCGATGCTCGTGTCCTGCGGATGCGCGAAATTAAAGACCGCCTTTGTCTATACACGGCTAATCTACAGGCCGAGTTACGCAAAGAAAGGTTTGAGATCACCGCCTCCAGCTTGTCAGCCTATATTCAAGGTAACATTCAAAACACAGAGAAGCTGAATCTCGTTCTCTCCAAAATGGAGGCCGTTTACAGGCGGTTACACGCCACACATGGCGCGTTGATTGATCCTACGATGGTGCAGATATTTGATTCTTGGTGCGATCAGCTCGACATTACTGGCGGTGCGCGTGCGCGGCAGCTATCTCAAATTGTCGGTCACGATCCTGCCTCTCTATACAAGTGGTATAAGCATGACCGAAAACCGTTGCCATTAGCGATTCTGATCGAAATGCAGAAACGCGTAAACGCCGAATTACAGCGGCGTGGCGTGGCAAATTCCGACCGCTAATCTTAGCCATGGAGGCGCTATGTCTGTCTATAAAATTGGCCTAACGACCGTTCACGCCGACGATCCTAAGTTTAATGAGTATCTCATTAAAGCGTACACGGGAAAGGTTCGGCCGCTTTGCCTTTGTATCCCCACTGGCGTAAACATGTACATCGCCAAAATCAGCCAGGACCGATTTCTTGTAAAGCGGATGCCTAACTCCGGGGGCCAACATTCCCCGCTGTGCGATTCCTACGAACTGCCACCCGAGTTGTCCGGTCTTGGTCAGGTCCTTGGCAGTGCGATCGTTGAAAATCCCGAGGATGCGACGGCGACATTGAAATTAGCGTTTTCTATGTCGAAGACAGGCAAACGTGTAGTGCCAGCATCAGCTAGTATCGAGCACGATAGTGTCAAGACAGATGGGAATAAGCTAACGCTGCGTGGCACTTTGCACTACCTGTGGGAACAGGCCGGCTTTAACCGTTGGTCCCCAGGAATGCGCAGTAAACGCAACTGGTTCGTGCTTCGGAAATTCCTTTTGCAACAGGCCGAAGGGAAATTTGCGAAAGGCACAGAACTATCTCAGATGCTCTACATTCCCGAATCGTTCCGCTCGGAACATAAGGACGAGATCGCTCAGCGCCGCATGGCCAGAATGATGCCGATTGCATCTGCGGAAGGGGGTGCTCGCCGGTTGATGTTAATGATCGCGGAAGTAAAGGAGTTCGCCCAGTCTAGGTATGGGCATAAACTGATCGTCAAGCACGTTCCGGACTTTCATTTCATGATTTCCGATGATCTCTACAGGCGCTTGGTCAAGCGGTTCGAGCTGGAGATCGGCTTGGCCGGCGCTACTCCTAATTCCCACTTAATCGCCATTGCGACATTTAGCATTGGCCCGACCGGGGTTGCCTCACTCGAAGAGATCTCGCTGATGTGCGTGAACGATAACTGGATTCCGTTCGAGACGATGTACGATCAAATGCTGTTGACCACCATGGTTAATCAGAATCGTCACTTCGTAAAGAGTATGCGGTACAACTTGCCGTCGACCAGTCCGCTCGCCTGCGCTGTCCTGACCGATGTTGGCAAATCGCTGGTCGCTGCGTACATCATTCAGCCAGGTGCATCCAGCGAATATTTGGCCGCCGTCGATACGCTTATATCCGGAGGTGACCTGCAGGCCTGGAAATGGGAACTTGGCAGCGGTGCGCCAATACCCGCCCTACCCTGCTCGGTCTGAGCAACCAATCATATGCCTTCCTTTGGTTATACAGATTGAACTACAAGGCAGAAGCACATTCGTTGCTTTAAAAGTTAGTCGTTAAGCTGCTCAGTGTAGCGTTACCTTTCACTCGTAGCATGGCGCCGGATTCAGTCAGGTATTCTCAGCTAATCCTTTGGGATCAATGGAGCTATCATGGGAATCTTCCCACAACCGTTTCATTACTCCCCCCGGAGGTCAATTTCTACGCTCCCAGCTTACGCCCCCAAATGTCATCAAATTTCAGCAGCTTGCCGGGTCGGCCAGAGGAATCTCACCACCAGCCGCCCACAGGTAGGGTCGAGGGCAGGCGCGCGCACTTTAGGCTCCGGTGGTATCTCCACTGCTTTCGCAATGGCCCTCAGTCCGGCTACCATGGTCACGTTTCCAGTCCCCGCCACGTCAAACCCGGCGTGCGGTTTTCCCGCACCGGGCTTTCCTGTTTATTTCATGTTAAGGCTTATGGGACCTATCATGCAGGGAGTGCTTTCGGTAGCCTACTTTGAACTTTGTAGCCATTAAATAGCTTCAACGTTTCATAGAGCCAGCTCCTACTCCACCTCTTCCAACCGAATCCCCTTTGGTTCCGAGCCCGACACAAATGACGCCGCACCTTCTTTTCTACCCAGTCTTTGATGAAGTTGAAGCACTCACCGGAGTTTCCTATCGCGAAGTAATTTACCCAACCTCGCAGTATCGGATTGATCAATTGCACCACCCGATCTACTGGCTGGGACTTATGTCGCCGGAATGTTTCTTTGAGCTTGCGTACTAACTCTGTACGCTTCTTTGGTTTCGGCACATAGTGTGCCCGCCACCGCCTCTTCATACTGAGCAGGCGTCTGAACTCGAATCCAAGGAAACCGAAACTTTCCCCTCGTTCTAAGTCCACTATGTGGCTCTTTTCTTCATTCACTTCAACCTGTAGTTTGGCAAACTCTTCCCTTAGTCGCTTGTTCACCGCTCCCATCAGCCAGTTGTGGCGCGGATGGACGTCGATCAACACCGTGAGATCATCAGCAAAGCGTGTATACTCAACATATGTGTACTTTCCTTCTCGTGTGCTTTCTTTCGCCTTCTCCAGCATTTTGTCTACCTCATTGAGATAGAGATTACTGAGTAAGGGTGAGATCACACCACCCTGTGGAACGCCTTGTTTACCTGATGATTTCAACATTAGTTTGAGTAAGTGCATCACTTCATTGTCATTGACCCTCAGCGCCACTTTCTCGAGCAGCAGATGATGCCGCACCGTATCAAAGTACGCTCGTAGATCAAGATCAATTACGCGTGTCTTTCGCTCAACTATCGCTGTGGCTACCCTTTGTACCGCCTCGTGTGCGGTTCGCTTTGGGCGATAGCCATATGACCCAGGTTGGAAGTCTGCCTCGAAGATGGGCTCCAGTATCAGCTTGAGCGCCCCTTGCACAATTCGATCACGGATAGCGGGTATCGAAAGGACTCGGAATTTTCCGTCCCCCTTCGGTATTTCCTGTTTCCGTGCCGGTAGTGGTCTATAGTTGCGCTCTTTCAGTTCGCTCTGTATTTGCTCAAGGTATGACTCTATGCCTTGCTCTTCAATGGCCTCAAACGTCACACCATCAATTCCTGGTGCGCCGTTATTCTTTCTGGCCAACTCATATGCCTCGCGTAGTGTCTCCATTTTGCTTACGTGAACGTACAATCCCCAGAACCGCCAGGACGGTTCAGCCTTCGCCTTAACATATATTCTCCGCCTCAGATCTTGCAAACTGCTGGACTTCTTTGTCATCTTGTCCTTGCCTTTCGTTTTGTTAGAGATATTACAAACAGCAGGGCCCCTTCGCTCCTCCGGCATTACCCGTTATCTACGCTACTACGGACCCATCCGCCACCCTCTCGCCTTCGACTCATTTCCCGGGGTCACCGGTTATAGAGCCTACCTTTCTCCAACGATTTCGCGTTGGGGCGAGGAGGGCTTCTCCAGTTGCTTAGCATGTCCTTATCATCGTGCAGTCGCTTCCACCCCGCCGAAGTGACGTAGCTGTATCGGTCAGTTTTCAGCCACTCATACTGCTTTCACCCCACCGTTGAGGGCTCAGCCTTCGGATTTAATTACTTTCGAGGCCACTTTTACGTTCACTTTCATTACAGCCCGATGACTCGCACACTCTCTTACAGAGTGCCTGTCGATAGGCTTCAGAATTTTGGTTTCCCTCCACCCTGCTATCCAAGCTACGGGGCTCCTGACTTTTACCCCGGCAGGACTAACTCCTGCTGAACATGCCAGCCTTAGCTGGACACACAACCGTGCGTAAACCTCTCGATTTACACGGCTCGTACCAGTCATTCTCTTGCACCCTCGCGGTTACAAGACGACGCAGAAAGCCAACGCTCATCCCAGTTTCCCGGTTGGCGAGAACCTTCCTTGAACTGATTCATCCCCTTCGCTCCGCGCTCATTACAAACGCTTCAGCACTACTACAGGATGATCCGTCCCCTTCATGTGCATCGGTACTTTCCCCCTTCGTGGATCACACTTATAAGGTTTTCCCTTCGCATCACATGAAGAGTTCCCAAGTTCCGCATCTGAGCCTGAATTAGAGTCACGCCACTTATACACCGGACACCGCATAGCCAATAAGTAGGTTTCCGCCACGCTGATCCTGGAGGAGGAGCGCACCCCCAGTTTTGATGTCAATTTACCCATAACGATGCGTCGTCAATGGTTCACTTTCGTTCGTCTCTCTAATCCGTACATGCCGGGGTCCTTCCCCGGCTTTTAACCGCAACGTTCACCACCGCAGACTTTCGTACTGAAGCAGCTTGCGGCTGTTTGAGGCCCGTCCCTACAAACTGACCTCGAAGGGCCATACCTTCATCTCAGGTGCAGCATAGTGCATTATCAACATGCACTTTCATGGCACAACGCTCCCACGGAGCCTATTGTAAAAAATCGAGTATAAAGATAATATTTGTATATATATACATATTTATACATTTTACAATCGAGTCCGAAATTATGGCATTTGAACCCAGTACCTCCAAAGAAGAACAGATCTATGCCATCGCCAACGAAATCGCCAAGCAAGGGCTGCGCCCAACGATGGATATGGTGCGGGAGCGACTGGGCGGAAGTTACAGCACCATCGGCCCCATTATGCAGAGGTGGAGAGCTCATCGCCAAAGCACGGAGATCGTTAAACGGACCCGTGAACCAGCATCGCAGGCCATCCTCGATAAATCACGTGAGTTGGCCAATGAAATATGGGCCGCCGCCAATGGAGTATTCGATGCACGTTTAAAATCTGAACGTGAAGCACTTGAACTTGAACGGACAGGATATAAGGCTGAGATCAACGAGGCGTTGGAACTCGCCGATCAGCATGAGAAAGCCTGCCAAACGCTACATCAGCAGATTGATCAGCTGATTCAGGCATTAGAGACAGCTCGAGAAGAAACTAGAACCTTAATCGGTAAAGTCGCCACAGCGGAAACCCACGCTGATGGATTAGAGAAGCGTACAAGTGAGTTGCAGGAGACCATGCGTGAACAGAAACAACGTAGCGCCGAGGTCATTAATAAATTGGAGAGTGCTAAACAAAAGCTTGAAGCTGAATGCATTCAGATCCATAAAGAAGCGCGTGAAGTGGCTGGGAAGCATGAACGTTCATTAGGTGAATTAGAGGTATTGCGTGGGCAGATCGCTAAACAGGATGTGCTTATCAGCAATTTTGCGCTGGGCAGAAAAGCAGATAGATAGATCAATCCAAGTGTGACCCAGTGCCCACTATACGAGAAAATCCAAACCTTACTCCAATTGAGGGGGCTGCTCACGAAATGGAAAAGTCGTACGTTAGTGCACGGGGGCCAGCAAAGTGAGTAAAGGTGGGGGCACAGCAATGATAATAAGCGGATAACCATTAAAATTGAGTTTCCGTATATCTTAGGGCTTTGGAGGCTGTCGCGAAAGCCTTTTAAGCGATAGAATCTGCGGGTAGACTTCAAGGGA
>JASSUC010000062.1:0-8938 GCA_031963245.1 Mycoavidus cysteinexigens
CTAGCCGAAAATGGCTGTTGACTTGAAGTTCGGCGGCAGCTTTTGCGACAGCCTCTTTGTGCTGGAGATTTTGTTGGTCTTTGCCTTCGTGTCGCAAAACAGATTGTTTTGCGACACTTGTA
Organism: Mycoavidus cysteinexigens; assembly: GCA_031963245.1. Lineage (GTDB taxonomy): Bacteria > Pseudomonadota > Gammaproteobacteria > Burkholderiales > Burkholderiaceae > Mycoavidus > Mycoavidus cysteinexigens_A. Next base: position 123 of record JASSUC010000062.1, read on the forward strand.
GCAGGCATTTAATAGCACATCTCCTCGTTATCTCTCAGGCAAAATCAGAAGTTAAACATCGCTCGTTAGCCGACGGTGCTAGCCTGACTGACTTTTCTGCAGAAAAACTCGGTTGCGTAACAGCGGAGGTGCCCAACGTTTCGCGATGAGAAATCAGCTTGAATTTAAACGCCACCGATGATAAGCGGATGATCTTTTGACTCGCCTCACGTAAATTTAAAGATGGGGACGGCTCACCCACGCCCCCCGCTGCTGTAAAAGTTGCTGATTTATCCGACTTAAGCCTTGCACGTCTTGGAAGCGGTATCGGTCACGGTTAGTCTGTCATGCGTCGAACTCCAATGTAGGCGTACCTGATAACCTTCCTTCTCTTCTGTGACCTGCCATAGGCGAACAGAGTGATCGGCACCGCCGGTTGCCAAATAGATGCCACTGGGTGTCACTCTCTAGTCAGCACTAGACGCTTCCTTGAAAATCCCGCATCACCGCTAAACACTGACCCAAGGCGATCTGTTGGCCGCTTGTTTGGTATCTAAAGTTGTCATTTATGACTAATTTACTTATACTTGGATTACCGTTGAGACAACAGCGGTCGGGTTTAAGAAGCCCGGTTTACGAGGCGCATAGAGCCGCGCCAATCGAATTGGAAGCGGCTTTTTATATGCGAACATCTGGCATTGCTTCTATGGCAGGCCTTGATGGGGGAGCCGTAAGGCTCACCAGTTCCTCGTAGCTGGCTTCTTACCCTGTCCTGGCCTGCCACCCTTTTAAGAAGGGGGTGACAGGAAACTACGTAATTTACGAGGAATTCCGTCATGAATCTTTCTTTTTTTAGTGGACAGAAATTTTTCCGCCTCCGGTCCTGCCACCTCATCGCGCTAAGCTCTATATTATCGAATCATTTAACTTCTTTTTAAGGAGGAGGCGATGATAAACATTAATCAACAGCGGCTGAGTTATTTCTATGAGGTCTACACTCATGGAAAAATTCGTAGGGCAGCAGATAATTTAGATGTTGACTCCTCTGTGGTCACGCGCCAAATTGGAATCTTGGAAAAAGAGATAGGATTTCAATTATTCGAGCGTTGCTCCCGCGGTGTCGAGCCAACCGAAGCGGCTGAATTATTACTCCGGTATTACCGTCACACACTTAATGGGCAGGAAGAGTTAGAAGCTAGCCTGCAAGATTTAGACAAGATGAGACCAGGAAATATTCGTCTTGTTATGCCTGCTGCTTTTGTTGGTGCACTTATGGATGTGTTCAACGATTTCCGTCATAAGCACCCCCATGTCAATATTCATATCGAAGAGGTTTTCGAGGCCAATAAAATTGCCACTCAAATTCTCGAAGACATTTCGCATATAGGGATCGTTCATCTTTGTCCAAATTCCAAAGATCTTTACTATTACGCACGTGTGCCTTTACCTTTATGTATGTTGGTAAGCAAGGCCCACCCGCTCGCTGATAAGCGCACGGTAACCTTTGCAGAAGCAATACGCTATCCACTTTCACAGGCCTCTTCTGGTATGTTGCGCCAAATGGTGCAATCGGTAGCCCACTCGGAACACATTGAACTTCCTTCTCCAGGGTTTGTGAGTAATTCAACAACGGCTCGGAAAAAATTTGCCTGCGACGGTTCAGGCGCAATATTTATGTCCGCCTTCTCAGCACGTGAAGAAATTGAAGCAGGCAAACTGATTGCGTTGGAGATAGATCATCCGGCTTTTAAGTCTGCTGACCTTGCTCTGATTACTAGGCGAGGCAAGCCCCTTACAGCAGCTACTCGGCAATTGCTTGAATTGCTCCACACAGAATTATCATCCATTTTTTAGCGCAACCCCGAGGGTACCGATAGCCTATTAATCAAATCAGGAGCTTCACATGAATGATCAAAATCAGCCTTGCAACGCTAGCCGCAGAAATACACTTAAGAAAATGGCTGCCTTAGGCGCAGCAGCAGTCTACGCTCCATTTGTTATCACACCTTCTAAAGGACTTGCCAAGGAACGGGAGCGGAGGATCATTATCCGCACTTCGGGCGGCAAGAGTCAGTTGGCTTACACAAAAATACTCTTTGAACCCTTTCAAAAGGAATTTGGTATTGAAGTAATCGGCGTTCCATCGAACGTAGAACCGATGGCAGAAATCAAAACCATGGTTAATACAGGAAAGTACAACTGGCATATGGCATGCCTTGGTAATCGAGCTATCCCGCTTCTCAGTCAACAAAATTACTTAGAGCGGCATGGGCTTGAGGAGGATCCTGTTGTCTCGACGATTATGCCGCATTTGTTGTCGCCTTACAGCGTTGGGATGAATGTCTATTCTATCGTGCTCGCATATCGAACTGATAAATTCAAAGAGCATCAAGCACCAAAAACGTGGAAAGACTTTTGGGATGTGTCCAATTTTCCAGGCCGCCGCAGCCTGCGTAAAATCCCCTTTGATACCATCGAAGAGGCTTTGCTAGCGGATGGCGTCCTTCCAAGCGAGATGTACCCTTGTGATATTGAGCGCGCATTTCACAGTTTAGATAGAATCAAATCTCACATTTCTGTCTGGTGGCAAAATACCCCGGAGGCCGAACAACTATTGAAGACTGGCGAAGTGGATTTGATCCCTGCTTTTTCGGTCTCTGTGCTTGCCGCTATCGAAGCAGGCGCGCCGATTGCGTTTTCATGGGATCAACATATCTACGGATACGATAACTGGACCATCCTGAAAGGGACACCTAACGTTGATGCGTGCCGTCAATTTATCCAATTTGCCACTGCCCCGGAACGGCAAGCGCTGCTTATCCCATACGGGATTGCGCCTACTCAACCTAGCGCTTTGGAACAAAAGTGCATTAATCAAAAATATGTAAAATGCCTTGCGACTTATCCAGATAATCTAAAAAAAGGTTTGGCTAGCAATGGTTCATATTGGGCAAAGCAGCATAGTCAAGTTATTGAACGCTATAACCATTGGCTTCTAGGTTAAGTAACAGTGTGCTCGCCATTTACGCTTTTATCTTTGACGCACACGCCTTATTGCGCGTCAAAGATAAAAGCAAATCTAGACCAAAAAACTTAGGATAAATAGCGCCAGTACAACCGTGACTGCTCCACCAATTCTTGTTGCTAGTTGGGCAAATGCCATTAAATCTAATCGATGCGCTGCTGTGAGGATCGATAAATCACCAATACTTCCCATTCCGCTGTGGCAAGCATTAATAATCGCGCTCTCGATTGGCGACAAACCAATCCAACGCCCCACAAGAAAACCGATGGCTATGAGCGTAAATACCGTTGCAATGATGGTGACAAGATGAGCAAGCGTTAAAGCTGCGAGGATGGAATCCCACGGGGTTAAAGTAACCCCAATACCAAACAATAATGGATAAGTAACTACCCTTGCAAAGAAATGATAAATTTCTTGTGAGCTGTGTTCGAGCTGAGGCGAGACAGGGAGCACGAGCCTAATCAGCACAGCGAAGAACAACATGCCTAATGGGGCTGGCAAGCCTGTGAAAGAATGAAGTACTATGCCAAACATATAAAAGCTCAGTGCGACTATCCCCGCAGTCGCCCAGCTTTCTACCGCCAATGGTCCTTGAGCAATTGCATTGATCTTAGGTAAATGAACTGCATTGGAGTATTGTGGAGAGTGTTTACCATATTGATGAAGCACCGCTGCACACACTATAGCTATCAGATTGCCAAGCACGACTGATGGTACGACTTGCGCAAATAATTGTTTTTGCGGCAGTTGCATCAATTCTGCATAGCCAAGAGTAAGGGGAATGGCCCCTTCACCAAGGCCACCGGCCATAATCGGAATTACGGTATAAAAAAAAGTATCATACGCGCTGTTACCAAAAAACATTCCTGTCAGGGTGCCAACAAGTGCAGCGGCTACAGAACCCGCGGCGAGAGGAATAAAAATCTTGGCACACCCCCCGATTAGAACTTGCCTCGGCATACTAAGGATGCTGCCGACAATAACTACCGCCGTAAATAAATAGAGAATATTCGTTGTTTGCCAAAAATCTTTTATTGCTTGGACAAACGCTGCCGGTAAGAATTGATGATAGACTAAATACGAGGGTAGTAAGGTCGTCACAATCACGGGTCCGCCAATTCGGCGTAGTATTGGGATACGGCCGCCCAATTCAGCACATGTAACGCCGAACACAGTAAGTGCTGCAAACATTACAGAGATTTCGCTAGAGAGTTCATCGATAGCGAGAAAAATACTCAAACACACTAAAGTAACTACATAAGCATGTAGTGGCACGATGCCACCCATACGCCAATTTAACCATTGACGCCAACTAGAAAGAAATTTCAGTGGTATTTGACGGCAAAGCCGAAGAAGGTGGCGGAAAAATTTCCGTCCACTAAAGGAAGAAAGGCTCATGACGGAATTCCTCGTAAATTACGTAGTTTCCTGTCACCCCCTTCTTAAAAGGGTGGCAGGCCAGGACAGGGTAAGAAGCCAGCTACGAGGAACTGGTGAGCCTTACGGCCCCCCCATCAAGGCCTGCCATAGAAGCAATGCCAGATGTTCGCATATAAAAAGCCGCTTCCAATTCGATTGGCGCGGCTCTATGCGCCTCGTAAATCGGGCTTCTTAAACCCGACCGCTGTTGTCTCAGCGGTAATCCAAGTATAAGTAATTTAGTCAGAAATAACAACTTTAAGCCTATTCCAATGGCATATGAGGCTGAGATAAAGATTTTGGATCGATCATCCACCAATGGTGATCGATATAAACGTTTCAAGACTCGAAACAATTGAGCAAATCCGGGAGTTTCTGAATGGCACAACGGATGTTATTTTCACGAATAATCCTGCCGACTAATCCACACGGCGCACTTTCGTTACTACCGTGATTAAACGATATCGGTACTTCACTCTGACGATAGGACAACGCGGCATCTTTTTTGCGTATATGCAACGCTTGACGAGTTATTCTCGACAGCATCTGTCGAGGTTAATCGCGCAGTATTTTCCAATCCTAAAATGAGGATGAAACTGTCATGCGGTGTCGAGAAATTGGAAGAGGCTCAACTAGCCGTTTTAGGAGAAAGGTGTGCGCACAGTAACAGCTACCCACGCCAAACAGTTCTTAGCTGTAGGCCCCAATGTTTAGCACATTGTTACGTAAACAGTTAGTTGTATGCAGGCTTTGCAGGTGTAAAAATTTACTCACACCTGCTCTTGAATAAGCCATATTAATGAGTTTGCTTGAGGATTTTTTCGATTTCTTGGCTGCTTAGACCCGTACTTTTTCCGATAAAAGCATTGTCCATTCCGATTGCGTATAGATTTCGAATAAAAGCACTCTTTTCTTCCAAGCGATCCTCTTGCAGCTTAAAGGGTTTCAGAAGAATTTCCCGTGCGAGCTCAGGCTTTTCAAAGCAATCGACAATATCTGTCGATGCAGGATAGGGAGAGGTGGGACCTTGATAAAATAACAGCGGCGCAATAATAGGCAATTTTTTATGGCCTTGATCAAGGTGCTACCTCATCATAGCTAATTGATAGCTGAGCATTCTAAATGGCATCAATGACGGGACCGTGCTTTGATGCTCTAAGAGGACATAGATATACCCCGATTCATTTGCGATTTTGAGGCTATAAACAATATCCGAGTAGTGTTGCCTGAGATTTTCTTTGACGTGTGAACTAGGTGCAATCTGTAACGTAGAAAAATCACGTAATGCCTGAATTTTTTCTGGGAAATGAATGTCCAGAAAATCCCGTGTGTTGCTTAAATTACTCAAAAATGTTTTAAAAAAACGCGTCATGGGGATTGGTAATGGCATTTTTCATAAATTGGGATAAAAGTAAATAGCATTAGAAAACACTCTAGCCACAAGGGTGTTCGAGGCAGCCAAGGGAAACGCAAAGAAGACGGCAAACTCTATGGAGTTTAAAAAAGTCAACTTAAATCAGAACGCTTAATTTTACGGAACAAATGTAAATGCTTAAATGAGTAAGACTGAATAAAATTTTTTGTGGCGCAAAGCCAAACGCCCACAAAAAACTAGCTCACTTCTGTTATATACGCTACTGTATTTGTTGCAACTGCCGGTAAAACGCTTTCAATCCAGACGCTTACTCGCGCCATTGCCGGCAGACGTTGGCGTTAAAGGCGTCGTCGTTTATTGCACTGAAATCAAAGGGACCCCTAAGAGCATCTCATTACACACAACTCATTTCCCTCGTAATCTGATTCTGCTAAGGTGAGGTTTTTTTAGTTGGCGAATCATAATGAGCTGGGCGGCGGAAGAGTTAGCGGGGATAAATTTAGGAGATGAAAGGCGCAATAAGAGGGCAACTAAACTGCTCGAGCGGCTTGCTGAGCAGCCGAAGGCAAGCATTCCTGGTGCCAGCCGCTGTATAGCGGAAGTGCGAGGGGCGTATCGGTTTTTCTCGAATGGTGAGGTGGATCCGAACAAGATTTTGGAGCCGCACTGGGCGCAATCGAAAGTACGGATAAGCCAGCATTCGGTGGTGTTGTGCCTGCAGGACACGACGGAGTTGGACTTCAACGGCCAAGAAATCACGGGTCTTGGGCCATTGAGCCATGAACGCCAGCGGGGGATGTATGTGCACCCGACATACGCAATCACGCCAGATCGTGAGCCACTTGGGGTGTTGGATGCGTGGATATGGGCGCGGGAATTCAAAGATAAGGATGGCGTACGCCCTGGCCTCGTAGAAAGTACACGGTGGATAGAAGGCTATGAGCGCTTAGCGGAGTTGGCCCCCACACTGCCGCAAACCCGCCTAGTGTATGTGGCTGATCGAGAGGCCGACATGCTGGCTTTATTAGTGAAAGCCCGCGATTTAGGTGAGCCGGTGGACTACCTGATTCGCGCCACACATAACCGGAGTTTGCCTGACGGGCAGAAGCTTTTTGCACAGATTGAGGCGAGTGCGTCGTTGGGAGAAATCCACTTTACGCTGCCCAAACGCGAGGGAACGAAGCCCCGTGCGGTATGCCAGTCTGTCCATGTGAAACGCGTAAATTTGAAGGACGAGAAAGGGAAGTCACTTCAGAGCACCTGCGTGACCGTCAAAGAGCGTGATGCCCCACTCGGCACGAAGCCTATTGTCTGGCGTTTATTGACGAATCGTTCGATCAAAACGCTGGAAGAAGCGGTGGAATTGATCGAATGGTACCGGGCGCGCTGGGAAATCGAACTCTTTTTTGATGTCTTGAAAAATGGCTGCCGCGTTGAAGCCTTGCAGTTGGCGCATCAAGTGCGCTTAGAGCGGGCCTTAGCGCTGTTTATGATCATCGCTTGGCGCGTAGCTCGCTTGATGCGACTCGGGCGAACTTGTCCTGATCTGGATGCCGAACTGTTCTTCGAACCGATTGAATGGAAAGTCGCCTTTGCCATGTTGAAAAAACCTGTCCCACAACACCCTCCAACACTCAATCAAGTCATTCGCGCCATCGCCATGCTCGGTGGCTTTCTTGGCCGTAAATCCGATGGAGAGCCCGGCTCTAAAACACTCTGGACTGGCTTGCAGCGACTCTTTGATGGCGTCTTAGCCATTGAGGGAGCACAGTTCGTCGGGTTGATTTGAGTTGTGTGTAATGAGATGCCCTAAGAGGGAATTTTGGGGTAGGGTCAATTTTTTTTTCAATTACGCTTTAAAAAAAGCCCACCGGGTGGGGAAAACCCAAGTGGGACAAAGGGCCAGAATTGGGAGGAATTCTGACCCAGGAGGAACTCGCAACTTATCTCTGTCTATAAAATTTATGGACTATTCAAAGCATGTCTCTATATCCCAAGTTACGCTATATCAATTTAGCCCCTAGGATAGCCCTGAAATGTACCGCCTACGCCGCTATAAAGTACGACTGGGCGTCGCTACATCGAGATAAGCATTCTTCTTTCAAAATTTAATGGGCCTTCTGTCTTAAAAGTATTCGTCACGCAAAATGACATCGTAGCGGCTCGCGCATACCCATTCTTTAATCAAACTATGCATTTTGGATGTGCGCAATTTTTGCCAATATGCAGACTTGTAACAACGAATGTTTGCGTTACAGTACCTCATTGACTAGCCCACTCGGTTCATCCGAAATTTATCCACCCCCATGAAAACATATATCAGTGAGCAGCGATGGCCAATAGCATTTGATATGAGATATATCGATATATTAGTCAACGCTCCGAACGACAAACCTCTACATTGCCAATTAGTAAGTAAGAAAGAATGATGAATTTGGAAATTTCAAATTTAGACATTTTCATCGACGGTCAGCCAAATATCTGCCGCATTGTTCGTCATTAGCTTCTTATTAAGAAAAATAAATAAGTATGAGACAAAAAAAGCTTAGTGCACCGGAAATAGTCGCCGCTTTACATGCTTTTGAAATAGGTGTAGCGGAATCAGAGATCTGCAGGCAATGGGGGATCAGTGCATCCACTCTGTATAAGTGGCGACGACGCTATGCAGGCATGCCTTTAGTCGCCGTGGCACAGATTGAACTTTTTATTCATGAAAATGCTCAACTACGGCAACAGATCTCGAGACTAGAGTTAGATCGTAATGTGTTGTCAAAAGCCATCCAGTACCAAAGCCTGAGCCCAGAGCAAAGACGTACCTTGATCTACTGGCTGCGCAAGCAGTTAAGAGTCAGTCATGCTCGAGTTTGCCGGCTAGTCGGTATGTCCCGCTCGTTGTTTGCTTATCAAACAATGCATAAGTCATTAACAGAAATTAGCTCTATAAATTGAGCCGAAGTTATGGGGCACGTGTTCGACCTCTTTTTGAAGGGTTTCGGGGTCACGGGCTTTGAAAGGGAG
>JASSUC010000041.1:0-8787 GCA_031963245.1 Mycoavidus cysteinexigens
AGCCATCAAATACACGGTGACGGCTAATACGTAGATTGTCACAGACTGCAATAGGTGTGGAATCCACAATAGAGATCCCTGTGCATTGGCCTTTGAGGGTTTCAAACAGAGCAGCTAGTGCAAGGTTGCAGCGCGGTAATAGTTCAATGCAACGATTGTATGAGGGTAACCTCGGGAACTCTGAGCGCAGATGCTGGCATACATGATTCAGATAAAATGATTTGAATTGTCGATAGCGAATCTGATGAAAAAGCACGACTAGCGTCATCAATTCTGCTAAGGATAGGCTTGTAGCACGCAAGCGTTTGCGTTTTCCGCTAGACAACAACTTTTTGTTGAGCTCTGGCTCAAATTCTTTGCAAAAATCGTCCATCAGACAATAAAGTTCGGTAATATGATCCATGGGTGCTCTGGCCTTTCTTAGAGAGTTCGGTTTGCAAGACTTACATTCTCTTCGAAATACTTAGCACCCGCCTCATTTTCTCCCACATTTTTTGCTCTTATCTCCGCACTCCCTTAACCCGAACTCAGGTTACACTAATCACGATTGCCAGCGGCACCAAAAAGCGCTGTGCACAGCCGATTTGATAGGCGCAGTCTTTCCTAGTTTTTTGCTTAGGAAGCATTGGCAGCAAATAAACCGTAAAAGGTGCGGTAATAAATTGCAGATACGCCTCCGATACCCTACTCACCCCCTGCCAAATGCCAACTTCATGCCAGCCGTGATGCGTTGCCAACAGCTCTCTCATCACGACATAAGCAATCGGCAAGGTGACTGAAGTCGTTATCGCCATCGCCGTGAATTTGAACAGACGACGAGCCAACTCCGTGTCCCATGCTAGCTTTAGCCCATTCAAAGGGACAATACCACGCAGCAGTAATGCTATTCCTGCTGGTAAGAACAATAATGCCGGGACCAATGTGAGCCCAATCAATGCGCCAGAGTAACCACCGCAACGAAAGGCGATCCAATATGCCCCTAAGCCTAATAGACTACCGCTGATGACCGACAGCGCAGTACCCATCGCATCGCACCGGCCTTTTAAAATAGCCAGAAAAAAATTGGCATAGGCAATGCCGAGTTGGATAAAAGCCACCACTCGCAAGACACCCTGTAAATCGTCACAACCAAAGAGCAGCCGGCTAAGAGGGGCCGCGCTCAATATCAGCAACAGTGCCAGCAACGTTGAAGAGCCCAACACGATCACCGCCGAGGTGCCAAGCAAACGGTGCAAACGAGCCGAATCAAACTGAAATTCGGCGACGTATTTGGTCACTCCATTGTAAATGCCCGCTCCCGAGAGCACGCCCAAGACCGTGACAAGGGTCATAAAATTGCCGGTTCGACCCACGCCTTCCGGGCCAAAGGCAAGCGCCAACCACTTGATCACCAGCAAGCCCACAGCCAATTTGATCAACATCGAGCTCGCCGACCAGAGCGATGCCCGTACCAGAGAGATTTCAGACAAAATAATTTTCAACAGCGCTGATCACTACACGAGAGGTCATATCCGCGGGGTGGTAGAAAAACAAAAGCCTTACCACTGCTACCTCTTTTTTGACATTTTCTATATTTTTAGCCTGTACATAATTTTGTGTAAGTATTACTCGGTCCAAAACGCTACTGCGTCTATTTTTTAATCGCAGTATGATACCCGAATGAAAGAGAATATTTCAAACGATTGCGATGTCTGTAAATCACACCAAAGAAAGAATCATGGAACGCATTATCTACACCATGTTTTATCCAATAATGGCCTTGCTTTCGCTGCTCATCACGGTGTTTGCGATGTTAGCGGTTAACTGGTGGGCGCCTTTGTTGGCTGATGACCAAGCAAACCTACCCCGCTGGTTAAAGTGGTTCCAGCCTTTTGATGCTTCACTCGATGAAGGTTGGAAAGGTGGATATCTCGATCCTTCCTGGGGCGCCACGCCATTTAAGCGTTATCTGGCGCGGGTGTATTGGCTCTATCGCAATCCCTCCTATGGCTTTGATTATTGGTTATTTGGCTTGCCCTTCGATTCTGCGCAGTGGCGCGTTATTCGTTACATCGAAACACCCGTGTTGGTGTTATTTATTGCTATTGGCAACGGTTTTAACGTCTACTATCACGGACGCTTAGGCATGCTTAAGCTGGGCTGGAAAGCGTGGAATTATTGGCAAGGTGACGGTTGGAGGAACACGCCTTGGGGACCCGTTTGGCGTGTGCCGCTATGCTTCACGATAAGTCCTTTTAAACGACGCGCCAGTGCTTAACTCCATAACCTCGTAGACATAATCGTTAATGTCGGTTAACGGTTCCATTACTCCCCGCAGGCTATACACTAGTCTTGCTTTTGGCAGCCGCTGCGAGGCAATGGGCGTATAATCTTTTATGGGCAGCGTGAGGGATGCATTATGATAATGCGATGGCGGAAAGCTTTTGCCAGCCTTGAATGTGAATTACTCAACCGTCGCAGCTTTAAAAGTAAAGTAGAAGCACGCTTAGCCGTATTTACCTGGATTGAGGCATGGTACACAACCTCAACATAGGCAAAGCAGATCTGGCCACATCGGATGTACATTCCACATCACAAAACATTTTTGCACCTGCTTCCACATCAAAAAGTGGACGCCGTTAACTGTCGCGAAAATGGGTTAACTCCAATACATGCGCACACATCTCGTTTTTACCATAGGAACAGCGGGGCCTATCAGACCATTGCACGCCGAAGCGCGCCATTAATAAAAGGAGGTTCTCGTGAGTAAAAACTCTGTAGACGATCTATCAGGACAATCCCAATCAACCGGCATAGAGGGAATACCAGCCCCAAGCGGCAAAGCCAACCTTATAGACACCGACTACGTTATCGGACAGGACAATATCCGAGGTCAGTTCTCTTTTTCCCTGGATATTCACGGTAAAGTTTTCACCATCTCCGCGGCTACTATTTTGCTGTTCGTCATCGTGACGCTGGCACTGCAGAATGAAGTCGAACCGCTTTTCAGCGCCATGCGCAGTGGGTTGACTGAGCATCTGGCCTGGTTCTTCATGAGTGTCGCCAATATTTTTGTGGTGTTATGTCTGGCGCTGATTGTCTCGCCACTGGGTAAGGTTCGATTGGGCGGCAGGGATGCCACGCCGGATTATTCGTACCTGAGCTGGCTCTCCATGCTGTTTGCTGCTGGGATGGGCATTGGCCTGATGTTCTACGGCGTGGCAGAGCCCATGTCCCATTACTCTGCAGCCATGGGAGGTGTCACACTCGACGCCGCCGGAGCGCGTACCGACTGGGCCCCTCTGGGCGGCGCAGCAGGCGACATGAAAGCCTCCGCCAACCTGGCCATGGCCGCGACGATCTTCCACTGGGGCCTGCACCCTTGGGCCATCTATGCCATCGTTGGCTTATCCTTGGCTCTGTTTTCCTTCAACAAAGGCTTGCCGCTTTCGATACGTTCGATCTTTTATCCAATGCTGGGTGAGCGCGTCTGGGGATGGCCCGGCCACATCATCGACATCCTGGCGGTATTCGCCACGTTGTTCGGGCTGGCGACTTCGCTGGGCATCGGTGCCGAGCAGGCCGCCGCGGGGATTGAACACCTGTTTGGCATTCAGTCTACCAACGTGAGCAAAGTCCTGCTGATCATCGGCATCACCCTGATTACCCTTTGGTCGGTGCTCGCCGGGCTGGAGAAGGGCGTCAAGCTGCTTTCCGAAATCAACATGGGCCTGGCGCTGTTACTGCTATTGTTCATTATTGTGGTTGGGCCAACTCTGGCTATCCTCACCGGCTTCTTCAAAAATCTGGTGACCTATGCCGAATATTTACCGGCGCTTTCCAACCCCTTTGGTCGCACAGATACCAAGTTCACCCAAGGCTGGACGGCGTTCTACTGGGCCTGGTGGCTCAGTTGGTCGCCTTTCGTAGGCATGTTCATTGCCCGTGTCAGCCGTGGCCGTACCGTCCGCGAGTTCTTGCTATTGGTTCTGTTGGTGCCTTTGCTGGTGTCGGTATTGTGGATGACTACCTTTGGCGGAACCGCCATCGACCAGAGCGCCCTCCAGGGTCTCAGCGGAGTCAAGGATGCGGTATTGGAGCTCAAGCTTTTTGCCATGCTCGGAGGGTTCCCGCTTAAGGAAATCACGTCACTGCTCGGTATCGTGCTGGTAATGGTATTTTTCATCACCTCTTCGGATTCCGGCTCCCTAGTCCTCGACACGATCACCGCCGGCGGCAAGGTCGATGCGCCCGTTCCACAGCGTGTCTTCTGGGCCATCATCGGAGGGGTGATTGCCATTGCCCTGCTGTTGGGCGGAGGTTTGATCGCGTTGCAAGCCATGGCGGTTTCCACGGGTTTACCGTTTGCCATTGTCTTGCTGCTGAGCTGTATTTCGCTGGTCAAGGGATTGATGTCTGAACCGCGAGCCTGACCCGCTAGTAAAGCGTTAACCCCATTGTGGCGAGGGCGCACGCTCCCGCGCCACAATCTCATTTCAATCCCATAATTGCCTGATGGCGATGGCTGGGCTGTAGTGAGTGGCTATCTGTGCTTGCAGCAACTCCGCGGTGGCCAAGGCATCGGTCAAGGCATGATGGGCGTGATAGGGTGGCAGATGGTAGCGCACGCGACTGTCCGCCAGCCGGATAGAGGCATGGGACCGCCGCAACAGCCGGTCAAGCCAACCGCGATCACCGCAGACCTGCCGCGCCTCCAATTGCATGGTGTCAATCACTGGGAAATGCAGGCCTTCCCCGAAGTGGTGGCGTAACGCCTGATCTAGAAAGTTGCGCTCAATGGCTCGGTAATGCACGACCATGATTTTCCCTGCCATGGTCTCCAGCACTTTTTTCATGACGTCCGGCAACCGAGGTGCATGGCGGACGTCGGCGTGGGTGATGCGATGAAACGTCACCGATTCATGACTCAGCTGCGAAGGCTTGATCACCCAATACAAGGCTTCGCCACAGCGTATCCGCTTCAGGGTGAAAGGCAGCAGGCCGATACTGACGATACTGTCTGTGAGCGCATTCAAACCGGTGGTTTCTAGGTCCATGGCCAGCAGTTCTACCTGCTCCAGCGGGGTCTGGGCGCTGATGACGCCAGCCTGATAGAAACGCTGCAGCAGGGGGTGCCGGGCTTGCTGCGCCAGTAGCTTGAAGCGTGCCGCCCAGTCTAGAGTTTCCTGCCCCTTCGGGGTCTGTGGGTGGTTCATCGTATAGGCCGGGCGTGACCGGGATAACGGAAGCGCAAGAATTTCTGCGCATTACTCAATACCTGAAACGCTTCCTTGAGGTTGTGACGCTCAGTCGTGGAAAAGCGCTCGGGCTCGATGTAGTTGTCCGGTCTGCGGCCTTCTTCGATGGCATCGGCCTGGTGTCGAATGCGCACCATCGAAAGAAACTCCAGTGCGTAGCGTAAATGCTCGATGGCTTCGGGTTGCACCAGCTGCGTGGTGCTGATGACTTCGAGTCGATCAAAGGAGTTTTGCGCCGTGGTCCCGCAAGCCAGGGCGTGGATGCGAATCAGGTCGGTCAGGGGCGCTGTACCACGGCCCTTGAGGTTGATGATCTGTTTCTGCCTGCCGTCGGTTTCCATCACGAACGTGCGAAAGAAACCCAACGGTGGCGTCCGGTTCAATGCATTACGGGCCATCGCCGCCAGGAAGGCGGGCGTCACTCTGGATTTTTCAGCGCAGAGTGTCTTTAGCGCGTTCACCATTTCCAACTGACCATAGACCCCGTCCAGATCAAAGAAGATGTAACTGTTGAGAAGGGTGGCGGCGTTCGGCTTCTCGATCCACTGGCTGAAATAGTCGCGCCACACCCGCAATGGCTGACGCCATTGGACATTGGTTGCCATGATGCCGCCCTTGCAGTAGCTATAGCCGCATTGTGCGAGCCCGTCGCTGACGAAGGTGGCCAGTTTCCTAAAATATTCATCGTGCTGCGCCGGGTCGAATCTATCGTCCAGCACCAGTGCGTTGTCCTGGTCGGTGGCCAGCAATTGCTCGTCCCGCGCCATCGATCCCAGCACCATGAAGCAGTACGGAACCGGAGGCGGCCCCAACTCCCGCTCGGCCAATTCGAGCAATCGCTGGGTGAAGGCGCGGCCAATGCCCGAGATGGCGCTGCCGATCATATGGGCCGTCGCACCGTCGCGCACCATGCGAATGTAGGTGCCGCGCAGATCTCTGAGCAGCGATCGCAGACCGTCGACGGAGGTCTGGTTGGAGATGTTGTTAACCAGGTACAGGCTGCTCTGAGACTCGTGCCGGATAATGTCCGACAGGTTGATCAGACCCACTGTGCGGCCCTTGTGGACCACCGGCAGGTGATGAATATTGCCCCTGAGCATGCACAACATGGCTTCGAACAACGAGTCATCGTCCTGGATGACTACCAGATCAGTCGACATCACTTCGCCGATGGCGGTGTCGCCAGTGCGGTTGGCGGCTACCACGCGGGTCCGCAGGTCCCGGTCGGTGACGATGCCGAGCATTTTTTCCGGATTTTGCCCGGCCGGCTCCAGGACCACGATACAGGAGACTCTTTCCTGGGACATCAGCCGTGCGGCTTCGTGGACGCTAGTCTTGGGCGTTACCCAGACCAGATCCCGCGAAATCAGCGCACGGGACTTGATCTGAATCAGCTCGCTTGCACGCCCCTGAGCCTCGACGGCCGACTTCAGCCTTGAGTGACCTTCGGCCTCGACAAAATCGGCGAAACTGTCATATCGCTCACACAGCTGGGCAAAAACGTCCGCTGGGATGAAATAGATCAGGCTGTCTTCAAGGGCCCGTGCCGGGAAGCGAACCTTGTTACTCCGCAACAGGCCGGCCTGACCGAAGATATCGCCCTCCACCAGACGGTTGTAAAGCTCGCCACTGCGCCGATAGATTTCGACTGCGCCACTGCGCACATAATGCAGGTCGTGAATCACGGCACCGGCCTCGAGGATCTCGCTTCCGGCCTTGAAGTAACTGACCTCGACGCGTCGGGCAATGGCTTCCAGGGTTTCCTGGGGCAAGGCGTCGAAAGGAGGGAAGCGATGAAAATGCTCGCTGATTTCCAGTAACTCTATCTGCATGGAACCTCGTGGTGTCAACAGCAATTGAAAATTGATACAGTTTTTGAAGAAGCAGTGACCCTGCCCGAGCTACAGCAAGCACAACGTGATTCGCCGGTCGCCTCAAACTTTACGAGTGCAATTCGCTAATTTGAGTTTGCTTTGCGCCTCGCTGCCTGAGTAAGACTGCATTTTGAGGATTTAAATTGCGGGCATTTTCAATCAATGCGCCTGTCGCGGTTAGCGTCGTCGTGTCTTGCCCTGACATCCGATCTAATACAATTTTGCTAATTTGGCCTGCGTTAGAAAAGACCCGCCAAAAACAAAGAGTGAAGCCCTCTCCCTTTGTGCACAGTATCGCTGTGTCGTCGTCCAGCACAGGCTGCCACGTAACAGCCTGGATAGGGCCAGTAAAGCTTTGCAAAACTGCTTGGCAATCGTTTGTTAGAACAGACCATATCCTTACTGTTCCAGTATAACTTCCAGACGCTAACCATTTTCCATTGCTCGCAAACGCGATACTCAGCACCTTCTTTTCATGCCCAACATAGGTATGTAACTGACTTAAACTTTCGGTCTCGTAGAGTTGAATTTGATTGTCCTCTGCGACAGCAAGCCGGCGCCCATCCGGGGAATAACAACAAGCAGAAATACCCTTATTCATTTCTAAACCGGGTTTTTCACCGAATTGCGAGCGAGCCAAATCTGCTCCATCCAGATTCACCCCTCGTAACCAAGCACAAGTCCAATCCACCCCGCTTAAATCTGCATTTTGAAATTTCGTAAGCCCAAACATCCCATAACTTAAATCTGCGCCAGGCACGCGTATACCGCTGAAATCTTTTTCGCTTAATTGCACGCCCGTTTTAACTAATAACGTTAACGCATTTGCCGCTACCGTTTGCACTTCTTCTACCTTGGAGCGTTCCACCCAACTCAATAGCGTTTGCTTTAACTCCAGCACTTGTTGAATTTTTTCCCTTAAATATTCAAATAGCTTTGGATCATCGACACGACGTACCAACTCAAACAATGCGTGTTTCTCTACCACTTGATCAAGTTGTCCTGATTCCTCTAATTTTTGCAATTGATTCAATGCAAAGGCTCGTAAGCTCTCGTCCGAACTCGCCAAACTCTGATGATATTTTGCCGCTATCCTTTCCTGAAGCAAGTGTAATTTCAGTGCAGGTGAATCCATGGGCTCGCCATCTCGTGTCACCGTTATAAGTGCTTTATAAAAATTCAGCCGCTCTGCTACTGGCAGATGATTTTCTACTTCCTCTTGAATTTCTAAGGGAAGCGAAAGAAATAATGATTTTGTGGATTTTTGTGCTGCCAGATAGGATGAAGTAGTAGAAGGTGAAATAGCGTTTAGCATTGGTATCTTGAGGTAGATCGTGGCGGCACCACCAGGAAAAATTTAAACAGATTTAAATTTAGAG
The DNA here is from genome assembly GCA_031963245.1 of Mycoavidus cysteinexigens. Lineage (GTDB taxonomy): Bacteria > Pseudomonadota > Gammaproteobacteria > Burkholderiales > Burkholderiaceae > Mycoavidus > Mycoavidus cysteinexigens_A. The sequence continues at coordinate 8,491 of JASSUC010000041.1, forward strand.
GATAGTGGCCTGCTGCAAATATAAGAAACTAAAGTATCGAATTATATAGTTTATATTTTTTGATGCTCATGGCTAGCATGAGCCCTGCTTTTTGCGCGAAGCAATTAGGCCATGGCATCGAAATCTTCCTGCGCACTTACTCCTAATGGCTGGACGGCGCTCAGAATAATCTGGAAATGGCGTGGTTTGAATCCAGCCTTAACGCGAATTTGCCCCGAATTTTCCCCAGGCAAAGCAATTTAGGGTATCTTCTCAATAATCCGGGGCACCCATCGCACAACGCTGCGCCGTTTGGTC
>JASSUC010000042.1:0-8708 GCA_031963245.1 Mycoavidus cysteinexigens
GAATTTTGACTATCAGAAAACATATCTAACTCCATCCAGACCAATCCGAGCTTTTCGCTAAACAATCCGTAATTGCGTCGATCATTGGATCAATCTGGTCATCGTGTGCATGGGTGTTGTTCGGTGTGAAGGCTTCGCACTCAGCGATAAAATCCTTTACCCAAGGTGCTGTTTTAGGCAGTACGATGCGCTTAGCTTCAATGTAAGCCAGCACCCCCATCACGCGGGTGAGCTTATCCGTACCCCGGGGAATGCCTTTAACGGGGATATGGCCGTCTTCCTGAATATCTTGAATCAGCCCTGTACCTGAGGATTTATCCTCGACCAGCATTTGCGCTAAGGGTGCACTCGTCTTATGGTCATAGGGCTTGTGCATATTCCAAAAGGCAATCGCACGGCGCTTTAACTCTGGCGCCGGCCATTTTCCACGAATCATATCTAGAAGGTAGAGCCGGTTATCTTCCCCTAAGCCCCATAGCTGAAATACGCTGTAATCGTTGTGCTCAGCCGTCTTTTGCGCAGTATCGGCATAAATCTTGCGTAGGCGAATACGGGGTGGTGTTTCGTAATATGAAAACCATTCACCCTTAATCAGGTCTCCGCCTAACGCTCTCGGTTGCTGCTGGTACTGGCTAGTAAACACATAGCGATCCGCTTGCTCAAGCTCGCATAAATCTTTTAATGGCTCTTTATACGGCCAGTAGCTAAATCGCCCGTGTTCATCGCGTTGTGAGGCGTCAATCTTGTCTCGATAGCCAGAGGGCAGGGCAGCCACATACGCATCATCCAACAGGGCTGGAATCGAAACGAAGGTCCAGTCGCCAGGCACTTTCCCCATCTGGATAAAGCCAGTAGGGTCCTCCTCAGCGAGGCGCTGCATAATGACGACAATCGGCGTATCAGGATGCGCCTTACGGCTTTTAACGGTCGAGACCAGCTTACGATTCGCTTTGTCGCGAGCGGCTTTGCTATAGGCGTCTTCAACTTTAAGCGGATCATCAATAATCAGTGCGCCTTGCCAGCCTGGGGCCATATGTCCTGCGCGGAAACCGGTAATCTGACCTCCCAGCGACACCGCATAGACGCCACCAGCTTTCTTACCATCTAACAGCACATTCCAGCGTTTTTTGCTCTTTGCATCCTGAGCAATCGCTAGTGGCCACAGCGCTTGATATTCATCGCTACGGATAATCTCTCGCGCCATTTCAGAATTGAGTAAGGCGAGATCGTCAGAGTACGAAATATGCAGAAACCGAGCTCGAGGATTCAGAGCTAAGCCCCGTGCGATCAGATTAATCGCCACCAGCTCAGTTTTAGAGGAGCCTGGCGGCACATTAATCACGACATTTTTTAGCTCGCCATCGATGACTTTTTGCACCGTGTCGGCAATCAAAGCATGGTGCCAGTTCAGATGAAACGGAATGCCCTGGCGGTGCTTGAAGAAATACCTAGTAAAAAATAGGTGGCTTTGCTCACATTTGGCCTTGGCAACCGCCCGAAGCACCTCGGGATCAATAGTTGTCCTCAAGGTGGGCGACGGTGGCTTTGACTTGGGCTTCATCGACGATGGTAACTTTTTGTTCAATAGGGCCATCATCTACGCCGCTGATATTCTGCTGGATGCGGTCACCATACTTCTTGGGAGCCAATTGACCGGCGAGCCACTTACGGGCATCGACGCGGAGTTTAGAACGATTGATTGCTTCATGCTGCGTCCGCTCGTTACCCTGTGCATCCATTTGAATATCTCTTGCCGAATCGTCAGCGATATCCAAAATCTCATCAGCGAGTGTATCCGCTTGAACTTCTCGCGCACGCGTGTATTGCTTGCGAAATGCCTCAGATTGATTCAACCATCGATACACCGTCACCTGATCGGGCATCTCTTTATCGGAGCAAATAGAGCGCAAACTTTGACCGACCATTAAGCGCTCACAAATCTTTGTCGCTAGGATAGTGGTGTATTTGCTGGATCGAGCCATCGTCAGAGGTAGAGGCGAACAGACATAAAAAAGGCAGCTTCTAGGCTGCCTGATGTTGAAAATGAGTGGAAAAACATCCAGTAAAAAGCGCTCAAAAAAGCGGCTGAATCTATAGGACGGATTGACCCGCACAAATATTATCACTTTGGCTATCACTTTACAGAACTTAATTTATCACTTTTAGCGGTGTGCCAAAAGATTGGCTATAACCAATACCTCTCTTTGGAACGCGATCTATCTTGACAGCTGGTAGTTTATAAACTACTATTTTTCCATGGCTATAGAACTTAAGCAAACAGAAGCATTCAGAAAATGGAGGGTGCGACTCAAGGATGAACGGGCGCGAGCTTTAATCGCATCCCGCTTGGATCGACTTGCTTATGGTCATGCAGGAGATGCCGAACCCGTAGGACGTGGCATTAGCGAACTGCGCATTCACTACGGCCCTGGATATCGCGTTTATTTTCAAAAGCGAGGGAGTACGATTATTGTTTTGTTATGTGGTGGCAATAAGAGCACACAAGCAGATGACATCAAGAAAGCACAACGCTTGGCAGATGAATGGAGTGAATGAAATGACTGAAATGAATGAAAAATTAACAACCTATGATCCCGCAGAAGACCTAGCCTCTGAAGAAGCTACTGCATTTTTTATGGCAGAAGCATTTAAGACGGGTGATGTTGGATATATTGCACATGCGCTAGGTGTTGTTGCTCGAGCCAAAGGGATGAACCAAATTGCGAGCCAAACAGGGCTTTCCAGAGAGCAACTTTATCGTTCTTTTAGCGAGCAGGGTAACCCTACGTTGAAAACAACAATGAAGGTCATGAAAGCCCTTGGCATTGAACTGACAGCCTTATTGCCGACATCACCCGCATTTTCAGGTTAATCGGCAGATGTTGGTTAAGCTTGGGATTGGCCATGCCAGCGGTATAAAGCAAATCCGCCTCGTTTAGAGGAAAGCGAACGACGAAAAACACAGCCTATCGCTTCAAGTTCGCGAATCACATTTGCAATTTGTATTCTGGCTCGATGTCTTTGTACAGGAGAAGGGTCGTTGCCTACGATAGACTTAATCAACTCTTTCATCCTAAAATCCCGCTTAGGATAGGCGCTCATCAGCTCCATAATTTCTCGCGCATACTTCATCCAAATGCTCTCTCGAGCCTAAAACATCCGCTCCGTAAAATCGTCTCATAAGTGGCAAGCGACATTTTGAGGCGTCGTGCAGCACCGACCCTACCATAGTGGGCACGACCGGATTCCCAAGGGTGAATATATTCTGCTTTCATCACGTGTTGCTCTTGTTTCAACATCGCAACGTAAGCCCGTTGCACAATTTCAGCGTTCGGGACATAGGGTGGAGGGAGAGGTGTTTCGGTCTCACCTAGATCACTTGGCGCGCGATAGTATCGCTCGGCAGAAGTACAGTGAGTAGGTGGCAAAGGATGCGGCCATGGACCTGACCAGCACCAGCGAACCCAATTCTGTATTTCGTGCTCAACCCACTCAGGAATGCTCTGCCATGAATCTGTGCTTCGTCTCATTAACTTATCCTGACTTCGACTTCAACGCGGGGAGTGCCGTATCGCTTGCTGGCGCGGACATCGATGACTTGTGAATCATCTTTCCACGTTACGCCATTTGCGCCGTCTTTGATTGCTTTGATGATGTTGTCGAGATCGGGGCGTTTGGTAGGTGTAATCTCACCAATGGCGGCGGCTTGCTGTTTTTTAAGGCTCCAACTAGCCGGAATAGGAAGAAAAGCGTGCACAATCAGCGCAACAGCGCATTCGACCGGCGCTTCTCCGCCCATCGCTTGCTGTGCAGCCAACCGGACTAGGTTTTCATATCGTGCGGTCTTTTCCGGGGTGTAGTGCGCGACGTGGCCGTTACGAATAAACGAACGAGCACGGCCTTTGGCAATGGGCTGACCTGGGATCGTGAAAGTAATTACGTTGAGCATTTTTTTGTTTGAAATGAAAAAGATTAAGCGGCGATTTGTTGATCTTCGTTTTGCAAAAGTACGGATAATTTTTCCACGTGTAGCGGTGTAAATTCGAGCAGCGGTTTATCGGTTCCTTGGCACATGACTCGCTGCGCCATTGCAGCACTACCGACTAGCAACGGTGGTGCAACTTTAAATCCAAGTTGCCGATTCGTCATTTCTGCGATGCCAATCAACGCTGGTGGATAGTCTGGTACTTCGCTACGCATCCGATATCCACGGTAACGGTTAACAAATTCATTACGTACAAACGGCCAATCTTTTTCGTTTTGGGTGCTGAGTTGCACCCAACCTCCCATTTCCTGCAAGACGCGATGAATGAGAGGATCGTCGAAAATCATGCTTTGGTAAGGTCCTTTTTCGCGCATCGCTCGATCCACTTTGCTCCAGGCCGTTAACGCAGCATCTTGCGTTGAGCCTTGCAACATCTTGTGAACATCGGCTATTTTGGGCATGAACTGGCCCGTATCGGGGTTGTTCACATGCCGGTTCAATGCTTCGCGCACAGCGGCTAAGTCATACGCTTGCAAACCTTGCCAGTAAAGCGCAATGACCCCAGGAGTCAGGTCGCGTCCATACATCGCCGCAATCGCTTGCAGCAACGAATCGAATGCCTTGAAGTCACTGGCTTTCATGGGTTTCTTCTCCGAAAATCAGTGCCTCGGCCTGACGCCCAGCCTCGGCATTTCTAGCCTCTAACTCAGCTTGTTTGCTGAGCTTCGGTGACTCACGGCGCTTGAGTTCAAAAAGCCCCTTCCAGCTGCTCACGATGCTTTGGTCTATCACAGTTGAAGGATCGTGGCCATTGTCACGGAACCGCGAAAGCTGAGCAATCGCCCGGATTTGAGCATCATCACTCATCGGCGCTTTCAGGCGCTTCCGATGCTCCACGAAGGCTTCCCAATCGGCCAAAGCGAGCCAGTCTGGCAACATCACAGCGGGCGCATCGCGCTCGCCAGGGGTTGAAGGGGATTTATCCCCTTTAGGTTTTGAAGAAGAAGGTGAAGATGAAGATGAAGAAGAAGATGAAGGGGAGGGATATTTTTCATCGCCAAGGGGGGGTTTAGGTTTTGTTTCATAACCCCCCTTAACTTTCTTAGGCCTCCCCCCCTTGCGTCCATGTTCAGCACCCAGTTTTCCAAATTCTTTACCCCCCTTGCCGCCTTCAGCACGGATATTGCGGAGCTGTTCATCGTTAACCATTCTGCGTGAGTAAATCCCCCCTTGTTCTGTACGGGAAAATACCCCTGCGTTCTCTAGTTCGTCGAGTAAGCTCTTAATCGTTTTCTCAGTTTCGCCAATTAGGCGGGCAAGCTGAACGACGCTCATCGCCTTGCCGTTAATAGCGAGATGCCCGTAAGGTTCGCACTCATGCATGACGCATAGCATCTCAATCCATAAGCCGCGAGCAGCTACGGAACAGCTTTGTAAAGCAGAGTCTTTGCGCCAATCGGCAGGGTAGAATTGGAAAGCAGGTCGCTTCATCTTTAAATTTTCCTTTATCTAATGATCTATTACTGTTCAATATCTTGATCTGCGACCTTATTCGTCCCGAACGGTCCCTGCCAATAAATCACGATGCGGGCTAAGCTTGCCGTATATGAATTCACGAAGAATCTGACGGATGAACGGGCTTAACGAATCGTAGCCTTTGAGCGCAGCTAACTCTTTTAAATCTGCCTTGAGCTTTTCACCCAAGTGCAGCTTTATTTCTTCGGTGCATTTTTCGCGTATTTGGTTCACGACATCACCAACTCATTACAAAGCACATATGATTGAGAATGAAATTAAAACGGGCTCATTAGTATTAGAGCCGCAAAATAATAGAGTCCTTGCCAAGGCAACTTTTGAACGTATTAACTCTGGAGTTCGAGAAAGAATCTCGGCAGAAGTATTGCTCTCTGTTCATGGCAAAACTTTGGAAGCCATTCAAGAGCAGTTTTTTCGGCACACTTCCAAACTGCTCGAAGAGTTTTGGTTTGCGAATGATCCAAAGAAATTTTGGAGACCGGCATAACGGCCTTCTCTGCGTGCTGTAAAAATCGCAAGCCCATTTGGTTATAGTTTTTTCTATACGCATTTAGGCGTCTCTTGATTTGGCTCGAGAAAAGAAGGCGCGATTTGCCCGGACTGTGGAGGTTGGGTTGCTAATTCCGGCCAGATCAAATGCCAGTCTTTAGGGCGTAACTCTTGACGAGTAACTTCGCGTCCAGTGAATTTTTCAATTTGCACAGCCCTTTTTTCTGTGATGCGTGTTTTGCCAGCTACCCACTGCGTCACAAGCCCTTGTGAGACCCCAAGCGCTTTTGCAAAAGCAGTCTGCGTAGTGCGCGTTTGGAGATATATATGTAAGTTCATAAACAAAATAATAGTCTGACTAATTTAATTAGTCAATAGTCTGACTGTTTGACGGTTAAAAGTAATACTAATAGATTCCATGTATGCCAGCAAAACCATTAAATGAAGTACAGGTCGAAGACGCTAAGCGATTGCGCGCGGCTTGGGATGCATTTAGATTCCAACACCCTTACGCCACACAAGAATGGTTAGCCTCAGAGTGTGGGTGGGGTACTCAAGGTGCAGTAAACCAATACTTACTTGGCAAAATTCCGTTGAATCTTCAAGCGCTATTGAAGTTTGTCCGTGTTTTTTGCATCGATCCGGCTTCAATCAGCCCAACGCTAGCGCGCCAACTTGACATTGGGTCTAAAGCTGAAGTCTCCATATCAGCACAGGCTCATACTCGCCTGCAAGTCAGTACCAGTTCATCAAACTTAGCTCAGGATATGAGCAATGTCGGTAAAAATATAATACAACGTCGTACAGAACTGGGATGGTCGCAAGGAACTCTTGCTTTGAAGGCACACGTTTCCCAAGGGACTATTAGACATTTAGAGAGCGGACGGAATCGGACGACACGGAAACTGCCAGAAATTGCAACAGCGCTCGGGGTTTCTGTAGAATGGCTTGTTACTGGCAGAGGGATTAAAGAAGCGGCAACCAGCGAAGCTGTGTCTTTGGCTACCATGCTGGAACCAGCAACCGAACGGATTCTAAATGCTATTGCGGGACTTTCGCAGCACCAGATAGAGCAAGTCGCAACAGCAATTGAGACAATCCGTGGTACCAGCCGTGTCCCAAAAAATACAAAACACAGTGCGCCTGATGCAGCGGTGCGGACAGAAACAGCGGATGGTAAAGTTATCGACTGTGTACCACCAGTTAGGCACAACTTACGACCATCGACCAAAAAGACCGGTTAGACCTCTCGAGTGTAGACATAAAGTGGTAAGTGGGCAACTTTATTGCAGTGGATAAAACTCGCTAAATTATTGATGGTGAAGTTTTAGCATTGCAAACTAATCACAATGCAATACTTGCTTGTACTTCATCCCATGGAACCGTAAGCTTACGCCCCTCTCTTACTAGCAAGCCAGAATTCTCTAGTGCCACCATATCAGTATGAACGTTTTTATAGTCACGCTTGAGCGCATGGGCTAGTTCTGTGACGGATAGTGCGCCGTGCTGATGAACATAACGCAGTAGTTCAAGCCGCTTGGTCGTCAGCGTTGACAGCAAGGTTTCCAGGTCAAAGAAAGTTAGATGAGATTCGTTGACCTCAGCTCCACTGTCTGCAAGATGCCAGGCATTAACAAAGCGCTGGCCCATATCTTCGGCTGTTCCAATGTGAAGTTGCATGTGCTTATTCATATCTTTCCTCCTGCTCGACGCACGTCTGCTAAGAAATCAGCGACTAATTGTTCAGGGTTTGTAAAATCGTAGGGTAGTTCATCACCCATAAAATGCTTGTGATCACCTTTCCCACGTTCGTTGTCATAACCAACAATACGCTGACCACCCTGACCATAAAACAGTCGATACTTTAAATGGTGAACGCTACCAGAAACAGGCTTCGGCAGTTGCCAGATCACCATTTCAATAATTGAATCATCCAACGGATTACACTGCTTATCATAGAAAATCTGCTTAGCTTTCATATGGCAAATTACACCATAGATAAATTATGGTGTCAAGAACCATATATGGGTTTTTCTGAGTTGCGTTCCACCTGTGCTTTATAAGCATTAATAAAGATTATTTTTCTTCTTGTCTAATTACTTCAGTAGTTATAAATCTAAAAATACAACCTGACATAGGAGAGAAGATGCGCAAGAAGAAAGTCTTTGCAGATAGCAAAGAGAACAAGGTTATTTACCTAGCAGAATACAAATCACGCAAGTCAGCAATAAAACAATCAGAGCAACCACTACAAGGTATGCCATTTTCTACGACGGAAGCGTACGCTACACGCATCCCCAACGGTCAGCTTTTCGTCGATCATTTTGAGGATGGCACTCAAACATTCAGCATTACAGGTGTCTATCGTTCTGAATTTGATCGTGCTATGGCTGCCGCAATAGGGCTAGCATCTTTCACACGTGATCAGTGGAAGGCATCAGAGAAAACGCCGTAAACAATACTTAACTTAACTAGTTAGTACCTGAAGCCGTGGTGAGCTTCTTAGAAACACGCAAAAAAATAATAGTCACACTATTGTATTTATTTAAAAGTTGGACTATTATTTTAAACATCAATAGTAAGTACTGCACATGGAGAATGTCATGAACTTGAATGAACTGATGCGGAAAGTCGAAGCCTGCGACGACCGATTGCAGGCTCGCTCAGAAGATGCAGACGATGCTTACGACACAGCATA
>JASSUC010000022.1:0-37482 GCA_031963245.1 Mycoavidus cysteinexigens
AAGTATGACCGGGTGGCACTGGATAATTAGTTGTATCTCTAACTGGAATTAGTATTAGAAGGACATATCGCCTCTGTTAATAGCGTAATGTATTCGCCGAGCGGAAAGCAGATAGCCTCGGGCAGTGATGACTCTACGGTACGGTTGTGGGACGCGCACAGCGGAGCCCTTGTGCACACCTTAGAAGGACATACCGCCTCTGTTAATAGCGTAGTGTATTCGCCGGGCGGAAAGCAGATCGCCTCGGGCAGTCATGACTCTACGGTACGGCTGTGGGACGCGCACAGCGGAGCCCTTGAGCACACCTTAGAAGGGCATACCCGCTGGGTTAATAGCGTAGTGTATTCGCCGAGCGGAACGCAAATCGCCTCGGGTAGTGAGGGCAAGAGGGTGCGGCTGTGGGACGTGTCCTCGGGTGAATGTCTAAGCGTGATTCAAGAGTTTACCGGCGCGGTCAAAAGCGTTGTGTGGAAAGCGATGCGCGACGGCGCCTATCTAGTGACCGGTAGCGCAGATAAGTCCGTGCGGAAGTGGGCGGTAAAACAAGACCCTGAGGGCTATAAAGTGGTGCTGCACTGGAGTTCAGGGCATGACGTTCTGACCGTGAAAGGGGCCTTGTTGGAAGATATCCAAGGCTTAAGTGAGGTGAATCGAGTGCTACTGGAGCAACGCGGTAGGGATGATCATTCTGATGAAATAGAGAATTTGGATGCGGACTATTATGAGGAAGATAACTGGGAGCCGGATTATGACGAAGAGTGAATCATCGAGAGTCGGAAATTGACAAGGCGTAGCGAAAGGCCGTTGGAGGAATGGCAAGCCGCTTATCTTCTCATGAAAAAACCTGTGCCAAAAGAGGCACCTCGACTCAATGAAGCGGTGCGGCTTATTGCGATGCTGGGTGGATTCTTAGACCGAAAAGGGGATGGGGAGCCCGGCGTCAAAACCATCTGGCAAGGATTACAGCAGGTGACTACCTTTGCTCAGGGTCTACGCTGGGCGCGCGAAAACCAGATATTTTGAGTTGTGTGTAAGGACATGAGCTAAAGGAAGCTAGGGCATCTGATTTTATAGTTTTCTGCAGCTGGCGAACAAATGCTTGAAGTAGCATTTGTTCGCATGAATACTTGAAATGAATAGTTGCATGACGGTACACAGATTTTGCTAAATGGTGCCGGAAAGAGGAGTCGAACCCCCGACCTTCGCATTACGAATGCGCTGCTCTACCGACTGAGCTATTCCGGCACGAGGGGCGATTATAACGAGCTTTTTGCTGCGCTGCCAAGCCTATATGATAAAAAGAAGCTAATGCTAATCAAGACAAGAATCAACAGATAGCCGATTAATGACCAGGTTGAGAGCGACAAACCAAGAATCGGCGCATAGGGTACTTCACATAAACGGCTGACGGTGAATGCGGATGGTAAAATCCAGGCTAGGGGCAAGTTATCGACAATTGGACGCAAAACATCGAAGCCGCAGCTAAAAAATGGATGCTTAAGCAGCCAGATATGGCGGGTTGCGGCGGTAATGCCGCCGACGGTTACCAGCAGCGTGAGCATATGTAGCGCTAAATTAAGGCGACGATGGCGGACGATAGCGCCGATTAGCGCAAACAGCCCAATGAATAGGTATGCATAGCGTTGTAAGATGCATAATGGACATGGGGCTTCGTTTTCAACGAATTGAAGATAGAATGCGCCGCTCAAAAATGCGACACTGATTAGACTGCTGAGCAGGAGTAAACGCGGTGAACGGAGCCAATCAAATCTTGAATTCATGAAAATGGATAAAATGGAGTCATTAAATTAAAAACTATTGTAGCGCGAAGAAGTCACAACGGCGGTTCGCTTAAGCTATAGTTCGGGAGCGAGCGCTGGATTTTAGCGCTTAGTCTAATCATATTATTGTATCTGCCTTCAAGGACACATACTGCATGCAGCATACCATTGGTTTTATTCATGACCTTGCCGTGATCATGTTGATCGCCGGCATTGTTACTGTGCTTTTTCATCGCTTCAAGCAGCCGGTTGTACTGGGTTATATTGCCGCGGGGGTGATTATTGGGCCCCATACGCCGCCGTTTGAGTTAATTGGCGATGAGACATCCATTCATACGCTGGGTGAGCTTGGCGTGGTTTTTCTAATGTTCTCGCTCGGGCTTGAGTTCAGTTTGCGCAAGCTTGCCAAAGTGGGTGCCACAGCGATTGTCGCTGCGTTATCAGAGATTGTGCTGATGTTGTGGCTAGGCTATGAAATCGGCCGCTGGTTCGGCTGGAAAACTATGGATGCGCTTTTTCTTGGAGCCATGCTGGCGATTTCATCGACCACCATTATTGTCAAAGCATTAGACGAACTTGGCTTGAAACGTGAACGTTTTGCGCAAACCGTATTTGGCATTCTGATTGTTGAAGATATTCTGGCGATTGCGATGATTGCCTTGCTGTCCGGGATTGCGAGCAGTGGCTCGGTAGATGCCGGCAGTGTCGTGATCACTCTGGCACGCCTAATGTTGTTTATGGTCGTCTCGCTGGTGCTCGGGTTATTGCTGGTGCCGCGCCTATTACAATATGTGGCGAGTTTTAAACGCGATGAAATGTTGTTAATTACGGTGCTTGGCTTGTGCTTTGGTTTTTGTTTAATCGTGGTCAAGCTTGATTATAGTATTGCACTTGGGGCCTTCTTAATTGGCGCGATTATGGCTGAATCGCGTGCGCTGCATTCGATTGAGCGGGTGGTTGCGCCGCTCCGCGATATGTTTAGTGCAATCTTTTTCGTGACGATCGGGCTGATGCTTGATTTACGCGCGTTGGTCGATTATGCCTGGCCGATTGCAGTAATTACAACCGTGGTGGTGTTTGGCAAAATTCTGACTTGTGGACTTGGCACTTTCGTTGCGGGCTGCGATGGCCGCACCTCAATGCGAGTCGGGATGAGCGTGGCGCAAATTGGCGAGTTTTCGTTCATTATTGCGGCGTTGGGCGTGTCCTTGCATGTGACAAGCGATTTTCTTTACCCGGTGGCGGTTGCAGTTTCTGCTCTGACAACGCTCTTTACACCTTATTTGATCCGAGCCGCTGATCCGTTGACGCAACGCATTGCGGAAATCTTGCCCCGGCCGTTTGTACGCTTGTTTTCTAATTACGCACAATGGTTATCGAACTTACAACTCACCGGCGATAACGCCGCGGTCTTTAGACTGGTGCGCAGTATTGTGTTACAGATTGCGGTGAACCTTGCGCTGGTTGCGGCCATTTTTATCGGTGTTTCTTATTTTGCGATCCGCATCGATGACTGGGTTAACGCCCGAGTGCCTGATGAACGTGTGCAAAACGTTTTGTGGTGGAGTGCAGCGCTGGCGATCTCGATGCCTTTTCTAGTTGCGATCTACCGCAAGCTTAAATCGCTGGCGCTCTTATTAGCCGAAATTAGCGTGCGGCCAGTGGTTACGGGACGCTTTACAACCAGTATCCGCTATGCGCTGGCTGAGCTTGTGCCCGCGATCGCGATGTTTGGCGTATTTTTATGGGTGACGGCTTTGAGCGGACGTATTCTGCCTCCTGTTGATTTGTTGATTGCGGTTTTAGCCTGTGCAGCGCTTTTGCTGGTGGTGCTGTGGCGCTGGTTTGTGCGAGTTCACGCTAGGTTGCAAATCGTGCTACGTGAAACTTTTGACAATAACCAAGATCATGGTTAGGCGAGTTGTTTTTCTGCTAGTCGCTAAAAATAGAGAGAATTCATCTGAATAGGCAATTGCAATGAATGAACCCTCACCATCGACAGTCGTCGACTCCTCTGCAGCTACGGCGGAGTCAACTAATCCTGCGTTCGTCGCGGCGACGCCTGAAACAACTGAATTGGCAGCTCCTTTAGCAGACAATTCTGCTACTGCTTCTTATGTAAAAGAGAATGAGTCAGCATGGTCAGTCTTCGGGCGTAGCGTTGCTGCACGCTTGCGCATGCTGTATGGCCGGGCCACGCAGCAGATCACACAACGGACCTTGCGCATCGGTATCTCAGCGCGAATTTTCCATCCGGAACCCGGTGGCAAGGGACTACGCGGTAAAACGCTGCAATATTTAGAAGAATCTATTGCGCACTGGGTGATGTCGCGTGACGTTCTGGTCTTTATGATTCCGACTGTAGGGCATCAAGGCATGTTGCATCCCAGCAATATTCGGCTACGCGATTATGCTAAGCATCTAGATGGGCTGGTGTTGCAAGGTGGTGCGGATGTCTCACCGCAATCGTACTCGCCTGAAGCCACTCGTCCTGAATGGTCAGGGGACCGGGTGCGTGATATGTATGAGCTTGAGCTATTGCACGAATTTATTGAGTCGGGTAAACCCGTGCTCGGTATCTGCCGCGGCTGCCAGTTGATTAATGTCGCGTTTGGCGGGACTTTATATCAAGATATTGCGAGCGATGTCCCCACGGCTGGCGTGCATGTGAGTGAGCAATATGATGTGCATCGGCATGCCGTCAATTTTCCAGCAGGGGCAACGTTTTCTAAGCTATTTTCAGCGAGCGAGGCAACGATTAATTCAATTCATCATCAGGCTGTCAAAACGCTGGGGCGCGATCTGTCAGTTGAGGCCGTCTCAGCGGGCGACGATATTATCGAAGCGGTGCGTTACAACAAAGCGCCATTTGTCGTGGGGGTGCAATGGCATCCCGAGTTTCATCGTGCACAGGGGCCAGAGTTACTTGATTGCACGCCGCTGCTGGATAGTTTTTTACGAGCTGCGCGTGAGACTCGGTTTTAGAGGCCGTACTTCCTAAGCATAGAGAGAAGCGGGCATTTTTTAAATGCTATTGAAGTGACCAAAATCGATAATGCAAGATTGATTTTTGGGGTACTCATTGATTGTTTCTCGGCAGAATACTACTTATAATTGAATTGAACTCTCCTCAGGCAGCGCTTGATGACTGAATTAAAAAAGACATCTCTTTACGCGACGCACTGCGCGTCTCATGCTCGTATCGTTGATTTTGGCGGCTGGGCGATGCCGCTGCATTATGGCTCGCAGCTTGAGGAGCATCAGGCAGTACGTACGGATGCAGGCATGTTCGATGTCTCGCATATGTGCGTGATTGATATTGGCGGTACTGTCGGCAGTGATGATGTACGCACTTTTTTGCGCTACGTGCTGGCCAATGATATTGACAAACTCAAAAACCCCGGGCGTGCATTGTATTCGTGTATGCTGAATGCGCACGGTGGCGTCATTGATGATCTAATCGTTTACTTGGTTCGTGAAGATCTATTTCGCGTCGTTGTGAATGCAGCGACGGCTGAGCAGGATATTGTCTGGCTTAACCAATTAAATGCTGAGGGTGAGTTTGGCGTTACGCTGATGCCGCGGCGTGATTTGGCAATGATTGCAGTGCAGGGTCCGCACGCCTGTGAAAAAGTATTAAACACAGTACCTGAAGTGCGTAGTGCAACCGAAGCACTGCAGCCATTTGGTTTTGCGATTGTGCCAGCTACGCCATACGGCGAAATGTTGCTGGCGCGCACCGGTTATACGGGCGAAGATGGTTTTGAGCTTATCGTTGCGGCTGATGCGGCCACCGCCTTGTGGCCCAAGCTGGCTAAGGCGGGTGTGCGTCCGTGTGGTTTGGGCGCGCGCGATACGTTGCGGCTTGAAGCAGGAATGAATTTATATGGCCAGGATATGGACATGAACACTTCGCCGCTTGATGCGGGCTTAGGGTGGACCGTCGAGTTGATGGCTGCTCGAGATTTTGTTGGCAAGGCCGCGTTATTGCGCGCTGGCTGCCGAGCAACCTTCGCGGGTCTTGTCTTGTGCGAAACGGGTGGAGTTTTGCGGGCACAGCAAACGGTATTGACAGCAGCGGGTGAAGGCGTCATTACAAGTGGTACGTTTTCCCCCGTATTGCAACAGTCGATTGCCTTTGCGCGTATGCCATCAGAGGTGCAGGTAGGGGACCTGGTACAGGTCCAAATTCGTAACAAACAATTAGCTGCGCGTGTTGTGAACTTGCCTTTCGTACGTCATGGCAAGGCGCTGGTCAATTGATTTTAAATTTTCCGATGATGCATGATTTAATCAAAAGGAATGACTAATGAAACTTCCAGCAGATTTACAATACACCGAATCGCATGAGTGGCTGCGGCTTGAGACCGATGGTACTGTCACCATCGGTATTACTGATCATGCGCAAGAGGCGCTAGGCGATATCGTCTTTTTAGAGTTGCCAACTGAAGGTACCAAGATTGCCGCGGGCAAGTCGTTAGCGGTGATTGAATCGGTTAAAGCCGCTTCTGATATTTATGCACCTATATCGGGTGAGGTCCTTGAAATAAACGAGAAGTTGGCAGATGAACCTGGCGCCGTTAATGCCGATCCTTATGCTGCTTGGCTCTTGAAACTTAAACCCTCTGAGCAAGCAGAACTTGCGTCATTAATGAGCGCTGAAGCATACCGTCAATCGATTGGCGGTTAGCTTTCTTTAAACTGAGCTGGCTCTATTTAAGCTGAGTTCGCTCTAACAACTTAGGCTAGCTGTGACTAGCCTATTCATTTCTTCGTAGTACACGCTTGCCTTGTTTTGCAGTAGCCTGCTGCAAAGCAGCGTTTGAAACCCAATTCAGTTCCCGATGCGACCCCACTCTCTTAATTCACTCGATTCCCCTTCTTCTCTCCAGGCATTGGAGACTCATGATAGCTTTGCCAAGCGCCATCTTGGCTTAAGCGATGAAGAGCAACAACAGATCTTGACTGAACTTGGCTTTACCTCACGTAAAGAATTGATAGATGCAGTGGTGCCCGCTGATATTCGACGCAATGATGCGCTGCCATTAGGCGCTTTTAGTGAACCTAAAAGCGAAGTGCAGGCACTGGCTGAGCTTCGTTCATTGGCGGCGCAAAATCAGGTATTGCGCTCTTTTATTGGTCAGGGCTATTACGGCACGCATACCCCCAGCGTGATCTTGCGTAATGTGCTTGAAAACCCTGCTTGGTACACCGCTTACACCCCTTATCAGCCAGAAATTTCACAAGGGCGATTGACCGCATTACTGAATTTTCAGCAGATGGTGACTGATTTAACTGGCCTGGCGATGGCGAATGCATCGATGCTTGACGAAGCCACCGCGGCGGCTGAGGCGATGGGGTTATTATGGCGCATTAGCACGACCCACTCGCCGGTGTTTTATGTCGCGGATGATGTCTTGCCGCAAACCCTGGCGGTGGTTCAAACACGTGCGCAGGCATTAGGAATTGACGTCGTGATCGGACCTGCTGAGGCAGCTACAGAAGCCCAGGCGTTTGGCGTGTTGCTGCAATATCCAGGGGTCGATGGTACGGTGCGTGATGACCGGGCGCTCGTGAAGGCGCTGCAGGTGGCGGGTGCACGCGTTGTTGTCGCCGCGGATTTACTCGCTTTGACCTTATTGACGCCACCGGGCGAGTGGGGCGCGGATATTGTCGTAGGCAATACGCAGCGCTTTGGTGTGCCGATGGGGTTTGGTGGTCCGCATGCGGCTTATTTTGCTGTGCGCGATGAATATAAGCGCCATTTACCGGGGCGCTTGGTGGGCGTGACGGTTGACGCACAAGGCAAGCCAGCGCTGCGGCTTGCACTGCAAACACGAGAGCAGCATATCCGCCGGGAGAAAGCCACCTCAAATATTTGCACGGCACAGGCGCTGCTGGCAATTATCGCGAGTATGTATGCGGTCTATCACGGCCCGTCAGGACTGCGCGCCATTGCTTTGCGCGTGAGCCGGCTGACTGAGATCCTTGCTGCGGGGCTTGAACAACTTGGGTTTACGATTGTCAATCAGACTTATTTTGACACCCTGACAATCAAGACCGACGGCTTAACCGACACGATTCACGCGCAAGCTGCGCAGCATGGCATGAACTTGCGGCGGATTGATGCAACGCAAGTGGGGGTGGCTCTCGATGAAACGACGACGCGCGCTGATGTGCTTGAGCTATGGCGGGCATTTAGCTTAGCCAGCTGGGCCAAAGAGGGCTTAGTCAAGCCGCTTAGCGAAGCAGCTAAAGCGAGCCAAGCGGGTCAGGCCTTTGTACCGGATATCGATGCACTGGAGGCTACGATTCGTCTGCGTCTACCGGTTTCGTTGCTGCGCCAAAGCAGTTACTTAACGCATCCGGTCTTTAACAGCTACCATACTGAACACGAAATGCTGCGTTATTTACGTGGCTTGGCGGATAAAGATTTAGCGCTTGATCGTACGATGATTCCGCTCGGTTCATGTACGATGAAGCTCAATGCCAGTTCGGAAATGCTGCCGCTTACCTGGCCTGAATTTGCGCAGATGCATCCGTTTGCGCCTGCGGCACAGACCGTAGGCTATCGGGCGATGATTGCACAATTGGAGCAGATGCTGGTGGCTTGCACCGGCTATGCTGCGGTTTCATTGCAGCCTAATGCGGGCTCACAAGGCGAATACGCGGGCCTGCTCGCGATCCGCGCCTACCATGCCTCGCGTGGTCAAGCGCAGCGTGATGTTTGTCTGATTCCTGCCTCAGCGCATGGAACCAATCCAGCTTCAGCTCAAATGGCTGGGATGCGGGTGGTGGTGGTGAGCTGTGATGCAAATGGCAACACTGATCTTGCTGACCTTCGCGCGAAGGCGGCGCATTATGCCGCGCAACTCGCCGCGATTATGATTACTTATCCTTCCACCCATGGTGTTTTTGAGCGCAATGTGAAAGATATCTGCGAGATTGTGCATACGCATGGTGGTCAAGTTTATATTGATGGCGCTAATATGAATGCGATGGTGGGTTTAAGCGCCCCGGGTCAGTTTGGTGGCGATGTTTCGCATCTCAATTTGCATAAAACTTTTTGTATTCCACATGGCGGCGGCGGACCCGGGGTCGGGCCGGTTGCGGTGGCGGCACATTTAGTGCCTTTTCTACCTAGTCATACTGCGCTTGCGCCAACTCAAGCAGCGGGTGTTGGCGCGGTGGCCGCGGCACCGTATGGTTCGGCGTCGATTTTACCCATTTCATGGATGTATATTGCCATGATGGGGGCGGCGGGTCTGACCGCCGCGACTGAATGCGCGATCTTGGCCGCGAACTATGTGGCTCATAAGCTAGGCGTGCATTACCCGCTACTCTATAGTGGCCCGCAGGCAAGAGTCGCGCATGAATGTATCCTTGATCTGCGGCCTTTAAAAGAAGCCACCGGCATTACGGTAGACGATGTAGCTAAGCGTTTGATCGACTATGGCTTTCATGCGCCAACCATGAGCTTTCCGGTGCCAGGCACGCTGATGATTGAGCCGACCGAATCGGAATCTAAAGCCGAACTTGATCGCTTCATTGACGCGATGATTGCCATTCGTGCTGAAATCCGTGAGATTGAAGAGGGTCGTGCCGATCGCGCAGACAATCCTCTCAAACATGCGCCACACACGGCTCAAGTAGCGACTGCAAGCAATTGGGCGCATGCCTACTCACGTGAAACCGCCGTGTGGCCACAGCCTAGATTATTGTCGCGCAAGTATTGGCCACCGGTTGGCCGGGCTGATAATGCTTATGGCGATCGCAATTTATTCTGCTCCTGTGCACCCATCAAAGAGAGTGTTTAAGCCAGGCGCACTGAAGCCTATGATGGCATCAAGGCATGGCGTGTGAGCGCATGACCTAGTGAGGATCGAGCCCATAACCTAGCGAGGATAGAGCGCCCCCAATACGCGTGGCCCTAAAGCGCCAGTGACTGAAGCCAGGTTGCCCGGGGCGCGGGCGACAAAGCGCATGGCAAGCCAAGCAAAGGCACAGGCTTCAACTTGCTGAGCGGGTACGCCAAGCGTATCGGTGGTAGAGAGCGTTGTGTCCGCCATGCCTGCGGTGGTAAGGGCGGCGTCTAGCGCTTGCATGAGCGCGGGATTGCGCGCGCCGCCACCACAGACGTAAACCGCTTGACATTGACTGGCAAACTGTGCGATAGCCTGCGCAATGCTATGCGGTCAAGGCGGTGAGCGTGGCCTGTACGTCTTGAGGCAGCAAAGTATCGAATTTTTCTAAGCGGATATTAAGCCAAGCAGGATTAAACAGTTCACGTCCTGTGCTTTTCGGCGGAGGGAGAGCAAAATAGTGCCCGGCAAGCAAAGCGTCCAGCAAATTCTCATTGACCTTTCCGCTTGCCGCAAAGCAGCCATTTGTGTCGTAGGGGGTACCGAGATGCAGACTTGCCCAATAATCAAGGAGGGCATTACCTGGGCCGCAGTCAAAACCACCGATTGTATCCTCTGCCTCGAGAATGGTGATATTACTGATGCCGCCAATATTGCAAATGACGCGGGTTTCATCAGGAACTCTAAACTATACTGCATGAAAGGCGCAAACGAGGGGGGCGCCCTGGCCGCCTGCGGCAATATCTCGGCTACGGAAATCAGCCACTACATCGATTGAGGTCAATTCTGCGAGCCGCGCTGGGTTATTAATTTGCCGTGTATAGCCTAAGACGGGCTGATGGCGGATAGTCTGTCCATGCACGCCAAGGGCTTGCATTTGGCTAGGCTTAAGCGCGGCTTGTTTGAGCAGTTCGTGGGTGGTGAGCGCATAGTCATAGACTTAATTGATTGGCGAGCTGCGCTTCTCGCTCGATCTCATTATGTCCAGGCGTTTGCAGGGCAAAAAGCGCTTCCCGTAATGCTGGCTCGAAACTCTGCGCTGCAGCAGCGAGTACTTGGAGTGGCTGGCCTGGTACAAACTGAACGGCTACTCCGTCTACGCCATCGAAACTTGTACCAGACATTAAACCCAAATAAATACTCTGTGCCAAAATGCACTCCTTAAGGATTTATGTCACTATACTCAATTCGGCCTATTTTGTTTTTCAATAACGTTCTAACCCATTTGATTTAGCGTGAAGACTCAGCATTCTCTTACTCAATCTGCACTTTCTGCGCCCATTACTGATGAAGTAAAAGCGGCATTAGCTATTACGCAACGCGGTTGTGATGAGCTTTTGATCGAAGCAGAGTTTATCCAAAAGCTGGCGCATAGCGCCGTCACTGGCATCCCTTTGCGGATTAAACTCGGACTTGATCCAACTGCGCCAGATATCCATTTAGGGCATACGGTGGTGCTCAATAAAATGCGTCAATTGCAGGACTTGGGGCATACCGTCATCTTTCTAATTGGCGATTTTACTTCACTCATTGGCGACCCGTCCGGGCGCAATATTACTCGGCCGCCGCTTACGCGTGAGCAAATCGAAGCCAACGCAAAAACTTACTTTGAGCAAGCCTCGCTGGTGCTGGATCGAGCTAAGACTGAAATCCGCTACAACAGTGAATGGTCAATGGCACTCGGAGCAGATGGCATGATTAAGCTTGCCTCACGCTATACCCTGGCGCGTATGCTTGAGCGCGATGATTTCACGCAACGGTTTCAGGGTAATACGCCGATTTCGATTCACGAACTCTTATATCCGTTGATGCAAGGATACGATTCAGTGGCTTTAAAAGCTGACCTCGAACTAGGCGGCACTGACCAAAAATTTAATTTGCTGGTTGGGCGCGAATTGCAAAAGCAATATGGGCAAGCCCCTCAGTGCATTTTAACGATGCCGCTATTAGAGGGGTTGGATGGTAT
Organism: Mycoavidus cysteinexigens; assembly: GCA_031963245.1. Lineage (GTDB taxonomy): Bacteria > Pseudomonadota > Gammaproteobacteria > Burkholderiales > Burkholderiaceae > Mycoavidus > Mycoavidus cysteinexigens_A. The sequence goes on from JASSUC010000022.1 coordinate 11,610, forward strand.
TGAAAAGATGTCCAAATCCAAAGGCAATTATATTGGCATTCAGGAAAAACCCGCCGATATGTTTGGTAAGTTGATGAGCATTTCAGATGATTTGATGTGGCGCTATTATGAGTTGCTGTCATTTCGCAGTTTAGCTGAGATTGAAGGGTTTCAAGGCGAAGCCAGCGCTGGCCGCAATCCACGTGACTTTAAAGTTTTGCTGGCACAAGAAATAGTCACGCGCTTTCATTCAGCAACCGCTGCTGAGCGCGCCTTGGAAGAGTTCAATCACCGCGCGCGTGGTGGCGTGCCAGACGAGATTCCGGCGCTGACGCTAAACGGCGCGCCGCTGGCCATTGGCGCTTTGTTAAAGCAAGCAGGTTTGGTGCCATCGACAAATGAAGCGGGGCGTAATATTGAGCAAGGCGGGGTGCGGATTGATGGTGGTGTCGTGTCCGATAAAGCGCTCAAAGTAGAGGCAGGAACTTATGTAGTGCAGGTGGGTAAGCGGCGCTTTGCGCGCGTGACTGTGTTGACCTGATTTTATTATATCGGCACGCTACCGTGACTTACTACGAGACGGGTGACTACGCGTCTTATATCCGTTTTTTTATTGAGAACTATAAATTGGCCGTTGGAAATTTGCTAGGTCATGCAGTGTAATCCGCTGCGATTGAATGGCGCATCCATCAGTCTCTTGGTCACCTGATGGGGTGTCGCCATTTTTAAAAACGCAGCAGCGGTTAAAGGCCTTTGATGTCCCACAGTTCTCGAATCGGCCCACCATCAGGGGCGGCGAGCCCAAAATGCCGGTAAGTGAGTAAAGTCGCAATACGTCCGCGCGGAGTTCGTTGTAAAAAACCTTGCTGGATCAAATAGGGCTCAATCACGTCTTCGATCGTATCGCGCTCTTCGCCAATTGCGGCGGCAAGGTTATCGACGCCGACTGGCCCGCCATCGAATTTATGCAAAATTGCTTCGAGTAATTTGCGATCCATCAAATCAAAACCAACCGGATCAACGTCAAGCATGGCCAGGGCAGCATCCGCGATAGCGGCGGTAATGCTGCCATCGGCTTTGACCTGCGCATAATCGCGCACGCGGCGCAACAGCCGATTGGCGATGCGGGGCGTGCCGCGCGAGCGCCGCGCGATTTCAAGAGCGCCATCGTTAACGATAGGAACCTCAAGCAACTGCGCTGAGCGGCGGACGATTTGCGCCAGTTCTGCTGCATCATAAAACTCAAGCCGCGCGACAATGCCAAAGCGGTCGCGTAGCGGGTTGGTTAGCATGCCAGCACGAGTGGTTGCGCCAATCAAGGTGAAAGGCTGTAAATCAAGTTTTACACTGCGTGCAGCAGGGCCTTCGCCAATCATGATATCGATTTGATAATCTTCGAGCGCTGGGTACAAAATTTCTTCGACAACCGGAGATAGCCGGTGAATTTCATCAATAAAGAGCACATCATGGGCTTCAAGATTGGTCAACAACGCAGCTAAATCGCCGGCACGCTCAAGGACGGGCCCTGAGGTTTGCCGCAAATTCACGCCCATTTCACGCGCAATGATATGAGCCAGCGTGGTTTTACCCAGCCCAGGTGGACCAAACAGCAACACGTGGTCAAGCGCTTCAGCTCGCTGTCTAGCGGCTTGAATAAAAATTTCCAGCTGTGAGCGTATTTTTTGCTGACCGATATAATCATCAAGCTGGCGTGGCCGCAGCGCTCGCTCAAAGACTTCTTCATTCGGTGAGGTAGAGGTCGCGGTGATTAAGCGGGAACTCTCCAGAGTGTCGGTTTCGATCATGATTGAACGGATAGTAGGCAGTTAAAGCTCATTTAAACTAGGTTTTAGACAGGGTTTTCAAGGCAAATTTAATCCCGTCCGAGACACTGGCGCTAACGGGTATGCCCTTGACGGCCAGCAGCGCTTCTTTCTCCGAATAGCCTAGCGCCAGTAATGCATTGAGAATATCGGCAGCATCTAGGCCAAGTGCATGGCCCGTTCCGGTGCCGAGCTCAGCGCCCAGTTTACCCTTTAATTCAAGCAGTAGCCGCTCAGCGGTTTTTTTACCAATGCCCGGAATGCGGGTTAGCAAAGCGGTGTTTTGAGCGGTGACGGCCTGCGCTAAATCGGCCACACTCATGCCAGATAGCACAGCAAGCGCCATCCGCGCGCCGATACCGCTGATTTTAAGTAGCTCACGAAAAGTCGAACGTTCTGGCGCGCTGGAAAAACCATACAGTAAATGCGCATCTTCGCGCACCAACAATTGGGTGATTAATACAACCGGCTCGCCAGTTGCGGGCAAGGTGTAAAAAGTGCTCATCGGCACATCGATTTCATAGCCAATGCCGTGGCAATCGATGAGTAGACGCGGTGGATTTTTTTCCAGCAAAATGCCGGCAATTCGACCAATCATGACAAAAATAAAAAAACTAACTTAAAAGGGGTGATATGCACATACGTGCCAAAAGTGCTATTTGTTAGCATGACCTGTATTCATAAGGCTTTCGGAAGATGCGACATAAAAATTAAGATACTCCGTTATAGCTTAGAATTCGATCAATAAATATGTTTTTTTGATTTTGATAGAGCATATTCCATAATACCAACAGTCTTTTAATCAGGAAACAGCGTTAGATGGCACTTTTGGCACGTATGTGCATATTACCCTACTTATATTTTCTTCGATCAATCGGCGGGCGTCGATGATGAATCCGGCAGCTTAATTTTAAACCTCTGATTCTCAGTAGTTTGATCAAAAGTAGAAACACGGCAGTAAGCAAAAACGCGTGGCATGGCTCTGAATTAGTCCTAAAAAATAGTGTACGAATTATAGCTTACGTCCGAAATGCATTTGGCTTACTTTTCAAGCAAAAGCTTTTCTAGCTTCGACCAAAATTCATCCGTAAGAAGTAATCGGGGCATTGCAAACTCGTATTGTGTCGGTGTGGAAGCCTCAACAATACGGGTTTGCTCTTATTTTTCAAGAGATTAGCGGCAAACTTCAACAGGCCCTAGAATTTTCTTATAAAAATAGCCAAAAATCTATAGAAATATATCATTAGCGCCGCCGATGACCTAGCTTGTTAAACAGCGTGTTCAATTTTCCAGTAAACAGCGTCGAAAAGTTTCCACTTTAATTGTGCAAATATCCGGCGGATTCGCTAGATACTTTACATGGATATGCTTGGCGAGCAATGAATCTTACTGGTTCAAACATTGAAACAAATTCTCTTATTAAATGCCTGCTAACTGGGAAAATTTTGACGCTGTTGTGTGTCCAGCTAAGGCCGGCATGTTTAGCAACCCGCAGCAAAACGCTTATATTGAGCGTTATAACCGAACCATCCGCTATGATTGGCTAGCTCAGGATTTATTCAATAATTAAATCAATTAGGGTACCTACCGCTGTAATCAACGCGATTCTCAAAGATACGGTCCATGAAGACTATACTAAGGATAAACGGTATCTAACCAGACCCATTAATGTCGATCGGCGATCACCTAATCAAGTAGGTTTACGGCAACAACAAATGGCTTTAATTAATCAAACCTTCATTGCCGGTAGCGAAAGGGTATAAAACATAGGACGGTTAATCAAAAAAATTGCACTTGGAAAAAAATCTATTCAGCGTCCGTCAGCGCCCAAAGTATTAAAAAAGTGAATTGTCAAAAAAATGTTTTTTAAAAAAACGAAAGCCTGCCAAAAATCTTAGAGCCTGTTCAAAGTCTTCCAAAAAGATCCATATTTGGGGGAGCAGGAGCACAGGGACCGGAACTGTACTTGGGGTCCCTTTGATTTCAGTGCAATAAACGACGGTAGCGCCTGTCAACAGCGATTTAAAGTTGATACTGTTTTCCAGTTGTGTATCAGACATCCGTTGCTGACAGCTTTTCTTAATTCTCCAATAATCTTGCTCCACGCTGAGTTAACAGTCTCTCATTCCTCTCGCTTAACCCTCGCGTCCCTTCGAATAACGCACCCTTGACGGTAAGAATTTCATGCCCAGAACTCCAGCATAAAATCGCTTTAGTCTCTTCTCCTTCTTTTTTTACCTGCCACCGGCGCACTGATTTATCGGCACTCCCAGTTACCAGATAGCTGCCGTCGCGGGTCGTTTTCCAGACAATGCTCCAAAGGCCTCCGTCAAAACCTTCAATCACCGCTCGACACTGACCGGAGGCAACGTCCCACAGCCGCATCGTATTGTCAGAACTGCCCGAGGCGATCTGCTCGCCACTCGGCGAATAGACCACGCTCCTAATATCGTCCGTATGTCCTTCTAAGGTGTGTCCAAGGGCTCCGCTTTGCGCGTCCCACAGTCGCACCGTATAGTCATCACTGCTCGAGGCGATCTGCTCCCCGCTCGGCGAGTAGACTACGCTCCTAACATTGTCTGTATGCCCTTCTAAGGTGTACCCAAGGGCTCCGCTTCGCGCGTCCCACAGGCGTATTGTATTATCTAAACTGCCCGAGGCGATCTGCTCCCCGCTTGGCGAATACGCCACGCTATTAACAGATTTTGTATGTCCTTCTAAGATGTATCCAAGGGCTCCGCTTCGCGCGTCCCACAGCCGTATTGTGTTGTCTAAACTGCCCGAGGCGATCTGCTCTCCGCTCGGCGAGTAGACTACGCGCCTAACATCGTCTGTATGTCCTTTTAAGGTGTATCCAAGGGCTCCGCTTGGCGCGCTCCACAGGCGTATTTTGTCTGAACTGCCCAAGGCGATCTGCTCCCCGCTCGGCGAATACGCTAGGTTATTAACAGATTTTGTATATCCTTCTAAGGTGTGTTCAAGGGCTCCACTGTGCGCGTCCCACAGACGTACCGTGTCCCAACTAGCTGAGGCGATCTGCTCCCCGCTTGGCGAATACATCACGCTAAAAATCCAGGAGGTATGTCCGCGTAAGGTGTGCCTAAGGGCGCCGCTATGCGCGTCCCACAGACGTACCGTCTTATCATTACTGCCTGAGGCGATCTGTGAACCGTTCGACGAACACACCACGCTCCAAACTCCGTCGGTATGTCTTTCTAAGGTGTGTCCAAGGGTACTGCTTGGCACATCCCACAGCCGAACCGTATTGTCACCACTGCCCGAAGCGAGTTGCTCGCCACTCGGCGAATACGCCACGCTCCTAACAGTAATTGTATGTCCTTCTAAGATGTGCTTAAGGGCTCCGCTTTGTGCGTCCCACAGGCGTACCGTATTGTCCCTACTGCCCGAGGCGATCTGCTCGCCACTCGGCGAATACACCACGCTCAAAACAGCGGAAGTATGTCCTTTTAAGGTGCGCACGTGGGCTCCGCTGTGCGCGCCCCACAGCCGCACCGTATTGTCTACACTACTCGAGGCGATCTGCGACCCGCTCGGCGAATAGGCCACGCCCCAAACGCCGTCTGTATGTCCTTCTAAGGTGTATCTAAGAGCTCCGCTTTGTGTGTTCCACAGCCGCACCGTACAATCAGAACTGCCCGAGGCGATCTGCTCTCCGCTCGGCGCATAAGCCACCCCCCAAACTTCGTCAGTATGCCCTTCTAAGGTGCGCACATGGGCTCCGCTGTGTGCGTCCCACAGCCGCACCGTATTGTCGGAACTGCCCGAGGCGATCTGCGACCCGCTCGGCGAATAAGCCACGCTCCAAACTCCATCAGTATGTCCTTCTAAGGTGCGCACATGGGCTCCGCTTTGCGCATCCCACAGACGTATTGTATTGTCTAAACTGCCCGAGGCGAGCTGCGACTCGCTCGGCGAATAGACTATGCTCCTAACAGAGTCTGTATGTCCTTTTAAGGTATGAATTTTCTCCCAATTCGAAGTCGCATACACACTAATCTGAGTGTTTCTAAGACCTACCGCGCAGCTTTTCCCATCCGGTGCATAGGCACAGGAATACACAGGACTCTCTTCTTGGAGATAAGGCCATTCACCAAACTGCACCCCGGCCATCTGTGCTCCGCTTAAATTCGCCTGGCGCAGCCAGCTCATGCGAAGATTAGTTTTTCTTAAATCCGCCCCTTGCAGCTGCGCTGAATCGAATACCCCATTACTCAGATCCGCTCCAGGTATCTGGATTCCCCTTAAATCCGCTCCATTAAACTGGACACCACTTTTCACTAATAGGGTCAGCGCATTGGCCGCCATGGGCTGCACTTCTTCTGTTTTTGACCGTTCGACCCAGTTCAGTAGCTTTGCCTTTAATTCCGGCTCTTGTTGAATTCTTTCCCTTAAATATCCAAATACCTTTGGATCATTAACCACACGCACCAACTCAAAAAAGGCTGGTTTTTCTACCACTTGATCGAGTTGCCCTGATTCCCAGAGCCTTTGCACTTGATTCAATGCAAAGGCGCGCAAGCTGCCATCCGAACTCGCCAAACTTTGATGATATTTTGTGGCTATTCTTTCCTGCAGCAAGTGTAATTTCAGTGCAGGTGAGTCCACAGACGCGCCATCTAGGGTCACCGTTGTTAGTGCTTTAAAAAAATTCTGCCGCTCCCACACTTGCAGATGATTTTCTATTTCTTCTCGAACTTCGACGGGGAGTAAGAATAAAGCAGACGCTGTAATTTTTGGTGCTGCCGGACAGGACGAAATAGCAGAAGGTGAAATAGGATTTAGCATGGGTACCTTTGGATTGAGTCGTGGCGACACTGCCAGGCAAAATTTAAAAGGCTTGAATCCAGAGGATCGCGGCCTGCAAATATAAGCAACTAACGTATCAAATTATACAGCTCAGATTTTTGTCAACGAGATTTCTCAAAGCCTTATAGGCCCAGTTGGAGCGAGGCTGTAATAAGCCACATTTGAGATTTTAAGTAGGCCGTCAATAGTGGATGCCATAAATAAGTAAACGCGAAATTAGCCCCACCTAGCCCTTGAAGAAAACGAAAAAGAGAATGATCGTTTTTTAAAAAGGGTCAGAAATGAGAGGCAATGACGAAACGAGCCAGGGGCAACTGCAAACCAAAGGGCGGTTCATTCGGGCCAAGCAGTTGGTGGCTCTGGGCCAACGTTTATAACGAACAGGCTAAGGAGAAGGGGGATTAACCTACAAGCCGGCCGCGGCGCATGCGATACCCTTTTTGCATAAGCGCCGGAGCAAGACCGCCAAGGGTGTTGAGTGCGCTGCCGCTATGTGCGTGGCAAATGGCCACGCCAAGCGCATCAGCCGCATCAGTGCCTGGTAGGCTATTTAAGCGCAAGAGCCTTGCCACCATCTGCTGCACTTGTTCTTTGCTGGCGCGCCCGTGACCCACAACCGCTTTTTTTAACTGTAACGCGGTGTATTCATAAACCGGCATGCCGCCGGCAACGAGTGCGCAAATGGCTGCCCCGCGCGCTTGGCCGAGCAGTAAGGTCGATTGCGGATTGACATTAACAAAGACCTTTTCAATGGCTGCCTGCATAGGGGTATGCTGGCCAAGCAGGATTGCGATGCCGTCAAAGATCGTCCCAAGCCGTTGTGGCAAATCGGCATTGGGGGTTTTGATGACACCGCTGGCAAGATAGCTTAAGTGTTGACCGTTTTGTTCGATCACGCCAAAACCTGTGACCCGCAAACCGGGATCGATGCCGATGATTTTTATGCTAGCCATCCGCTTGAGTTATTTGCCTAAAAAGGACCCTCTGTTCCAAAATCAGCATGATCCGATTGCCTTGATCAATGCCGGAAGTGGCGTGTGCCGGTGAAGACCATGGCAATATTATGCTCATCAGCAGCAGCAATGACCTCGTCATCGCGCACCGAGCCGCCTGGTTGAATCACACAGGTCGTACCTGCTGCAACAATCACATCAAGTCCATCGCGAAATGGAAAAAATGCATCCGAGGCAGCGGCGCAACCGGCCAAGCTTAAGTTAGCATTTTCCGCTTTAATGCGGGCAATGCGGGCGGCATCGATACGGCTCATTTGGCCGGCGCCAATACCTAGCGTCATATGCTGTGCACAAAATACGATGGTATTTGATTTAACAAACTTAGCCACCTGCCAAGCAAATAACAAATCATCCATTTCTTTGGGGGTTGGATGCCGCTTGGTGACCACGCGTAGCTCATGCAATTGAGTATTTTTTGCATCGGGCGATTGTACTAATAAACCGCCGCCGATGCGCTTTAAATCGAAAGCATTCAGCGTCTGGCCCAGCGGAATTTCAAGCACGCGCATGTTTTGTTTGCCAGCGAGCAGTTGCTTGGCACTGTTGCTAAAGGCCGGGGCAATCAGCACTTCGACAAATTGCTGCAGCACAGCGTGTGCCGCCGCCTCATCGACTTCGCGATTAAACGCGATGATCCCGCCAAAAGCGGAGGCTGGGTCAGTTTGAAATGCTTTGCCATAGGCTGCAGCGGCACTGTCTGCGAGCGCGGCGCCACATGGGTTCGCATGTTTGACAATCACGCAGGCATAGGTCTCGGCGCTAGTTGCGCTGAAACTCCTGACGCATTCCCAGGCAGCATCAGCATCGGCGAGGTTATTGTAAGAAAGCTCTTTGCCTTGTAGTTGACGATAATTCGCGAGCGCGCTATCAGGGGGGGTAAGATCACGGTAAAACGCCGCCTGCTGATGCGGATTTTCGCCGTAGCGTAGATCTTGCACTTTCTCAAAGGCTAGATTGAGCACAGCCGGGTATCGGTTGCGTGTGCTATGCATTAGATCTTCGCCTAAGCTACTCAAGTAATTGGTAATCGCGCCATCGTATTGCGCGGTATGCGCAAAGGCTTTGGTCGCGAGCCTAAAATTAGTGGCGTAGCTGACGCTATGAGTGGCTTGCGCGCGGATTTCATCGAGTACTCCGGTGTAATCAGCCGGATCAACGATGACCGTGACATCGCGATGATTTTTAGCGGCCGAGCGCAACATTGCCGGCCCGCCGATATCGATATTTTCAATGGCCTCGGCGAGCGTGCAATCGTCACGTGCAACCGTCTGGGCAAATGGATAAAGGTTCACCACCAGCAGATCAATGGTGGCGATATCGTGCTCTTGCAATGATGCTCTATGCGCGGGTAAATCACGCCGCGCAAGTAAGCCGCCATGTATTTTAGGATGCAACGTTTTAACGCGCCCATCGAGCATTTCAGGAAACCCCGTGTAATCCGCGACTTCTGTGACGGCTATGCCTGCCTCACTTAAGTACTTAGCGGTACCGCCCGTCGATAAAATAGCAATGCCAAGCGAAGAAAGCGCGCGAGCAAATTCGACAATACCCGATTTGTCAGAAACCGAAAGGAGTGCTTGTTTGATCATTATTCATTAAAAATAGAAAAATCCGCTGCTAAAACAGCGGAGGGTCAGTGGCTACAATAAATTGTGTTGCTGCAACTTCTTGCGCAAAGTATTGCGGTTAATGCCAAGGTATTGGGCTGCCAGCAATTGTTTTCCGCCTGCCCGTGCAAGGATGTACTCAAAAAGTGGCTTCTCGACACATGAAATAACCATTTCATAGAGGTCATGTGGCGGAGAGCCGTCCAAATCCTGAAAGTATTTAGCTAAACTTTTGTGTACGCAGTGTTCGATATCACCTTTGCTCATACGACTAACCACTCAATTTGAGAGCACGACTCAATAGCATATGAGCGGCGGCGATGCTGACCGTGAATAAAGGGGGGCCTAGGACTGGCAAAAAACGGGTGGGCTACCATAGATGAAACAGAAGTCAGCATAATTTATTCAAACTTACAGCAGATATATAGAGGGTGCAGGAGAAAAAAGGCTATATTCTAACGCTAACCTACCTGCTAATTTGCTTTGTAGTGCTTTAAATCTCCTATTAAAAAAATATATTGATAGTGAGGGCCCCTGATTCAATTAGTTCCGCTGGCCAAAGATCATCTGTTGCGCTAGTCTACGTTTGAGCGGTGGTAAGCAATCGAGCGCAGTCAAAGCAAACCCATAGCTGGGCGCAAGGAATGCACTCAATGGAGGGGCAAAGCCACTGGTAAAAATGCGCGCCAGTAAATCGGTGCCAGCAATGGTTAATTTCCGGTCAGCGCGTCGGCGCTGTGCAAAGCGGGCTAGAGCCGCGGGGGTCGGGCCTGCTGCGGACAAAGCTTCGACTAATGTATAAGCATCGCGTAAGCCTAGGTTTAACCCTTGCCCTGCCACTGGATGCAGGGTTTGAGCTGCATTGCCAATCACCGCGGTGCGATGCTCAGTAAGTGTTGCCGCCGTGTTCAGGTTCAGCGCAAAGGCAGCACGACCATTGATTTCGGTGAAACGTCCGAGACGAGAGCCAAATAGTGTGCTCAGTTCAGCTAAAAATGTGCTTTGATTGGTCTGTAGCCGGCGTTGTGTGTCGTCAGGGCGGCCGCACCAAACTAGCGCATAGTCAGCGTTGCGGGTGCCTCCTAAAGGAAGCAGGGCAAGTGGGCCTTCATGGGTAAAACGCTCCCACGCGACATAGGGCTGTGGCGTGCTGACGCTGACCACGCCAACCAGAGCCGTTTGCTGATAAGCACGAGTATTGCTGTGCTGAGTGCTCAACGCAGAAGGTTGCGCATGATATTGGCCGCCCTCGGCATGAATTAAAAGCCGCGTGCGTAGCGTGCGGGTACCGGTGGCAGTTTCGATCGGCAGGGTCACACCATACGCGTCTTGCGTAGGCGTGCCCGCCCTGGTTTGGCTAAAGCGGTGTAGCGCCTTGGTAGGTAGTGCGTTTTCAAGCGTAGAGAGGAGCGCGCCGTGACGTACGACATAGCCAAGTGCTGGCAAACGCTGATCGCAGCAGTCGATCAGCGCGCGCCCAAAATATCCGCGTTGCGAGATATGGACTTGTTTAATAGGCACAGCCGAGGCCGGCCAGCCGAGCGTCTCAAGCAGGCTACGGCTGCCATGCGAGAGAGCAAAGGCACGCGGGTCGTGGTTTAATGCAGAAGGTTTGTTGGCATCAATGAGCGCGATAGACAGTGTGCGGGTGGCGCTGCGACGCATAAGCCAGCCTGCCAGTGCTAGGCCAACTGGCCCTGCGCCAACAATCGTCAGATCAAAATCAAAGGGCGCGGATAGCAAGTGGGGCATGGTTGGCTGGTTTTTGCTAGCGTGAGGCGGGTAGTGAGAAGCGTGCATATCGATTTAGCGCGTGCTTGCGGCATCAGCGGCCGGCGTATTTTGCTGCAATTGTGCGTTCAGCGCGCGCAGTTGCGCAGGCGTACCCAGATTAGCCCAATTGCCCTGATACACTTCACCGCTGGCGCGTTGTGCTTTGATTGCCGCTAAATAGTAAGGTGTGAGTGCGCAGCGGGTACCGGGATTGAGATCATAAAACATCCGGGTATCGTACACGCCGATATTGCCAAAGGTCAAACGTGCTTTGCGGTGAAGTGATAATAAGCCATTCTCCAGGGCAAAATCACCCTCTGGATGACCCTCAGGATTGGCCACCATCACCAGGTGCATATGGGGCTCGCGTAAGCCTTGCAGGCGTTTCATATAAGTAATGCGCGATAGTCATAATCAGTAAAAATATCTGCGCTGACGGCTACAAAGGTGCAGGGCGCTTGCTGTGCCTCAAGCAGAGGCAGTGCACACCGAATCGCGCCGGCGGTTTCAAGCAGGGTATCTTCGGCGCAATAGTGGAGTTGTATCCCCCATTGCGCACCATTGCCAAGGGTGGCCTCAATCTGTTCGCCCAGCCAGTGATGATTAATCACGATAGTGGTCAACCCAGCTCGTGCTAGGCGCTCAATTTGCCATACGATAAGCGGTTTTCCTAGTACCGTGAGCAGGGGCTTGGGGCGTGTATCGGAGAGTGGGCGCATACGTTCGCCGCGCCCAGCAGCGAAGATCATCGCGGTGTGCGAGAAAGTCATTTTGCCAAGGATGATGTTTTGATTTCAGGTTTGCCCGTCAATTCCTCGACTGTGTCCAAAACCTGCAGCAGTGGCGCTAACTCGCGATAACGTTCGGCAACCCTGCGCGCATAAGTGATAAACCGTGGCGTATCCGCCAAATAGCGTTCTTTACCGTCCTGATAATAGAGCCGTGCAAAAAGTCCTAATATTTTCAAATGCCGTTGCAGTCCCATCCATTCAAGTTCACGGTAAAATTGCGCAAAATCAGCCCGCACAGGCAGCCCAGCTTTTTTTGCACGCTCCCAATATTTAGCTATGCAATCCAACTCAAATGATTCATCCCAACTAATAAACGCATCCCGAAATAAAGAGACCAGATCATAGGTAATGGGTCCCATCACCGCGTCTTGAAAATCAATCACACCTGGATTGGGAGGGTACACCATAAGATTGCGCGGGATATAGTCTCGGTGCATAAAAACGGCTGGCTGAGCCAACGCACTGTCAACCAATGTCGTAAAAACCAGATCCAGTGTTGCGCGCATGGCATGATCTACAGTTATTCCTAGGTGGCACTCAAGGTACCAAGTGGGAAATAACTCAAGCTCCCGGCGTATAAATGTTTCATCGTAAATGGGCAGAGCCTCTGCGTGCGTCGCACATTGCCAGCGGATCAGTGCATTGATTGCGTCGTCAAATAATGGTTGCGCACTCAGCAAGTCTGATGGCTCTAAAATCTCTAAGTAAGTGGTGCGACCAAAATCAGTGATGAGCATAAAACCATTGCTGAAATCGCTTGCATAGACTTGTGGCGTATGGACTCCCGCTTGGGTTAACTTGAATGCAAGCTGGGCAAACTCCCGGCATTTCTGTGGCGGTGGTGCATCCACCGCAATCATGGTTGGGCCTTGTGGCCCTCTGCTAGCAAGTCGGAAATAACGACGTGCTCCCGCGTCAACACTGGTCGGTTCAAGTGAAGCTAAATCTAATTGAGGATGCGCGGGTAGAGCCGCTAGCCACTCTGAAAGTTGCGCTAGGCGGACATCAATAGGGTAGGAAAATGTCATCAAAATATAACGAATAGAGATCTTGCCTATATAATACCCGATGACTTTTTTTGTATGCTGTTGGGCGAGGGTCTCTTTGGGCATTGCTTTTAGATATATTCCAAGCTTCGGCGGTTTTAAATTTCTTTATTCAACTTTGCCTCGATCTATTCATCCGCGTCTTTCATCTTTAATGGCTGCTTTGCTGGCGTTGCCAGCCAGTATGCCGCTCTGTGCATTCAGTCAACCGCCAGGGCAGGTAATCAGTGCGGGTGCACCGGTAGTGCTGTCTACATCTTCCGGGCTGAGGCTAGCGCCGCAACTTGAAGAGCACCCATTACGCGCGGGTCATGGCGCAGCAAAATTTGTGCTGGGCGATCAAATCGAAGCGCAGGGCGAGCAACAAGTGACGGTTTCGGGCGCCGCTGAGGTGCGCACCCCAACCCTCGTGATCAAAGGCGACCGGCTGCATTATGATGCCGCCACCGATCAAGCGGATGCGTACGGCAATGTGCGCATTATCAACAAGGGTAATACTTTTAGCGGACCTGAAGCGCATTTGAAGGTCAAGGCGAATGAGGGCTATATGCTCTCGCCTAACTATCACTTCAATGCAGGCGGTTCGGGTAGTGCGCAACGGATTGACGTGTTGGATCCCGAGCGCACCGTGATTACGCATGGCACCTATACCGGGTGTCCGTGTCCGCAGCCGGCATGGAATATCAAGGCGAGTCGGGTTGAATTTGATAAAGCCAATAACTCGGGTGTGGCGCGCAATGGCGTGCTGTTTTTTCAGCAGGTGCCGCTTTTTGCTAGCCCTTATCTTTCATTTCCATTATCAACCGAACGGGTCTCTGGGTTATTGCCGCCGGTGGTGGCATTGGGTTCAACCGCGGGCGCCGACGTTACGTTGCCGTATTACTTTAATCTTGCGCCGAATCGTGATTTGACGCTTTATCCGCGTTATATGTCACACCGTGGCACCCAGTTGGGGGCGGATTATCGTTATTTGTCGCCGACCTATGCGGGCTCGATCAACGTTGAATATCTGCCTCATGATCAAGTTATGCAAAGCCGGCGTTATGCCGTCTATGCGCAACACCGGCACCAGCTGAAAAATGGTTTAGGCGCTTATTTCAACTACAACCGCGTATCGGATCATACTTATCCAGAAGACTTAACTGCCGGTAATATTTTTATGCACGGCACGCAACTGCTCTATCAGCAAGAGGCCGGCCTGACTTATAACCAGGGACCTTGGTCTGCACTGGCGCGCGTGCAGCGTTGGCAAACTTTGCCACCATCGGCCGCACCCTATGGGCGGGAACCTGAATTAAACGTTAAATATGAGCGTTATGATGAATATGGTTTTGATTTTGGCGCGCAAGCGAATTATTCGCGTTTTAGAATTGCTACGGCGGATTTAACCGAAGGTGAGCGGATTTATTTAAAACCCTACCTGAGTTATCCGCTGATGACTCCGGCTTATTTTATTGTGCCAAAGCTGCAGTATCATTTGGCTTCGTATCACCTGAGCACAATTGCATCGACGGCTAGCCCGCGCCAACCCCGCTATTTTGGCACGGCGATTCCAACGCTTAGCTTAGATAGTGGACTCGTCTTTGAACGTGCCGTGCGTTTTTTTGGCACAGAGTATATTCAGACTCTTGAGCCGCGGTTATATTATGTGTATACGCCTTACCGGGAGCAAAATTTTATGCCGCTCTTTGATACGGCGGAAGCCGATTTTGGCTTGGCCGAAATTTATACTGAAAACACTTTTGTGGGTAATGACCGCCTCGCCGATGCCAGCCGGTTGACGGCAGGCATCACAACCCGCTTTACTGATCCAGCCACCGGCGATGAGCGGGGGCGTATCGTGGCGGCGCAGCAGTACTATTTTCAGCAACAGCGGGTGACTTTGCTACCCAATGAGTCGCATCTGCGAGCCAATCATTCCGATTTATTATTGGGTGCTGCACTAAAATTAAGGGCGGGCTTTAACTCAGAAACAGTGGTGCAATTTAATGCGGATAATAATCAATTGATCCGCTCCAATATTGGCTTTGGTTGGAGTCCGGCGGAGCGCCGGGTGCTGAATTTGGCATATCGCTATACCCGTGCTAATCCAACGCTCAACTATCGGCCTATTAAGCAAGCAGTGATCTCTGCTCAATGGCCATTAAGCCGCCGTTTATATGGCATAGGGCGGCTTAATTATGGCCTCGATAGCGGCCGCTTAGTCGATAGTCTATTAGGTTTTCAGTATGATGCGGATTGTTGGGCATTTGGCTTGGCAATCCAGCGCTTTGCAAATGGGATTGATCTGAGTGGAGCGAATGCGACTGGCACGCGTGTGCTGGCGCAGCTTGAGTTTAAAGGGTTGTCAAGAATTGACAATGGCTTGATTAAGCAATTGCGTGCGAGTGTGCCAGGATATGTTGAACTGCCGCCACCGCCGCCACCGCCATCGCGTTTTTCAAATTATGAGTAAGAGAGTTGTTTATGCGAATTTTTTTTGCTTGGGTCAGGCTCTGTACGGCCACGACTTTAATGGTTTTATGTGTATTTCCTGCGGCCGCGCGTGAGCAAAAACGGGTGCATTCTGTTGGCCAAGAAGTAGATCGGGTGCTGGTGGTGGTGAATCATGAAGTGATTACCAAACGTGAGCTAGCTGCCCGTCTGGAACTCGTTACGCGCCGTTTACGGCAGACGCAGGCGCCGCTGCCGCCGGCTCCGCATTTACAGCGACAGGTGTTGGAGCAAATGGTGTTAGAGCGGATGCAGAGCCAACGGGCGAAGGAGGAGGGGATTGTGGTTAATGATGAGATGGTGCACCGGACACTTGAACAGATCGCACAGGCCAATGGCTTGTCGCTTGAGCAATATCGCCAGCGTTTAGAAAAAGAAGGCGTAGCGTGGTCAGTCTTTATGGGCGATGCAAAAAATGAACTGATCTTTAGTCAACTGCGCCAGAAAGAAGTAGATCAAAAAATTATTGTCTCTGATGCTGAAGTGGCTAATTATCTTGCTAATCACCGTAGCGCTGATGTAGCCGGCCATACGCCAGGGGCTGAACGATCTCTCACCCAGCCAGAAGAAGTACGCCAAGAAATTGGCATGCACAAAGCTGAAAAAGCCTATGCCGACTGGCTACGTGAGTTGCGAGATAGCAGCTATATTCGATATCAATTCGAGCTAGAACCGCTTTAATTTTATTGGCTAAGTTTAGGCTTACTGTATGCACCCTGGCTTTGCATTTAAGATCGCGATCACCACCGGTGAGCCAGCCGGGGTTGGCCCTGAGTTAACTGCGCTAGCGCTTGCTCGGGCGCTGTTAACGGAGTCCCCTGCTTGGCCTGACACCCATTTTACGGTGCTGGGCGACACTGCCTTACTAGAGACACGCGCCAAGGCAGTTGGCGTTGACTGGCTCGCGCTATTGGCAACTGGCTACCTTACAGTACGCCACCAAGGGCTGGCCGCGCCTTCTAGAGCAGGCCAGCTTAACGCAAAGAATAGCCATTATGTGCTGGCGCTGCTTGATGCCGCTATCGATGGAGCGTTGGCTGAGTCTTTCGATGCGATCGTGACTGCCCCGCTACAAAAAAGTGTGATCAATGAGGTCGGTATTCCGTTTACCGGCCATACTGAATATTTGGCGGCTCGTACGGGGACTGCGCAGGTGGTGATGATGTTGGCAGGCTCGCGCACTGCGCGAACTGAATCTGCAGGCCATGATTTCCGGGTGGCGCTGGCGACCACCCATCTGCCGCTTAAAGAAGTTGCCGCGGCGCTCACGATGGATAAATTGAAAGCTACGCTAGGCATTATCGATTTTAATTTGCGCCGTGATTTTGGCATACGGCAGCCCCGTATTTTGGTGACAGGATTAAATCCACATGCGGGTGAGCAAGGGCATCTTGGCCGTGAGGAGATCGAGGTGATTATCCCGGCGCTAGAGCAGGCGCAGGCATTAGGGATAGATGCCCGCGGCCCCTATCCAGCAGACACCTTGTTTCAACCACGGTATTTGGATCAGGCCGATTGTGTGCTGGCCATGTATCATGACCAAGGGCTGCCGGTGCTGAAATATGCGACTTTTGGTAGGGGCATTAATGTAACGCTTGGTTTGCCAATTATCCGAACTTCGGTAGATCATGGCACCGCACTAGATTTGGCAGGTACTGGCCAGGCTGATCCAGCGAGTTTATTAGAAGCGATTGACGCGGCCGTTGTGATGGCCCGTCATCGCCGGTTTACGCAGCTTAACTTGGTTTCTTCAATCTGATGCAAGACAGCAAATTTAGCTCAGTCGCTAGCCAGCGGCATCAAGGTCATATTGCTCGTAAGCGCTTTGGACAGAATTTCTTGGTAGATACGGGCATTATTGAACGGATTGCAGCAGCTATTGCGCCGCAGCCAGACCAATGCGTGATTGAGATTGGCCCTGGTTTGGGGGCGCTGACAGGGCCCTTACTCACCCATCTAGGGGTGAGCGGCGTATTGCATGCGATTGAACTTGATCGTGACCTGATTGTACGCTTGCAAAAACGCTTTGGCGCTCAGCTGATATTGCATGCAGGAGATGCGCTGACATTTGATTTTCAAGCCTTGGCCATGGCGCAACCGGTGGCGCCTGCCTTGCTACGCATTGTAGGTAATTTGCCCTATAACATCTCAACCCCATTGCTGTTTCATTTATTGAGTTGCGCTGACTGGGTTGTGGATCAACATTTTATGTTGCAAAGTGAACTAGTTGAACGCTTGGTCGCAAGTCCAGGGAGTAAAGCGTATGGGCGCTTGTCAGTGATGTTGCAGTACCGCTACGAGCTCGATAAGCTGATTGACGTCCCGCCGACCGCGTTTTCGCCCGCTCCCAAAGTGGATTCTGCCGTGATTAGAATGGTACCGCGGCCGTCGCACACTTTGCCTGAAGTGAATTGGGTATGTTTTTCTGAGGTGGTGGCAGCGGCTTTCTCGCAACGGCGTAAGATGTTACGTAATACTTTGGCGGTTTATCGTACTCGGATTGATTTTGAGGCCATGGGTTTCGATCTTGCGCGTCGTGCAGAAGACGTGGCGGTGAGTGAATATGTTGCTCTTGCACAGCAAATCTCCGCCTGCTGAGTTTGGCGGAAATTTGCTTAAATGGGGTCTTGGCCCAATTACATGTAGGAGAGTGGTCCAAACTGGGGGCTGACGTTTTTAGGCCGCCTCCTTGAACGGCGTCAACTCAACACTCTCTTGTGTTTTCATACAGGGAAACCAGCGGCAGAAGGTGTTACGCAGATCACCGTTGAGCACTTGCACACGCGTTTGCAACAACAGATGCGCACCACGTTGAGTCCAACGCATCTGCTGTTTTTTCACAAAGCGCTTGCTGACCACATAATTTACGGTCGATTCGACAAATGCCGTGGAGATCGTTTCGTGGTGCCGATAGCGATCGCCATAGTTTGGAATGAATGTTTGATTTGCCTCAATATAATGGTGAAACTCTCGTACCGCTTTCTTTCGCTTCTTTTTGTTCGCCGGATTTTCTTCTAACATCTCCAAATCGTCTTCCAGGTCTTCGATGTGTTGCAGCGCATGCAAGACATCACCGTGCCACAGACGCCATTTGAGGCTTTCCAGGTGTTGGTTCAAATCCGCTAACACGCTCTGTGTTTCCGGATATTTGTCGGGCTTCAGTTCTGCTGTCATTCCCTTAACCATCTGCCTCATCACTGTTAAGCGCATTGTGATGTGAAACCAGTCAAGCAAGTGTTCGGACTCCGGGCTAAGATAGTGCTGTAGATCACGTACGGTATCTCCGCCATCCGATAGAAACACGACCTGCTGATTCATTTGTAGACCCTGCGACTTCAGTACTTCGTACAGCCGCCGTTTGGGTTTGGTATCGTATTGGTTGACGAATGCAAACACTTTGTCGCTGCCTTCAGGCACAATACTCTTGCCGGTCAGGACCTCGAACCACCCTTCGTTTTTCGAGCGCTGATCCGACGCATGCACATAACAGCCATCCAGGCCAACCGTTAATGGCGGGTCTGGTGGTGATTGCTTCGCCCAATCTCGAGGACAACCTTCTATAAACTGGCATTGTTCCTCGCCCAACTCACCTTCCATACGTTCAGCAACGCATCGTTGGTGGTGTTTCATAGACGTGCGGCTGACACTTTCCCCGAGTGGCAAGATCTCCGTCAACAACTCCACGCTCAGTCCATAAGACATCAACGAAGCAAACTTGGTCTGCAGATACAGCAGTTCTGGAGCACAGTGCGTGCTCAGCAGCGCTGCCAGGGGACTCGAACTAGGACGGCCACGATGATGTTGGCATCGGCAATCGTAAAAACGAGGACTGTTAAGGTTGAGTTTTCCGAACAGTGTCCGATAAATGAGGTCATGCTGTCCTTTTCGAGCCCGGCGCATTCCACAGTCCGGACAGATTTCAAATGACTTGAGGTATTGCGCGATCTGTTCTGTGGCCATAGCCTGCTGCATACCGTGCAACAACGCTTTTGCCTCTGCCAATGTTAGACCCAGTTCCTCTTGCCGCAACTCACTACGCTCTAATCGGGCAATTTCCTCGACTTTCTCCGGCTCGCCGTTTTCACTTTCAATGATTACTTGGATTCGCACTTTCATCGCCAACTCCTGTCTATGAGCATCTCCAGGCCTCATCATGGGCCGCATACTGCCTGAGCCGGCGGTTGAGCGCGCGACGGTCAAATTCATCCAACCCCAACCACTCATGTAATGCCTCGAGATCCTCGCTCCGATCCCGAACGGCTCCGAAGTCACCCGCTTCCCAATCGTCCTGGATAGCCTCAAGTAAATCTGCCACATGCAACGGGAGCGCATCCCGGCGCACTATGAAAGCTAAAGGGCCACCACACTCTTCTGGCGGTGCTCGCCGCTTGCCGCCAATGCAGTATGGGTAAGTAAGCTTTTCATCTTGCGCCAGACGTGCTTCAATACGCACCTCATGTTGCCAGCCGTCTCCAAAATCATACTCGTAGAGAAAGCGCTCATTGATACGGAATTTGAACTCGCATAGCCGAACCTGATCGGCATCGGTTGAAAAGCTGATGCCGCCATCGTGGTAGACGCCATAGTCTTGGCCATGGATGTGAAATCGGTTCAAATGAGCATCGCTCCAGCCAAAGGCAATTTGCAGCGTGTCATGCAGTTCAGCAATCGTGCTGTCGCTGCGCACCAGCAACCGACGCCAAATCATTGGATTAATCTGGCGAATCCAGACATGGAGCTGGTAAATTTCAGCACCAGCTTCGTTGGGTATAGTCACTTCAGCCTCGCAAACAACCGTTGGACCATTTAATTTTGGCAGCAAGGCCCGAAGTCTGCAAGGAAAATTAACATACCATCTTATCTGACCTCCGGAAAATGGTAGAAAACGTCAGCCCCCAGTTTGGACCACTCTCCTAGTACATGATTTTTTAAGATACTGAGCAAACAGTAAAACGAAAAATAGTTTTCTTGTTTTTCGATGGCAATCAGATTATTATCGGCAAAATTTGCTCGTATCTGGCCGAATGTATTCAAACAGGGTTTGCTTTCATCGACCTCTTACGCCCTCTTCATCGAAGATGGCTTGCGGCAAAAGGCGATACTGATCGTATCTACACATTGAATGTGGACTTGAGACTAATTACGAAAAATGGAGAATAAATATGTTGGGTAATCCTGTTTCTCAAACTCTAGTAGGCAACCAAGCACAGGTGCGAGCAGCGCAACTCTATATGGATCAGGCCCATCAACAAAAGATGGAGCAGCAATTCGAAGTGGCCTTCATCTTGTATGATCAGGCGAAAGTAACCTTTAGACATGCAGCGGATGCGCGACAACTGTTTCCGTTATCGGAGGTGAAAAACGTGTTAAACCAAGCCCGTACATCTCAAACACACGAAGAAGAAGCCTTGCGGCATCGCATCGCTGAGGTCTATTTTGAGCGTGCTGAACTTTTGGAGAAATTGGGAAAATCCGACAAGGCGCAGGCGAGTTACAAAAAAGCGCAAGCCTGGGGCTATGAAGGAATCAAGCTTACCCCGACTGCCCTAGTTGAATCGTTGTCTGTGCAAGATGCGCCGGCTTCGGCTCAGAAGTCCACATCTACCTTCGTACCGTTGCAGCCATCGTCTGCCCATGAAAAAAGCGAACTGGTGGATTATCTGTTTGAAAAGGCGCTGTTGACGCTGAGTTCTTTAGAGGTGTCGAAGAAACCCAGCCTGTTTCTAGTGTATGCTCATGACAATGATGCTCACGGAGAGGCCAAGGCCTCGACGTCTAAATATTTAATCAATAATTTATCTAAAATCCGAGGGGTAACACTCTATTCGGATCAAACGCCGATAGGGCAAGCGTATTCCAGTTCGGTTGAAAATCTGAAAGAAGATGGCAAGCTAGAAGACATTTTAACCAATCAGTTCTGTTTGCTGCCCGCTCAGGTGCGAGCGGATGTGAAGCCGGTCGATAAGGTGATCGTGTGTTGTTCTGATGTCTTAGGAAGCTACCTAAAAGGGCAGTCCTATAAAGCGTTTTGTGCTGAGCTTAAAGTAGCCTATGACCAAGATCGAGAAGCCTACGTCAAAGACGGCCAACAAAAGGGTACTCCAGCTTTACGTGAGGCGGTCAGAAAATTTTCCCAAGAGGAAAAATATATGGCGGATTTCCATCATGTGTTGACGGAAATGGCCTTTTTGGAAATACGAGCAGAGCATCTGAAAGGCCAACATGGGATTATTCCGGTTTCATTAACGCCCAATAGCTATGACTATTGCCTGAAGGATTTTATTGACTCGACGACGGTGCGGATGGAGGATCCTCTGCGCTTTGATCTGCAAGTCAAAAAGGGAGAAGAAGTTTATCTAAACCAAGGTTCACATGGCGTGCTGTTTAAAGTGATTGAGCGGCTGTTAGCGGGCAGCGATGAGGCTAAAACGTTTCTGGACAAGTTTTGGACAGGGCACAGCCATGTTATATCCCGTTTAAAGAGTGATTTAAATTTTGGCAAACTAGAATTTGCGAAGCTATTAGACGGCATTTTCGACGGGATACGGACGGCGCTGCACAGCCAGCTAGCCTTTACCGTGCAGCAACAGCACTACCAATTGCGAGTGCTCAATGCAGACCCTAGAGCTACGCTGAAGGCACAGTATATCGCTGCCTTCAAGCAAGATGTAGCGTTTGAGCAAACGCTACAGCTCTATATTGAACCGCGTGGCAAAGCGAGCCTGCAAGCAACCGACACCTTTGAACTTTTATCCCAAGTTCAAGCGTTTCTAAACGATAAAAAGGTGATCTTGCTGACAGGAGACTCTGGGGCGGGCAAAACGACCTTAAACCGCCTGCTAGAAAAGCACTTATGGGACACTCAAAAAGAACAAGCAGCGATTCCCCTTTTTATCTCTTTGCCGAGTATTGACAGGCCTGAATACGATCTCATTGCGAAAGCGTTAAAGAAAAGAGGGCTGTCAGAATTTCAGATTAAGAGCTTAAAGGAAGACAAACAAGAATTCGTCTTTATTTTGGACGGCTATGATGAGATTCGTCAGACGCAAAATCTGTATCTCCACAATCGCATCAACCAGCCTGATGGCTGGCAGGGTCATATGGTGATCAGTTGTCGCAGCGAATATTTGGGCCAGGACTATCGCAGTCGTTTTCAACCGAATCCACAGCTGAAGGACGAGGACTCGTCGTTTCAAGAAGTGGTGGTTGAACCATTTTCAGAAGAAGAGCGTAATGCGTATATAGACAAATATGTGGCGCACCACCCAACGGGCTGGTTGGCACAACGGTATCAAGAAGCCCTCGAACAACCACATTTAAAAGACTTGGTGAGCAACCCATTTTTGCTGCGGGTGGTGCTAGAAGCGTTGCCTTATCTGGACAATAAGGGGAAAACGCGAAGTGCGGTGCAGTTACGGCTGGACCTGTATGATCAGTTCGTCAGACAATGGTTCGATCGCAACCAGCAACGCTTAAGCACACAAGATTTAACGGGAACAAAAAGAGAGTGTTTTAGAGCATTGTGTGATGATGACTTTGCTGAGCACGGCATCGAATTTGTGCAAAATTTGGCGGTGCATCTATATACAGAGAATACAGGTAATCCGGTAGTCGAATATTCGTTGCGCAAAGACAAGGAAAATTGGAAGAACACATTTTTCGGTCGAGAAGAGGAGAAGCAATTGCTGCGAGAAGCGTGGCCGCTGATCCGAAGCGGGAATCAATACCGTTTTATCCATAAATCTCTGCTGGAATATTGTGTGGCACGCTCGCTGTTCGAGTCGTTTGATGCGTGCATGGCACGGGGCACCAGCCGCCGCCATAGTAGTAGTAGCGATGCTTCGGTCTATAGTTTTGAAAACGAACCTATTGTGCTCCCTCAAACGCTAAAAACCGCATCGTTAGCCCCGAAGCATTGGGTCGGTGACCTTGGCGTAGTGCGCTTGCTGACCGATTGTGTTCAGCAAGAAGCGGGATTTAAGAAACAGCTGTTATCGATTATAGAGCGGTCAAAAAGCGACAAAACGGTACGCCAAGCAGCGGCGAATGCAATGACGATTTTGGTCAGAGCAGGGGTGCAGTTTCATGGAATGGATTTAAAAGGGATTCAGATACCAGGCGCGAATTTGACTGGAGGCGTATTCGATTCAGCGCAGTTGCAAGGGTCGGATTTGAGAAACGTCAAACTTCGGACGAGCTGGCTGCACCAGACAAATTTAAGCGGAGCGCAGATGGCCGGGGTGCAATTTGGCGAGTGGCCTTATCTGAAAGAAGAGAGCCGGGTGTATTCCTGCGTGTATTCCCCAGATGGGACAAACTGTGCCATGAGTCTCGAGAGCGGCCTGATCAGCGTGTATAACACGTTAAGTTGGAAAAAAATCGACACCATACGAGGACATAAAGGTCCAGTTTATAGCGTAGCATATTCGCCCAACGGCCAGCAGATCGCCTCGGGCAGTCAGGATAATACGGTGCGGCTGTGGGACACGCACACCGGCGCGGCTGGACACATTTTAGAAGGACATACAGACAATGTTTATAGCGTAGTGTATTCGCCAAGCGGAGCGCAGATCGCCTCAGGCAGTTATGACAAGACGGTGCGGCTGTGGAACGCACACACCGGCGCGGCGGGGCACACCTTAAAAGGACATACAAACGGTATTTTGAGCGTGGTGTATTCGCCGAGCGGAGCGCAGATCGCCTCGGCCAGTTATGACAAGACGGTGCGACTGTGGGACGCGCACAGCGGCACGGCGGGGCACATCTTAGAAGGACATACCGACTGGGTTAGTAGCATGGTGTATTCGCCGAGCGGAGCGCAGATCGCCTCGGCCAGTCAGGATAAGACTGTGCGGCTGTGGGATGCACACAGCGGTGCGGCGGAGCTCACCTTAGAAGGACATACAGGCCGTGTTAATAGCGTGGTGTATTCGCCGAGCGGAGCGCAGATCGCCTCAGGCAGTTTGGACAAGACGGTGCGGCTGTGGGACGCGCACTCCGGCGCGGCGCTGCACACCTTAGAAGGACATACCGCCGATGTTAAGAGCGTGGTGTATTCGCCGAGTGGAGCGCAGATCGCCTCAGGCAGTATTGACAATACAATGCGGCTGTGGGACGCGCACTCCGGCGCGGCGCGGCACTCCTTAGAAGGACATACAGACGGTGTTCATAGCGTGGTGTATTCTCCAAGCGGAGCGCAGATCGCCTCGGGCAGTTGGGACCAGACGGTGCGGCTGTGGGACGTGCACTCCGGCGCGGCGGGGCTCACCTTAGTAGGACATACCAAAGCTGTTAATAGCGTGGTGTATTCGCCGAGCGAAGCGCAGATCGCCTCGGGCAGTTATGACAAGACGGTGCGACTGTGGGACGCGCACACCGGCGCGGCACAGCACTCCTTAGAAGGACATACTTCCTTTGTTTATAGCGTGGTGTATTCGCCGAGCGGAGCGCAGATCGCCTCGGGCAGTCAGGACAATACGGTGCGGCTGTGGGACGCGCACTCCGGCGCGGCACAGCACTCCTTAGAAGGACATACAGACGGTGTTACTAGCGTGGCGTATTCGCCGAGCGGAGCGCAGATCGCCTCGGGCAGTCAGGACAATACGGTGCGGCTGTGGGACGCGCACTCCGGCGCGGCACGGCACTCCTTAGAAGGACATACAGACGGTGTTAGGAGCGTGGCGTATTCTCCGAGTGGAGCGCAGATCGCCTCGGGCAGTTTGGACAATACGGTGCGGCTATGGGAAGTTGCCTCGGGTGAGTGTCTAAGAGTGATTGAAGGTTTTAGCAGGGGTGTCAATAGTGTAGCCTGGAAAGAGACGCTGGAGGGCGCCTATCTGTTGGCGGGTAGTGGAGATAAATTCGTTCGGCAGTGGCAGGTGATAGCAGAGGGATCTGGATATCATGCACGCCTGCGCTGGATGTCACCGCATGGAGGGCTGAGAGTGACAGATAGCGTGATCGATGGGGTGAAAGGGTTAAGCGAGACGAATATGAGGCTGTTAAAGCAGCGCGGAGCGGTAGTCGAGAAATTGACGTTAAATAATCTTGCTGCGGTGGGGTCCACCCCACCCGCTAGCGCGGTAGTTGAGCCGTTTAGGTTGAGTAATTTTGCTGCGGAAGATTCCAGCCCATCCGCTGATCAGTCAAGCGGGCCGCGTCTTAATAAAACGCTGAAATTTTGGTCTAAGAGTAGATAATGAGGAGCAATAACCGACTGTTAGCAACGAATGAAATAGAGAGGGCTATGAAAGAGATGATAAAAATTAACTGGGAGGGTTCGGCGGATGGTTTTTTAATGTAAAAGCCGGCTGAACGTTACTGGTGAATGTGCTGCAACGGCTGATAAAACGCTTTCAATCCAAGTGCCTGCTCACGCCATTGCCAGCAGATGTCGGCGTGAGCGTGTCACAATTTTTGTGCGTCAGGAGCCACAGTTAAATTTTACATCTTCTCTTAAGAAATAAGTATCTTCTCAATAATCCGGGGCACCCATCGCACAACGCTGCGCCGTTTGGTCGG
>JASSUC010000023.1:0-37448 GCA_031963245.1 Mycoavidus cysteinexigens
CCGACCAAACGGCGCAGCGTTGTGCGATGGGTGCCCCGGATTATTGAGAAGATACCGCGCTTTTGGCTAAACTTGCAAGCCGAATACGATATGCGCGTAGCAACACGTACCTTAAAAGATAAACTTGTGCCGCGTATCCGCGTCTTACATCCGGTTACGGCACCAGCTTAAGCTCATATGCGCGGCTTTGCCTAAACTGGATTATCAATATCAATAAAGCAATGCTCGATCGCAAAAGTACTCGCTAAATGCGCGCCTAGCGCCTGCACGCCGTACCGCTCCGTCGCGTGATGACCCGCAGCCAAATAGGCAACACCGCTTTCGCGGGATAAATGAGTCGTGGCCTCGGAGATTTCGCCACTCAGATACAGATCGGCACCGGCCTCAATGGCGTCGTTAAACAAACCCTGCGCGGCTCCCGTGCACCATGCGACACGACGCACCTTATGGTGCGCGTCACCTAAGGCCTGTGGCTGACGACCTAAGCGATGAGCGACATGCGCCGCCATCGCGTCTAAAGTTACCGGCGCCGGCAAAGTCGCGAGCCAGCCTAATTCATTGGCCCCGAAACGCCCGTCCGCAACCCAGCCTAGGCGTGCCCCCAATTGAGCATTGTTGCCTAGATCACGATGGGCATCGAGCGGTAGATGATACGCAAATAAATTAATATCATGCGCCAACAGCACGCGTAGCCGTCGGTATTTCCAACCGGTGATAGGTAATGCCTCGTTTTTCCAGAAAAAACCATGATGCACCAAAATCGCATCTGCACCCCAAGCAAATGCGGCCTCAAGTAAAGCCAATGAAGCCGTAACACCGGTTGCAAGTTTGTTGATTTGCCGCCGCCCTTCAACCTGCAACCCATTGGGGCAGTAATCTTGAAAACAATCCGCGGCCAATAGCCGGTTCAAGTACAATCTCAGTTCATTATTATCCATATTCGCTCTAATCTCTTTCCATGCTTAAACGTTTCTGGCTTCTCTTCGCGCAAACGGTCACCCTGCTCTTGGCGCTTTTGTTTATTGTCGCCACATTAAAGCCTGAATGGCTACAAAGGCAAGGACAATTTGGCCAGCAGTTGGGCTCGCCCATTGTTGCCTTACGGGAAGCCGCACCCGCGGCTAATCTCCGCAGCAAGCCAGAATGGTCTTATGCGGATGCTGCCCAAAAAGCCATGCCAGCTGTGGTGAATATATTTTCAAGCGCAGATGCCACGCCCACCCGAGACCTGCGCATGGAAGACCCGCTGTTTCGCTATTTTTTCGGTGATCATGGCGGCCGGCGGCCACGTGAGCAACCCGAGTCAACGCTAGGCTCAGGCGTCATCGTCAGCCCAGAAGGGTACATTCTAACCAATGACCATGTGGTCGACGGCGCAGATGAAATCGAAATCGCCCTCGCAGACGGCCGCAAAGCGCCCGCAAAAGTGATTGGCACCGATCCAGAAACCGACCTTGCCGTATTAAAGGTCAACTTACCTAATCTCCCGGCTATCACGCTTGGTCGCATGGATGAGGCGCGCATTGGCGATGTCGTGCTCGCCATCGGCAACCCTTTCGCGGTTGGTCAAACCGTTACTATGGGCATTATTAGTGCGCTCGGGCGTAACCATCTCGGGATTAATACCTTTGAAAATTTCATTCAGACCGATGCCCCGATTAATCCAGGCAATTCTGGCGGCGCATTAGTTGACACAAATGGTCATTTACTCGGCATTAATACTGCGATTTATTCGGCATCACGTAGTGGCGGCTCATTAGGCATCGGTTTTGCAATTCCAATTTCTACTGCGCGTAGCGTACTTGAAAGCATTATCACCACGGGTGCGGTTACGCGCGGCTGGATCGGTATCGAACCTCAGGATATTACGCCAGAAATTGCTGAATCATTTGATCTAGAGCGTCAATCTGGCGCCATCGTTGCCGGCGTATTGCAAGGCGGCCCAGCGCATAAAGCCGGCATACGCCCAGGCGATATTTTGCTTGACGTCAATGGCACGCATATCGATGACACGACTGAATTGCTAGATGTAATTGCACAAATTAAACCCGGCACCGAGGCAAAATTACATATTGTGCGTAAAAACAAGCCTTTAGATATCATTGTGGCAATTGGCAAACGCCCACTACCACCTAAAAATACGTCACGCAATGATGAAGTTAACTAACCTTCTCTTCTTTTTTGAGCAATAGTCGCGCAGCGAGCAAGCCTATTTCATAGAGTACAATCAGTGGCACCGCCAACAAAAATTGCGAAAGCACATCTGGCGGGGTCACAACGGCTGCAATAATAAAAGCGCCAACGATAATATAAGGCCTGATTTGCTTAAGCTTGCTCAAAGTCAGCACCCCCATGCGCACTAGCAACACGACCACGATCGGCACTTCAAAGGCGATCCCAAAAGCTAGAAACAGAGTTAACGCAAAACTTAGATAATGGTCAATATCGGTTGCCATCTGTACGCCAAGCGGCTCATTGTAATGCGCCATGACGCGAAAAATTGCTGGAAACACCCAGAAATAAGCGAGCGCCATGCCGCTTAAAAAGAGTGCATAACTACTGCCGACAAGTGGCACAATCAGCGTCTTCTCATGCTGATAAAGCCCTGGCGCAATAAACGCCCATAACTGGTAGAGCACAAACGGTAATGCAATCACCAATGCAACTAACAGCGTAACCTTGATCGGCACAAAAAAAGAACCCGTGACATCTAGCACAATCATTTTGCCATCTTTAGGCAAATTGCTCAGTAAAGGGCGCGCCAACAGCCGGAAAATATCCGGTGCCCAATAGATCAGCCCAATAAATACAATCAGCACGGCAGCCCCTGCCCGCATGACCCGACTGCGCAGTTCAATCAGATGGGAAATAAACGTGTCTTCGCCTGTTGTAGTGGATTGAGGATGATTCACGCCAAGGTCAATAGATAGGGAATTTTTTTAGAAAAACCGGCGCAAGTTTGCGGGTTTGTAACGTACCATACGCGCTGCCGCCGACTGCACATGCACCCGCTTACGGGCGGTACGCTTGTACCAGACTGGCAACACCGACTGTTTAATGCGCCAATTGCTACGTTTAGGCAAAGTGGCTGGCCGCCGAATCGAGGGTAAAATACTGTCTACCGTAGCAGTTTTTTCGGGGGATAGATGCACCGCATCATAGAAAGACTGTTCTCCCTGCTGCGCCACTTGCTCAAACTGAGCGTGCATTTTCCGCAACTCTTCGGTTTCAAGCTCTCGGCTTACCTCAGCTTTGACCTCACTTATATAGCGTTGCGCCCGCCCAAGCAAGGTTCCAGCCGTGCGTGCAACACGCGGCAGACGTTGCGGGCCAAGTACAATCAGTGCAACCACACCAATCAGTGCAAGCTTTGCCAAACCGAGATCAAACATATGAAAAGCGAAGCCGGTTTATTGGATTAATATAGATCACGCTCTAGGGGTTTATTTTTTGCCTCAAGCTGAGTGGTATCAAGACCCGATACTATTTTCTGTTTGTGCTCAGGCGAAGCGTGTTCACCCTCACGCATGCCATCTTTGAAGCCTTTAATTGCACTACCCAGATCACTGCCCATGTTGCGCAGCTTTTTAGTGCCAAATACAAGCGCAACAATCAAAAGGACAATCAGCCAATGCAAGGGACTGCCTAAACCTGTAAACATAATCATTTTCCTTTTACGTCACACATGCTACGCAGAATATGCGCATTCATCCCATACGCGACCATGGTCCAGGCCCACCAAGAATATGCGCATGCAAGTGATACACCTCTTGACCGCCACCCGGACCGGTATTAATCACCGTACGAAAACCGGTGTTACCTCCAGTATAGTCAACTCCAAGCTGCGCTGCGAGCCGCGGCAATAACGTCATCATTCTACCAAGCAGCGGCGCCTCTTGCAGGCCACAATTAGAGAGCGCCTCAATATGCTGACGCGGAATCACCAGCACATGCACAGGAGCGGCCGGCCGGATATCGTGAAAGGCGTAGAACTCATCATCCTCATACACTTTTTTACTCGGTATTTTACCGGCTGCAATCTTGCAAAAAAGACAATCGTCGTGGTTCATAATATTCGCTTAACACTATGGATGATGAAAGAGCCCTATCTTATTGCATTTTATATTGGCTTACGATCATTTAAATGGAGCCAACCCCGAATAATCCGGTACGTCACCCAAAGTACCGTCCCCCACACTATCAGTTTGCCAATAAATATGCCCTGAAATAACCAACTCAGCGCCCCCAATCCCACAGACCACCAAAAGGTGCAAATTTGCCAACTAAAATGGCTAGCGTAGAAGGTTCCGCTTGCATCCCTGCGCTTCACATAATTAATCATCACAGCAACCACTGCGCTGAAGCCGATTGACAAGGACAGCGCATACAGCCCATACAGGACGTGCGTCAAGGTCCGTAAACGGCGTTCTTGCTCAACCGGGAGCACATCACTGGCTGCCAATATTGGCCTACTAAATTGATCGTTACTCATGGTTCAGTTTCCCTAAGTTCTCAAATTTGTGGTGCGAAAGTTAACCATTAACGGTTAGCGTGCATTACTTAATATAGAAATCTAAGAGTCATTTTCAGCACGCGCAAGCGCTTTACGCAACGCTTGTTCATCAAGGCCAGAGATCCCTTCACGACGCTCTAATTCGGCTAGTACCGCCGCTGGGCTCAACTCAAAATGCGCTAGCATCACCAAACAATGAAACCATAAATCAGCCACTTCGCCAATCAACTTTGCAGGCGCATCTCCGTGTCGTACATCTTTTGCCGCCATCACAACTTCAGTGGCCTCTTCACCAATTTTTTTCAAAATTGCATCATCACCTTGATGAAAAAGACGGGCAATATAGGAACGCTCCGGGGTACTTGTTTTGCGAGTATTGACGAGAACAGCTAAGCGCTGCAAGATATCATTAGAGGTTATAGCGTCGCTTTTAGGCATTTAAGATTTTCTCCGGGGTGTTAAGGACTGGCTCAACCGTCAACCAGATAGGGGCATTTGGCGGCCGCTCTAATAAAAGCATCAACCTTTTATTTCATCCGCCCGACTTTGTGCCGCGGCGAAAGCGAGTTGGCCCGTATACAGTGCCCGGCCGCACATTACGCCGCCAATGCCTTGATCTTCAACCGCACACAGTGCCTCAATATCGGCTAAGCTCACTAACCCACCGCTGGCAATCACTGGAATTTTGACCTTCTGCGCGATCTGTACCGTGGCCTCGAGATTAATTCCTTGTAACCTGCCGTCCCGGCCAATATCTGTATAAATCAAAGCTTCGCAGCCATATGCTTCAAATTTGCGCGCTAAATCTGTCGCTTCATGGCCACTGAGTTTACTCCAACCATCGGTGACCACTTTGCCTGCTTTCGCGTCAAGGCCAGCAATGATATGACCATTAAATGCGCTACATGCCTCACGTAAAAAGCCAGGATTTTTGACCGCCGCTGTACCAATAATGACATACGATAGCCCATTATCCAAATAACGTTCGATGGCGCCAAGATCACGGATTCCGCCGCCCAGCTGAATCGGGATCTCTTCACCCACTTCATCAATAATCGCCCGAATCGCCGCTTCATTCTTTGGTTTGCCCGCGCCAGCGCCATTCAAATCAACCAAATGTAAACGGCGCGCACCTTGCTTGACCCAATGGCGGGCCATCTCTGCCGGCTCTGTGAAAAATATCGTGGTTAGTTGCATATCGTCTTGCTTTAGGCGCACGCACTGACCGTCTTTCAGGTCGATGGCTGGGATCAACAACATAGCAGTCTTCAATAGATAAGGTTATGGGTTCCTGTGGATAAAATTGTAGTACAGCTCTAGCCTTACAGCTGTATTTTTTTCTGGGTAAAATTGGGTGGTAAAAATGTTATTGCATGCGACCGCAGAGGGGTTTGCTCACGAGGGAGAGCAGTAAAGTGAGTTAGGGCGCGATCACAGCAATGCCAACTTAGCACTCATCATGAGCGGATAACCATTAAAATTGAGTTCCCGTATATTTTAAGAGCTTTGTGCAGGTGAATTTGCCGACCGTTGCCATCATGTCGTAAAACAGATGTTTGTGCGACACGATAGGCAGAGCAAGTGAGCATGACACTCTCATGCCAGTACACCTACGCTTATGGGGCAGTCAGTCCGCTAGATGGACGCTTCGATTCTTTGATGCTGCCCCATGTCAACGGCGAGTGCATGCAGCTTTTTCTCGATGAAGTAGCCGCTCGTTATCCACAGGAAAATATCCTGATGGTACTCGATGGCGCAGGGTGGCATAAAAACCAAACCATACAGCTACCACAGAATCTGCGCTTGATTTTCTTGCCACCTTATTCTCCAGAACTCAATCCTCAAGAACATGTCTGGGATGAGCTACGCGAAAAATATTTTCATAATCGTGTTTTCGATAGCATAGACTCCCTTGAAAACCAGTTGTGTGAAGCGCTCAAACAATTCGAATTAGATCCCGATAGGCTTCGAAGTATGACCGGGCGGCACTGGATAATTAGTTGTATTTCTAACTGGAATTAGTATTACATGTCGGCCCAGTGAGAGCGAAGCTGAAATTTGACGACATTTGAGACTGTGTGACGAGAACGTGACGAATGATTATTCACTCACTCCTTGCGCCGCCTACATTGCAGTAAGAAAATAACGGCCACAAACTGTATGGCCAACGCCTAGGTAAAGCATACAGACATCTTTCTCAAGAATCCTGATTGACGAGAGATTTAGTTTGAACACCTTACTCCATAAGCATTGCAGCGTGTATCAGTTCAAAATGTCGTCAAATTTCAGCTTCGCTCTCACTGGGCCTACTCAATGGGCCGCCTTCGTGTTTGGCTGCCGCCAAATGCGCTGACCAAAATTTTTCTCCCAATCTCATCTTTGCTCTATCGCTCCATCTGAATTTAGATGAGAGCAAGTATGAGCATTGCGGATTCAAGCCACAAGTCTGAGGTTCATGGAGTTCTTACGGATCTGTGCGGGGAGTGCTCGGTAACGAGTGTCCCTACCGCCACCATTACCCCAAATATGTGGAAGCGGGAGACAACGTGAGATTAAGCAAAGGAGTTGGGGACTAAAGTTTGAGGTGAATTTCTTTTATCAAGCTTTTGAATAGTTTCAGAAAAAACAAGCCGTTTACTTCCGTATTTTTCTATAGTGGTAGCTCGCTGCAGTCCCAGAGATTCCCAAGTTTTGACGGAAGCAGGATTATCTTCGCGAGCGGTGGCAATTACGCTTTCTGGAGTCACCCCAGAGATAGAGGTAAGCTTATAACCTCGATCTCGCGCTTCAGGAATGTAATAGTTTACCAGCGCGATAGCGGCTTGTTTGCCAAATTTTTTACCCCAATATTTGTGATGGAGGACCCTGGCTATCTCAACAGAACCGTACGGCTCTCCAAGACCTGCTACGATATTGCCAATAAACTGATCATCTTCATTTCTGTTGGTGATAGCTAAAGCGCTAAAGGCATTCCCTTTTTGCCAGCGATCTTCCCACATATTTACGCGTTCTTTAGTTTTATCTGTACTCAAAACACTACCATCACGGTATTTTTCCATGTTGATGGGATCACCGAATAGAGCTATGTAATCCAGTAAATCTTTTTGAGTGACTGATTTCATTTCGAGATCTTCCGTGTGTATAACCACATTCAAATCTCCTTTATCCCTGGTTTCGAAGCTAATGTCTGGCCTTGAATCAGCATATGTATACGGCTGCATGTGAAGATTCGTAAAACGAGTAGTATTCAACAAAAATCTCCTATGAACTTCCTTCTTAAAATAAAAAGAACTGAGAAAGACTTAAACCCCGCTGCATCCAGTACGAATGAGGTATTGGAATCCACTATGTTATTTTATAATAACTAGTTAGTTCTTCCCTTATAGAATTATTATGAGATAAAAATGACACGACGTACATTTTTAAAAAACTCGCTCTGCGCAGCTGCCGCATTGACTACTTCTGGTTACACTATAGCTATGCGGACAGGGGAAATGGCCTTCCACCCCGATACTCAAATGGAGCAAGGATTTGCGCCCGTGCCTGCCTTACCACCAGGCGGCGTAATTGGTGTCATTGCACCGGCAGGACCAGTTGCGGGGATGTCTGAAGATGTGATTGCTTGGTTAACCGCACGCGGATACCGTCCATATATTTTTCCTGGAGTGCGAGAAGAAACTGGTTATTTGGCAGGAGCCGACCATAGGCGCTTAACTGATTTACATGACGCATTTTCCAACCAAGAGATTGAGGCTATCATTTGTCTACGTGGCGGTTATGGAAGTATGCGGTTACTTGATCGCATCAATTTTCAATTGATACGAGCCAATCCGAAGCCATTCGTCGGTTACAGTGATATCACGGCGCTTCACCTAGCTTTTATGCGTTACGTTGGTTTTGTTACATTCCATGGCCCAATGCTGACATCGGATTTTCTTCTCTCAAAGATCGAACCGACCGAGTCGGCCTTATTTGCCATGCTGCATGGACAAATCAACGAGGGTGCATGGCTGGAACACCCGATAACCTATCCATTAACTACGGTCCAATCGGGAATTGCGCGTGGTAGATTAGTAGGGGGTAATTTGGCTATGATCTGCGCTACGATCGGTACACCTTACGAAATTGAGACACAGCACACCATCTTGTTTCTTGAAGAGGTTGACCGCGCTCCTCCATATAGAATTGATAGAATGCTTACCCAACTACGATTGGCAGGAAAATATCAGAACCTACGCGGCGTGTTAATAGGTGGTTTTGATGAATTGAAATTGAATCAATTGATGCCACTACTTGAGCAGGAGTTTAAGCCATTAAATATCCCAATACTTGCTGGTTGGCGTAGTGGTCATTGCAATCCAAATCTGACATTGCCTCTAGGCGCAGTCGTAACGCTTGATGCTAAGCAACAACGAATTACCCTGGAGCAGGCTATTGTCGAAACAGCCCGAGGTATTTCCGAAGCTGCCTTCGTATAATAACCTCAGCATCTATGATAAAAATCAAGTCAAATTTTCCGTCTTAAGAAAGCTGGACCTGTACGCTCATCAACGACCTTAGGCTGGAAGAGATTCGACGAGCGGTAGATGTATTTGAGGGTGAGTTTGCAGAGTGCCAAATTGTATGCAACGAGAATCTACATTAGTGCAAATTTTACCCGTTGTGCTGATTGTATTTCTCTGTTTCATTGGCATTGGCGCGACAACCAGTGTAATACCTGTCTACGTCAATACTGAACTCGGATTGAGTTCAGCTACAGTAGGCGTGGTAATAGGAGAGTGTTTCATTCCGGGGGCTGGCGTAATTAACTGATCGAATATGCCCCCGTTTTTCTGCGGCTATTCGGCAATATCAATGCATTCGCTTCCACTGCTTCGGCCGTCGAAACACTCTCCCTATGGCTGTGGGCAACAAACATAGCTGGCTGGTGAGAATATCGCCTACCCTGGTCGCATCTTCTCGAGTGCTTAACGCAGCCGGCGCTTGCAACCCCTTTGGCCTTTGATCGGAATACAGATTGACGCCTAGCTTGACCAGGTGATCGATCAGAAATTTCGACGTGCCTGCATCCGCCATGCCGTAATGCGGGTTGTCATGGGCGTACACTAAAAAAGCGCTGGGCCATACGCTCGATAAATCCAAGCTCTTAAACGTCTCTAGCGTTTCCGTAAACAGCTGGTTCACCAAGTCATTTTTTCCTCGATGCCTTCGAGTATGCGTGGCGAGAGTGCTGCGTTCTGGTAAGGTTCAGACAATGTTGATGGGATATCGGCGGAGATGGCCGAGGACGGATTGACGGCGGAGGGTAGCGCAGGAGCATGCAAGGTCTCGCGGGTCTGCGCGCCGACGAGGAACTGGCTCGTCAGCGCAGCCGGGTGCAGCGCTGCATCGGCCGATAGCCTGCTGTGCTGAGGGGCTAAGCCGGAATGGCCCCACTTTTGCACTTTTTTATAGCTCGCCTGCGCCCTATTGTATTGCCCTAACTGCTCTAACACTTTGCCATGCTCGAAATAAACAATAGCGATTTTATCTCGTAGCGTTTGGTCTGCTAGGGTTTCAGCGGCATCCGCCTTTCTCAAGGCTTTTTTCATCTGAGATAACGAGGCTTCCGCATCGTCACATAAGATCAAGGCTATTTTAGGATTTGTGTGCTTGCGAGCAAATTCTAAATAGTCGTTGGCGAGATCCAATGTTTCCGGTGGCGAAAGCGCGCTGCGTGATGACGAAAAGATGCTGCCCAACATATCACTTCCCCTTTGTTATTTTTTTGCTAGGATCAAGTGCGCTAAGAGCACAATGGGTATCGAATGATGCGCGCGCCCTTGATCAGTTATTCTGTCACGGGCATGGAGTATATCGCCACTTTGCCGGTTCTGTTACCGATTGAACGCGCAACTTAAGTATTCAAAAGAGGGAAGCAATGTCTGGTTGATCTATACCCTATCCTGATGTCGGGTTATACCCTCATAAAATTGTCAGAATAGAGTCAATTATGATATTTTTGATATGACCTTTAAAGGTCATAAGTCTCTTCCTGACATTTTTGTCTTAGTAGATATTTTTCAGGGTCAACGCATTGATTTGAACAGGGGCGTATTGAACGACCCTGTTCAGCACTCGATTGGATGCAAGCGTTCATTACACTACATGCACCGCCGGCGCAGTTTCCACTACACGGCTTACCCGTGCACCAAGAGCCGATAATTTCTGTTCCATCTGGTCATAACCGCGATCAAGATGATAGATCCGCTCAATCAGTGTTTCGCCCTCGGCCACCAGTCCAGCAATGGCAAGACTGGCAGAGGCGCGTAAATCCGTCGCCATAACCCTTGCACCAGACAGATGCTCAACCCCGGTAACAAATGCAGTATTACCATCCGCCATGATATTAGCCCCTAGCCGATTAAGCTCTTGTACGTGCATGAAGCGATTTTCAAAAATTGTTTCGATAATCTGAGCTGCACCGACAGCAATGCAATTAAGCGCCATAAACTGCGCCTGCATATCCGTCGGAAAGGCAGGATATTCAGAAGTACGAAAACTGACTGCTGACGGACGCTGGTTCATCGTGGCGCGAATCCAGTTAGACCCTGACTCGATCCGAACTCCTGCCTCGCACAACTTATTCAGTACCACATCCAGCAACATGGGTTCGATATTGCGCAGCATAATATCGCCGCCTGCTGCGGCGACGGCACAGAGGAAAGTACCCGCTTCAATCCGATCGGGAATCACCTGGTGACGCGCACCATGCAGCCGGTCTACCCCTTGAATCGTCAGCTGATCGGTGCCAATGCCATCGATTTTTGCACCCATCGCAACCAAGAGATGGGCTAAATCAGCCACTTCCGGCTCACGCGCCGCGTTCTCCAGTACCGTTTCGCCTTCGGCCAGGGTCGCTGCCATCAGCAGGTTTTCTGTACCGGTCACCGTGATCATATCAAAGATAATGCGACTGCCTTTGAGTCGCGTGCCTTGCTTGATGCGCGCATTAATATAGCCATGCTCAAGTTCGACCTGCGCCCCCATCAACTGTAGACCTTTGATATGCTGCTCAACCGGCCGCGCACCAATCGTGCAGCCGCCTGGCAACGAGACCCGCGCCTCGCCCAAACGCGCTACTAGCGGCCCCAATACCAAAATTGAAGCACGCATGGTCTTCACTAGCTCATAAGGCGCCACCGGCTGATCCACGCAACTACCATCAAGCGTCATGGCTTGGCCAGACACCTCGGCTCGCACTCCCATTTGCGTCAGCAGGGCGAGCATGGTGCGTACATCCTGCAAATTCGGCACATTACTTAAATCAAGCTGCCCGGCACCCAATAAGCTGGCGCACAAAATCGGCAAAGCCGCATTTTTAGCGCCCGAAACGTTAACTTCACCTACTAAGCGTTGGCCGCCTTGAATCAGCAATTTATCCATTATTTTTTCGCCTATCGTCTTAATGGCGCAGTTTATAACCGCTCACCAACATACGCATCGCCAGGCCGGCAAGCGCAATAAAAAAGCCCAAAGTAATTGCCAGACTCTTAAGTGGTGCGATATCCGACACCCCAAAAAAACCATACCGAAAACCATCAATCATATAAAAGAATGGATTGAGCCTAGATACGTGCTTCCAGAAATCCGGCAATGCCTCGGTCGAATAGAATACCCCTGCCAGAAAAGTCAATGGAACAATTAAAAAGCTCTGAAACGCGGCCAATTGATCAAATTTTTCTGAGTAAATACCCGCCACCAACCCCATTATGCCAAGAGTCGCCGCCCCCAGCAGTGCAAACGCGAAGATATAAAGCGGTGAGGCGAAGCTCATCGGCACAAACCAAGCTGTTGCCAACCAAACCCCAGCCCCCACACACATGCCACGCACAGCAGAGGCAAGCACATAGGCACTAAATATTTCCCGTGCGCCTAGTGGCGATAACAGCATAAACACAAGGTTACCGGTCACTCTCGATTGAATCAGCGACGATGAGCTATTGGCAAAAGCGTTTTGCAGCACAGCCATCATCACCAAACCGGGAATCAAAAAGCTCTTATAGCCCACCCCTGGGTATACCTGCACATGATTTTGCAACGCTTGACCAAAAATCACCAAATACAGAAAGGCCGTAATAATCGGCGCCGCAATCGTTTGCAGGCTGACCTTCCAAAAACGCAAAACTTCTTTACAAAATAAAGTATAAAAACCAATCATCACGCGTTCCTCTTAAATTTTCTCAGCCGCTGATGAACCATTCATCACTTGGATAAACACATCTTCAAGGTCCGCTTTACGGATGCCAATTTCTTCAATCTCACACCCTGCCGCACGGCACTGAGCAAGAATCGACTCGACTGCAGCATAAGAGCTCAGTCGTAGCGCATATTGATTGATGTCTATCTGTTGTCCGGTTGCCAGCGCTTGCAGATTTGCAGGCAAGACACCTTTGGTCAAGCGCAGCAACAGTTGAGCGCTAGAAAAGCGTTGCAGCATTGCCTGCTTAGTATCTAGCGCCACGACCTCACCCCTTCTAAGCATCGCGATGCGATCACACAATTGCTCCGCTTCTTCGAGGTAATGCGTGGTTAATACAATCGTATGCCCTTCACGATTTAAGCGCGCAATAAATTTCCACAGCCCTTGGCGCAACTCAACATCCACGCCTGCAGTGGGCTCATCTAACACGATCACCGGCGGCCGATGCACCAATGCCTGCGCCACCAGTAAACGACGCTTCATACCACCGGACAACGCGCGCGTGTTGACCTCAGCCTTCTCAGTTAAATCAAGATGGGTCATGACTTCATCGATCCAATCGTCATTACGTTTAAGCCCGTAATAGCCAGATTGGATACGCAGCGTTTCACGCACCGTAAAAAAAGGATCGAAGACTAATTCTTGCGGTACCACGCCTAATACCTGGCGCGCCGCACGAAAGTCAGTCACGACATTATGTCCGAGCACCAGCGCTTCGCCTTCATCGGCGCGTGCGAGGCCAGCGAGGATGCTAATTAGAGTCGTTTTACCCGCCCCATTAGGGCCCAGTAAACCGAAAAACTCACCCTCCTCAATCGACAAATTGATGCCTTTGAGCGCTTGGAGGGCTTTGTAACGCTT
The DNA here is from genome assembly GCA_031963245.1 of Mycoavidus cysteinexigens. Lineage (GTDB taxonomy): Bacteria > Pseudomonadota > Gammaproteobacteria > Burkholderiales > Burkholderiaceae > Mycoavidus > Mycoavidus cysteinexigens_A. Next base: position 13,617 of record JASSUC010000023.1, read on the forward strand.
TTTAATGTTACGGATTTCTATGGCTGGCATGGGAATGTGAGCAAGGTCTACGGTATCGAGATTGCTTTTGAAGGTTGCGAAACACCTGATTATAGGCGAAATCTACGCTAGCGCGCCGTGATGGCGTGCAGTTCAACGAAGAAAAACTTAAGCAATATCTCATTTAATTCAGCACGCTGACTGCAGCGCAGCACACTACTTTTATAATTTTAGCAACTCATCAACCCCATAAGCTCGCGCCAAGCTCTTAAGCTTGGCCGGCAAATTAAGCACCTCAAGCGTCTTGCCCCGTGCTTGAGCTGCTCGGAACCAAGCAAGCAAAACCGCCAGCGCAGACGAATCAAACCGCACAACTGACATGCAGTCGATGCGCACCGCTGCGGCTGAGTTTGTTGTGATATAGGCTAAACCCGCTGCAAGTTCAGCCATGGCGCTTCCATGTGTAAGCGCTGTTCCGGTCGAAAACACTGCCATTAATGCGACCCACTCGCGAGTTTTTGGTTGCGCTGCTTTAAAAATTCAAGCAAACCGCTCACTCCGCGTTGCGAAATAAGTTCACTGAATTGCTGCTGGTAGGTTTGCACCAACCAAGCACCGCCTACGTTGAGATCGTAGACTTTCCATGCCTTCCCTTGTTTCTCTAAGCGATAATCAAGGCCGATGATCTGCCCCTGGTTAATAACCTTGGTGCGCACTACGACATCAGTTGCATCCGACGCCATACGGAAAGGTAAGTACTCAATCTTCTGATCACGAATCTGCGATACAGCGCCCGAATAGGTATAAAACAGTAAATCTTTAAATTGTTTGACTAATTCTGCTTGTTGCTGTGGCGTAGCTGTCCGCCAATGACGTCCCATCACTAGACGAGTAGTACGCCCAATATCGGCATGCGGCAAAATCTTTTGATCAACCAACTGCGAAATTTTACCAATATCTCCCTGCTTAATGCCAGAGTCTTTTTTAATGCTATCGAGCACTTCAGTGGTGATAGCCTTAACCAGGCCATCAGGAGTATTGGTGTTAGCTTTACTGGCTTCGGCGGTTTGCGCCAGGGCCGTGTTACAAAACCAGCATAGTGCCGCATATATTGGCAGGAGCATTAATCTTAAAGCACTTTTCTTCATATGACTCACTTTTAAAAAAGACCTATCGTCAAAATTTATAAACTATTAAAAACGTAAATTTGGAAAATTCCTTAGAGGCGGCATGACTTGCTGAGCTGGAACTCGCCTATCAGTTGGCTTTGTTTTCTCGCCTTGCGTCTTAATCACCGCCTCTTGCGGCGCTAGCTCATCTTTTACCGCCTCTTGCTGAGGGGCCAGCGGAGCAGATGCAGCCGACTCTTCTGGGTCTTCATATACCGGTATATCCCCCTCATCCTCTTCATAATCGGGCGGCGGCGGATTGCCATCATAAATTAAATATTGACGGCGCTGCAGGTAAGCATTGCGCACAAAAGAATATTTATCGAGCGCAGCATCTTCAAGTAAATCATTCGCCTGCAATAAGGCTGCGCGCGCATTGACAACGCGCACACCGTATGACTGATTGCGCAGGGAAACGGGGTCAATATAGCTCATCGGATCCACCTCACGGCCAATCAGCAACCCTGCAGTATCCCGTAGCGTGCTTGGACCCAATATCGGCAACACCAGATAAGGACCGGTTCCTATGCCGTAGTAGCCCAGCGTAAGCCCCAAATCGGCTTGGTGTTTTTGCAGCCCGGCGACGCTTGCCACGTCGAATAAGCCACCCACACCAAACAAGGTATTGATTGAGATCCGCATCAAATCTTCAGTGCCTGCGGTGATTTTGCCTTGCAGCAAATTATTCACCATCACCGATACATCGCCCAGGTTCGAGAAGAAGTTCGATACACTGACGCGTACAGCCCTAGGTAGAGTCTGGTTATATGCTTTTGCCACCGGCTTAAGCGCAACACGATCGACGGTATCGTTAAACTCGAAAATGGTACGATTCAGACCTTCAAGCGGGTCAGACTTTGAAGGCGCGCGCACGCTAGTACACGCTGCAAGCCCTAAGGCTAGTGCGCATATCGCCATCCGGCTAAGCTGCCAGCCGAGATCTGTAGCGGCTTTGGAGAGTTGTTTCATTTATTGACCTTCGGGCGTTGCCCCGGACTCACTCGGCACAGCCGGCGCCGGCTTGTTTGCGCCTGCATCTGCGGCTTTACCGTAAATAAATTGACTGATCAGTTTTTCGAGCACTACCGCAGATTGCGTCATCGTAATCGTATCGCCCGCTTGCAGCATCTGCTCGTCACCACCTGGCTCAAGCCCAATGTATTGCTCGCCAAGTAACCCAGCTGTCAAAATTTGCGCTGAACTGTCCTTTGGAAATTGGTATTGCCGTTGCAGAGCAAGCGTAACCACTGCCTGATAGGTCACGCTATCAAAATCAATTTGCGCCACCCGGCCAACGTTCACACCGGCACTTTTCACCGCTGCACGAGGCTTCAGGCCACCAATATTATCGAATTTCAATTCAATTGGGTACGTAGATTGGAATGATAGCGAGCTCATATTACCTGCTTTGAGCGCTAAAAAGAGCAGCGCCAAAGCGCCCAGCACAACAAACAAGCCAACCCAGTAATCAAGCGTATTTTTTTTCATCATTTTGATCCGTTTAATTGCTAAACATCAATGCTGTCAACAAGAAATCAAGCCCCAGCACGGCCAAAGAAGCGAAGACAACAGTGCGTGTGGTCGCCCGCGCTACGCCTTCGGGCGTAGGCTTAGCTTCATAGCCTTGATATAAAGCGATAAAGGTCACGGCTAAACCAAACACAAAACTTTTCACCACACCATTGCCGATATCGCGCCAGACATCGACGCCGCTTTGCATTTGTGACCAAAATGCGCCGCTATCGACACCAATCATTAAGACGCCAACGCAATAGCCGCCAAGAATCCCAATCGCACTAAAAATAGCCGCCAAAATCGGCATTGCAATCACCCCGGCCCAAAAGCGCGGCGCCACCACAAACGATAGTGGATCAACCGCCATCATTTGCATTGCAGTCAATTGCTCACCCGCTTTCATTAGGCCAATTTCAGCCGTCAATGCAGTCCCCGCGCGCCCAGCAAATAGCAGTGCGGTGACCACCGGCCCCAACTCACGCACAAGCGACAATGCGACCAGCAGGCCCAGCGCTTCTGCCGAGCCATAGCGGCTTAAAGTGTAATAGCCTTGCAAACCCAGCACAAATCCCACAAAAAGACCTGAGATGGCGATAATCACCAGCGAATAATTACCCACAAAATGAATCTGCTGCGTCACCAAGCGTGGCCGCTGTAATAAGCGCCAACCCTCACTCAGCAACCGTAGCCACATCCGCGTACCATAGCCCGCGCGACTTAGGCCATTGAGCACTGCGCGACCGAGCAAGCTAATCATGAGCGTACTCCGGCAGCCACCGCAAGACCAAAATCAGCGGCCAGCGGCGCGCCCGGATAGTGAAAGCCAAACGGCCCCTCTGCCGCACCATCAAGAAACTGACGCACCGTCGGATCAGTTGAGGCACGCAACTGCTCTGGGCTACCTTCAGCATGGAGAGCGCCATCCGCAATGAAATAGACATAATCGGCAATAGCAAATGATTCCGGTACATCATGAGTCACTAGAATGGAGGTGGCGCCAAGTGCTTGATTTAAAGTGCGAATCAAATTTGCAGTAATGCCAAGCGAAATCGGGTCAAGGCCAGCAAACGGCTCATCATACATAATTAATGTAGGATCGAGAGCGATTGCACGGGCCAAGGCAACACGCCGCGCCATGCCGCCGGAAATCTCAGCGGGCATTAAGTCGCGGGCACTGCGCAAACCTACCGCATTTAACTTCATTAGCACTAAATCTTGCAGCACGCTTTCTGACAATTGAGTATGCTCACGCAAAGCGAACGCGACATTATCAAATACCGATATATCCGTAAACAGCGCACCAAATTGAAATAGCATGCCCATTTTTCGGCGCAATGCATAAATACCAGCCGTATCAAGCTTGCCAATATCCGCGCCCTCGAACAGCACTTGCCCGCGCCGGACCCGCTCCAAGCCGCCAATTAAGCGCAAAATTGTTGTTTTACCGCAACCAGAGCCGCCCATAACGGCTACCACCTGGCCGCGCTTAAAACACATATTTAAGTTTTTAAGTACAAGCCGCTCGCCATAGCCGAAATCGATATCGCGCAGCTCAAGCAAGTTGTCAGAGTGGATATGAGGCACTGTATCACCGAATTTTGAGTTCAGATTAGGGAACCGTAGATTATAAAAGCAGTCACTTTATCTTTTCTTTTCGTTTGTGTGTGCTTTATTTCGTTAGGAGTACCGATAGCGTGGTTGAGAGGAGGATCAAATTTAAGGTGAACCTGCGGACAACAAACCTAGCCAGCAAACACGCTCTCTCACCTGTCATATCGTACGATAGTGCATATTTTTCCGCTAGATCTGTTGAAAATTGGTTACACTTTTGCCACTGCCCACAAAGCACAATGCAGGCATCAAAGAATCATTGGCCAAGGAGGAAAAATGAAACTGCCCCGTATTTTTGCAGCATGTGCGGTCTTATTGGTAGGCGCGGCCACCGCTCATGCCCAAACCACTGGTAGTTTTATGCTTGGTACTGGCTGGCTCCATTCAAATACTAGGGATAGCAGCGAACCCATGCGGCGAACATCCCCGGCAGCGCTGGCTAAAGTCTACGGCAATACAGGCGCCTCAGTGAATAACACAAACACGCTTGGCTTATCGGGTCATTATTTCTTTACAGATCACCTTGCAGGTGAATTCGTCGTAGGCATTCCGCCGCGTTTCGATTTGAAAGGTGAGGGTGAATATGCCGGCTACGGTAAACTTGGTTCAGCACGGCAATGGACCCCTACGTTATTGCTCAAGTATTATTTTTTCAATGCACAGGCAAAATTCCGTCCCTATGCAGGCCTCGGAATTAGCCGAGTCTGGTTCACTGATGCAAAACTGACGAACGCCGATTTCGAGCAAAAAGGATTATACAAACTCCCTGGCACGGCCACTGAAGTCTCGACCGACAGCCAATGGACACCGATATTTAATGTTGGCCTCTCATATCAGTTAAGCAAGCGCTGGTTCGCTGGTCTATCCGTCTCGTACGTACCTTTGCGCGCCACCGCCAAGATACATTCGACTGCCAAGACGCCTATGGGACCCATAAAAATGACCAATGAAGCAGAAATTAAAGCGAATCCAATCATTACTTATCTTAACGTTGGCTATCGCTTTTAGCCTTTTTAACCCTCATCCATGACAAAAAGACGACGATATTCTTTAAGTGCGTAACGATCTGTCATACCCGCAATATAGTGGGCAATCAGCCGTGGTTGCAACTCAGGATCATGACTTTGATACGGCGTAGGCAACAATCGATGATCACTTTTGAATGCATCAAAAAGCCCAGTCACCACGCGCTGCGCTTTGTTCGTCATCCGCATGACTTGATAATGGCGATACAGATTTTTAAATAAAAACTGCTTGAGTTTTAGCGCTTGTACGGCAATCGATGCGCTATGCCCAACCAGCGCTGGTGCGCGCCGCACGTCATCAGGCGAAAGTAGTGTATGAGCCTGTAACTTGCTGGTGGTGGCGGTGATCAAATCAACGATCAGCGTGTTAATGATGCGCCGGATCGTTTCATGCACCAAACGACGCCCACTTAAAGCCGGCCAAGTAGATAACACCTCACGGTGATGCCTGCGCCACAGTTCAAGTTCATCCAATTGCTCAACTGTCAGCAAACCGGAACGCACGCCATCGTCAATATCGTGATTGTTATACGCGATTGCATCCGCAAAATTTGCAATTTGCGCTTCTAACGTGGGCTGCTCTGCGCGTAAAAAACGCTCGCCGACGTCCCCCAAGCGCTGCGCATTTTCGCGAGAACAATGCTTAAGAATCCCTTCGCGGGTTTCAAACGTAAGATTGAGGCCATTAAAGCCCCCATAGCATTCTTCTAATTCATCCACTACTGCCAGGCTTTGCAAATTGTGCTCAAAGCCGCCATAGGCGCGCATACATTCGTTAAGCGCGTCTTGTCCGGCATGGCCGAATGGCGTATGACCCAAATCATGCGCGAGCGAGATCGCCTCAGTCAAATCTTCATTCACCCGCAAATTACGCGCAATAGAGCGCCCAATTTGAGCAACTTCCAGGCTATGCGTTAATCGCGTGCGAAAGAGATCGCCCTCATGATTCACAAAAACCTGTGTTTTATATTCAAGCCGCCGAAATGCGGCAGAATGAATAATGCGGTCGCGATCTCGCTGAAATGCGGTGCGCGCTTCAGGCGCAGGCTCTGCATAACGGCGGCCACGCGAAGCAGATGAGCGTGCGGCATAGGATGCAAGATGCGCTTCAAGCGCCAGCAAATCAATCGGGGTGATTAGATAGCAGGATGTCTTATCAACAGAATTCATGGCGCTCCACATTCATCAAAAAGACCATTGCATAGGAGCTTAGCAGATGCCAAGCCCATTATGATTCGGACTACGTGTTAGGTTTTTCTGCAGCAGTATCAGACTGGGTCGAGGCCGTTAACACCGCCCGCAGAGTATGATCCGTGACACGCATTACCAACGCCTCTCCCAAGCGCTTTAATAAGATACAGTTAATGTGCTCAGCCTCCGTTTTTTTATCCACGCGCATTAACTCTAGATAACGATCAGAGCCCAATATTGGGGCCTGCGTCGGTAAGTGCGCTGCGGCAATAAGCCGCTTAAGGCGGGTACGCGTTGCGCTATCAATCAATCCAAGCTGTTGCGACAAAGTCGCCGCCATCACCATGCCACACCCCACTGCCTCACCGTGCAGCCATCTGCCATAGCCCAAACCGGCCTCAATCGCATGGCCAAAAGTATGGCCGAAATTAAGCAACGCACGCCTTCCTTGCTCGCGCTCATCAGCCGCGACCACCTGCGCCTTAATTTCGCAGGAACGACGCACCGCTTCAATGGTTGCGGTCTCATCGCCACGGTTGAGCGCATCAATATGGGTTTCAATCCAGTCAAAAAATACGGTATCGGCAATCGCACCCGCTTTAATGACCTCCGCAAGTCCTGCTGCAAGCTCACGCGCGGGCAGCGTACGCAGCACTGCCGTATCGGCAATCACCGCCTGCGGCTGATGAAAAGCACCGATCATATTTTTGCCCAGCGGGTGATTAATGCCTGTTTTGCCTCCTACTGATGAATCAACTTGCGCCAGTAATGTGGTGGGTACTTGGATAAAGGGCACGCCACGCATATAGCAAGCAGCGGCAAAACCGGTGATATCGCCCACTACGCCCCCCCCCAGTGCAATCAGTGTCGTTTTACGATCAGCACGTTCCGCTAACAGTTTGGTAAAAATAAGGTTGAGGGTTTCCCAGTGCTTATGTGCTTCGCCATCTGGTAGCACGATCTGGATCAAGCGCTTACCAAGCGGTGCAAGAGTTGACCTAAGCCGTGCTGCATAGAGCGGCTCAATTGTCGCATTGGTGATGAGCGCAACGGTAGAGCCCATTAGGTGCGGAGCAAAAAGCTCGGGGCAATCAAGCAGATGGTTACCAATGTGAATCGGGTAAGCGTGCGCAGCAAGATCAACGTTAACTGTCAGCATGGTTAAAGAGCGCCAGGATATTGATTAGAGGTCCTCGGATCTGTAACCGCCGTGCGTTGTAAAATCGAATGAAGCAAAGTATGCATAGAAATCCTAGAATGGACGGTAATTAAAGCAATTCGAGTTGGGCTAGCACAGTATCAACCAATTGACTTGCAGCCGGCCGTCCGGTCTCAATGACAAGGTGCGCACATTCACGATACAGGGGGTCGCGAATTGCATATAAGTTATCGAGTTGCGCGCGTGGCTCATCGGTCTGCAATAATGGCCGATTTTTACTGCGGCGCGTGCGTAACCATAAATCATGCGGGTGCGCATGTAAATAAATCACTGTGCCGCGGCTTTTTAAGCACTGACGATTGTCGGCATTTAAGATTGCGCCGCCGCCCGTTGCCAGCACAATCCCGGTATGTTGCGTAAGCTCATCGATCATTTTTGCTTCGCGCTGCCTAAAGCCTATTTCACCTTCATGCTGAAAAATAACCGGGATACAGGCGCCGGTCCGTACTTCAAGCTCATGATCGGAATCAAAAAAAGGTTTTTGCAGTTGCCTGGCCACGGCTCGCCCAATGGTGGTCTTGCCTGCGCCCATCAGGCCGATAAAAAAAAGGTTAAAGTGAAATTTGGGGTCTTGCAAAATCATCTCTCAACTTGGCTTAGATTCCGTCATGGTACGGCAAAGGTAACTGCGTCACTACGTTTGGTGTAATAAAAACCAGCAATTCACTCTTACGCCGATTATGCGTGCTATGGCGAAACAAGGTGCCTAATAGCGGAATCTCGCCAAGCCAGGGAACCCGCGCAACATCGGTGCGTTCATCCTGAATAAAAATACCCCCCATGGCGACCGTACCCCCGTTTTCAACTTGGACCTGGGTGCGCACATGTTTTGTATTGACTGCAGGACCCGCTTGGGTCTGCGTCCCGATACTGTCTTTAGCGACATCGACATCAAGTACAACATGACCCTCCGGCGTAATATGAGGCGTTACCTCAAGCTTCAGGCTAGCCCGGCGAAACTGCACAGCCGAGACGCCATTGCCTACTTTCGCCTGATAGGGCAACTCCGTACCCTGCTCAATCAGGGCTTGCACTCGATCCGCTGTCACCACGCGAGGGCTGGACAATATTTTCCCATATCCATCCGCTTCTAGCGCGCTTAACTCTAGAGCGAGCAGCCGGTTTGCTCCTGCACTAAAAAGGGTGAGTCCTGCAGTCACCGCATCAAACCCTGACAGGGGACCTGCCGGTAAATCATAAATTGCACCATTGTTAGCGGTCAGCAATCCTCTCGGCACATTTTCCCCCGCAGTCGCACCTAAGCGCGCTAGCCGCGCCCCTAACTCGCGCGAGAATCCTTCTTCTGCTTCGACAATCCGCACCTCAATGGCAACTTGCCGTAATGGCCGATCAATGGCTTTTAACAGTCCCTGAGTGTGCTCGATATGCTTAGCTAGGTCGGTCACTAAAAGCTGGTTGGTCCGGGCATCCGCGATGGCGCTTCCGCGTTTTGATAAAACGCGCTGGCTACCAACTCCGCTCAGTAGTTTGCCAACCTCGCTGGCGCGTTGATAATGCAACTCAAAGAGATGGCTGATTAATGGCTCAAGCTCAGTCGCACGCGCATGAGCTTCAAGACGCTGCCGCTCTCGGCCAGCCAACTCTTCTGCGGTAGCAACCCAAATAATATTGTCACGACTTTGCACCACCAAGCCATGCACCTCCATTAGCAGATCAAATGCACAACGCCACGGCACCCGGTCAAGCCGCATTGATACGGTACCTCGCACCTGCTCACTCGCAATGATATTCAAACCTGTGAAGTCCGCAAAGGCTTTGAATACGGCTGATAATTCAGCCTGCTGAAACTCAATCGTCAGCGGCGCATTCGCATCGCCTTGATCTGCATCGAGATTGGCTTGGGCTTGGCAGGGGATTAAGCTAATCCCTGCGGCCACCACCCATCGCCATATAAGAGGCATCGCCAGGCGTCGCATATGCGGCATGAAGGCCATCAACTGGCCTCGCGTAGCGAAAGTGTCCGGATCAAGCCTGCCCCTTGCGATAAGAATAGCGAAGAGGCATCGATTCTTGTCACCACCTCACCATTTAATTTTTCACCGGTGCGCAGTAGCACAGAACCCGCCGGCGAATGCACCAGCGCCGCCCGCGTACGCCCACGTTCAAGGATGCCAATCAGCCGTAAGTTTAAATTGGCCGATGGCGGTGGCGTTGGCGTTAAGGTAGACGGATTGAGTTGGCGCTGGATCGAAGAAGAAGCGTGAGAGGCCACGCCACGGTGCTCCTGGAGCAACGAGTGTAATGGGTCATATACCACCGTCGGTGCGGGCCTAGATTGCATCACGCCAATGAAAATTAAAGAGACTAACGCGGCTGACAACATGCTGTATCTACGGTACTGACGCAAACAACGCGCCCGTACATATCGATACGGCAGCAGATTAAAACCGCCTACCGCACACTCCTCGCTCGCGATGCGGCGCCGCAATAAACGAGAGCCTTCTAGCCAGTGTATGTGACGGAATAATTTCATAACATCCAACGCAGTGCAAGACCAAATACAACCGCAAAGGGTGCGGTAGCTCCCAATTCAGGGCTGGCCGATTGCGCACTACCGGTACCGCTATGGCTGCGCGTTCCAGTACTGCCATAAATGCCATTGCGATGGCCATAATGCCGATTGCAACAGGCTAGCGGATCGAGTTCAATCACTGGACAGCCTAACACAACGCTCAATTCATCGATTGTCCTGTCGGCCATCCGCAACGTCTCAACCTCCCCTGCAATTAAGACATAGACAGGCTGGATCATTTTAATCAAGTCGTGTAATGCTGTTATAAAAGCCGGGGTAGCTAAATCAGCAGGTGAAAATTTGAGTTCACGTTTAATCGCCCCCCCGCATAGCAACCACATGCGCCCACTATCCGTACCTAGCCAAATTGCGCCGTAGAACATGTCTGCCCGACCGCTCTGCATACCGGCAAAACGACAGGCGCGTAAGGCAGCAGCATCTGCCCCGTCGATTGCATGCAACATCATCCCTGCTTGAGCCGCGGCTTCAAGCCGCACTTCCACATAGCGACGCGGAGTTGCCACAATGGTGAGCTGATCTGGCGCACCGGCGGGGTCTGCGCGGAACCAATCCACTGCTAATGCAGCCGCCTCAATACCCGCTAAATGCTCTGCCTGAGCCAACACGGCTGACTCAAGCGCGTCAAGTGCTGTATCGGACTGTGTCGTGATCACGCTCTGCGGCGCGAGTCTGGCAATCGATAGCTGTTGTAACCATGCCGCCGTAGCAGGCAAGGCCATGGCAACGCGGGCAGCAGTTAATGCTCGCTTACAGCGACAGGTAAGCAGCGCTTCAGCCAGTGCTGCTGCGATGACAGCCGGATTCATAAAATCCGCCCCCGTCACCATTCCAGCAGGCAGCGCACAAACGCCAATATGTTCAATGCGGATTTTTGCGGCAGCCAACAACCGACGGCTTAGCACCATGACCCGCAATTGCTTGGGACCCACTTCGATCCCTAGTGCAAAACGGCGTGCAACACTAGCCATAGAAATTCGCATCAAGTGTCCTTAAGTTTTAAAATAAAAACTTGCTCTTCATTTATTGACTTAATTTTGTCAATAAATCGGGATAAGAAATACTCGGCTAAATGGCTATATAATCCACTGTCCCCCTTTTATCATTTTTATGGCTTCAAAATTTACCCCCTCCTCGCGCCCACGCCCTGCCCGCTCGCCTTGGTTAGTTCTGTTTCTTTGGTTAAGCGGAGCAGCCGCTACGCTAGCGACAATTGGTACATTGCTGATGGCTTATATGCTGATCGTGATGCTGCCCAAGCTACCTTCACTTGAAGCACTGACTGATTACCAGCCCAAAGTGCCGTTGCGGGTCTATACCGCCGACCATGTGCTAATTGGTGAATTTGGCGCTGAGCGACGCCATCCTGTACGCTTTGAAGAAATCCCTGAGGTCATGAAAAAAGCGGTGCTCGCCATCGAAGATTTCCGCTTTTACGATCATCACGGCGTTGATTTCATCAGTATTGTGCGCGCCGGTTTAGCGGATATTTTGCATGGTAGCGCAGCCCAAGGCGCGAGCACCATTACCATGCAAGTTGCGCGCAACTTCTTTTTATCAAGCGAAAAAACTTACACGCGCAAACTCTACGAGATGCTGGTCGCCTATCGGATTGAGGCAACGCTGACCAAAGATCAAATCCTTGAGGTCTATATGAACCAGATTTTCCTGGGTCAGCGGGCCTATGGATTTGCCGCTGCCGCGCGGGTCTATTTTGGCAAAGATCTCAAAGATATCACGGTGGCCGAGGCAGCCATGCTAGCTGGACTGCCTAAGGCCCCTTCTGCCTATAACCCAATTGTTAATCCAAAACGGGCAAAAATTCGGCAGACCTATATTTTAAAGCGCATGCATGACTTACGATACATTGATGCGGCGCAATATCAGACAGCGTTACAGGAGATTTTACGAGTCAAAGGCTCAGGTAAAGAATTTAGCGTGCATGCAGAATACGTCGCAGAAACAGTGCGCCAAATGATGTATGCCCAGTATCAGGATGAAATTTACACGCGCGGGCTTAACGTCGTGACCACGATTGACTCTGCCGAACAAGATGCAGCGTACCGAGCAGTCCGTAAAGGCGTCTTATCCTATGAGCGGCGCCATGGCTATCGTGGGCCAGAAACTTATATTGATTTACCGGCTGAACCAGAAGAGCGCGATCAAGCCATTGCGAATGCCTTATTGAATGAGCCCGATAATGGAGAGCTCAAAGCAGCCGTGGTGATCGCCGTCCGCACCAAAGAAGTACAGGCCGAGCTATTAAGTGGCGACACCATCACGATTACCGGTGAAGGTTTAGCCTTTGCCGCGCATGCGCTCACGGCACAAGCACCCAACACCAAGCGCATCAAGCCGGGGGCGGTGATTCGGGTCGCCCAGGCAGCGAATGCTAGTTGGTCAATCACACAACTCCCTCAGTTAGAAGGCGCGTTGGTATCGCTGACCCCGCAAAATGGTGCAATCCGCGCCTTAGTCGGCGGCTTTGATTTTAATAAAAATAAATTTAACCATGTCACGCAGGCTTGGCGGCAACCGGGCTCGAGCTTTAAACCCTTTATTTATGCAGCGTCGCTCGAAAAAGGCTTGGGCCCAGCCACAATCATCAATGATGCTCCGCTGTATTTCCCTGCGACGCAAACCGGGGGCCAGCCTTGGGAACCCAAAAATTATGGTGGCCGCTATGAGGGCCCAATTACCCTACGCACCGCCCTAGCAAAATCAAAAAATCTGGTCTCGATCCGCATCCTAGACTATATTGGCCCTAAATATGCGCAAGAGTATCTTACGCGCTTTGGCTTTGACGCCGATAAGCATCCTGCTTACCTGCCCATGGCGCTTGGCGCTGGACTCGTCACGCCACTGCAAATGGCTACCGGCTATGCGGTTTTTGCGAATGGCGGCTACCACGTCAACCCTTATTTGATTGCCACTGTCACCGACCAGCGCGGGATCGTTATTTCACAAGCACAGCCACTGGTTGCCGAAAGCAACGCCCCCCGCACCATCAGCGCGCGCAATGCTTACTTGATGACCAACCTATTACATTCTGCGGTGCAACGCGGCACGGGTGCGCGTAGCAATGTACTTCGTCGCGCCGACCTGGCAGGCAAAACCGGCACCACCAATGATTCGCACGACGCTTGGTTTGCCGGCTTTCAGCATAAGTTGGTCGCAATTTCTTGGCTAGGATATGACCACCCTAAAAGCCTAGGCGATCGAGAAACGGGCAGTGGCCTAGCCCTGCCCATGTGGATCGACTACATGAGCCGCGCCTTGCCACGCCTGGCCGTTTATTCATGGCCCCGGCCCAGTAGCGGGATTACCGAAATCGACGGTGAGCTTTTTTATGATGATTTTTTGCCTGGCCAGGGTTTTGTTACCCATATTGATACGAGCCAATCCCTGCTGACCGGCGAGGGAGGGGCAATTTCTGGCGCAAACATTGGCGTGAGCGAAACAGAGAAAAAGGATATTATGGACTTGTTTAAAGGTCACTAAGATCGCTGAAAGCGGCTTGCCCGAGGGGCAAGCGCTCACCCATCAACCCTTAGACAGCTCAATCGTGACGCCCGCTTGCTCGCTTGCATAGCGTGACAAAGCGGCAAATAATTCAGTGCCATGGCGCGTGTCAAGCCAAGCTCCGTATTGCTGCCGATAGTGAAAACCGCCGGCTTTTGCAGCCAACCAGATTTCTTGCATGGCCACTTGTAAATTAACAATGATCTTGCTACCGTCGTCAAACTCTAGCGTTAATACATTGCCATTGCGCTCATATTCAACCTCAGCCCCACTTGTATCCAGCGCGGATTCGATGGCATCTAGCGTTGCCTCAGCAAACTCAAGATATTCTTTATGATTAGTCATGCTACACTTCCTCGCTTCAATTTTCCGAGTTTAGCTATGCAGATTATTTGCAAAGCCAGTGCAATTGTAGCGGTTTTCACCGCGCTTGCCGCTTGTGGGCAACGCGGGGCACTGTATTTGCCAACCGTGCCGCCGTTACCTGAGCCTGCTACCGCCCCACAGGCGAGCCCCCAAAAAAATACGCTAGCCGCATTACCCAAGCCACTGGCTCCATCCTCTTCCAGCAAACACTAAAATGCTTGATAACGCTTTTGAATATATTAACGCCGAACTGCATGCAGAAAACGTCCCGCTGACAACGTTGGCACAACAATTTGGCACACCGCTTTACGTTTACTCACGCGCAGCGTTGACCAGCGCCTATCAAGCGTACGCAAATGCGTGCGCAGGCCATAACGCAAAGATTTACTATGCCGTCAAAGCCAATAGCAATCTCGCTGTGCTCGATGTTTTTGCAAAGTTAGGGGCGGGCTTTGATCTCGTCTCAGGCGGCGAGTTAGCGCGTGTGCTCAAGGTGGGCGCACACGCCGACAAAATTGTTTTTTCAGGCGTCGGCAAAAGTGCCAGCGAGATGCAAGCCGCACTGAATGCGGGTGTCAAATGTTTTAATATTGAATCACTTCCTGAACTACACCGCCTGCAAGAGATTGCAGCCAATACAGGTAAAACAGCACGGGTGTCATTGCGCATCAATCCAGACGTAGATGCAAAAACGCATGCGTATATTTCGACAGGGCTTAAGTCAAATAAATTTGGCATTGCTTTTGATCAAGCGCGTGCGGCCTATCGTACAGCGGCGTCAATGAAATCGCTCGAAATCATCGGTATCGACTGCCATATTGGCTCACAAATCACCGAGATTGCGCCGTATCTCGATGCGCTAGATAAAATGCTCGACCTGATTGAATTGATTGAAGCAGACGGCATCAAAATTTCTCATATCGATATGGGGGGTGGCCTTGGCATTTGCTATGACACCGAAACGCCGCCAGCGATTAGCACCTTTGTGCACACTCTGCTGAGTCACCTTGCCAAGCGCGGTCACGGACACCGTGAAATTCTATTTGAGCCAGGCCGCTCATTAGTTGGCAACGCAGGTATCTTGCTGACAAAAATTGAATATTTAAAACCTGGCACGGCCAAGAATTTTGCGATTGTGGATGCCGGCATGAATGATCTTGCTCGGCCCACAATGTATCAAGCCTATCATGCTTTGGTCCCGGTTCTGCAACACCACGACAACACGCCAGAGGCGCTCTACGATGTGGTCGGGCCAGTTTGCGAAAGTGGCGATTGGCTTGGTCGCGATAGGACTCTGGCTCTTAAGCCTGGAGATTTACTGGCTGCGCGCTCGGCTGGCGCGTATAGCTTTACGATGAGTTCAAATTACAATACGCGGCCACGCGCAGCGGAAGTAATGGTGGCAGGGGAAAACGCCTATTTAGTGCGTGCGCGCGAAACAGTTGAACAATTATTTGCGGGTGAAATGAGGCTGCCGGATTAGAACTGTAAGGGAAACTCAGGCAGATCTCCGTAGGCTAGGGTGCTCTACGCTCGAAAACCCTCTGCTAGAATCCGGCTAGCAATAAAGAATAGAGATGGATAGTTGATCATGTTAGGTACCCCTGTTTCCTCGATCCTGAGAAACGACCCACCTCATGTTTTGGGAGGCTAGCCGGATGGACTCGAAGATATTCCAGCCCTGTTTACGCGCGGTAGAGATAAAGCCACGAATGCGAGCGAAGGTGTGAGCCCCGGTCATGCACTTTTTCTCCGCCTGAATATAAATAAATGTCGTATCGATACTGATTTAAACCTTCAGTAGGGGGCGTTTCTCAGGAGCAAAGTCAAAGGTACAACTAATTACAGCTGCCCATAACTATGCAGACCAGACAAAAACATATTCACCCCCAAGAAAGCAAACAGCGTAACCAGTAAACCAATCAGTGCCCACCAAGCCGCCAAGGTGCCGCGCAAGCCCTTAATCAGCCGCATATGTAGCCATGCTGCATAGTTTAGCCAGACAATTAACGCCCAAGTTTCTTTAGGGTCCCAACTCCAGTACCCACCCCATGCGTCGGCCGCCCATAGCGCACCGAGAATGGTGGCGATGGTAAAAAAGGCAAAACCCACGGCAATTGATTTGTACATCAGGTCATCTAGCACGACCAAAGCTGGCAAGCGATCAACCCATACGCCGTAGCGTTTGAGCAAGGCAGCGACGGCAACCATCGCGGCTAGCGCAAAGCTAGCATACCCAATAAAGTTCGCTGGCACATGAATTTTCATCCACCAACTCTGCAAGGCAGGAACCAGAGGCTGAATTTGTTGGGCTTCGCGCGCAGCGGCGTACCACATTAAAAAACCCACTGCCGCACTGATCACAAGCAGCACAAAGGCGCCTAATGCGCGCGTTTGATAGTGCATTTCATAGTACAAGTAAAAAAGTGCCGTCAACAGGCAGAACAATACAAAAACTTCGTAGAGATTTGAAATTGGGATATGGCCAATATCTGCGCCAATCAAATAAGACTCATACCAACGCACCATCATGCCAGTAAAGCCTAATAACACAGCGGCCCAGCACAGCCACGAGCCGAGCTTAGCACCCATTGTTGAGCGCGCCAGTAAGCCGCCCCAATAAAACACCGTTGCCAGTAGAAAAAGGGTGCTCATCCACAAAATTGCGGATTGGCTCGATAAGAGATATTTTAAGAAAAAAACTTGCTCCGCTCGCGCGAGTTCACCGTGATAAAAAGCAATGGCTGAATAGGATAGCACTGCGATCAGTGCCAGCAATACGCGCACGGGCTTCCAATACCAACCCAGCGCCCCAAAAACCGGTACCGCTGCCAGTAAAATAGCCTGCTCGTAGTAGTCCATATTATGACCATACTGCATGAGTGTAAAAATAGCACCGGTAATCAGCGCCCCTAAATAGAGCCAATCAAACGGCGTAAGTCGGTTTAATCGCGTTTGCATAGGAAAAGCTTCTGGGCTGGACTGCGTAGACAGACCGGTTTTGCTAGACGACTTAGTGGAATGTAAATTTTCCATCATTTAACTTCAAAGAGAGTCAGGTATATTGAGGGTTCGGCCAACTTGCTGACGCAGTTGGACAAATTCGTTTTCAAAATCTAGGGTTCTACGAGCAGCAGACATGGCCATTAATACCTTTGTGCCAGTGCCAGGTTCACGCTCTTTGAGCCAAAACCATACACGTCGTTCGCGCACATAAAACATAGCGAATACGCCTAGCACTAGTAACAGACTACCAAAGTAAACAATTTTTTTGCCCGGCGAACGCGTCACTTGAAAAACAGACGCTTTGACTTCATTAAATGAGTCAAGTTGCAAAAAAACCGGAGCGCGGTAGAAAAAACTATCGGATAAGGCATTGATGGCTGATTGCACAAAGCGGCCATTCGCCGCATTCTCGACATTAGGTATCAGTCCCGCTCGCTCACGTACGATTTGCCAAAGGTCCCAAAACGCCCCCTCTAGCGTACGCAATAATAACTCTACCGCTTTCGCTTGCTCGGCTTTAGGCACAGAAGATTCGATAAACTTCGCCAACGCAGCAAATCCTCCTGCCGACTCTGTACCATCATTTTGGATGGCTTGCCGCGCCTGAGCCCCAGCAAAAAGATCCAATACGCGCGCCGCACTTCGCTCAAGCTGCCATTGCAATGGCGTCCCCGGCTGAGCTAAACGCGCCGCAAAACGCTTGGCGGCAGTTACGCGCAAGAGCGGGGTTTGCAACGCTGCACGCAATTGCATCCAGGTCTTCACCGTATGCTCCGTATCGGCTGGAATGCGCAGATAGCGAAAAGGCTGTTGCGGGTTTTCGCGCATACCGGCTAAAAACACCCATTCGTCATCAATTTCAAGCGGCAGCATGTAATGGTTGAATTCCCGCGCTTGGCCTGTGCTATCCCGTATTTTATAGTGTACAGAAGGGCCTATATTACGTAGCGTTTGCGGTTTGGAGGTTTTAGCGCCAGACCCCAGCCGCTGATCAAAGGCTTCTTGCAATGAGCGGCGGGCGACGCCACGTACATCGGCTTTACCGTCGGCATCGGCAATATTCTCAACATTAATGGCGCGGAAATCGGTCAATTCGAGGGTTGTGCCGTCATCCGTTAATGGCAGTGAACTATTAATCTGCCCTTTTAACTCAAAAGGCCGCACCTTTGAACCCGCCATCGGATAAGCCGTGAATTGCACACTTGAGCCACCATCCTCAAAACTCGATTGATAAATAGCAATACCACGGTAAATAAAAGGTTTGTTCACTTCAATACGAGCTGCAATAGGCTGCTGACTGGTCTTATCCAAAACGACAATATCGCTGGCAAAGCGTTTGGGCATCCCCGTTGAATAATATTCAACGATAAATTGATTCAGTTGGAGGGTGAATGGCAACTCTTGGATCAGCGTACCGTCCACTTGATTCAGAATAGCCGTGGATACATGCTGACCTTCAGGTACCCACGCATAACCACGAAAGCTTGGATTTGACGTACTTAGCCGGTGCTTAGGCGCAATTTCAGCAATCACCGCATTGCCTTGCAATGGAGATTTATCAAATAGCCACATTTGTAGGCGTACCGGTAAATTACTATCCAGTAAGCCACCGATACAAATTACCACAATCGCCAGATGCGCAAAGATATAGCCCAACTTGCTCAAGGCGCCGCGCTTGGCGGCGATCAGCAAGCCAGCGTCGTTTTGTTTTACTTTATAGCGATAACCACTCGCCTTAATCAACCCTTGCAGTCGTGCTGCCGTCTCGGCACAGGCATGAGCCCCCTCAAAATCAGCCCGATGCCCGAATGCGCGTAAGCTATTTTCTTGCACCCGGTCTTTCCAACTACGCATCTCAGCCATCATGTGTGGCCCATTACGCCATAAGCACAACGAAAGCGAGACAACTAGAAACAAGAGGATTGCGCTAAACCACCAAGAACTATAGACATTGTATAGGCCCAGTGCATGAAAAATTTCCGCCCAGAATGGGCCGAACTGAGCCACATAATTAGGATAGGGCTCTTGTTGCTTAAGCACTGTGCCAATTATGCTCGCGATCGCGAGCACCACCAATAAGGCAATCGCAAAACGCATCGAACTGAATAATTCAATGGTGTTTTTTGATAAGGGGCGTTTTGCCTTAAGCGGAGTAGTTGAATTCAATTTCACAGACTCGCCTCGTCTGCTCTGCACAATTCGATGGGTTCAGACACACAAAATCGCGGGCATTTTTGCGGGAAAATTATCGAACGCGGGCATTTTTGCGATAAAATTATCAAATGCGGGAATTTTTGCGATTTCGCGCTCATTTTTGCGGTAAAAATATTAAACACACTTACTTTTGCTATTTCGCATCCATTGTTGAGTCAATTCAATGACCTATTATGACTTATCAACCCAACAGCCGGCAGGATATACGTGGCTAGTTGAAGCCTATCAATTGAAAACACGCCCCCATTGGCGCCGGTCTTTTATCAAAGGCGATGTTAAATCACGCGAAAGCGTCAATAGTGCTGACTATTTACAGCAAAATTTTCGTCAAAGTTACGCACCAGAAAACACTATTTTAGGCCATCTTGAGTTTGCTTTGCGATATGAAGGGATCAATCTCGAAATCTTGAGCCGCCTTTTTATCCAAGACGGCAAAACACAGTTGGAAACGGCCTTACAAAAATCAGCGCAATCGCCTATTTTAAGACGGCTCGGCTTTTTGTATGAAGGATTAACCAACACACTGCTTAATGTACCGGGTACAAATAAAAAAAGTGCTTACATTAAACTAGCGGATAGCAAGCTCTATGTGATTTACAACAAGCCCGTTCGTAGCGAACGGTTCCGCATTGAAAATAACCTGATAGGGAACTTCCAATTTTGCCCAATCGTACGGCGCACACCCATTATCCAAAAATTCTTGGAGCAAGATCTGGCAACTGAGGTCAATCGTGCCCTCACGCGCTACAACCCACGTAGCCTCGAGCGAGCTGCTGCCTGGCTCTATTTAAAAGAAACCCAATATTCATTTGAGATCGAACGAGAAAAACCAAGCGGCAACAAAACCGAGCGCTTCATGCAAGCACTGCGTGAAGCAAGCGATCCCCAGCCGGTGGCACCAGAACGTTTGCGCTTACTCCAAAATATTGTGGTTGATGCACGTTTTCGCGAGGTAGGCTATCGTAACAGCCAGAATTATGTTGGCCGAGAACTGAATAATGGGCTCCATCGCGTCGATTTTCTGCCCCCTCGCCCTGAAGATATTCCTGCACTGATGAAGGATTGGATCGCTTGGACCAATCGCCTCGCTGAAGAAGATGGGATCGCGGCCCCCATCGCCGCTGCCTTAGCGGCTTTCTCTTTTGTTTTTTTGCATCCATTTATGGATGGCAACGGCCGGATTCACCGCTTCCTGGTACATGAGGTACTGACCCGCCGAGGCTTTACTCCACGTGGGTTTATCTTACCCGTATCCGCCGTGATGAAAGTTCGGCTAGATGAGTATATTGGCGCGCTAGAAGCTTTCTCGAAACCAATAAAACGCTTAAGCGATTACTATCCGATCACACCCGATATTCCAGCACGAGGAAACGATGCATTACTGTATCGGTATTTTGATGCCACCCCACAGGTCGAGTTTTTATTATTGTGTTTAAAGCAAGTGATCGAAAAAGACCTTGAGCAGGAACTCCAATTTTTACTTAAACGCGATACCCTCTATGCACAATTAAATGAAGAATTCGATTGGCCAGGAACAGCGCTTGATAAATTTATTATTTTTGTCCATCAAAATCAAGGGAAGCTGTCCAAAGCTAAACGTGATAAATATTTCTCCTACCTAGAAGAGGCTGAGATTTTAGGGTTTGAGGAAATGTATGGCGAGGTTTTCAAAACTGTGCCCCCAGAAGCCTAACGCAGACCCGCAATATACTCTGCCAGCGCCTTAATTTCTTTGTCTGATAACCGCTCTGCAATCGCCTGCATAGGATCATTGTTCGCACGCTCACCTTGTTGAAAGGCCTGCAATTGGGCAATCGTGTAATCTTGCCATTGGCCGGCTAAGCGCGGATATTGTACTGGCATGCCAGCGCCCGTTGGGCCATGGCAGGCGGCACAGGCTGGCACGCCTCTCTCGGCGATGCCGCCACGCCAGATTTGCTGGCCATGCACCGCCCTCTCCTGGCTGTGCGCAAAAGCGAGCTTTACTGGTAAGCCAGCAAAATAAGCAGAGACATCCCACATGTCTTGTTCAGACAAGATTGAGGCAAAGCTAGCCATAATCGGATTGTGGCGTTTTGGCGTCTTGTCGCCGGACTTAGTTTTGTAATCCAGTAACTGTTTATACAGATATTCAATATGCTGACCAGCAAGATTGGGCGCGAGACCCGTCGCCCCGCTGCCCTCTACGCCGTGGCAAGAGATACAGACCTGGCTGGCAATTGCTTGACCACGAACAGTATCTATTTTGACTGACGTATTTTGCGGGTAGGCCGCCGCCGTGTATGCCATTAATCCCACCCACATCACTTGCCAGAACTTGTATGGCCGGCTCATAGAACCCCCTTGTCTCGTTTTGTTGTTGTCTCTCAAAACCGGTCTAATAGGCTTTTTACTTGATTTTTATATTATACAATAAGGCCTTTTTCAAGGTTTATAAACGGCCACCATCAGCTTATGCCGGTTTAAGTTAAACCACCACGTGGCCGCTAGCGTCAAATGGGTATAAGTTTTTCTACCGCCTTCAAGGCACACATTTATGGCTTTCTTGCTTCACCAAGCGCGGTTTCTTGTTACCGTTAATCATTTACGCGATCTGCCGCCATCGCCATTACCAGAAGTCGCTTTTGCCGGCCGTTCTAACGCTGGCAAGTCAAGTGCAATTAACGTATTGTGCAATCAAAGGCGGCTGGCTTTTGCTAGCAAAACGCCAGGACGCACGCAGCATATTAATTATTTCTCAGTCGGCCCGGCCGATCAACCTCGCGCCCATCTGATTGATTTACCCGGCTATGGCTACGCTGACGTCCCCGCTAGTGTGCAGATCCATTGGGAACAATTACTCGGCGGCTATCTACAGACACGGACACAGTTGTGCGGTTTAATTTTACTGATGGATGCACGCCGCCCATGCACGGAGCTTGATTGGCAGATGATCGATTGGTTTGCCGCAACCGGCAAGCCGATTCATATGCTGCTCACTAAAGCCGACAAATTGACCCGGCAAGCCAGCATTAATACGCTACGTACGGTACAGCAAAAGCTCGCTGAATACACCATGCGCTTAGGCCTGCCGAATCAGCTCACGGTACAGCTCTTTTCAACGCCAAAGCGCGTGGGTCTCGACGAGGCGCAACAGACTATCGAATCATGGTTGAAACCCACTCATCAAGCCTAAAATAATGGTGTAAAAGTGAGCAAAAAAAAGCCGCCGTCAAAGCGGCGGGAAAAAGCCTGTCAATTAAGGAGCAGGCTCCCGCTCAGGGAGGAGAAGCGGGGAGCTTATGTACTATCTACAACGCTCGCCTTCCATAATATATCAATAGTCCCCAAAAATTCAGAATTTATCCTCCAATTTATGCTATGAGCGCCTACCCTGTCTATCGATCACGCCGGATGCGTGCTAACGAATTTTCTCGCCGCTTGCTATGTGAGAATGTTTTGACCAGTAACGATCTGATTTATCCCGTTTTTATTGTTGACGGTCATCAGGTACGGCAAGCTGTGCCGTCAATGCCTGGGGTTGAACGACTGTCAATTGATCTGTTGCTACCAGTGGCACAGCAATGTGTTGAGTTGCGCATCCCCGTGTTGGCGCTTTTTCCCATGATTGAGCCCTCTTTGAAAACACCTGATGGCCTAGCGGCAACACAGGCTGATGGTTTAATTCCGCGCGCCGTCCGTGAATTGAAAAAAGCCTTTCCAGAATTAGGTGTGATGACCGATGTCGCACTCGATACTTACACCAGCCATGGGCAGGATGGTGTGATCAATGAAATGGGCGAGATTCTGAATGACGAAACCATTGAAATTTTAGTTAAACAAGCCTCTGTACACGCTGCAGCCGGCGTCGATATCATTGCCCCATCGGATATGATGGATGGCCGGATCGGAGCGATTCGCGCAATGCTTGAGAGCGAGGGATATCGCAACACAAAAATTATGGCCTATGCCGCCAAATATGCTTCGGCCTTTTATGGTCCATTCCGGGATGCCGTAGGATCGGCCTCCCAGCTTGGCAAAAGCAACAAAATGACGTATCAAATGGATCCGGCCAATAGCGATGAAGCATTGCGTGAAGTGGCGATGGATATTGAAGAAGGCGCTGATATGGTGATGGTGAAACCAGGTATGCCTTACCTCGATATCGTGCGGCGCGTGAAAGATGAGTTTCGTTTCCCAACTTACGTGTATCAAGTAAGCGGTGAATATGCGATGCTAAAAGCGGCCGCGCAAAATGGCTGGCTTAACCATGATCAAGTCATGCTTGAGTCGTTACTGGCTTTTAAACGGGCAGGGGCAGACGGTGTCTTAACTTATTTTGCCTTAGATGCGGCAAAATGCTTGCGCGCCATTGGCTAAAAAACTCCTTATAACCAACCTTATGGAGCCAGGTAAATAGGCTCAAGCTTTTGTATCTTCTCAATAACCCGGGGCGAACGTCGGCCAACTGCTCAAGCAGAGGCA
>JASSUC010000024.1:0-37168 GCA_031963245.1 Mycoavidus cysteinexigens
TACGGACTCCTTTTAGGTAGTTTAAAAGTGTCCGCGAAAAGAAGTCAACTTCAATACGAGTTAGTACGAACCGACTCCGAAAGTCGACTGCTCTTGAAACTTGAGCAGTTCAATCCGACAGGCTCCTGCAAGGTTCGAATGGCACAAGAGATGATCCTGGCCGCTGAGCGATCAGGCACGCTAAAACCTGGTGGCCACATCGTTGAACCAACATCTGGGAACACCGGATTAGGGCTAGCTTTTGTCGCCATTGAGCGCGGCTACAAGTTCACCGCGATTGTTGACAGGCACGCTTCCCCGGACAAGTTGCAGGCAATGCAAGCCATGGGGGTTAACCTTGTTGTTGTCGAAGGCAGCAATGATAGGCCCAGCACGGTAGAGCGGCGCCGTCGGGCGGCAGAAATCTCCGAGACAACGGGAGCATTCTGGCCCGACCAGCACCACAATCCAAACAACAATGCAGGCTACGTCAATCTTGCATCAGAGCTTCTAGCTGATTTAGAGGGTGACGTCGATTATTTGGTCGGCGCGGTAGGTACAGGAGGCACTCTCTGCGGAACGGTGAAGGAGTTACGACGCCGAGGCTCCCGCGTGACCAGCATAGGTGTCGAGCCGACTGGATCCATCATCTTCGGCGGACCTGGCGGTCGCTACTATCAGACAGGAGCAGGCGCGCCGGATGGGTTTACGGTTGGTCCTAACGTCGACCACTCTTTGATTGATGAGGGAATCACCATCGACGACGTCGACGCATTCACTACAGCACGCGTGGTCGCGCGGCGCACAGGAATTTTAGTGGGCGGCACTGCTGGCGCCGCCATATATTTAGCACTAAAACGACTAGCTTTGGTCGAGCCGCATAGTGTCATGGTGGTCTTAGTATGCGATGCTGGTGAGAAATACCTCAACAGTATCTACAACGAAGACTGGCTGCACAAGCGAAATTTACTAAGTAAACCGAAATATCAAAGCTTGCATCGTCTATTTGATGCATATCTCGACTCCACTCGAATTTCACCGAAGCATTTATAGTCGGTACTGCCAGGACGCGGTACATGCTGAACCACTCCGACTGTGCAGATCTACCGAGAACCGCTGGCTCTGCTCGCAGTACTTAGAGCAGCCTTATGCGCCACTCTTAGACGTTCTGGAGACCCATTGGATCAAAACCGTAACCCGTATTGGACCATCGTCAAACTCTCAGCTCCGATAGCCGGGATTCAGCTTTCTCAGGTTGCTCTGACAACCACTGACCTTCTTATGATGGGTTTGATCGACGTTAAAGCACTAGCTGCAGGTGGGCTAGCGGTGCTTCTTTACAATCAACTTAGAACCATGTGCGTGGGCATGGTAACCGGCCTCGGAAATCTTGTTGCAGGCGCTATGGGGCGATCTGCTAAGAGAACAGGCACCAGAATACCTGATGCAATCGCACTCAATGAAGTGCAGGAGTTACTGAGAGCGGCGATGCTAATCGCTAGCGTGGTTGCGATCTCTGGAGCCTTAGTATTAGTCGCGCTAAGCTATATATTGACTTGGTTCGGGCAGGACCCCGCGATTGTCGATCTGGCCCGACCCGTGATGCTTGCGCTGGCTCCTGGGCTGTTGCCAATGCTTGGGCTGAATGTGCTACGACAGTTCGCGGTGGGGATGCATTATCCCGGTTCGTTGCTACGAATCACGCTGATATCCATCGGGGTTAACGCGCTTCTTAATGCAACCTTTATCTACGGATGGTTGGGTTTGCCACGGCTCGGGTTGGTGGGCATAGGATTATCGACAACCCTCGTCCAGGTCTGGTCGTTTTTGGCATACCTTCGCAAGATTAAGCGCGACAAACAATTGCACTCGTTCCTAACGCTCAATCGGTGGCGTCCACAGCTGACTGTAGTCCTGAAAATTGTCAAGATGGGAACGCCTATCGCTCTTACCTACGGATCCGAAGCGGCGGTTACGTCCGTGGCGACAATTTTAATGGGGATTTTCGGATCAACTGCACTCGCTGCCTCAAATGTCGTTAATCAACTGGTTACTGTTGTGTATCAGATTAACATTGGTTTGTCTCACGGCTCTTCGGTTCTGATCAGTCATGCCGTTGCGCATGATCAATCTCACGAAGTTCGCGGTATCGCGGGTCGAACGTTCAAATTAAGCTTTGCCTTCTTGACGATCGTTGGCACACTCTACCTGCTTGCGCCGAGATTGGTATTATTTCCATTTCTAGGGTCGGCTAGCGAGGCCGCCGTGTTCAGCGTTGCTACGAGCTTACTGTGGTTTGCGATCGCTCACCAATTCGTTAATGGCTCGCAAAATATCTGTATTGGGCTGCTCCGCGGCCTTGGAGATACGAAAGCGGGCCTTAGAAACACATTTGTCGGATATTGGCTGGTAGGAATCCCGGCTATGGTTGCATGTGGATATTGGGCAAACTGGGGAGAAAATAGTATTTGGCTTGGCCGCAGTATTGGTTTTGGCGTTACAGGTGTATTGCTGTGGCGTCGCTTTATAGTCGAATCAGGAAACATACTCAGACTAAGAGGGGAGATTTGACGAAACGTAAATTAACCCTCAGTCCATCACTTGTCGCCTTCTAATGGTGATCGTAATAGTCGCTTACGAACCACGCGCTCTCAAATAACAGCGCTTTAAATAGCGAAAACACTATAGCAAAGGTCATACACAAAAATTGTGTCAATAAGCTTGCGTTCTCAATTAAAACCAAATAGAATAAAAATAACTTTAATAGGATAAATATACTCAGATTAAATAATGCAAGTAATCGATATTTATGAAGCACAGATCAGGTTATGCGGCCTCATTGAGGCGACGCTGGCGGGCGAGCAAATGGTGATTGTCGATGCAGGTCGTTTTTTAGTTAAGCTTGTGCCGCGGGAACAAGGCATCAGCACATCCCACAAACCCGCTTTAATGCCACAGAGAGACGCTAACGCTGCAAGTACATTGTCTGGCAAATACGTGCGCTCTTTGAGCAGCAGGAGGTTGCATAGTGCTTACCAGCAACAAATACGAATATGCTACATTAAGTCAATATAGGACGCTTCTCATGAGTAAATTAATCTTTGACACTTACGAGTTCATCAAGCGGCTGACTGCAGCCGGCATGCCACTTGAGCAGGCAGAAATTTTATCCGATCAACAAGCGCAGCTTATCGATGAGAGGTTAGCCACAAAAAACGATTTAGCCCGGCTTGAAGTTCAAATCGATGAGAAATTTGCTTCTTTGAACAAAGACATGGATGCCCGTTTCGGATCTATGAACAAAGACATGGATGCCCGCTTCGGATCTATGAACAAAGACATGGATGCCCGCTTCGAATCTATGAACAAAGACATGGATGCCCGCTTCGAATCTATGAAAAAAGACACGGATACCCGCTTTGCACTTGCAAGCAAAGATACGGATGTCAAGCTTTCCAAGCTAAGAGATACTTTAGTGGCCTGGGTGATTGGTTCGTTTTTAGCACAAACGAGTTTAATAGTTGGCTTATTCAAGTTATTGCCCACTTCTTCAATAGGCTAGCTTAGTGCCCTATCTTCGTTGATGTGAGTGAGTCAGTAAGAGAGGTAAAACGTTATGCCGAAACTTAAACCTGGAATAATTATACCCACGCCAAATGAAGAGGTCGCCCTTAACTCAGGCATTGCTGCTGACCCTGATAGCCGTGAGCTTGATAACGAGTGGTTCGCTAAAGCGAAACCCGCAACTCGGGTGGTCCCGAAAATCTACTCCGCGTTAGTTGCCAAGCGCCCTCGTGGACGCCCTAAAGCTGATAAAACCAAAGTCTTTACTGCGATTCGTTTAGATGCCAACTTGTTAGATAAATTCAAGACAACGGGTAAGGGCTGGCAAACCCGCGTGAATGCCGCTTTGCGCCAGTACTTGGCCGAGCACCCGCTGGCTAAAAAATGACATGGTGTTTGTAAATCGCACATCTGCACTCATCACGATCCGACCTAACAACTGCATACTTCAAATCAGCTAACTGTCAGGCTAGATCACAGCTAATACAATTAATGCACCACCCGTTCAAAGACAAACCGCCCATCTTGATAATCCACCGGAATCAACTCTTTCGGGCCAACTTTTCCTGAAAGAATCAACTTTGCAATCGGGTTTTCGATTTCCTGCTGAATAGCGCGCTTAAGTGGGCGAGCGCCAAATAACGGATCATAGCCAATCGCGCTAATTTGTTTCAACGCTGCTTCTGATATCTCCAATTGCATGTCGAGCTTTACTAGACGCTCAGTCAAGTTAGCCAGTTGGACTTTCGCAATAGACTCAATCTGCGCACGATCCAGCCCATGGAAGACGACCACTTCATCAATCCGGTTTAAAAACTCTGGTTTGAAATGCTGTTTGACCTCAATCCACACGGCATCACGCACCGCCTCATGCGACTCATCAACCATCGCTTGAATCAGATGCGAGCCCAAGTTAGAGGTCATGACAATCACGGTATTCTTAAAGTCAACGGTGCGCCCTTGCCCATCTGTCATGCGGCCATCGTCTAGTACCTGCAAGAGAACGTTGAAAACATCGGCATGCGCTTTTTCAATCTCGTCAAGCAAAATAACGCTATAAGGTTTGCGCCGGACGGCTTCAGTCAGATAGCCGCCCTCTTCATAGCCAACGTAACCAGGCGGCGCACCAATCAGTCTTGCTACGCTGTGTTTTTCCATGAATTCGCTCATGTCGATGCGAATCAGATGATCCTGCGAGTCGAATAAGAATGCAGCGAGGGCTTTGCATAGCTCCGTCTTACCCACGCCGGTTGGACCCAGAAACAAAAAAGAACCATACGGCCGCCCCGGATCTGCCAAGCCGGCGCGCGAGCGCCTGATTGCATCGGCGACAGCGCGAAGCGCTTCGTCTTGGCCAATGACACGCTCATGTAGCTTGGCTTCGATATGCATCAGCTTGTCTCGCTCGCCTTGCATCATGCGAGCGACTGGAATACCCGTTGCGCGCGAGACCACTTCAGCAATTTCTTCCGCCCCCACTTGGGTACGTAATAACTGCGGGCGAGTGGTTCCCGGCCCTTTTTCGGTTTCGGCTTGAGTCACCTGTTTAAGCTGTGCCTCCAACTGAGGCAGCTCGCCATATTGCAGTTGTGCCACCTGATCTAGCTTACCCTCGCGCTGCAAGCGAGCAATCTCAACCCGGGTGCGCTCAATTTTTTCTTTCAGGTGTGCGCTACCTTGCACGGCCGCTTTCTCGGCATTCCAGATTTCTTCGAGATCGGCATATTCCTTGCCAAGCCGGTCAATTTCCACCTCAATCAGTTGCAAGCGCTTTTGCGAGGCTTCATCGAGTTCTTTTTTGACCGCCTCACGCTCGATTTTTAACTGAATCAAGCGGCGCTCAAGCCGGTCCATGACCTCCGGCTTAGAGTCAATTTCCATTTTAATTTTGGCAGCGGCCTCATCGATTAAATCAATCGCCTTGTCCGGTAAAAAACGGTCTGTGATATAACGGTGCGAAAGCTCAGCAGCCGCTACAATCGCTGGATCGGTAATCTGAATGCCGTGGTGCAATTCATATTTTTCTTGCAAGCCGCGCAAAATTGCGATGGTGGCTTCTACGGTAGGTTCGTCAATTTGTACCCGCTGAAAACGCCGCTCAAGCGCGGCATCTTTTTCGACATATTTGCGGTATTCATCAAGCGTAGTCGCGCCAATGCAATGCAACTCGCCGCGTGCGAGCGCGGGCTTTAGCATGTTGCCTGCGTCAAGCGCGCCTTCAGCCTTGCCCGCACCCACGACAGTATGAATTTCATCGATAAAAACGATGGTCTGCCCTTCGTCTTTGGCAACGTCGCTGAGCACAGCTTTCAGCCGCTCTTCAAATTCGCCACGATATTTTGCACCGGCTAAGAGGGCCGCCATATCAAGCGATAAAACCCGCTTACTTTTAAGCGATTCCGGCACTTCTCCATTGACGATGCGTTGTGCAAGCCCTTCGACAATTGCCGTTTTGCCCACGCCAGGCTCACCAATTAATACCGGGTTATTTTTTGTGCGGCGTTGTAAAATTTGGATTGAACGGCGAATTTCGTCATCCCGGCCAATCACCGGATCAAGCTTACCCGCCCGCGCCCGCTCAGTTAAGTCTAGCGTATATTTCTTCAGGGCCTCGCGTTGGCTTTCTGCTTCGGGGTTACGCACAGAGTCACCACCTCGCACCGCGGTAATCGCCGCCTCTAGCGCCTTGCGCGTTAAGCCATGCTGGCGCACCAGTTGACCTATTTCATTTTTATCGTCGGCTAGCGCCAGCAAAAACATTTCGCTGGCAATATAGCTATCGCCGGCTTTTTGCGCTTCTTTATCCGTCTGATTCAACAGACCTGTAAGATCACGGCCAAACTGCACATTGCCATCCGTGCCTTGGACTTTTGGCAAACGCTCAAGCGCACTACTGAGCGCTTGCTGCAATGCTTGGAGGTGCACCCCAGCATGCGCCAGTAATGAGCGTGCAGCACTATCGGGCTGCGCGAGCAGCGCCAACAGCAAATGCGCCGGTTCGATATATTGATGATCGTTGCCAACGGCCAAGCTTTGCGCATCAGCCAATGCTTGCTGAAATTTGGTAGTGAATTTATCAATTCTCATTGGACGCCTCTATCTCGGTTACTGCACTACAAGTTAGGGTGATTGATGAGTTTTTCAAGTCCGGCTTAGCAAGACCACCGCCTCCGCGGAGATGCCTTCGCCCCGCCCAAGAAAACCAAGCTTTTCGTTGGTTTTCGCTTTGACATTCACACAATCGAGCGGCACCTCTAGGTCAGCGGCAAGATTTGCGCACATCATATCAATATGCGGCGTGAGTCTAGGCGCTTGCGCAATCACCGTACTATCTAGATTAACCACCGTATAGCCGGCAGCTTGCACTCGCTTTAGCGTCTCGCGCAGCAACGTCCGGCTATCAGCGCCCGCAAACTGCGGATCCGTATCGGGGAAATGCCGCCCAATATCGCCCAGCGCCGCCGCGCCCAAAAACGCATCAATCACTGCATGAAGCAACACATCAGCATCCGAATGGCCGAGTAATCCTCGCTCATAAGGTATTAGCACACCACCAATAATAAGTGGCCGCTCTGGTATCAACTCATGAATGTCATAGCCCTGTCCAATACGAAATTGCATGCTTAAATCCCCTCATGTTAGATTTTCTGACGACCCAGGATGGCTTCGATGATGTCGAAATCATCCGGGTAGGTGACCTTAAAATTACGCAGGCTGCCTTGTACTAGTTTAGGCGCATGTCCTAGCCTTTCGAAGGCACTCGCCTCATCAGTGAGTATATGCTCTTCTTGCTGCGCGCGCACGAGCGCATGACGTAGCATCCCTAGTCTAAACATTTGTGGTGTCTGCGCTAGCCATAACTGGGTGCGTGGTTCCGTGCGCAAAATAGCCGGTAGTGACGGTGTAACCCCTGCTGCAACCTCGCTTGCCGGCGCCTGGCGCTTTAAAGTATCGGCCAGTGGCAATGCCACAATGCCACCCACCGGATCATCACGTACGGCATGAATCAGTGCACGGATCAACTCTGGCTGGATACCCGCACGGGCAGCATCGTGCACCAACACCCAATCATGCTCACGCGCGCCAAATTCCGCCAACGCCGTTAAGCCGTTAAGGACCGACGCTTGGCGACTGTCACCGCCACAGCGGCGCACCACAAAACGCAAGCCACTAAAACGGCGTGGGTCAAAGTGAGCATCATTGGGCGCCAATACCACGAGCGTTTGGGTTAACTCAGAACACGCATCAAAAGCCGCCAGTGTGTGATAAAGCAGATTGTGACCTGCCACCATGCGATACTGCTTGGGCACTTGAGCGCCCGCCCGTTGCCCAATGCCAGCACATGGGATAACTACAAAAAGACGTTCATTCACAAGCACTTTATCGTTAACCAAAATAAAAAAATCGATTCAGATTCTATAATAGCCCCTTTGCGGCAAAGTTCCGGAAGAGTTCGCCGCGCTACTTATGTATTATGCCCTGTTGCTCTATGCCTGAAAACATCACGCTCGCCTCTTCCCATGTCCCTAGCTTAGTCAAGCCCGGTCAGCGCTTTGTCTTTGATGGCGC
Organism: Mycoavidus cysteinexigens; assembly: GCA_031963245.1. Classification (GTDB taxonomy): domain Bacteria; phylum Pseudomonadota; class Gammaproteobacteria; order Burkholderiales; family Burkholderiaceae; genus Mycoavidus; species Mycoavidus cysteinexigens_A. Next base: position 8,113 of record JASSUC010000024.1, read on the forward strand.
ATATGGCTCAGCCGATGCGCTGGCGCTCACGCGTTATTTCACCACCCATCGCCCACAGTTACCCTTGCTGGTGGTCTTTTGCGCACTCGCAGCCGACGCTCAACGACTGCAACATGAAATCGCTTACTTCGCGCCTGAGGCGCGCGTACGCCTTTTGCCGGACTGGGAAACCCTGCCCTATGATACTTTTTCGCCACATCAGGATTTGGTTTCAGCACGGCTGGCAACCCTGCATGATCTGAGCGCGGGGCGCTGCGATATTGTGCTGGTACCCGCCACTACCGCCCTTTACCGGATGGCACCGCCCTCTTTTATGGCGGCCTACACGTTTGAATTTACGCAAGGTGAGCAGCTTGATACAGCACAACTTAAAGCGCAACTGACCCTCGCCGGTTACGAGCATGTCAGCCAGGTCATGCGGCCCGGCGAATATTGCGTGCGTGGCGGGCTGCTTGACCTTTTTCCAATGGGCTCTGCGTTGCCTTACCGGCTTGATTTATTTGATCATCAAATTGATTCGATCCGCGCCTTTGATCCAGATACCCAACGCAGCCTCTACCCAGTGCGTGAAGTAAGATTGCTACCCGGCCGTGAATTTCCGTTTGACGAACCTGCACGCACGGCATTTCGCAGCCGCTGGCGCGAACTCTTTGAGGGCGACCCAAGCCGGGTGCCGCTTTATAAAGACATTGGTGTCGGCATACCCTCAGCCGGCATTGAATATTATTTACCGCTGTTTTTTGACCAAACGGCAACGCTTTTTGATTATCTGCCAGCCACTGCTCACTTAGCCATGATTGGCGATCTAGATACGGCCATCAAGCAGTTTGCCGCCGATACGAAACAGCGCTACACATTTTTGTCTCATCATCGCGAGCGGCCCATTCTAGAACCGGCACGCCTTTTTTTGTCAGATGAGGATTTTTTTACTCAGGCTAAACCTTTTGCGCGCCTTATTCTAGCGACGCCGGCGGCCGGCCAAGCTCGCCGCACGCCCTGGGCGGAGCCACTGCCGACCCTCTCCGTAAACCGTCAGGCCAGCGACCCGGTGGCCGCACTTCGTGACTGGCTAGGCAAGACATCGCAACGCGTACTGATTGCGGCTGAATCCGCTGGGCGGCGCGAAACCATCCTGCACATGCTTGGCGAGCATTCTCTCAAGCCCGCTGTGCTTGACACTTTTGCGGCCTTTACCGACGAGACGCTGCGCTTTGCCCTGACGACCGCGCCCCTGGCCACTGGCTTTGCCTTACCTGCCGAAGATCTGGCCATCATCACAGAAAGCGAACTGTACGGCGGGCTGGCGCGACGTGCCGGACGCCGCCGGCAAGAACAAGCGAGCGACGTCGATGCGATGGTGCGCGATTTGTCCGAACTTAAAATTGGCGAACCCGTCGTGCATAGTCAACATGGCATTGGCCGCTATCACGGCTTAGCCTCAATGGACTTAGGCGAAGGCGAAACTGAATTTTTACACCTCGAGTATGCCTCCGATAGCACGCTCTACGTGCCGGTTTCGCACTTGCATATGATTTCGCGCTATAGCGGCGCTAGCCCAGAGAATGCCCCTCTCCATGCACTCGGTTCCGGTCAGTGGGAAAAAGCCAGGCGCAAAGCCGCCCAGCAAATCCGCGACACCGCCGCTGAACTGCTCAATCTGTACGCTCGCCGCGCGGCCCGCGAGGGGCATGTTTTTTCTCTATCGCCCGATGATTACGAACGTTTTGCTGAAAGTTTCGGCTTTGAAGAAACGCCGGATCAAGCCGCCGCGATTGCGGCTGTGATGGCTGATATGACCAGTGGCAAACCGATGGATCGACTGGTCTGCGGTGATGTCGGTTTTGGTAAAACAGAAGTAGCGCTGCGTGCTGCCTTTATTGCGGTGTTAGATGGCAAGCAAGTGGCGCTGCTGGCGCCCACGACACTTCTAGCCGAGCAACATTTTCATACTTTTTCCGATCGCTTCGCAGATTGGCCGGTTAAAATTGCCGAGTTATCGCGCTTCAAAAGCGCCCAAGAAATTAATCAAGCAATCACTGCATTGCAGGCCGGCACCGTCGATATTGTGATTGGCACCCACAAATTATTGTCGCCACAAATCAATTTTAAGCAGCTCGGGCTGGTCATTATCGACGAAGAGCACCGCTTTGGCGTACGCCAGAAAGAAGCGCTCAAAACCTTACGCGCGCAAGTCGATGTGCTCACGCTTACGGCGACGCCAATCCCCCGCACGCTGGGGATGGCGCTGGAAGGGTTACGCGATTTCTCGGTGATTGCCACCGCCCCGCAAAAAAGGCTCGCGATTAAAACTTTTGTGCGCCGCGAAGACCACAGCACCATCCGCGAGGCCATGCTGCGCGAACTCAAACGCGGCGGCCAAATCTATTTTCTGCATAATGAAGTTGAGACTATTCAGCAGCGTCGCCTGATGCTCGAAGAGTTGATGCCCGAAGCCCGCATCGCAGTCGCGCATGGGCAGATGCACGAACGTGAACTGGAACGCGTGATGCGTGACTTTGTTGCTCAGCGTGCCAATGTGCTTTTATGTACCACCATCATTGAAACTGGTATTGACGTACCCAGCGCCAACACGATTTTGATGCATCGCGCAGATAAATTCGGCCTCGCCCAATTACATCAGTTACGTGGCCGCGTTGGCCGCTCGCATCACCAAGCTTATGCTTATTTACTGGTGCACGATCCAGAAGCGTTAAGCAAACAGGCCATGCGCCGGCTCGAAGCAATTCAGCAAATGGAAGAGTTAGGCTCGGGCTTTTATCTAGCCATGCATGATCTTGAAATCCGCGGCACCGGTGAGGTCCTGGGTGACAAACAGTCAGGGGAGATTCATGCCATTGGCTTTCAACTTTACAGCGAGATGCTGCATGATACCGTCAACGCACTTAAAGCTGGCCATGAGCCGGATCTGACCGCGCCGCTTGCCGCCGCTACAGATATCAATTTACATGTCCCCGCACTGTTGCCTGCAGACTATTGTGGCGACGTGCAACAGCGACTGTCTTTATACAAACGACTAGCAGGCTGCGCCCTTGACGATGCGATCGATACCATCCACGAGGAACTGATTGACCGCTTTGGCAAGCTGCCCCCGCCGGCGCACGCACTGATTGAAACGCACCGCTTACGCGTAGCCGCCAAACCCCTTGGCATTATAAAAATCGATGTGTCAGAAAGTGCCATCACCCTGCTGTTTATGCCTAACCCACCGATCAACGCAGCGTACATCATTGCGCTGGTACAAAAACATCGTCATATCAAACTAATTGGGCAAGACAAGCTGCGCATTGAAACTCAAGCGCAGGATCTGCCGGCGCGGCTGGCGACGCTCAGAGCGACATTACGTATGTTGCGTGGGTTGGAGTGACAAGTATAAAGAGGCGTATTTTTATTATATTTTGGTGCGCCCGGCTGGGATCGAACCAGCGACCTTCGGCTTCGGAGGCCGACACTCTATCCACTGAGCTACGGGCGCTTGGCAAAGCGAGAGACTGCTAAGCGAAGTCGCAAGGATACCCGTTTCAGCTCACGAAGTCTATGTGTTCAGCGCAAAATCTAGCCATCTGCCCGCTGATCAGGCTTTTCCATAAAAAAACACCCCCCTCAAATCAATCATTTAAACTTATAATTTGTTGATATCGTTCAATAATGGAGACAAAACTAGCATGAGCGAAAACCATCACGATGCACTCATTAAAACTCCGCGGCAGCTTATTGTAGTCGTCATTGCTTCTTTTTTGATTCCAGTCGTAGGCATTCTCTTGCTGATCGAATATGTTGATAATACCTATCGTGCAGGCACAGGTACCGATGCTATGTCGCCAACCGCCATTGCTCAGCGCATCGCCCCCCTCGCTCAGCTCGAAATCCGCGAAGCAGCAGCAGCAACACCAACATTAAATACCGCCGCCACGCCAGAAAACGCTTTGCCGACTACGCAAACGACAGCCTCAGCCGCGCTGGCTGCACTGTCTGCACTCCCCACCCCAGCAACTGCCGGCAGTGGCGCCGATCTGGCACAAGCCGGCAAAGCGCTCTACTCACAATTTTGTGTTGCCTGTCATGGCACTGGCGTGATGGATGCCCCTAAACTCGGCGATAAAACCGCCTGGGCTCCTCGTTTAAAAGAATCGATCGAGACCATCTATAACTACGCTTTGCATGGCAAAGGCAATATGCTGCCTAAAGGCGGCTCAAATGCCCCTGATGCGGAAGTTAAAGCCGCGGTTGATTATATGATCAAAGCCGTTAAATAAAATTGGTTGATGCCGAATCAAACAGGCGGCGAGACTAATTTAACAGGGCTTTTAAATTAGCCAAACGGTCTTTCGGCGTCATCGGGGCGTCTTCCGGCGCGCCCGGCGCACTCTCCTCCAGCACCATTTCTGCAATAAAACGCGACGGTTCACATACTTGCGTTTGCTGCGCATAGTTACGTTTAGTGCAATACGTAAGATGTAGACTGCGCTTGGCGCGAGTAATGGCGACGTACATTAAGCGTCTTTCCTCTTCAATGCGCGCATCATCCATTTCAACACCTTCGCCCCCTCGATGCGGCAAAATTCCCTCTTCACAACCGATTAAAAATACATGCGGATACTCAAGTCCTTTGGCAGCATGTATGGTTGACAGTCGCGCTGCATCAGGATCTTCATCACGGCCCTCAAGCATCGACATCAAAGCAACCATTTGAATCAGTTGCAATAAGTTTTTACCGGTATCGGAGAGACCATCGGCGGTATCAAAGCCAGTTGCCGTTTGCTCCTCTTGCTCGGATTTAGTGCCTTTACGTTTAAGCCACTCAAGAAACTCAAGGACATTTTGCCATTTGCTCCGCGCCTGGCGCTCATCATACGTATCATATAGATAAGCCTCATACTGAATGCCCGCCATTAAGTCATCTAGCAAAACCGTCGCGGGCTCTTTCGCCGCGCGGACCCTCAAGCGCTCAATAAAATCACAAAAGGCGCGCAGTGGCTCAAGTTGGCGCACCGCAAGCCGTGCTTCAAGCGCCCCCATATAAACCGCCTCAAACAGCGAACACTTCGCTTGTCCAGCAAATGCGCCCAGGGATTCAAGCGTCGTGTTACCCACCCCACGGCGAGGCGTAGTGACCGCCCGAATAAACGCCGGATCATCATCCGCATTGGCGATCAGCCTTAGATACGAGCACACATCTTTAATTTCAGCGCGCTCAAAAAATGATTGCCCACCTGATAAGACATACGGAATTCGCTCACGTCGCAGCACTTTCTCTAATACCCGCGCCTGAAAATTACCGCGGTACAGAATCGCATAATCGCGAAACTGCGCCCGCCGCTCAAAGCGATGTGCGGAGAGCCGAAATACCACTGACTCAGCCTCATGCTCATCATCATTAGCCGCGGTTATCGTAATCGCATCACCCACCCCATGTTCGCTCCATAATTTTTTCTCGAACAGCTTTGGATTGTTAGCAATCACATTGTTAGCCGCATCCAAAATACGCACGGTCGAACGATAGTTTTGCTCTAGCTTGATCACTTTTAGCGCAGGAAAATCAACTTGTAGCTGCTTGAGGTTTTCCAGCGTCGCGCCACGCCAACCGTAAATCGCCTGATCATCATCCCCCACCGCGGTAAATGCTGCCCGCGGCCCAGCTAGCCACTTCAGTAAAGTATATTGGCAAGCATTGGTGTCTTGATATTCATCAATCAGCAAATAACGTAAGCGGTTTTGCCATTTGTCGCGGATCTCTTCATTAGCCGCTAAAAGCTCGGCCGGAATCCGGATCAAATCATCAAAATCCACCGCCTGGTAAGCGCTCAGCGTGGCAACATAATTACGATAAATCAGTGCCGCCTGATGCTCATCTTCATCACTGGCGTTAGCAAGCGCGCTCTCCGGCGCTACCAGCGCATTCTTCCACAGCGAAATCGCGCTTTGGATACGGCGAATCAGTGCTTTGTCAGTAGTGGCTGCTTGCTCTTGGACCATCGTAAAGCAATCTTGTGCATCCATGATCGAAAATTGCGGCTTCAAGCCTACATGCTCGGCTTCCTGCCTGAGCATTTGTAAGCCAAGCGAGTGAAAAGTGCAAACCGTGAGTTGCTTAGCAGGTATCTTGCGCCCTTCCTTGCCAGGTGCAGACATGGTTTTACCTTCCAGTAGCTGAGCCACACGCTCACGCATTTCGGCAGCGGCTTTATTGGTAAAAGTTACGGCGGCAATATATTTAGGCTCAAAGCCTCGCTCTTCAATCAGATATGTGATTTTTTGCGTAATCACGCGCGTTTTGCCGCTGCCCGCACCCGCGAGCACCAGGCAAGGCCCATCAAGATAGCGCACCGCTTCGCGCTGCGCTGGGTTCAAACCAGCGGACATCGTATGCTTTATATTCAGATAAAAGGGCCGTGAATCGGCACAAGGGGGATGATCTTAACACGCGCAGAAAAAATATTGAGATACGACTTGTTGATGAAAAAACGCGTGCTAGAATTTTTTTAAATCATGCAACCGTGGGGCGGTAGCTCAGTTTATACAGGCAACAATTATTTACAACTTCTCTAGCGATTCCTCCGCCAAATTTGTGGATAATCCTGAGCTTCGATGAGGAGCCGAGTTAGACTCTTGAACAGATGGATTGGTAGCTTCGTAAACGCGTTTACCAGCAGTGAGCGACTGGACAAAACATTTGCCGCCGCCGATTAGCTAACCGGGCCGCGTCGCCCCGCTCCGAAGTGAACCGGAGGGGGCCAATTTTAGGGCGCAGTTCAGCGGCGACCTGCCTCTCTTGCCCTACGCTGATGAGCGTCAGCTTTCGGACCACCTGATCCTATGTTCTACGCATAAGCAGACGTAGCAGAGTGAGCGATTGTGCTTGGATGGGATAACGCCGGCTCGCCTACTCCCCCTTTTTGCTGCAAGAGTTTTTGGTTAAACGAGGTGAGTCCTTCTGCCCCTTCCATCGAAGCGCCATCGAAGTTCAGTCTATCTTGTTGCGATGCCCAACATAAGGTGGCCCGATACGTTTGTCCGCGCAAGATTTGCCAAAGACGAACAACATGATCGCCACCGCTGGTTAATAAATAGAGGCCTTCATGAGTTTCATGCCAGATCACTGAAGAAACGCTGACTGCATGTGCTTGAATACTGACAAAACACTCACCAGAATCGACAGACCATACCTTCACTGCACCGTCTAGGTCGCCTGCAGCGAGCAACTTGCCGTCCATTGAAAACGCTACGCTGACGACTGTGCTGGTGTGATCACTCAAAGTTATAAGCGCATCTTCTGGTCCTGTCACGGACCATATTTTAACGGTGGGATTCGTCACGTTAACGTCCCGACTTCCTGAAGCAAGCAGCGATTTATCAGGCGAAAACGCCAAGCTATAAACTTCGCCTGTATGACCTCTAAAAATTTTGATAGGCGTCGTGTTACTTCCTTCTATTTCCCATAATTTAATCGCATAGCTATCGTCAGGACCCTCGAAAGAGGACGCCAAGCCACCTCCCGAAGCCAACAGCGTGTTATCTGGCGAAAATGTTAAAGACATCGCTTGGGTATGCTCAAAATTCTTCAATTGAGTAACATGGGCTCCATCCATAAGCCATAATCCCACATCGTATGCCGCTAAGGCTAAATACTTCCCATCAGGAGAAAACGCCATGCTATGAATCCAGCCTGTATTTTGCAGCGTTGTCGTTGTAATAGAGGTTAGATTTTCGCCTGTTACAGACCAAATTTCCGCAGCATAATCATTCATACCACTGTCAATTCTTGCCGCAAGTAACACGTTATTACTAGACGTAAATGCAAGGCCATGAATCCAATTACCTTGCATTTGGAGAGTGCTAAGAAGAGTCGCTCTATTGTCAGATATCAACCATAATTTAACTACTTTATCTTCGCTGCAAGAGACAAATTGGCCATTAGGTAATAGTGCGATATGCTGAACAGGGGCGCGATGGCCTATAGAAATATTTGAAAATTCTTCATCAACATTTCCAACTGACCAAATCTTCACTATGCCTTCATTACTACCGGAGAGAATTTGAGTATCATTATTCGAAAATGTAACGCTCTCAATCCGCGCCTGATGGCCTCGAAATTCTCTGACAGGAATTACACTTTCTCCTTTAACAGGCCATACTTTGACCGCATTATGCTTGCCAGCCGAAACAATCCAGCCACTATCTTTAGAAAATTTAATACGATGGTATCCCCCTTCAAAAGTTTTCAAAAGACGCAGATTATTATTTTCAAATAACCATAATTTCACAGTTTCATCGAAATACGATCCAGCAGAAGCCAAAAGAGTATCAGTGCCACTGTAGGAAAATACGACGCTTGCAACATCCTCTGTACACCCACTTACTGCTACTAGCGGCACCGTACTATCGCCCTCAACAGACCAAATCTTAATATTAGTATTGCCTTCCTGCCATTCTGGCCACCCTCCAGAGGCCAGCAGCTTGCCATCAGAGGAAAATGCCACACTATTAATTGCTCTGGACTGCTTCTGAAATTCTTTCAATGGCCTGATGTCATTATCTTTCACATCCCATAACCGAAGACTTCCATTATGACTACCCAAAGCTAATTTATCTCCATTAGGGGAAAGCGAGATGCTGTTAACCTGTCCAAAACTTTCTGTAATGGTTTTTAATAAATTTAAGCCATCTAATCCAATTGACCAAAATTTAATTGTGTCCGTTCCAATATATCCTTCCGGAAATCCTCCGCTACCATAAGATCTCGCTGGTCCTGTGCCTCGATACTCTGCAAAATGGTAATTATTGCTCACAGAAACTAAATATTCCCCATTTGGAGAAAATTCAATATGCGTAACACTATTTTCATGACCCTCAAAAGCATATATGGGCATTAATGTTTTAGCATCATAAATCTCAATAACATTATTCGATGCTATTACTAGCCAACGTTCGTCAGGAGAATAACAACACGCATTCACAGAACTAGAAAAATGCAAAGCAGGAAATTCATTAAACTCTATACCACTTAATTTCGCACGATCAAATTTCGCATTTCTTAGCCAAGCACCAGTTAAATGCACGTTACTTAAATCAGCTTCGCTAAAGTTAACGCTATCGAATACCCCTTGCGTTAATTTTGCACCCTGTATACAAATTCTACTAAAATCTTCACCATTAAACTGCACCCCTGCTCTGACTAAAACCGTGATCGCATTCGCTGCTCCCACCGTCACAGAGGCATGAGGGTTTTTAGAGGCTTCTATCCATGCATGAAGGTATGTTTTAAATTGCGATTGTTCTTTGACCCGCTCCACGAGAAAATCTAGAATCACTGGCTCTTCAACCAAGGAAAACTGATTCAGCACATCTTTAAGATTAGGCTCTTTTGCCTCAAAATCACGTGCACAAATCGCTCGAGCGACTAAATACTCCTGCATCGACTTATGCGGGAATGCATAATTCTGCTTTTGTTTTATTTGAAATGGCGCATTAAAGCGTAATAGCCGTTTCCTTACATCGTCCCCAGCCTTTGTTTCATCCGCAAAAAAAGCTTTATATACGCCTGGGGATCGATTTTCAAAATCCTCACTATCCTGAGCGGAAATCAGACCCACTTTTGTCAATTCCAATGCACAATTCTGTATATAAGCAAAACCTTGTCGTATAAACCCACCTCTGCGCTCACATAGTTCTTGTCTTGCTTTTTCCTCATCAGAAGTTAATGCAATTGCAGCCAGGCGAGATTGCCAATTTTCCCACCAGTGCTGAAAATAATGCTCATATACCGCTCCTAGCGTTAACGCTATTTCTGCTTGCTTCTTTTCCTCTAGCTTAGGCAGTATCTGCAACAGCATACGCAATACGATCGGACGCTCCAACTCTTTGCCTAAAGTTGTCAACTGACTCAATGCCTGCTCATATTGCTCTACTGTCCAAGGAGGATTCGTTTGGTTCACATAATTTTGAATATAATGAGACTTCTGCTCCGCAGAAAACGGTGCCATCCAAGCTTCCCTCAATCCATCTCGAGCCCCTTTAGGACTGAAATACACCTGATAATTCGCATCCAAATACTCAGGTCGACTTGTAATCACAAACTTTGCATTTTCCCATCTCCATAATTCATTTAAATCATAAAAATTTCGATTTCGCTCCTTGATCTCATCATACCCATCAAAAATAAAAATACAGTGTTGATATGAATGCTTCCGTAAGGCTTCAATCTGTTCTGGTCTAAATCCTTTACTTTGCAAGAATTGTTCAATCACCCTTTTATTCGGATTATCAATGCCTCTCAGTTCAATAAAAAAGACTAAAGGTGGATCGTTTTGAGTTTCGGACAGATGTTGATAATCCTCCAGTTTTTTAAGGGCCAAATGCCGATTAAACGTCGATTTTCCTGTACCCGCAACACCCTGCAATAAGAATACAGTCGCCTCTGAGGCAAAGAATCGCTCTAATTCTGCTTCAAGATCGACTATCTCCTCACCCTGTCTACCTTTCTTGATGCCCTGGACCGGTACATACATCGACAGCGCATCCCATTCTCCCTTGCTTTTTAAACTATGTTCATACTCTTTCTTGAGTTCCTGAATATTTTTACCCAGTACCGCGAGAGGCTGCGGTACAGTCTGTAATGCTTTTCTCTGCTCTTCTTGACTCAAAGCCTCGATGAGACGCTGCATAAACCCTTGCTGCCAGGCACCATCGCAGAACTGCTGTGCGGTTGACACAAGCTTTCTGTGCAACTCCATCGAGATGCTGCCGGATATGTCGTTTATTCGCTTAGCAAACTCAAACGGACCCAATTTGCAAGGCTCTTCATTTAACCGCTCAACACACTCACTGTACCCTTTCCAGAATTTGTTCAAAAATATCTGGACCTTATCGTCTCCCACGAGCAACCGCTCGATCAACTTAAACAACACGCCATGCCGACCTTGATCCGGATACAATTTTCGTCCTATCTGAGCTTGCCCATAGCGTACAATATCCTCCATCCGGACAGTCGTCGCAGGAATAAAATGCCCCAGGCAAGACTCATAGCTATTGGACGTTAACGAAACAGGTATAATCCCGTGATCCTCCAGTTGTTGAGTTCGGATTCGTAAAAATGCAATTTCCGTTAACACATGATGGAACCCTGCCTTATATTTTTCTTCTTGTGAATATCTTTTGATCACTTCACGGAGGGCCGAAGTACTCCTCCTTTCAAGGTCTTGTCGATATGCTTCTTGAAGTGCCTGATAAAAATCCTCATAGTGCGACCACTCCAAGTACTTTCCTAATACCTCAGAACAGCATACCGCCACCTTATCCACCGGTTTCACATCGCTTCGCAACTGATCTGGCAATAAGCAAAGCTGACTGGTTAAGATATCTTCCAGCTTACCGTCTTTCTCCCGATCTACAAAAATCTCTGAATACGGTTGTCCCATTGGCGTCTGATCCGAATACAGATTCACTCGGATTTGACATAACTTCTCAATCAAATATTTTGACGTCTCCGCCTCGGCCTGCCCATAAGCACGATTATTATGTGCGTATACTAAAAACAGGCTGAGTTTATTAGGCTTTTCTAAAGAACCCAGCATTGAAAGTGCCATTTCAAATAGATACTCTACCAGCGAATTTTTTTCTTCGAAAGATAAGCCAATTGGCTGCCGCTGTAAAGGCATTAAGTCAAATTTTGAGGGCCTGGTATTTTCAACCAGCGCTTGTGTTGGATCAAGTTGACTGCTATTTCCCTGACTCACATTTTCATTTTTGATTAAAAATGAGCCATACCTAGCACTTATTTGTTGATACAACATTCGCGCTTCACCTCGCTTCAGATCCAGATGAGGCGCGTGCTCTAAAGCCTTTCTATAATTCTCCTCAGCACCTAATTTATCGTACTTGCGCAGAAAAGTGCCATAGTAAAAATAACTTGCTGCTAGCTGCTCTCTCGTTTTTCTTAATTCAGATTCATGATGAGTGTGTTGTAGCAAGTCCTCTGCTTCGCGAATTCCTGCTTCAAAGCATTCCTTCGCTTTCTCTAGATTTCCTCTCTCTTCATAGCGAGTTGCTTCCTCTCGAAGCCTATTCGCTGCTGGCAAGCCAGAATTTGAAATGGATGCTGTATTAACTCCTCTACTTCCAATCCCCATTAACGCATTTAACATTTTCGTCCCCTCTTAAGTTATTAACAGAAATTAGCTCTATAAATTGAGCTGAAGTTATGGAGCACGTGTTCGACCTCTTTTTGAAGGGTTTCGGGGTCACGGGCTTTGAAAGGGAGCCATTTATGCTTGACGAGGTACCAGAGTTTTTCAATTCGGTTTAGCTCAGGGCTGTAAGGTGGGAGGAAATACAGCGTTAAATCCTGCCCCTGCTCTCGGAAGATTTTCAGGTAAGGCTGTAAAGCGCGCGCCGTATGGATGGAGGCGTTATCCAAGATCACGGTGAGTGGCTTGGTTTTTTTGTTAAGCAGCATGCCTAGGAAGGAGCCAAATAAGGGGGTTGTCATCGACTCCCATAGGCTCACCGTAAACAAGTGGCCAGAGTTCAACCAGGCCCCTACCCCGTTTAACCGTTTTCCCCGTCTCGCCTCAATCTGGTGCTGCGTGCCGCGCGATGTCCATGCGCTGCGGTTAGGGTGGGCTTGCGCAAAGCCCGCTTCATCGATATAAGCCAACTCTATCTCCCCGCGCTCAGCGCGCCCACGCAACGCCTCAATGTCCTGCTGTGCTTGCTCAAAGCGCTGCTGATCTCTTTTTTTTAACGCTATGACGCGTGCGTTTCCACACGCAAGGAACGTGTGCACGAAAATTTCATTGGCTTCGACACTAAATACACCTTAGAATTGGTAGCGCCCCCAAACCAACCCCAACGCTCCTTTTTCGCGTGGGACCACTGTACCCATCAGCGAAAACTGCTTAAAACGTACTGAACCTATTGGCAATAGCACTGGCAAAGGTAGGTAATGAAGTATATCTTCCCGCCCGGTCAATCCCACGGTAAAACCTCCACCTAACGAAATCGGGCCAATGGGTTTAGTGAACCATTGACGCGCATAGCCAACAATCGGCTGAAGATGCTTATATGAATCAGCAAACGCCAAGAAATACAGCAAATCTTCACGTCCATTGACGTCAACCCAGTGCTTGCCAAAGCCGCCTCCATACGCTTTAGCGTTTAATTTTTTTCCGCTAAACGTAGCTCCTGTATGCCAAGCATAACCGGTTAGGTAAATATCCCAACCTCCCTCTTGATAAGGTTTGACTACATGCTGGTCGATAGAAGCTGTCACTGCATCACTAAAATCGGCATGCTCGTTAGCCACGGCTGTTAACTGAAATACGATGGCGGTTGTTATAAAACAAAAAATTTTCTGAATTTTCATAGGATAAGTATGGATTACATATTAAGTTCTGAAACAGCACTTTATTAAAATAAATTGTGATCTATGCCTTAGAATTACGATAAAAAATATTTTCTGAAATATCTCTCTCCTTTCTGATAATTTGCAATAGATGCCCATTCGAAGTATTGCTGACTTGCTTTGCAAACTGGATATGTATATCCCAAAAAAATACTTAAAAAGCAGTGCTGCCTAAGGCGAACTCATAACATGAGACCCAACTTGCTTATGCCAGAGACTCGCATAGATGCCATTTTTCGTCAACAAGCCGCCACCCGATAACGTGTTGCCTCGCTCGCCGAACTGAGTTTCCAACCCAGCATTTATAGCACTATGAGCGGTGTGAGCGCAGCAGGGCGGATGGCCTGCGCGATTTTTGCATCCGATGCTTGCCGGCAAGGGCAAAGTCAAACTTAACCGAATGCCATTGTTGCGCTTACACCACCAATCTCGCCACTGGAGGCGTCACCGTAAAACAAAAATGAGTTCTTTCTGCTTAACTTTCTACTTTTAAAAACCATTAAAAATAAGGAGGTTATCTATAAGGCATTCAAAAATTGAATATTTTACCTACTTTTTTGTAAAATAACTTTATCAAAAATTAGTGAATGCTTAAGCCTTATTTATTGACATTCACTATTGACGATTCACTCATTATTAGGTATTTTTCGCATTGGTTGCATCAACACCTCACTGGTACATAATTATTCACATCCGATAAGAGCTAATCCTATGAAAATTGAAAAGCAAACAAATTTTTCGCTCACGAGACATATTATGAAAACACCTTTTGGGGCGATGGCAGGCATATCTTGTGTCGGTACAGCCCTGCTCGTCGTCATGCTGGGTGGGTGCGCGACTGAAACATCGCAGGTGCTGCCAGTGCAGAAAGTGGAAAGCGCAAGCCGTCCCTACGCGGGTGTGCGCGCGCCCATCGCGGTGGGCAAGTTCGATAATCGATCAGCCTATATGCGCGGCGTGTTCTCGGACGGTGTCGATCGCCTTGGCGGCCAGGCCAAGACCATCTTGATTACGCACCTGCAGCAGACCAACCGCTTCAACGTGCTCGATCGCGACAACCTGGCCGAGATCAAGCAGGAGGCCACCCTCAAAAACGCAACGCAGAAGCTCAAGGGCGCGGATTACGTGATCACCGGCGACGTGACTGAATTCGGTCGCAAGGAAACCGGCGACCGCCAGTTGTTCGGCATCCTAGGACGCGGCATGGAGCAGGTCGCCTATGCGAAGGTCAGTCTGAATGTGGTTAACATCGCCACGTCCGAAGTGGTGTTCTCGGCTGGCGGAGCAGGTGAATACAAGCTGTCAAACCGTGAAATGATCGGTTTTGGCGGCACCGCCAGCTATGACTCAACGCTCAACGGCAAGGTGCTGGACCTGGCCATGCGAGAAGCCGTGACGAACCTGGTCAATAGTATTGAAAGCGGCGCGTGGAAGCTAGGCGCGCAATGAGGCAGAGCAATAGCACATCGAAAGGGATAACGACAGTCATGAGCACAACGTTTACGATATGGCGAGCAGCCACTGCTGCCGTCATGGGAGGCACGCTGCTGGCCGGTTGCGCCGCGCCGAGCAAGCCACTGTATCAGTGGGAGGGCTACCAGCCGCAGGTTTACGAATACTTCAAGGGCGCATCGAAGGAAAAGCAGATTGCTGAACTTGAACGCGGCCTGGAGAAGATCAAGTCAACCAACGGTGCGGTACCTCCAGGCTACCACGCCCATCTGGGCCTTCTGTATTCGAGCTTAGGCAAGGATGACCAGATGGTCCAGGAATTCCAAACCGAGAAGGCGCTGTTTCCAGAGTCGGCAGCCTATATCGACTTCCTGATGAAGAACGTCAAAAAGGGGACCCAATGATGACCCAGCGCTTCCTGAAACTGTTTACCGCCGCTGGCCTGGTTGTCTTGATGGCGGCTTGTGCAGCGCCAACGAAGAAGGTCGACTATTCGGCCTTCAAGGCCAGCAAGCCGCGCTCGATCGTCGTCTTACCGCCGCTCAACAAATCCCTGGAAGTAGGCGCAACCTACGGCATGCTGTCGCAGGTGACTGTGCCGCTAGCCGAGGCGGGCTACTACGTGCTGCCGGTCACACTAGTGAACGAGACCTTCCAGCAAAATGGCCTGACCGTTGCCAGCGATATCCACGACGTGCCGGTCGCCAAGCTTAGAGACATCTTCAGCGCTGATGCCGCTCTATATATCACGATCACGCAATACGGCACCAAGTATATGGTGTTCGACAGTGTCAGCATCGTGGCGGCCAATGCCAGGCTGGTGGACCTCAGGAGCGGCCAGACGTTGTGGACCGGCTATGCCAGCGCGTCGAGCAACGAAGGCAACAATAACGGCGGCAGCCTGGTTGGTATGCTGATGACAGCGGTGGTCAAGCAGATCATCAACAGTTCAACCGACCGGAGCTACGGGATTGCTGGAACAACAAGCTTTCGTCTGTTATCGGCGCAACCAGGGGGGATCCTCTACGGCCCGCGTTCGCCCAGCTACGGCACGGATTAACGCTCTGCGCAGTAGCAGTTCGTAGAGGCGTTGAGGTACTTGACCTCAGCCAAGCATCGTAACTGAGGTCAAGCCAAAGGCGCTTGGCTTGAAATAAACGACCCCGCAGCTTGCTGCTGTCTCTTGATCACAATTCAGCCGCCAATTACCGGCTGAATTGTGAATCTGGACAATTTTCGACACACTGTACGTCGGCACCGCCTGAACCAAAAAATGAACGTAATCTTCGTCCGTTCCAATCTCCAGAAACTTCAACTCATCCCGCTTCGAAAGCTTTAGGCACACCTCTCTGAGAGCTTCATCAATACGTTCGCCAAACACCCGCGGGAAATTAAACCCGAAGAGATTAAACGCAAATTGGGCTTGCGATAAATTTTCTTATCAGGCAAAATATTTTCCAACTACAATCGAAATTCATCCATAAGAAGTAATCGACGCATTGCAAATTCGTGTTGTGCCTGTATGAGAACCTCAACAATACGGGCTTGCTCTTATTTTGCAAGAGCTTAGTGCCAAACTTCAACAGCCCCTAGTATTTTTTAGGTTCTGTAGTCCAAGTTCCATAGTTGAAATTCTATCGCGCGGCCCATCAACCCATGGCCGATCTTTAATTTTTTCTTTAGGAAAGACTGATGCCTGTTTGTGTCAATCCCAATTCCGTCACCTACCCCTTATCCGCTGCACAAATAGAGATTTGGCTCGCGCAGCAAATCACCCCCCGCAGTCCTGTCTACAATATTTGCCAATTCACAGAAATCCATGGCGCGGTTGACTCGGCCTTGTTCGAAGTCGCCTTGCGACAGGTGATCGCGGAAGCAGAAAGCTTTTGTCTTCAGTTCATCGAAAGTAGCGATGGCATTCAACAATGTGTCAGTTTGCCAGATTGGTCGCTTCCTTTGATCGATCTCGGCGCAGAGGTTGATCCCCAAGCTGCTGCCGAAGCTTGGATGAAAGCAGACTACGAACAGCCAACCGACCTACTGAATCAGCTGCCGTTTGGCTTTGCATTGTTAAAAGTCGCATCTGACCGATTTTTTTGGTATCAGCGTTGTCACCATATCGCGATGGATGGGGCCGGTGGCCGCCTTATCGCGCAACGCATGGCGCAGGTGTATAGCGCACTAGTCAACGGGGTCATAGCGCATGAGCGCCCATTCGGGCCCGTATCGCTGCTGCTGGAAAATGATCTTCGCTACCGCGCCTCTGCGCACTTTACAAAAGATCGGGAATATTGGCTTGCGCACTGCGCGGATTGGCCTAGCGCTGTGACACTTGCAGATAGGCAAGCCCCCGCTTTGCACCACCGTTTGCGTCAGACAGCTTACCTCTCCTCTCAAACAATGCGCACTTACGCTTCTGACGCAAGTGGTTTGGCCCAGTTTATTACCGCTGCCGTGGCGGCGTATCTTCATCGTTTAACCGGTGCTCAAGACGTGGTGTTGGGCTTTCCGGTGCCAGCTCGCTTTGGCAAAGGCCGGGGTATTCCCGGCATGACGTCTAATGTCATGCCGATCCGACTCACTGTGCAGCCAGACACGAGCCTGACATCATTGATAGAACAAGCGGCGCAAGAGATTCAACGCGGATTTCGGCATCAACGCTATCGCGGTGAAGAGCTACGACGGGAACTCCGACTGGCGCAAAGCCGGCAATTGTTTGGTCCGACCATCAATCTTATGCCATTTGACCATGACCTGCGCTTTGGCAAACATGCATCGACCACGCATAATCTTGTCAATGGACCGGTCGAAGACCTAATGATCGCGGTCTATGTCCTATCCGGGGACAGCCCATTGCGGATTGACTTTGACGCGAACCCCGACCTTTATACGGCAAACGAACTCCTGACACACCAGCGCCGTTTTCTACAATTCCTGGACGCCCTGGTCACAGAGCCCACCCAGCCAATTGACAGCATCGACCTGCTCAGTGCAGCGGAGCGGCGACAATTGTTGGTCGAATGGAATGTAACGGAGGCGCAGTATCCAGCGCACCAGTGCATTCATCAGTTATTTGAAGAACAGGTTGAGCGTACGCCGGACGCCATTGCTCTGGTGTACGAAGGTCAGGCATTAGGGTATGCGGAACTGAATGCGCGTGCTAATCGTCTTGCGCATCAGCTCATAGAGTTGGGCGTGCAGCCAGATACGCTGGTGGCGATCTGCGTGGAACGCAGTCTAGCGTTGGTGGTGGGGCTACTGGCAATTCTCAAGGCGGGTGGTGCTTATGTGCCACTTGATCCGGCGTATACGGGCGAGCGGCTGGCGAGCATTCTCACCGATGCGGCGCCACGGATCCTGTTGGCAGACGCAGTGGGCCGCGCCACATTGGGCGAAAGGGCCCTCGCCTCGTTGACTGTGCTCGATCCAGCGGTGCAGCCAGAACAGGCAGGCACTAATCCGCACGTGCTTGGCCTGACTGCTCGTCATCTCGCCTATGTGATCTATACGTCCGGTTCTACCGGCGCCCCCAAAGGCGTGATGGTTGAGCATGCGCAGATTGTACGTCTGTTTGATGCCACAGAACCTTGGTATCACTTTAACCAGCATGATACCTGGTGCCTGTTCCATTCCTTTGCCTTCGACTTTTCGGTTTGGGAGCTCTGGGGAGCCTTGCGCTATGGCGGGAAACTGATCTTAGTTCCTCATCAGATTGCCCGCTCACCACAAGAGTTTCACCAGTTGGTTTGCGAGCAGGGCGTGACCGTATTGAATCAGACGCCCAGTGCTTTTAAGGCTTTTATTGCCAGCCAAGCACAAAGTCAATTGCGTAATCAATTACGCTATGTGATTTTCGGTGGTGAAGCGTTTGAACCTGCAATCTTGCAGGCATGGTACGCCGTGCGTTCGGAGCACGCGCCTCAATTAGTGAACATGTATGGCATTACGGAAACCACCGTGCATGTCACTTACCAGCCGCTAAGACCACAGGATAGTCATCAAGTGGGCAGTCCGATTGGGGTAAGGATTCCCGATCTTAAGGTTTATCTGCTGAATGCCGAGGGTCAGCCCGTGCCGTTGGGAATGGTGGGCGAACTGTATATTGGCGGAGCGGGTGTCGCGCGTGGCTATTTGAACCGGCCTGAATTGACCGCCGAGCGTTTTCTGTGCGATCCGTTCAGCCATCATGCTGAGGCCCGCATGTATAAGACCGGCGACTTGGCCCGCTATCTGCCCGACGGCAATCTCGAGTTCCTCGGCCGCAACGATCACCAGGTTAAGATCCGGGGCTTTCGGATTGAACTCGGCGAAATCGAAGCACACCTTAACCAACATCCTCAGGTGCGCGATGCGGTCGTGCTTGCGCTAGACGAGGACGGCGACAAGCGGCTGGTTGCCTATGTTGTGGCCGAGGTGGACGAACAACTGGCGAGCACACTGCATACGTATCTCGTGGCCAGGCTGCCTGAGTATATGGTGCCGGCCGCCTTTGTGCGCTTGGATGCACTGCCGTTGACGCCCAACGGCAAACTTGATCGCCGAGCACTGCCGGCGCCGGATGGCGAAGCCTTTGCGCGCCAGGCATACGAGGCACCGCAAGGTGAGATAGAGACGACCCTGGCCGCCATTTGGGCGGAGTTACTCGGGATTGAGTGTATCAGCCGTCACGACAGCTTTTTTGCGCTCGGTGGCCATTCGATGCTCGCGGTGCGGATGATCGAACGCCTGCGTTCTCTTGGCTTGACGGTCTCGGTGCGGGCATTGTTCGATACGCCTACGCTGAGCGAGCTGGCCCAATCGCTGGGCCAGCATCGGGAAGTCGCCGTGCCGCCCAATCTCATTCCATCCGACACCGCCAAGCTTACGCCGGACATGCTGCCGCTGATCGACCTTAGTCAGGCTGAGATCGATCAGATTGCGGCACAGGTTCCCGGTGGCATTGCGAATATCCAAGATATTTATGCATTGTCCCCGCTGCAAGACGGCTTCCTGTTTCATCACCTGCTGGCGACCGAAGGCGATCCGTATCTGTTGATTGCCCAAATGGCCTTTACTGACCGAGAGCAACTCGATCGTTATCTAGACGCAATCCAGCAGGTCGTCAAGCGCCACGATACTCTGCGCACCGCCTTTGTCTGGGCGCATCTGTCCATGCCCGCGCAGGTAGTCTGGCGTCAAGCGCCGTTGTCTATCACGGAACTCACACTGGATCCAGCCGATGGACCGATCACTGAACAACTGACTCAGCGTTTCCGTCAGCATCGCCTTGATTTGACCCAAGCCCCGTTGCTGCGTTTCGCGATTGCGCAGAACAGTGATGGCCGCTGGCTGCTGGTCCACCTATTACACCATTTGATCGAGGATCACTCGACGCTGGAAATCATGCAGACCGAGGTGCAGGCGTTCCTCGAAGGTCGGGGCGAGATGCTGCCCGCTCCGCAACAGTTCCGCAACCTGGTGGCACAAACGCGTCTGGGTATAAGTCAGGCCGCACACGAGCGGTTCTTTACCGATATGCTGGCCAAAGTGGAGGAGCCTACGTTGCCCTTCGGGCTGACTGATACGTATCGCGACGGTACCGGGCTTACCGAATCACGCCGACTACTGCCGCAGGAATTGAACGATCGCCTGCGCGTTCAGGCGAAACGACTGGGCGTGAGTCTGGCTAGTTTATGTCACCTGGCTTGGGCACAGGTGCTTGCACGCAGCAGTGGCCTACAACGGGCGGTATTTGGCACGGTGCTATTTGGGCGGATGCAGGCAGGTAACGGGGCCGACCGTGCACTGGGGCTGTTCATTAACACCCTGCCACTATGTGTTGAGTTGAACCACAGCGTTGAGCACAGTGTGCGGGATACGCACGCGCTCCTAGCTGGGCTACTCGACCATGAACATGCATCGCTGGCGCTGGCCCAACGCTGCAGTGGCGTGCCCGCGGGTACATCCTTATTTAGTGCATTACTGAACTACCGGCACCACATTGTGGTGCCATCAGAGGGCCAAATGACGCCCGGCATTGAAGTGTTGAGTGTGGACGAACGCACGAACTATCCACTTGCTCTGTTCGTGGAGGATTTCGGAAAAACCTTGGGACTGATCGCTCAGGTGGTGAGTCCGCTTGATCCTAAGCGTATCTGCAGTTATATGCAGCAGGCGTTGCAGAGCCTAGCCGAAGCACTTGAACAAAGGCTGGACATACCGGCTTGGCAACTCGAAGTGCTGCCGAGCGAAGAGCGCGAGCTTCTGCATATGTACAAGACGGATGACCTAGCCCGCTACCTGCCCGACGGCAAGCTTAACCGTCAAGCGCTGCCAACCCCGGACAACGAAGCCTTCGCCCAGCAAGCGTATGAAGCACCACAAGGCGAGATCGAAATCGCCATCGCCACAATTTGGACTGAACTGCTTGGTTTGGAGCGCATCAGTCGTTACGACAGTTTCTTTGCGCTCGGCGGTCACTCGCTGCTTGCTGTGCGGATGATCAATCGTATTCGCACCACGTTGGGCGTCGAGATTACCCTTCATATGCTGTTTGCAGCGCCCACCATCGCGGGACTGGCGCAGCGTTTACTCAAGCTAGACAGCGCCCACGACGATTCATTTAATGTCTTGCTTCCCATCAAACCAGAAGGCACTCGGCCGCCTCTTTTCTGCGTTCACCCGGTGGCAGGGCTGAGCTGGAGTTATATCAATCTATCTCAGCATTTAGACGCGGACCAACCTGTCTATGGTCTGCAAGCTTGTGGACTCAGTGGCGTATCACAGCTTGCAGAAACAATCGATGCCATGGTGTCAGACTATATTAAACACATTCGCCGGATTCAGCCTAACGGGCCTTATTATTTGCTGGGATGGTCTTTTGGCGGCAATGTTGTGCACAGCATCGCAACCCAGCTTGAACAACAAGGCGAAAGAGTCTCTTTGCTGGCTTTACTGGATAGTCATCCGGGCCCTTTCCAGTTAGACAATAAACTTGAGTTAGATCAAGAAACTACCTACATCAAACTTCTTGATCGCTATAGCGATGAAAATATTTCAGATGCGGGGGAATATTTATGGGAAAAAACCCGAAATATCATCAAAAATAACCTTTGCCTTTTAAATAATTTTTCTCCGTTCATTTATTCCAGCGACATGCTCTTCTTTCAAGCAACGATAGCGGAAGATGGATCTACCCAGCCCTCTTTTTCTGATTTATGGAAACCTTACGTTCTCGGCAATATCGAAACTTACGATATCCACTGCAAACACGACGATATGGATAGGCCCGTGCCAACCGCTAAAATTGGGCGTATTCTTGCCCGAAAACTAGATGAACTACAGAAGAAGCGTCACCCACCCCAAAGCGAGGAAGTGTAAACAGGAGCGTGTCAGAATTAATGAAGCTGTAAAACGATCGCCAAATAAAATGGCAAATTGAATTTTTTCAGTCCGCCATGTGATAGGTGGCATTTGCCAATCTTTAGTGATATTTCGCCAAGCGAAATAAGCTTAATACATGGGGTTACTCCTAGGCGCTTACGTGCTGGTTTAATAAAGAATCACACCTCTATCAAACCGGATAACCCCACCATTTGGCAATGGCCTTACTGTACGATCAAGTCAAAACTACTACAACTTATCATTTATTCATCGCAACTATTTTAGATGCTCACCCATAGATTCGATACCTTTCATGGCCAAACTTCACAAAACCCTTAAATACACCCTCATAGCTTCACGCTCACTCTTCATACTCAACTCTTTCTTCTTCACAAAATATTTCGTCAACCCTTTCTTCCGACGATAAGGAGGAGAAATCTTCTTCAGAGTCGTACCCCGCGCTGAACCATACTATGCTGATTTCATTATCGCTATTAGCTAACATCCCTACTCTCTGTTTTAACAGCCTTTGATTTATTTCGCTTAACCCTACGACTCCTTCTATTGAGGCACCTCGCAGTGCCAGAAATTTATGCCCCGTACTCCAGCATAAAGCTGCCTTAGTGACTTCCTCTTCTCTCTTTACCTTCCACTGACATACTGATTTATCAAGACTGCCTATCCCTAAATACTCACCACCTGAAGCCTCTTTCCAGGCAAGGCTTTTCACTGTACCGCTATCCTGAATGAGGATTTGACACTCACCCGTTTGAGGATTCCACAACCTTACCGTATTGTCCCAACTCCCCGACGCAATCTGAGTTCCGCTCGGCGAATACACCACGCTATAAACAGCGCCTGTGTGTCCTTCTAAGCTGTGCATTAGGGTTCCGCTTTCCGCTTCCCACAGACGCACCGTATTGTCATAACTCCCCGAGGCAAGCTGCCCGCCCCTCGGCGAATACGCTACGCTATAAACAGCGCCTGTGTGTCCTTCTAAGGTGCGCGCAGCGGCTCCGCTTTTCGCGTCCCACAGCCGCACCGTAGTGTCATCACTGCAGGAGGCAATCTGCCGACGGTTAGGCGAATACATCACGCTCCTAACAGCGTAGCCATGGCCTTTTAAGATGTGACGCAGTTGCCCCGATTGCGCCTCCCACAGACACACTGCACTGTAGTATCCTCACTACAAGAGGCGATCTGCTGACCGTTGGGCGAGTACATCACGCTCTTAACAGCGTGAGTATGGCCATGTAAGATGTGCTGCTGCTGTTCCGAATGCGCGTCCCACAAACACACCTTAGTGCCCTCGCTAGCGGAGGCAAGTTGCTGCTCGCTGGGTGAATACGTCACCCTATTAACCGAGTGAGTATGACCCCGTAAGCTGTAGATTCTTTCCCAGTTAGAAGCGCCATACACGCTAATTGTGCCGTTTTCTAGACCCACAGCACAGTTTTTCCCATCTGGTGAATACGTGCAGTCTTTTACCTCATTCTCTTCTTGGAGAAACGGAAGTTCGCCAAATTTTACGCCATTCATCTGAGCTCCGCTTAAATTAGCGTTGCGCAGCCATATAGTGCGAAGATGAACCTTTCTTAAATCGGCTTCTTGCAATTGAGCAGAATCGAACTCGCCATGGCTTAGATCGGCGCCTGGAATCTGGATGCCTTTAAAATCCACCCCATTAAACTGCACGCCCGCTTTAACCAAGATTGTGATTGCATTGGCTGCGGCTTGGCGCACCCCAGCATCGATTTTGGAGCGTTCAATAATTGTTTTGAGTTGTTCCTTAAAGGTTTCCTCTTGCTTAACACGCTCGGTCAACAATTGCACAACACCCAGATCTCTGACCCAATGCTTTGGGACTAACGATATGTCTCGCAGCGGTCGGCGGGGCAGAACAGTTTGGTTTTCAAAACTATAGATTGAAGCGTCGCTACCACGACGATGGCCGGTGGCCGGCACCATGCACTCATCGAATGAGTCAAAGAGCGAGCGGGCCACAAAATATTCAAACAGCGATTTATGGATAAAGCGGTATTGATTGCCGTTTCGGCTCAGAGGCCAGCCATCACGCAGCAGTTGCTTCTTGTCTTCACGCCCGAAAAAGGCATCCTTCCAACTCCCCTCGTCTTTGAACAAAGAATAATCGACAACCGGTTTACCCGCATTCTCTGTATAGAAATGCACCGCTAAGTCTTGCACAAACCGGACTCCGTGCTGAGCAAAGCCATCATCGCGCAACTCTTTAAATACCTCACTTTTGGTTCCTGTTAAACCTTGTTAGTGTAAGCGCCGCTCGTTGCGCTCGAACAATTGTCTAACGAACTGGTCATACAGGTCCATGCGTAACTGCACGGCACTTCGCTCTTTCCCCGCGTTTTCCAAGTCAGGCAAAGCTTCTAGCACCACGCGCAGCAAAAAGGGGTTGCTGACTAAAACTTGTAAATGATCTTGTGCAAGGTCTTTTTGATATTGTTGCACCGCCCAGCCCTTTAGGTTGTACTCCACATATTTTTCTAGATACTGATTGCACTCTTCTGAAAAAGGCTCGATTACGACTTCTTGAAAGGAGGAGTCCTCGCCGGCAGATGCGGATTCGGTTGAAAATGACTTTGATAGTCCTGGCACAGATACTCGCTGCGGCAACTGATAACCATGCGACCCTGCCAATCGTCGGACAGGTTGATCCGATTGCTCAGATACAGATTCGGCGTTTGCCGAATCTCATCATAGCCATCCAAAATAAAGACGAATTTTTGTTTTTCTTTTTTTAAGGTCTGAATCTGGAATTCTGATAGCCCTCTTTTCTTTAACGCTTTGGCAATCAGATCCTGCTCAGGCTTATCAATGCTCGCCAGCGAAATAAAGAGCGGAATCGCATCGTCGTCTCCTTTTTTATCGTCCCATAATTGCTTTTCTAGGCGGCGGTTGAAAGTTGTTTTGCCCGCCCCAGAGTCCCCCGTCAACAAAATCACTTGTTTATCTTTTAGAAACTCTTGAACTTGGGGTAAGAGTTCAAAGGTTTTGGTCCTTCCATCCAAGCTCGCTTTGCCGCGCGGTTCAACATAGAGCTGTCGGGTTTCCTCAAACGCCCGATCTTGCTTGAAGGCCTCGTCATACTGTTTCTGCAGCGCGACCCTCGGGTCTCCACGGAACGCCTGCAACTGTTCGTGCTCTTGCTGCACGGTGGAGGCAAGCTGGCAATGCAGCGCTGTCCGTATGCCGTCGAAAATGCCGTCTAAGAGCTTCGCAAATTCTAGCTTGCCAAATTTTGAATCGCTCTTTAAACGGTAGATAACATGGCTGTGCCCATCCCAAAACTTGTCCAGAAACTGTTTTTGCCTCATTGCTGCCCGCTAACAGCCGCTCTATCACCTTAAACAGCACACCATGTAAACCTTGGTTTAGATAAACTTCCTCCCCCTTTTTGGCTTGCAAATCAAAGCGCAGAGGGTCCTCCATCCGAACCGTCGTCGAATCAATAAAATCCTTCAGGCAGTAGTCATAGCTATTGAGCGTTAAGGAAACCGGGATAATCCCATGCTGACCTTTCAGATGCGCTGCTCGTATTTCCAAAAAGGCCATTTCCGTCAACACATGATGGAACTCAGCCCTATATTTTTCCTCTTGGGAAAATTGTCTGACCACCTCACGTAAAGCTGGAGTACCTTTTTGTTGGCTGTCTTTGACATAGGCTTCTCGATCTTGGTCATAGGCTTTTTTAAGCTCATCACAAAACGTTTTATAGGACTGCCCTTTTAGGTAGCTTCCTAATACATTAGAACAACACACGATCACCTTATCGACCGGCTTCACATCCGCGCGCACTTGAGCGGGCAGCAAAC
This sequence comes from Mycoavidus cysteinexigens, assembly GCA_031963245.1. Taxonomy (GTDB): domain Bacteria; phylum Pseudomonadota; class Gammaproteobacteria; order Burkholderiales; family Burkholderiaceae; genus Mycoavidus; species Mycoavidus cysteinexigens_A. Next base: position 34,195 of record JASSUC010000024.1, read on the forward strand.
AAAGTTGATTGGTTAAGATATCCTCTAGTTTGCCATCCTCTTTCAGGTTTTCAACCGAGCTTGAATACGCTTGCCCTATCGGCGTTTGATCCGAATAGAGCGTCACGCCTCGGATTTTAGATAAATGACTGATCAAATATTTAGACGGAGAGGCCTTGGCCTCTCCGTGAGCGTCATTGTCATGGGCATACACTAGAAACAGGCTGGGTTTATTCGCTACCTCTAAGGAGCTTAGCGTCAACAGCGCCTTTTCAAACAGATAATCCACCAACCCGCTTTTTTCACGAATAGTCTCAAGCAAAACCGATCTACTTGAGTGAGCGCTATGTCCTGATGCAGGTAATTGCGAAGCTTCCACACGATGTTGTGCTTCAATATGCCCCCAAGTTCCAGCCTTAAAATAGCTGCTCCTTGCTTTGGCAAATAAATTTAAGCCCTCTAACACCTCTCCACGTTCGAAATAGGCATCGGCCATCATCGTTCGCAATGTCTCATCTGCTAATGTGTGGGGATATTGGGCTTTCCTCAAGGCCTCTTTTACGCTCCCAAGCGACTTCAGTGTTTCTTTCAACTGATCGTATAGCGTCAACGCTACATCCAAGTGTCCATTTGCCTTTTCAGTGCGAGCTTGACCCAAATAAAGTTCGCCGACGTTTCGCGTGAGGGTTTCTGTTGACGCCGAGTGAGATATATTCCCTAACATCTTTATTCTCCATTTTCTTTGATTAGCATCAATTAGATCAAAGCTACTTGAGTGTGCACCGCTATCGCAATTTTTCCACCACAGTCGACACAGATAGTGCAAAAGCTAGATTACAGCTGACTTCGGTCAAACCTATCGACCGGAGGGGATGGAATTTTATGGATATTAGTGTCCAAACTCTAGAGAAACAAGAAAAAAGCTTTTTATTTTGTTATTGTTGGCTATGGGAGATTTTTTCTATGCGGAAAATGGCTACTGCTCTCGCACCACGACGACTCACCAAAATAGTAATTCAAATTTTTAGAGTGAAAATGCTTTTTACTGTACATTCATCCAGCTATTTTGCACTATTTTGAGTGCTTTTTTGACACTCAGTTTTTGAGGATTTGGACGGCTAAAAAATTGGCGTTTGTTGTAAAGTTACTAAATCCGTTGTAAAGTTTGGATTCAAAAACCTCGCAAAGCCTTATGTGGTGGGGTGACCGACGGGGCTCGAACCCGCGACAACTGGAATCACAATCCAGGACTCTACCAACTGAGCTACGGCCACCACTAAGAAAGACATATCAGCCAGCCAAGAAACAGCTCACTGAAAAGGGGGAATTATACAAAGCCCAGGGCTCTTACGCTAGTACTATTTAACAATCTGTGGGAAACAAATGAATTGTCCGGTATTTAGCACGTAAATTGTCCTGTTTTTGGGTGGGTTATGGATAAAGTTGACTCCTTTTCGCGGACACTTTTAAACTACCTAAAAGGAGTGAGGTAGGTCGTCAATAGTGGACGCCATAAATAAATTTTATGCCATGAGTTGTTGTTGATAAAAGTGTTGTGCAAAGATAGCGGGAGGCAGATATCCAATCCTGGAATGCCTACGTTGTCGGTTATAAAAAAGCTCTATATATTCGGTAATGTCGTTGCGAGCGTGCTCACGAGTCAAGTATAGTCGGTGATGGACAAGCTCATTTTTAAGTGAGCCCCAAAAACTTTCCATGGGGGCATTATCATAACCATTGCCGCGGCGACTCATAGAGGGTTGCATTTTGAATTGTCGTAACAAACCTTGGTACTCATACGAGCAATACTGGCTTCCTCGATCGGAATGGTGAATCAGCCCTGCAGCAGGCCGTTTCGCAGCAGTAGCCTGAAACAGCGCTTGGCTGACTAAAGAGGTAGTCATGCGATCACTCATCGCATAGCCAACGATTTCGCAAGTAAATAGATCCTTGATCGCGGCCAAGTAAAGCCAGCCCTCATTCGTCGGTAGTAGAGTAAGAGACAGGGCGTAGTTGAACTATTTCCCTGCCTCTCCTCTCCGAACCGGACTTGCACCTCTCAGCGCATCCGGCTCTCCGTTCAAGTGTTGCTCATAGCAAAGGCGACATCCGCATAGCGCGACTCGATGGTACTACGTGTCTCATCGCGCAAGATGTACGGATTTTCCGTTAGGGTACGCCAGGTGAAACGACCCTTGCGGCTTGTAACAAGACGCCGAAGCGCCACCGCTCCATACCAACCGCGACTGTTCTGACCTTTCAGTACCCATGTCTTGGCCTGATCTGACCCAGGTGCTTGGATATAGTCACGCATCAACGACCTGAATCCGCGCCGATACTTACGCGCGAGCCAGTGTCCAAGCTTCCAGAATACGGTCCGATCAAGTTTCCCAAATATGGTGGCCGTATAGTCGGTATATTGATAAAAGGCGGCCCAGCCAGCAAGTTATCGATTCAGGCTCTCCATCAGGTCCATTCGGTTCATGCTGTAGTTTCCTGACAGTTGCTTGACCAACCGCTCGGCAAAGCCTCGATACTTTTCCCACGGAATGCTGGTCACCGGCCGCATGCGGCCACGTGGACCGCGCTTGCGGATGATGCGGTGTCCGAGGAAGACGAAGCCGTCGTTCACATGCGTTATATGGGTCTTCTCCATATTCAATGTGAGCTTCAGTTCGCCTTCAAGGAATGCTCTACACGCCTCGCGTATTGCCTCAGCATGTGCCCGAGTTCCCTTGACTACGATCACGAAGTCGTCCGCGTACCGACAGTAGGACACTGCTGGCTTCCACTGCCGGTTTTCTCGTACAGCGATGGGACGCTGTTTGAGAATTCCGAAGTTCCACGCCCACCGATCCTTTCGCACTTTCTTGCTCAGGAAGTGCCTCTCCATCCAAACATCGAATTCGTGCAACATGATGTTGGACAACAACTGTGAGATTACGCCCCTCACAATGTTGCAAACATTCGTAACCATCCCCTTGTGGCACGTCCA
>JASSUC010000063.1:0-8351 GCA_031963245.1 Mycoavidus cysteinexigens
ACCACAGCATCCCAAGAGTCAATATTCACTTTTTCCATGTCAGCAGCTATCTCTGTGAAGGATTTTATAGGCGTATCGACATTATCACTACCATGGTTATCACCACCACAGCCCATAAAAGTAGAAATTAAAAAAATCATTGAAAATAAAATGAGGCGCATAGCTATTTAAATAAAAATTAGAAAGTGTTTATTTTTATATAGTTTAAAATTAACTATAACTAATATGAAGTGATTATTCTTGTTTCCAAGGTGGCTATAAACTTAGACTAGGTAACGGAATTAGTAAAATCAAGGCGTTTTTAGGCTTCATAGTGAGATAGTCTTGAAAATGGGCTGCTCAAACCTCGATTTTACTCCCTACCTGCTAGATAAACCGTTCCCCGGTCTCTACGAAATTAGCCCTAGTAAGATAATTGCGGCGGTAATAGTGAGTGCGCCCCCTAAGCGCGTCGCTATTTGCGCAAACGGCATCAGTTCTAGGCGGTGGGCAGAAGTCAAAATGGCAATATCACCAACGCCGCCCATGCCACTGTGACAAGTATTAATAAGCGCACTTTCAATGGGATATAAACCGATCCATTTCCCCACAAAAAAACCCACTGTAGTCAGCGTAAAGACCGTTACTACGATTGTAACGAGGTTGGCTAAGTGGAAAGCCGCCATTAAATCAGCCCAAGAAGTGGTCGTTATCCCAATGGCAAATAACAACGGATATGTCACCGCTTGAGAGAAGAAACTATAAACAGTGCGAGCGCCATTTTCTAATGTGGGTGAGATCGCATAAATAAGTTTGACAAGCACAACCAGAAATAGCATAGCGACGGGAGCGGGTAAGCCAATCAGCTTATGGGCGACGATGCCTACGATATAGAAAGCAATGGCCGCCATCCCCGCGGCTGCAATGTGTTCAACTTTGGCTGATGAAGTATTAGCAGGCTTTACGAGCACGTCATCTTGGATGTCGTATAAACGCCCTTGCCCGTTATATCGCGCATAACGCTTACCGAATTGATGAAGCAGGCTTGCGCAGATAATTGCTATCAAATTCCCCAGCATGATAGCTGGTACAACTTGGGCAAATATTTGTTCTTGTGGAATATTCAAAATCTCGCCATAAGCAAGGGTAAGAGGAATAGCGCCTTCACCAATGCCGCCCGCCATAATGGGGATAACGATAAAAAAGAAGGTATGGTGCGCGCTTAATCCGAAGGCCATACCGGTTAGGGTTCCCACTATCGCCGCGATAACAGAACCCGCGCCAAGGGGGATAAAAATCTTAACGATGCCAGCAATAAGGGCTTGGCGGTCCATGCTCAGGATGCTGCCAACAATCACACAGGCCGTAAAGAGATACACAAACTTGGTGGTGTGCCAAAAATGGCTAATGGACTCGACTAATTCAGCCGGTAACAGTTGGTAATGCACTAGATAGGCGGGAAGGAAGATGCTCACGATAACCGGCCCGCCTATTTGCCTCAATCCTGGAATCCGCGCCCCTATTTCGGCACAGGTACAGCCACATGCGGCAAGTAGCGCAATCATGATGGATATGTCGCCGGAAACCTTTCCTAAAGCTACAAGGGTTCCTAAACAGGCAAGGATAACGAAATAGGCCGGTAGCGGAATAATGCCGATGCGCCTGTGCATCAGCTTTTGCAATCGAGTGCACATAAATGCGAGATGAAACATACCCGTTTTATGCTGCCGTCGAAAATTTCGCCACTTTTTATGTGCCAAAACACGGCTATCAGCGGATGAAGTATTCATTTGCTTACATCTCCTTAACTAGTTTATTTTTTGCGCTCCATCGAAAACGCATCTATTTCCAATGCAATGATGTCGAGACTAGTATGGTTGTCAGAGAATATCGGCAGCAATAACAATAACCATCTTTATTATTGATGATTTTGTAAAGAGTAAGGATTATGTTTATCCGTACGTTATGGATAATTTAAGTTCGTGAAATGTTCTAGGAATGTGCTATCGAGTGGTTACCGCTACACTACTGTATATTTAACCAGTTATTGATTACCGTTTCTTCATAAGAAAGCTATCCATTGCTAATAAAGCACCAATAAAACAACGAATAAGCAACGCAGCCTGCTGAAGTTGATCCTATAGTTTCCTTAAGTGTGCTTTAAGGATTGGAGGCGATGTTTATCAACCAGAAGCGATTAAATTATTTTCACACGGTTTATACCCATGGAAAAATCCAAAGGGCCGCAGATTATTTGAATACGCACTCCTCGGTTATTACACGACACATTCAGTTACTAGAGCAGGAAATGGGCGCAAAACTGTTCGAGCGCCGCCCTAGAGGAATGGTGTCAACGGAGGCAGGCGAATTATTAATGGAATATTACCGCGGTCAATATAAATTAGAAGAAACTTTAAAAACAGGATTACAAGAACTTGAGCAACGAGGCAGGATTCGTCTTGCTATGCCTACTACCTTTATTGCTCTATTCATGAGTACATTTAATAATTTTCACCTTCAATATCCTCATGTCCATCTTCAGATTGAAGAAATTTTTGAGTCGAATAAGATTGCCAATTTAATTACTGAAGAAATTGTGCATATAGGAATAGTGCATTGTTGCCCTAATTTTCCTGACGTTCTTTATTATGCAAGCGAGCCTTTACCGGTAAGGCTATTGGTTAATAAGAGTCATCTACTATCTGGCAAACACAAGGTCACATTTTCAGAAGCAGTAAGTTATCCATTCTCATTAGCTGCTGCCCCAGATATTTTTTCAGCAGCAATAAAAGCAGCAGCGCTTTCAGAAAAAATTGAACTGCCTTCTCCCATATTCGTCAGTAATTCAACATTAGCCCGGAAAGATTTTGCTTGCACAGGTTCCGCCGCGGTATTTATGTCGGAATTTTCAGCGTATGAGGAAATTAAAACGGAAAAACTGGTGGCGCTGGAAATTGAGCACCCCGTTTTTAACTCCGCCGAGTTGAATATCATTGTCAGGCGAGGCAAACGATTGTCGTCATCAACTAATCAATTACTTAGATTGCTTGCTGCAAGATTACCTATATTCGGGCAGCATAAATCATACGCTAGCGATAGTCAGATGCCATTAGGAGCTTCACATGCATAACCAGAACCAGCCTAACGAGAAACGTCGAGCAATAGTTAAAAAAATGGCTGTTTTAAGCGCAACAATTATATCTTCGCCTTTTGTTATTACTCCTTCTAGAGGAGCTACTAAAAAAATGGAAAAAAATGGTTCTAATCAAAAAATAGTCATTCGCACTGCGGGCGGTAATATTCAGCAATATTACACAGAACACCTATTCAAGCCATTTTACAAAGAATCTGGTATTGAAGTAATCGGCGTTTCATCCAAAGTAGAGCCAACCACAGAAATTAAAACCATGGTTGAAAATAAAAATTACATGTGGAATATGTCGTGCCTTAGTCATCGGGCCGTTCATTTTTTGGGCAAGGATTACCTCGAACCTCATAAACTGGAGAAGGATCCGATCATATCAACCATTATGCCGCCCTTTGTCACGCCTTACGGCGTTGGCATGGACGTATATGCTTTAGTGCTTGCGTATCGGACCGATGCTTTTGAAAAGAAAGGACTCAAAGCGCCGAAAACGTGGAAGGATTTTTGGGATGTAGAGAATTTTCCAGGCCGCCGCGCTTTGCGTAAAGTTCCATTTGATACGATAGAAGAAGCGTTATTAGCGGATGGCGCACTTCCAAGCGAGGTCTACCCTTGCGATCTTAACCGAGCGTTTCGTAGCCTTGACAGAATTAAACAGCATGTTCCTGTTTGGTGGCAGAATGCGCCCGATGCAGGAAATCTATTGACGACAGGTGAAGTAGACTTAATGTCGGCTTTTGTGGTCAATGTACTCTTTGCCCTTGATGCCAAGGCACCTGTTGCATTTTCTTGGGATCAGCATATCCGCGGATGTGATAACTGGGCGATTTTAAAGGGTACGCCTAACGCAGATGCATGCCGAGAATTTATTAAATTTGCTACCCATCCAGAGCGGCAGGCACAGCTTGCAAAGTACGGAGTCGCGCCAAGCCAGTCTAAAGCCTTTGACTATATTGATCCAGAATATTTCAAATTTCTTTCCACTTATCCAGACAATTTCAAGAAAGGCTTATTTAGCGATGCCTTGTATTGGACGAAAAATCAACATTTTGTTACCGAACGCTTTAGTCAGTGGATGCTGAGTTAACTAAACGCTTGCTCTATTTAGGCTGTATTCATGGCCTTTGATGTTCCGCCGCGAGCATTGCTCGTATTGGGTTAAATGACTGACTCAGAGCAGCATTCAAAAGGGTTTGCCAGTTCTGAGTGGGGGTATTAATGATGTTGAAAGTAGTTAATGCATCAGCTCAACAGGTTCCAACAGCCTCTACCTCTTCATCCAATGAGCAGAGGCAAACCACAACGGATGCTCATACGGCGACGCATCCCCCCACTCTCGATATTGCCCTGCCCAATTCAGCGGGCATCTCGTATCAAGAGTTCGAAGTTACTTCTTCAGGCACAGTCATAGAGAATGGCCCGGCTGCGCGGATGATCTTGCATAAAGCCATAGGTTACAAACCCTCCAAGTTCGAGGGTATTGTAAAAATCGCAGGACAAGGAGCCCAACTAGCCTTTTCCAATACCAATGGCATTCATTTATGGGGATGCAATTTCCTCAATACCAGCCGCATCATATTTGCGGCGGGTGAGCCTATGGTAGGTAGCGACGGCAAACTTGATGCATTTCTCGTGAGCAAAAAAGGGCAAATTACTATCAACAGTGTCGCAAAGCTTAAACAGTTTGATCAAATTGACCTCATCGCCTATTCCGTCAAAATAGATGGAGAGTTGCAGGCGAATACAATCAACATTAGCACTGGCAAGCATCAAGTCAATTATACGAAGTTAGGCGTCCCGGTGATTGCCACTCAGCCAGCAGCGAGCATCCAGAGTGGGCAAAATCTGTCCAAATTAAACCAGGTCAGCGCGGGGTGGCTGAAATTCACAAAGAACGCCAAAGTACACGCTCATGAACACCTAAGAATTAAAGCGGCCCTCTTATATAACTCGAGTCATCAGATTCAATCAAGCGGTGATGTCACACTTGAAGTTGATCGCTTAGACAATGCCGGCACACTCCGTGCTCAACGTGATCTCTCGTTGTTAGGAAAAGAACTGGAGAATCAAGCAGGCGCATTGGTTGACGGGCGAATTCTGACATTGAATACTCAAGAGCAACTCAAAAACCAAGGTGTGATTCAAGGTAGCGCTGTCACCATCAGTGCACATAGCTTAATCAATGATGGTGTAGAAGATACAGAGGAACATCAAGCTGGAGTGATCATGGCACGCCGTCAGCTTACGATTGGCGCTCAGACTCTACTCAATCAAGAGCATGGGTTAATGCACAGCGATGGCGAACTCACGATAGGGGGTTCCCTAAATACCCAGCGCAAAGTAGACAGTTCAGCACAGAAACTAACCAACACCACGTCTTCTACGATTGAGTCAAGAAAAAAGCTCTCAATTCAAGCCGATCATTTGGACAACCAAAATGGGCAAATGACAACGAGTTCAGATTTTATTCTAAGGAGTCAAACACTCAACAATACACGTGGTCATATAGAAGTTAACGGGGATCAAAGCGTAATGGATCTGCAGGCAGACACAATTGACAATACGTCGGGTCGACTGCTTCATAATGACACAGGACAGATTGAAATTGTGGCTCGCGCCTCAATGATGAACGGCAATGCCGAAGGAGTAAAAGGGGCAGGTTCAATCAGTGGTAAAGGCTCTGTTACCGTCACCGCTCCTCAAATATCAAATGATGAATGGGGGACATTTTTTTCGAACCAATCGCTCAAAATAAAAGCTGCCCTCCTTTTGGACAATCAAGGCACTTTGCATGGTAGGGATCACGTCTGGATCGAGGCTGGAGGGATAAGCAATGGTATAAGTCAAAAGCCTGAAGAGCCTGAAATGGCTGAAGGGCCTGAAATGGCTGAAGGGCCTGAAATGGCTCTATTTAGTGCATTGGCTAAATTAAATAATGACATATTCAGGATGATACAAGAGGCTCTGCAGCCGAATTCGTTTAAACCCCCCGAGTATTTGATTACTGGCAATACGATTTCAATAAGCGCGCAGGATGGCTTGATCAATAAGAATGCCGTGATCTTCGCACAAAACAGCCTCGAGATTGGTGCTAAGTGTGTCAACAATTTCGAACAGAGTGTGCTCTATAGCGGCGGTGATCTGGCTATTGGCGGTCAGCTTGATACTCAACTCAAAGTAAAAGGCATTAGTGAGCATGTTTTCAATTTTGGATCAACGATAGATGCGCTAGGCGATCTTGTGATCAATGCAAAAACGCTGTTCAATTCAAACGAGAAGTTCAAGACCAAAGAACAGGTTATCGAACAGCGAGATATACACGAATGTCAAGATCACCATACCAACCAACGCTATGATGGATCTCAAATCGGATGGAATGATGACGTAGGGGGCCTTTACCGTGTGCACAACTCCAATGTAGAAATTTTTTGCTTCACTAAATATAACTTTACCCGTCGTGTGTCAACCACCGTGGTCACGCACAGCGAACCCGGTAAAATTCAAGCGGGTGGCGCGATCCGCTTATCGGGCGTGGTTTTTAATGATAAAAGCCGGATTATTGCAGGGGGAGCGCTTAGTGACCTAGAGGGTGGAGCGGCTCAGGTTAATAATGTTGATGCCAATGGTCAGCGTGTCACGACCGATCAGGGAACATCGCAATGGTCAGACAGAGAATGGCGTGGTGGATTCAAGCGGCGTTTTGATCGCAATTGGAGCAAACACGTGCCCTACGAGCCAGCTCCGGTGGTAGAACACTACAATCTGAATGTAGCCGTCTTTCAACAGCACACCGCGGTTGACCATCAAGTGCCCTCTACAGCGTTAGTGCTGAACACCTCGGCCCTAACAAACAGCAGCCCTTTCTTAAATAGTGGCTTGCAGCACTTTCAACCCGATCCTAATCAACCCTATCTGATTCAAACTGATTCCCGTTTTACGCGCAGCAGTGATACCGTTTCTAGCAATTTCTTGCTGAATTTACTCAATCTCGACCCGCAACGCGTACCCAAGCGCCTAGGAGATGGCTTTTATGAACAGCAACTGATTCGTGATCAGATTATCGGCTTGACGGGTCACTACTATCTATCCGGCTATCGAAACCCAATTACTGAATTCAAAGCTTTAATGCATCGAGGCGCAAATTGGGCCAAGCAGCATAATCTGACACTAGGTATAGAGCCCACGCCGCATCAAATTGCCGCTTTAACCTCGAGTCCAGTCTGGATGGTGAATCAAAGCGTTAAATTACCCGATGGCTCAGAACACACGGTCCTGATGCCCAAACTCTATCTGGCTAACAGAGATGCTAGTTCAGTTCCGCTGGGCGGCTCGCTCATTTCAGCCAACACCATTGAACTGCATAGCGATCATCCCCTAAAAAATGCCGGTACGATGATCAGCCGCGGCAAGATGGATCTCACTGCACGCAATATTGATAACCAGCGCGGCGCAATCGTCAGCTTGGATACCCTATCGATGCAGGCGAGCCATAACATCGATGGCCGTGCTGGCCAGTTGATTGCGGTCAAAAAAATCATCCTAAAAGCCGGCCATGATATCCACCTCCAGAGTCAAACCCATACGACCCATGCAGCTAGTGGTAGCCAGACATCTCTAGATGGCATCACCGAAATTCGAGCCGAGCAACTGGAAGCGTATGCCGAATCGGACATTCATCTAACGGCAACTCAAATCAAGGTAGATGAAAATACTAGCTTAGAAGCCAGAGGTGACCTAACGTTAGGCATAGCCACGGTAGGCACTCAGCACCAGTTGACATGGGACCCGCGTAATGGGTTAAGCATAAGCAGAAAAACAGAAGTAGGCTCTCTCATTCAAACAGGTGGAGCACTTGAACTCAAGGCAGGTCGAGATATTCATGCGGTTGGCGCTCATGTGAATGTCGGAGAAGCACTTTCCGTCAGAGCTGATCGGGATATTAACGTGGTGGCAGCCCATGAAGAACTCGATTTTGCCGAATCTCACTATTCTGAATCGAGCAATTTCTTCTCTTCTTCGAGTGAATTAACGCAAAACAAACTGTATAAAAAACAAGCATTGAGCAGTACCTTCTCAGGCGATACCGTCAGGATGGAGGCCGGGCATGATCTTAGCGCCACCGGCTCAAATATCATCGGCATGCGCGCTGTGGGTTTGTACGCTGACAATAAAATCAAACTAAACGCTGCGCAGCAGATTGAGAAAGCGAGCCATTATTCAGTTAAAG